>NZ_JBGNUT010000012.1:0-271284 GCF_041951385.1 Actinomadura sp. NTSP31 | reverse complement strand
GCACCGGACCCGGCCGGCCGGCGCCGTTGTTCCACGGAATCGCTTTCCCGATATCGCAAAGCGGCTGGAATGATTGTCGCGTCCGGCCCGGAAGTCGTCCCGTTCGCTTTCCATGCCGGTTCGGGTCTGTTCTGTCCGGAGTAGGCCATCGACGGGACCCCGCAGGTGATCACTGCTTTGTGCGGCCAATTCACCGCCGCTGTGACGTCTGTCACGCGCAGAGTCTAATAGACATCCATGTCTGTAAGACCTAGCATGAACGAGTTCCATGGTTTTCTGGAAAGTACTGCCGTTATACGGGGGCTCCCATGGCACACTCTCTGGGGATTGAGCGAACGTTCCAATTGGACGTTGAAAACGCCTTTTCCGCAGACCGGCATTCAGCACGGAGCGATCTCGCACCGGGGGACGAGAGCGCGGAACGGCCGCCCGTGACCAGGGTGATCTTCTGGGGGGAGGGGGACGTGTTCCAGTCGGGCGTGGTCGCGCTGCTGTCGTCGGTCGACGGCGTCGAGATCGTCGGAGAGATGGCCGGGAACGGCCCCGCCGGCTGCTTCATGCGGATGCGCGCGGACCTCCTCGTGATCGACCTCGACATGGCGGGCTGCGACGTCCTGTCGATGATCAGGCGCGCGCGGGCGAAGGCGCGCTGCGCGGTGCTCGCCATGACGGCGTCCGAGGACGTCGCCTTCGCGATGGAGGCGCTGCACGCCGGCGCCGGCGGCATCATGCTCAAGCGGAGCTCGAAGGCGCAACTGCTCGAAGCGCTGCGCGCCGTCTCGGACGGGGGCGGGGTCCTGCCGCCCATGGTCGCCCACTGGATGGTCCAGCGGCTCCGCGGGAACGCCGCCGGCGTCCGGGCGTTCCGCGAGTCCGCGTGGGCGGAGACGCTGACCCGCCGGCAGACCGAGATCCTGGCGCACATCGGCCAGGGCCTGGCCAACACCGAGATCGCCGACCGGCTGCAGCTCAGCCTCCCCACGATCAAGACCCATGTGTCGGCCCTGCTCCGGGCGCTCGACCTGCGCGACCGCACGCAGCTGGCGATCTTCGCCTGGAGGGAGGGCCTGGTGACCATCTCGGTGCCCGAGGCGGACGACCGGGAACTGGAGCAGCTCGTCTGACGGGCGCGGTCAGCCGGCGGGGATCTCGCCGGAGCGGGCCAGGGCGCCGAGCCAGCGGGCGGACGGCTTCGGCGTCCGGGCGAAGGTGCGGCGGTCGACCGCGATCAGCCCGAACGTCGGCTCGTAGGACCCCCACTCGTAGTTGTCCAGGGCGCTCCAGTGCAGGTAGCCGCGCACGTCGACGCCGTCGCGCAGGGCGGCGGCGAGGCCGCGCAGCGCGCCGGTGGTGTAGTCGACGCGGCGCGCGTCGTCGGCGGTGGCGATGCCGTTCTCGGTGACGATGATCGGCACGGACGGCCCGACGATCCCGGCGGTGTGCCGGACGGCCTCGCCGAGCGACTCCGGGTAGTACTCCCAGCCGGGGATCGTCTTCTCGGCGTCGTCGGGGACGGGCAGCGGGCCGTCCTTGCCGACCCGCGTGCGGCTGTAGGACTGGACGCCGATCCAGTCGTCGCCGCGCGCCGCCTCGATGTAGCGGTCCTCGCGGGGCCAGGCGTGGGCGCGGCAGGCGTCCTCCGCGCCCGGTTCCGCCGGCTGGTACACCTGGTTCGCGATCGTCCAGCCGATCGCGGTGCCGGGGAGCAGGCGGTGCAGGACGTCGCGGGCCGCGTGGTGTGCCGCGATCAGGCCGTCGCCCACGGCCTCGTCGGGTTCCAGCCGGGCGTAGTCGGCGTCGAAGTCGCGGCGGACCGCGTGCATGAGCGCGAGCATGTTCGGCTCGTTGATGGTCACGGCGTGCCGGACGTGGCCGTCCAGGATCGGCGCGACCGCCTCCATGTACCGGACGAACAGGTCGGTCGCGTCGGGCGCCGTCCAGCCGCCCGACTTGGCGAACCAGTGCGGGGACGTGAAGTGGTGCAGCGTGACGACGGGTTCGAGGCCGCGCTCCCGGGCCCCTTCGATCATGCGCCGGTAGTGCGCGAGCGCGGCGTGGGAGATCTCGCCGCGGGCCGGTTCGATCCGGGCCCACTCGACGCTGAACCGGTAGGCGTTGAACCCGAGTCCGGCGAGCAGGTCCATGTCCTCGCGCCAGCGGTGGTAGCTGTCGGCGGCGTCGCCGCTGGGCTCGCGGACCCGGGTGCCGGACGCGTGCTCGAACGCCCACCAGTCGCTCGCGGTGTTGCCGCCCTCGATCTGGTGGGCCGCCGTCGAGGCGCCCATCAGGAAGCCGCGGGGGAGGGCGAATGCGTCTGCCGGCATGCTCGGCCTTTCGTTCGGGGGGCGTGGCGCGAAAACCATACATCGATCGGCATTCATGGTAGCGTCCGACGCGTCCGAAGAACCCGGCCGAGGAGGCAGCGTTGATCCCAGCGCCCGTCCGCCAGGTGGCGGCGGAAGGCGTGTGCCGGACGGACCGCCCCTGGCAGGTCCGTGCGGACGACCCGTCCCTGGACGCGACGGCGCAGGTCCTGGCCCCGCACCTGCGCGGCGGGGCCGGCGCCGGCGCCGGCGCCGGCGCCGGAGAGATCGTCCTCGCCTTGGGCGACGTCCCGCTGAAGCCCGCCGCCATCGGCGTCCAGCCGTCCGGCGACACCGACGAGTGCTACCGCCTCACCGTCGAACCCGACCGCATCACCTGCACGGCCCGCACCCCGCAGGGCATCGCGCGCGCGGCCGCCGGCGTGCTGCAGATCCTCGCGGAAACACCGGAAACGCCGTGCCGCGTCATCGACGACGGGCCCCGCCACGCCTGGCGCGGCCTCATGGTCGACCCGGCCCGCCACTTCATCGCACCGGACGACCTGCGCCGCCTCATCGACCTCGCCGCGCTCTACAAGCTCAACGTCCTGCACCTGCACCTGACCGACAACGAGGGCTGGCGGCTGCACATCGCGACCCGCCCCGCCCTCACCGCCGGGACCCCGCACTACAGCGCCGCCGAGTACGCCGCGCTCCAGGAGTACGCCGCCGCGCGGCACGTCACCGTCGTCCCCGAGATCGACCTGCCCGGCCACAGCGCCGCCGCCCTGCGCGCCCACCCCGGCCTCGGCACGCTGCCCCGGCCGTCCTGGTACCCGGCCGACGCGCCCTTCCCGGCGCCCCTCGACCCGCACGACCCGCACACCCGCGCGTTCATCGTGGACGTGCTGGCGGAGACGGCCCGGCTCACCTCCGGCCCGTTCGTCCACTTCGGCGGGGACGAGGCGCTCGGCGCGGACGAGGCGTCGTTCACCGAGGCCGTCCGCCTCGCCCGCGAGGCGCTGCGCGTCGCCGGCAAGCGGCCCATCGGCTGGCAGGAGTCGTCCCGCGCCGGCATCGGGCCCGGCGACCTCGCCCAGTTCTGGGTGGACGTCCCGATGATGGACCTCCCGCAGACCGAGGAGGAGCTGGACGCGCGCCCCGACCTCCTCGCCGCCGGTCACACCCTCGCCCGCACCAAGGCCCTGACCAGGTTCTTCGCGCCGACCGACGGCGACCTCGACCGCATCGTCCGCGGCGGCGGGCGCGTCCTGCTGTCCCCGCAGTCGCACCTCTACCTCGACCGGCCCTACGATCCGTCGGTCGTCCCGGCCGACCAGGCCGAGTTCGCCGCGCGCCTCGGCTTCGCGTACCGGCCCCGCGACGTCCGGTACGCCGCGTCCTGGGACCCGTCCGCCTACGGCCTCGCCCCCGACCGGATCGCGGGCGTCGAGGCCACCCTGTTCGCCGAGCGGTTCCAGGGCTTCGACGACCACACGGCCCTGCTCCTTCCGCGCCTGCCCGGCGTCGCCGAGGCCGCCTGGTCGCCGTCGCCGCCGTCCTGGGAGGACTACCGGGACCGCCTCGCCGTCCAGTCCGTCCTGTGGCGGGAGCGCGGCCTGACGGCCCTGCGCTCGACCGAGATCGACTGGCGCTGACCTCGGTAGGGTGAGGACCATGGCGAAACGCGGCCCCTACCGCAAGGGCGAGGCGAAACGGGCCGAGATCCTCCGGGCCGCGCTGGAGATCTTCGCCGACGAGGGCTACCGGGGCACCTCGCTGCGCAAGGTCGCCGCCCGCTGCGACCTGAGCCTGCCCGGGATCATGCACTACTTCGAGTCGAAGGAGGACCTGCTCACCCAGGTCCTGCGCGTCCGCGACGAGACCGAGCGCGCCCGCCACCCCGAGTTCGACCTGGTCGAGGACACCCTCGACGTCATGGGCCAGGGCATGCGCACCCCCGGCCTCGTCGAGCTGTTCGTCTCCATGGCCGCCTCGGCGGGCGACCCCGACCACCCGGCCCACGACTTCTTCCCCCGCCGCTACGAGATCCTGCGCAAGGCCGCCGTCGAGCACATCCAGAAGGCCATGGACGAGGGCGCGATGCGCACCGACATCCCCGCCGAACGCCTCGCCGTCCTGCTCCTCGCCGTCGCGGACGGCATCCAGCTGCAATGGCTCGCGGACCGCACCGTCGACATGCAGCAGCCCCTAGCCGACGTCCTGAACCTCCTCCGCCCGGCCACCTGACCCCGCGCGGGCCCGGAGGTCAGGGGAAAGTGCGGCGGACCTCGTTAAGGTCGTCGTGATGCTCGTCGAACCGGCGCCGCGCCGCGTCGCCGATCGCGTCGACCTTCTCCAGCACCGCCTCGGTGTCCACCTTCGCGGGCAGCCCGGTCGCGGCCATCAGTTCGGCCACCATCTCCTGCATGCGGTCCCGCGCGTCGTCCTGCGCGGCGCCGATCGCCTCGATCAGCGCTTCGGAGAGGGACTCGCTGTCCATCCGCATCGCCCGCGGGTTGAGCGCGATCCGCCTGATCCGGCCGGACGAGTCGACCGCGGCCTTCACCAGCCCGTCCGCGGCCTCGCCGGTCGCCGTGAGGGACGCCATCTCCTCCGTCGACGCGGAGAGCCGGCCGAGCGCCTCGTCGGCCTGCGCGGCCAGCCGCTCCACGTCCTCGGGGCGGAAACGCGCGGGGTCGAAGTCGAACATCAGATTCCTTTCGCCGGATGCCGTCGGTACGGTGATCCGACCAATCGAAGATGTCGTTCCGGAGAATGACCAGCCAATTGTTCATGTTGATCCACTGACGCCGGAAAGAAAGATCATCGGGGTCGTGGAATTTCTTGTCGGCCGCCGTCGCGGTGCGGTAGCAAAGGGGCATGGCACCTGGTGGGCAGGAAAAGTACGTCACTTCCCAGGGCATCGAGCGGACTCGGCGGCAGGTGCTGACCGAGGCCAAGCCCCTGTTCCGCGGCATCCGCGACGAGGTGGACGACACCGACGTCGGCGGCGTCGCGTTCGGCGTGGTCGGGCTGGCGTTCCTGGCGGACGCCTACGCGGCGGTGCAGAACGACATGCGTCGTTTCATGAATGACGCCATGGAACTGATGGACGAATGGGGCGAGGCCCTCGAGGGAATCGAGCGCGTGTGGCGCGCGGCCGAGGACTACAGCACCCCGAAGGTCGTCGAGGGGCCGGGCGGGCGGGATGTGCGGATCACCGGCCCCGCCGTTTACCAGTGAGCCGGGCCGCCGCGTCCCGCCGGATGAAGGAAGAATGAGATGACCACTCCGAACCAGCCGCCGGACCCGCGCATCGCCTGGGGCCGTCCCCCGGGGGCGCCGGCGCCGCAGAACACGCCGAGCCCGGCGGCCCCGCCCCGTCCGGCGGCCCCGCCTCGTCCGTCAGTTCCGCCGCGTCCGGCCGCTCCGTTCCGTCCGGCCGCCCCGCCGAGGCCCGTCCCGCCCAGGCCCGCTCTCCCGCCGCGCCCGGCGGTCCCGCCCGCGGCGGCGACGGCGGCCAAGCCCCCGCCGGGCGGCGCGACCGCGCTGGTCGAGGACGCGCTCAAGAGCTGGCGGCAGGTGGCCCGCAAGGAACCGCTCATCGTCATCGCGATCGTCGCGGCGGCGGTGGGCGTCGCGAACGTCCCCGGCATGTACCAGGCGTCGTCGAACTGGCGCGCGAGGATCTCCGGCGACCTCGACAAGCCGGCCAACCAGATGATGCGCGGCCTCCAGGCCGACTCCGGCAAGGACTGGATCGCCGATGACCAGGAGGCGTTCGCCCGGGCGGTGGACGACTTCGTCCGCCAGCTGGAGACCTGCCGCAAGTACGCCGAAGCGTGCGGCGGGGCGGTGGAGAGCGTCGCCAAGGCGTACACGTCGTACTGGACGGCGCTCGGTGACATGGCCGTCGCCATCCTGCCCGCCTTCCTGACACTGTGGGCGCTGCAGCGGGTGCCGTACCCGCCGACGAGCATCGGCGCGCGGATCGCGGCGACCACGCTGGCGTTCAGCGTCATCGCCGCCGTCGGCAACCTGGTGTACGGCCTGACGCAGTTCCTGAACGCGGCCAAGAACATCATGTCCACGCTGCTCGCCGGGGGAGCGGTGCTCCAGCTGCGGAACCTCAAGCCGTCCGGAGCCTCGGCCGTCGAATTCAAGGACGCGAAGATCGAATGGTCGCCGCCGTCGACGTACAAGGAGCCCCGCCGCACCTCGCCGACCCCGTACGGCGGCTGAACACCGGTTCGCCGCGAGCCGTCGCCATGGTGGACCGCATGGCGACGGCTCGACGCGCTAGTCCAGCTTCGCGAGCTCGTCCACATGACCGGTCCACCAGTGGCGCGCGTCGAAGACCGCCGCCCGGTGCTCGGCGGACAGGTCCGTCAGCAGGAGCGCGTCCATCCGCGCGAGCACTTCCACCGCCTCCCGGCGCAGTTCGGCGTGCAACTCGTTGGAACGCCTGATCGCCTCGCGGGCGACGTCGGCGTCCCACTCCGGCGCCGCGCCCGACGGCCTCGGCGCCTCATCCGGGAGCCGCGCCCCGGCCCCCGGCACCACCCCCGGCGACAGGATGGCGGCGAGGATCCCGTCGCCCGTGACCCGCGCGGCCGCCGCCGCCGACCACCGGTTGGCCGCCCGTAGCCGCTCCATGTGCCTGTCGATCATCTCCTCCAGGTCGGCCGGCAGTTCGGCGGAAACGCTCTCGGACACGCTGACCCTTCAGCTCGCAGCCGTGTGCTCACACCGCAGTCCGGCGCCGTCCTGCGGCGTGCCGTGACTTCGTCCACACCACCGGCGCGATGTGACGGAGTTCCGCCGGTTCGGGGAGACCCGTAAAGAATGATCTTGACGGGTGGCGTCGGACGCACCATCGAGCGGCACGGGCTTGGAATCGGCGTGAACGACTCCGCCGCCCCGCCCCTGTCAGCCTCCGAGCAAAGTCCCCCGGCTCACCCCCGGCGCGGAATCACGACGCGAAACGAGCAGGGTGAGAGGGCGCCGAGTGAGCGTCGACCAGAACCTGTCCGCCACCATCAGATCGGTGGCGGACCTGCTCCGGGGCCGGTGGTCAGACGATCACCTGCGCGGTGGAATGGGTACCGATCTCGGTGGTTCCCGTGGTGAAGCGCAGGTAGCAGACCTTGAAGCCGGCGGGGTCGCGGCTCGCACCGGTCAGGTAGGTCGGGTTGGCGCGGCCGGGAACGGCCCCGGAATCGACGAGTTCGAGGCCGAAGTCGTGCCAGCTCGCCTGGTCGCGCTCGCGAGTGAGGCCGCTCAGGCGCTCGTACTCCTGACGCCAGGCCGCCGGATCGGGCCCGAGACGAGCCCGCTGGGGAGGAAGCGCGGCCTGTATCGCAGCGGCGATCTGCTCGCCGGCCTGGCCCTTCGTCGCGGCGGTGACCGGCCTGACCGACGCCAGCGCGGCGTCGAGGGCCCCGAGCGTCTGCTGGTAGGCGTAGATGAGATCGTCGCAGTGCTCCACCTCGGCACGCCGGTTGCGCTCGGCCAGGTCGGCGGGCATGACGAAATAGACCCGGTTCTTCGAGTCGTGCCTGAATTCCGTCAGATAGCTGCCGAGCCTGGCCTCGGCCTTCCTCCGGCGGTCCGCTTCCAGATCGCTCACCACCAGAGTGGCATTGGTCTCGAAGATGCCGGCCCGCAGATGGATCGAAGTGTTCGTGCCCTCGGACGCCCGTTGTCTGATCACGACCTCGGCCTTGACCCGGTCATCGGCCGGGCTGTAACCGATCTCGTAGGCCGGGGCCAGCGCGTTGACGGGAATGCTGGTAGATCCGACATCAGGCCCGTAGCCGCTTGCCGGGAGCAGCCCTGAGTCCTGCAGCATCGCGCCGTGATCGACCGGATCCGAATTCTGCTTCAAAGACATGGTGGACCCCCGTTGCCCATTGTCCGGAAGTGAGTGCGTTCAGTAGAACACGCTCAATTCTTCGGCCGCAACGGCCGACAGTGGCCTCGGCGGGCATAATTGAGCGGTGTCTGTTCTGCTTCTGGTATTGCTCGGAAAACCATGGTAAGGCGACATCCGCCGAGTGCGTTATGCGGTCATGCGGGCTTGCCGGGACCGGTCGATCTCCCGGGGACGAGGACGGCGGTCGGGTGTCGTGGGGTGTCGCCCGCCGAGCGTCCGATGGTAGGAGCGCGGGGGATAGGGCGTGCGGCGGTCCCGCCGCGCCCGTTTCGGCGGAGAGTCGGGCAGGCCGCGATGCCTCCCGACGTAGCCGTTGTCGGCGAAGGCCATGCTGACGAAGAGGACGGACATCCAGGCGGCGAAGATCGCGACGAGCGCGACGCCGGTGATGGCGAGCGCGTAGATCACAGGGTCTCCTCGATCTTGCGCTGTCCGGCCAGGGCCTCGCTGAGCAAGTCGTAGGTGTCCTCGACGAGGGTGGCGCAAAGGCCGTGGTAGATCTCCCTCTCGGTGAGCGGGCGGCCGAGACGGGTCGCCACGAGGCACCCCATTCCCTCGGGCCGGCGGATGTGCCAGGCGGGGTACTGCTCCTGAAGGCGTGCGCGTTCCTGCTCGTTCATGGACGGGGGCTTCCTGTGCTCGGTCCGGATTTCGTCGGACGAGCGTGGCAGCCTGAAGTTACTCTCGGCTACGAACCGACTACCCCCCGGTCGGCACCCCGACCAGACGGCATGACACCCCCGGCACAACCGGTCGACACCCGGGAGACACCCGATGGCACCCACGCGTGACAGCAACCCGTCCGCCTACCAGGAGATGTTCGTCGGCGAACTGCGGGCCAGGCGCGGCAGCACGTCCCGCAACAAGCTCGCTACGGCTCTCGGTTGCACCCCGCAGTGGCTCGCCAAGGTCGAGACCTTCGAGAAGCCCCCGTCTGAGGGTCTCGCCGACGACCTCGACACCTACTACGAGGCCGGTGGGACCTTCCGTCGCATATGGGAGAAGCATCTAGAGGCTCAGAAACGAGGGCTGATCCCGAACGCTGTTCGGCCGCTCGTCGACGCAGAGAAAGAGGCTGCACTCATCTGCATCTATGAGCCACTGCTGGTCACGGGCCTACTGCAGACAGAGGAATATGCGCGCTTTGTCCTTAGTGCTGGAGAACGTGCAGACAAAGCCGAGGACTTGTTGGCCATACGAATGGAGCGGCAGTCTGTCTTTGAGAAGGACAGCCCTCCGTGGCTGTTCCTGGTGATACGTGAGGCGGTCATCCGGGGTATACGGCCCGAATTTCGTGTGGAGCAGTGCAAGCGATTCCTGGATGTTCTCAGGTACCCGAAGGTGTCGATCCAGGTAATTCCGGTTGGGGAGCCTGAATTTCAACCCGGAGGATTCCAGTTGCTCAGCTTCGAGAGTTCCGCAACCGTCGCCTACGTGGATGGAGCGGGCGGTCACGGGCAGATCCTCGCCGACCCCCACGATGTACTCGGGCTTACCGTACTCTTCAACGTGATCCGGTCTGCTGCGTTGTCGGCAGCGGACTCGGAGAACCTGATCCGCACGATCATGGAGAGCCCGTGAGCACACTTGACCTGTCGTCCGTCCGCTGGCGTAAGAGCAGCCGGAGTGACTCCTCGGGAGGGGCCTGCGTTGAGGTGGCTTCATGGCGCAAGAGTTCCTACAGCGACCAGTCCGGCGGCAACTGCGTCGAGGTGGGGGAGCTGACCTCGGGTGTGGCTCTGCGTGACTCGAAGGACCCGGACGGGCCTCTGTTGGCGTTCGGGCGGGGGGCGTTCGGGGCGCTGGTGAGCGAGATCCGTGCGGGGCGGTACGACCGGTAGGTGGACGCCGGCTGATTCAGTAGGGCGAGTCCGGGACCGTGCGGCGGTGGTCTCTGGGGTCCCTGACGCAGTCCGATCCCACGCTGAGGACGATGCGGTTCATGTCGTGCATGGCCTCGACCCTGAAACCGTAGCCGTAACCGTAGCGGTAGCCCGATGCGTGACCTGCGATTTCTGTGCTCGTCCTGGTGCCCGTTGCGGGCCGGAAGGAAGAGATCTTCCATCCGTTCTGCTCTGCGTGAGCCTTCAGTCGCATGATCGCTGGTATCGCCTTCTCCGTTGGTACACCATCGATACTGGAGAAGGACGCGATGTTGTACGGGCTGAATTCTCCGTCCTGAAAGTTCGTGACATCGAATTGGTCGCAGGGTGCGGATCCTCCGTTGGGGGCAGAGGCGTCCTTGCCTGCGTCCAGGACGTGGATGATCTCGTAGAAGAACGCGTCGAGTCCGTCCGACATGCGCTTGTCGTCGGCGATTTGCAAATGCTGCCCCCTGTCGGGGTGGGTGCATCCGGACGCGGCGGCGCAGACCAGCACGAGGACCGCGATGAAGCGGGCAACTGGCTGCGGCATCGTCCATCCTCGTCAGATCGCCTGGCACAATGAATCGACCAGAATAGTGTCGAAGCATTACAAGGGCAGTCGAGTTGATCGGCTCCTGCGTGGCCTGAAGCGGACACGGGCCGCTGGTGCCCGCACCAGGGCGTCCCCCACCGGGGCGTGAACGATCGCCGCCCTTGCGAGGTAAGGTCCGGGCCAGCGACATGACCGTAGGGGACGAATGCATCGCATCGGAGGTGGCGCGGTGAACGCCCTGGAGATAGGCCTGCGGCCGGTCACCGAGGACGATCTCGCGATGTTCCGGCGTTTCGCCACGGAACCAAGGTTGATCGGCCTGGACTGGACGGGGTTCCGTGACGCGCAGGCCCCGGCACGGCGCTATGCCTCCGATGGCTACCTGGGCGAGGATGACGGCAGGCTCATTGTTGAGGCCGACGGCACGGCCGCAGGCTTTGTGAGCTGGTTGGCGCGGGGATTCGGGGTCTCCCGGTACTGGGAGATAGGGATCGCCCTGCTACCCGACTGGCGCGGACGTGGCATCGGCTGGCGCGCTCAGGCGATGCTCTGCGATTACCTGTTCACCCATACCCCGGCCGAACGCATCCAGGCGGCCACCCATCCTGAGAACATCGCAGAACAGAAATCGCTGGAAAAGGCCGGATTCACCCTGGAGGGCGTCCTGCGCGCGGTGGAGTTCCGCGCCGGTCGGTGGCGTGACGGCTGGATGTACAGCAGACTGCGAAATGATCCGCCGCCCGCTAGCCACCCAGCGACCGGTGATCAGCACGCGTAAAGGCGAACGGCGGCGCCGAGGCACCCGCCGCGCCGGTTTCGGATTGTGCGGCGTGGGCTGAGGAGCAGGATCGCGGCGGGCGCCCGCCGGGATTCGCTGACCCGGCGGTTCGTGCCGCCGGGTGAGGCTGCCCATCCGCCGCGTGCTGGAAGCCGTGGACGCGGACCGGCTGGATGCCGCCGTCGGGTCCTGGCTGGATGCGCGGCTGCCCGCCGCCGGGCAGGCAGCAGGACACGGGCGGTGCGGGGCACCCGTCACGTCGGCGCCGAAGGCCAGCGATGCACCTGCCGGCCGTCCTCGATCAGCGCTGTGGTGTCAGATCCGGCCGCTGGACGGCGGGAGGTGGCGAATCGTCACCGCCTGGCCCTCGCAGACGGTGAAGTTGCCGACGTGGCCTGCGCTCGCTCAGGTGACCCGCGCGGCCACCAGGGTCTCGAAGGTATAGGGCCGCAGGCCATCGGGACGGTCGGCGAAGTACCGCTGCTGGAGGTCTGCACGTGTGGGGTGGTCCACGACCTTGAGCCCGCACCGGCTGATCAGCCTCTCGATCTCGGATACCGGCCAGCCAGGCTGAAGAGGCTCGCCGGCAGAAGCCGCGATCGGCGTGTAGATACGGGCGAATTCCGTCCCCGCGTCGTCGAGCGCACAGTCCTCGGCCCGGTAGGAGAACACCACCTCAGACCCGGGCGCAGCCGTCGCGATCGTGCGCAACGTCGACTCGATCGCCTGTGCCGTCAGATAGGGGGCGACGCCCGTCCAGCAGAACATCGCCGGCCGCGCCCAGTCGAACCCGGCCGGGCCCAGAACATCCTGAAAAGATCCGTCCTCGAAATCAACCGGCACGAATACCTGCGAGTCGCTGAGCGGCAGGCCGAGCTCCCTGACCCGCTCGAGCTTCCAGGCCTGGGAGGCAGGGTGATCAACCTCGAACACCGTCAGCGAGCCGAGCAGATCCGGCCGCCGCCACGCGAACGAGTCAACCCCCGCGCCGAGAATCACGTACTGCCTGAAGGCGCCGGCAGCCAGCCGGTCCTCGGCGTACCGGCTGCGGGTGCAGACAGCCGCACGGGACTGGCGGCGGACCGGGTCGGGGAACAGCGGATCGAACCGGTCTCGCAGCTGCTGCCATACCGGGCCGACAAGCACCAGGGCCAGCACATCGTCCAGCACCCACGGCGACGCCGTCTCCAGGCGAAACAATCCACGCGACACGGCCGCGAACATCGCCGTCCTGCTCGGCGCGCTTTCCATGCATTCCTCCTCGCCGGCCAGAACCCGGCATGCCGGCCACGCCCGCCCACTCCGCGCACTTCACAGGATGCGCCTGAAGCGCCCTGACGGCCATGGCCAGATCGCCCGCCAGTCACGATCTGCTCGCCATCGGGATCCTCCAAACGGCCAGGCACGCCGGCATCACAGCCGCCTGCACGCCCCCACGCCCAAGACGCCACCAGGACCCCAAGATCCTCCGACTCGACCCGGCATGAATAGAACGGACATAACGCGACTATGTGGAGGCCTTGGGGTGAGGAGACAGGCACGGCCTCCAAGAGGACGGGCTTTGAAGCCCATGGTCTTCTGGAGAACCGTGCCTGCGGCCTACTTGGGATGGCTACCTCGGTCTCGCGAATTCAATGGGTGATACGTCGTCGGGGAGGGAGCCGGGCTGCCGCGTGAGATCAGCGCGGCACATAGGTGAGGATGACCGACCCGTTCTGCAGTCGTTTCTCGCCGGTGAGCCTGAGATCCAGTCCTGCGGTGTCCACGTGTTCGAAAAGCCGTTGCCCCGCGCCGGTGACGACGGGCATGTACCAGAAGCGGAACTCGTCGATCAGGTGGTGCTGGACGAGTGTGGCGTCGAAACGAGTGGTGCCGTACTTGATGAGGTCCTTGCCCGGCATGCTTTTCAGCTTCGCGATCGCGCCGGACGGGTCGGGACCCAGCAGGGTGGCGTTCCACGTCGTCTCGGCCAGCGATCGGGATGCGACGTGCTTGGGCATCGCGTTGATGCGGTCGATGTAGGGGTTGCCGCTGACGTGACCCCAGTTGGCATAGAAGGCCTCGTAGGTCTTCCGACCCATGACGAACGCGTCGAAGTTGTCGAGTTGCGCGAGCGAGTACGCCGAGGACTCGGCGTCGAAAAGGGCCCAGCGCTCAGGGGCCTCGATCACGCCGTCCAGTGTGACGAGCGTCGACTCGATGAGTTTGCGCACGGTAGTTCTCCCTGGTCTGAGTGGTGGGTGGTCGTGGCCTGGGTGATGTCGGTGGACCGGACGAGGCGGATCGCGATCGGGACGGCGGCTAGGGCGGTGAGACCGCAGACCCACAAGGCGGTGTGGAAGCCGCCAGTGAGCGCGCCCGTGGTGGTGTGGCCTTGGGCGTAGAGGTCGTGGGTGCGTGTGGCCGCCACGGTGGAGGCGATGGCGATCCCGATCGCGCCGCCGAGTTGTTGCGAGGAGTCGATGAGGCCGGAGGCGACGCCCGCGTCCCGTTCGGTGACCCCGACCAGAGCTCCGATCGATACCGGAATGAAGATCCAGGTGACGGTGCCGGTGAGGAGGAAGGGGCCGGCCAGGCTCGTCCAGAAGCCGCCGTGGGCGGGCGCCTGGGCCGCCCACAGGATCCCGGCGCCGGTCACGGTCAGTCCGGCCGCCAACACCAGCTTGACCGAGGTGCGCGTGACGAGCATCTGCGCGGGTCCGGCGAGGACTACTCCGGTCACGCCGACGATGAGCCAGGCGAGGCCCGTGTTCATTGCGGAGTAGCCGAGTACTTGCTGCATGTAGAGGGTGCCGATGAAGATGTACCCGTAGAAGCTGGCGCCGAGCAGGAACCCGACGGCGTTGGACCCGGCGAGGGTGCTCAGCCGGAACAGCCGCAGCGGCAGCAGCGGCGCCTGTGCCCTGGCCTCGATGGCCACGAACGCGGCCAGCAAGGCCGCCGACGCTGCGATCAGGGCCACGGTCCGAGGGGCGGTCCACCCGGCGGTCGGCGCCTGCGAGATGGCGTACACCATAACCACGAGAGCGGCGGTCACCGTGACGGCGCCGAACGGATCGTAGCGGCGGCCCGCGTCGCGCAGCCTGCTTTCCGGCACCACACGCCGCGTCAGGAGCAGCGCGACCCCGCCGACGACCACGTTCAGGTAGAAGATGTACGGCCAGCCGGCGTAGCGGGTGAGGGCGCCGCCGGCCAGCACGCCGACGGTCGCGCCGCTGGCGCCGATGGCGCCCCACAGTCCGAGTGCCTTGTTGCGCTCGGTGCCCTCGGTGAACATGTTCATCACGATCGACAGCGCGGCAGGCAGCACCAGGGCGGCGCCCAGGCCCTGGACGCCCCGCATGGTGATCAGGAAGATGCCGCCGGTGGCCAGCGCGCAGGCCAGCGAGGCCGCGGTGAACAGCGCCAGCCCGGCCGTGAACACCCGCCTGCGCCCGAGCAGGTCGGCGGCCCGGCCGCCCAGAAGCAGGAACCCGCCGAAGGTGAGCGCGTACGCGGTCACCACCCACTGCAGGTCCGCCTGCGCGAAATCCAGCTTGCGGCCGATCGTCGGCAACGCGACGTTGACGATCAGCATGTCGACCGCCGTCATGAAGTACGCCACGGCCAGCAGCGAGAACGCCCGCCACCTGCGCACGTGGCCCGGTGGTGCGGCCGTGCCACCGCCGAAGTCGTTGCCGAGGTCCGCCGCGGTCACGGCTGCCTCGCCCTGGTCGGGTCCGCAGCGCGCCGTCGCCGGCGGAGGCCCTTCATGCGGTGTGTTGACGGCTCTGGCATCGGTCTCTCCTGGACTGATCGGGTGATCTCAGGAGGACGACGAATGGCGGGCGCCGAAACCGGACGCGCCTCTAAAAGATTTTCAGGCTCTCGATCCGCCGCTCGAAGGCCACCCGCTCGGCGGTGCTGCGGGCAAGCGCGATCGCGTGCTCGTAGTGCTCCAGGGCTGCGGCCCGGTGGCCGGCACGCCGCTCCACGTCGGCGAGGGCCGCCCAGTAGAAGGGATACCGGGACAGCTTGGGTTCTTCCGCCAGGGCGATCAGCTCGCGGCGGCCCTCGTCGACACCGTCCCGTTCGGCCACGGCCAGCGCACGGTTGAGCGCCACGACGGGGCTCCAGGACTGTTCGGCGAGGACCTGGTAGAAGCCGATGATCCTGTCCCAGTTCGTCTCCTGGACCGAAGGCGCGATCGCGTGCTCGCAGGCGATGCCGGCTTCCAGATGCCAGCGGGACATGCGATCCCCGGTGGCCGCGTGGGCGAGATGGACCAGGCCGTTCTCGATGCGCGCCCGATCCCAGCGGCTCCGGTCCTGGTCCTCCAGAGGGACGAACACACCGTGCTCGTCCATGCGCGTCGAAAGTCGAGCGGTGCCGAAGCAGAACAAGGCGGCCAGAGCGTGGATGTCCGGATGCGCCGTCGCCTTCGCCTGCAGCAGCAACTCGGTGAGACGCAGAGCGTCGTCGCACAGGAAGGGACGTACCGGGTCCCGGGGATTGCTGCCGTGGTAGCCCTCGTTGAACAGCAGATAGACCGATCGCAGGACCGAGCCGCGCCGGGCGTCGATGTCGGGCAGGTCGTCCACGTCGGGCAACCGGCCCAGCTCACGCAGACGTCCGCGACCGCGATGCAGGCGTCGATCGATGGTCTGGGTGTCCACGAGGAACGCTTGGCCGATCTCCTTGGGCGACAGACCGCACAGCCACCGGAGGATCAGGGTGACGTGCGTCTCGCGGCTCAGGCCGGGGTCGCAGACGGCGAACATCATCGCCAACTGGCTGGTTCCCTCGGCGGCCGGAGCCAGCGCCGCCTCGATGGTGTCGGTCAGCGCGGTGGTCGTCGCCAGTTCGGGCAGCAGGGAGCGGCGTCGCTGTTCCCTGCGGATGATGTCGACCGCCCGGTTGTGGGCCGCCCGGATGATCCATGCCTTGGGGTCCTGCGGCAGCCCGAAACGCCACGCCTGCATGGCGCTGACCAGCGCGTCATGCACGACGTCCTCGGCGAGCGGGATGTTCGACGGGCCCAGCACCCGGATCAGCGCGCTGACCAGGTGGGCGTACTCCCTGCGGAACAGGTCCTCTACCAGCAGCGCCTCGGGCCCCTCGTTCACGGGCCTCAGACCCGATGACTCTGGATCGGCCGCACCTCGACGGACCCGCCGAACTCATACGTCGGGCACCCGCGCGCGACCTCGATGGCGTCCTCCCAGGAGGCCGCCTCGAAGATCATGCTGCCGGTCACGAGGTCCTTCGACTCGGCATACGGTCCGTCGGTGACCAGCTCGCGGCCGCGAACCGTGGCCCCCGGGCCATCGAGCGCGGTTCCGGTGTTGCGCCTGCCCTGCCCCGCCAACTCCTCCGACCAGCGATACCACTTCTCGACATGGGCCTGAAGCTCGGACGGCGACAGGTCATGACGCGAAACAGCACCCCCACGAAAGATCAACATGTACGTGCTGCGCGGGACGTGGTCCTCGCCATCAGGTTCCGGCATCACCATCTCCAAGCATCTGCCGCCGGGCATGAACATATCTTCCAGCGGGCGGACGCGTCGCATGCCGAGTTGAAACCACCCGCAAGCGGACCGGCATCGCGTCGCACGCGGGCGCAGCGGACGCCGAGGAGCATGGGCTCTTCGGCGTCCAGTCCGCGTTCGAGAAGACCCCGAATCTCACCCGCGGTAGTCCCTGGGGTCTCTGACGCACTTCGACCCCACGCTGATGACGATGCGGTTCCGGGCGTCCAAGAGGGCGTCGACGCTGAAGCTGTAGCCGCTGACCGGGTCGTGGCCCGCCAGTTGCGGCCCTTTCCGCGGGTCGTCGGCGGGCACGAACTTCGTGATCTTCCATCCGACGCGCTCCGCGTACGCCTTCAATCGCATGACGGCCGGAACCGATCTGTCGGGTCGCATGTCCTCGATGCTCGAGAAGGATGCAATGTTGTACGGGCTGAACTCTCCGTCCTCGAAATACTGAACGTCGAACTGGTCACAGGGCGCGGAGCCACCCGTGGGAGGGGTGGCGTCCTTACCTGCGTCCAGAGCGTGGATGATCTTATAGAAGAAGTCGTCGAGCCCTTGCGACAGCTCCTTCTCGTCGGCGACCTTCAACTCGTCTTTCTTTCCATGGTGGGTGCACCCGGAGGCGGCGACGGCGAACAGCGTGATGATCACCAGGAAGGTCGGTAGGCGTTTCATGACGGCGGCTTGCCGGAGTCGAGGCCGACGCGTCCGTAATCGCCCAAAGTGCCGCTGGTCGATGTGCAGTTGCTTCACGTTGTCGACGCCCATCCCAGGGCTGCCCACTGCGACCATGTCGTCCACCCTCAGCCCATTGCCATGGGTTGCCGCCTCGCCGATGAGCCGTGTCCCGTAGCTGTGCCCGATCACGGTCACGTGACGGTGCTGACCGGCGCCGCCCTGCGTCTGACGTACCCCATCGACGAAAGCGGTCAAGGTGGCTGGCGGGTTGGCCTGAAGCGGACATGGCCAGGCTTGCTCGCCTCCCTCCGGCGGCGGCGGCGCTGGTGCTGGGTGATCTCCCTGGGGGGCGCTGGTTAGGGTGGCGGACTGGTGTTCTGGTACGTGGTGAGGGTGTGTGATGCGAATCGTTGTTGACGACCTGTCCGGGCGGGAGATCGCGGAGTTCCTGGACGAGCACGTTCAGGAGATGCGGTCCATTACGCCGCTGGAGAGCAAGCACGCCCTTGACCTCGACGGGCTGCGCGCGCCCGACGTCACGTTCTGGTCGGTGGTGGACGGCGGCGCCGTTGTGGGCTGCGGGGCGATCAAGCGGCTGGACGCGTCGCATGCCGAGTTGAAGTCGATGCGCACGTCGACCGCGCGCAAGCGGAGCGGCATCGCGTCGCGGCTGCTCGGGCACATCATCGGCGAAGCCGAGCGCATGGGATTCGCGCGGATCAGTCTGGAGACCGGCTCGGACGAGTTCTTCCTTCCGGCCAGGAGGCTCTACGAGCGGTTCGGCTTCGAGTACTGCGAGCCCTTCGCCGACTACCGTCCCGACCCCAACAGCGTCTTCATGACAAGAGCCCTCGGAACGGATACCAGCGCCTGAGCGCGGTGAGCCGATCCGGTCTCAGGCTGTGGGGTTATGGGGAGGCTGTGCGGGGGTAATGCGCGGGGATGTTCTTTGAGGGGTTCGCGCTGGATCGGGTCGATGTCGGTGAGGTGACGCTGCGGGTGCGGCATGGCGGTTCCGGGCCGCCGGTGCTGTTGCTGCACGGCCATCCGCGCACTCATGCCACCTGGCACAAGGTCGCGCCCCTTCTCGCCGAGCGGTTCACGGTCGTGTGCCCGGACCTGCGCGGCTATGGAGAATCGTCCAAGCCGCCGACCGACGCCGAACATGGGCCGTACTCCAAGCGTGCGATGGCCCGCGACCTGGTGAGTCTGATGCGCGCGCTCGGGCACACCCGTTTCACGGTCGCCGGTCATGACCGCGGCGCGCTCGTGGCGTTCCGGGTCGCGATGGACCATCCGTCCGCGGTCACCGGTCTGGTGGCCATGGACGGGCTGCCGGTGGTCGAGCACCTGGAACGGTGCGACGCCCGTTTCGCGGCGGCCTGGTGGCACTGGTGGTTCTTCGCCCAGACCGACAAGCCCGCCGAACGCGTCATCAACGCCGACCCCGACGCCTGGTACACCGCCACCGACGAGCACATGGCGCCCGAGGCGTGGGCCGACTACCAGAACGCGATCCACGACCCGGAGACGGTGCACGGCATGCTGGAGGACTACCGGGCCGGAGTGGGCATCGACCGGCGGCACGACGAGGAGGACCGGAGCGCCGGCCGCCGCGTCCGGTGCCCCACGCTGGTGCTGTGGTCGGCCAAGGACGACCTGGAGGACCTTTACGGCGACCCGGTGCGGATCTGGCGGGACTGGGCCGGCGATGTCCGCGGCCACGCCGTCGACTCCGGGCACCACATGGCCGAGGAGGCGCCCGCCGCGGTGGCCGACGCGATCACCGGATTCCTCACCGCCGGATGAGAGGCGGCGGGCGCTCGCCGTCCCGGCCGCTCTGTACGATCTGGGCGGGGAAGGGGTGTGGCAGCAGGTGGTCGCCCGAAGCAAGGCAGGCAACGAGCCGAGGGTCCCGCTGAGCCGGGAGCGGGTGCTGCGGGCCGCGGTGAGGATCGCCGACGAGGGCGGGGTGCGGGCGCTGACGATGCGCCGGCTCGCCGAAGAGGTCGGGGCCGAGGCGATGTCGCTGTACTACCACGTGGCCAACAAGGAAGAGGTCCTGGACGGCATCGCCGATGCCGTCGTCGCGGAGATCAACGAGGTCGTCGGCCGGATCGACATGCCCTCCGAGGGAGACGCGTGGAAGGCCGCGGTGCGGCGGCGGATCCTGGCGGCACGCGAGGTTCTGCTCCGCCATCCCTGGGCGCCCGGCGTGTTCGAGACCCGCACCGCGACGAGCCTTGCGGTGCTGCGGTACCACGACGGCCTGATCGGGCTCATGCGCGACGGCGGCTTCTCGAACGACCTGTGCCACCACGCCCTGCACGCTCTGGGAAGCCGGGCCCTGGGCTTCACCCAGGAGCTGTTCGATCCGGGCGACGGGGCGGACGGCGGCGACGACGCCGCGGCCGCGCTGGAGGGCATGGCCGGCGAGCTGCCGCATCTCGCCGGCATGCTGATGGAGGTCGTGCACGACGATCCGGATTCGACGCTGGGCTGGTGCGACGACCAGTTCGAGTTCGAGTTCGGCCTCGACGTGATCCTCGACGGCCTCGACAGGCTGCGCGCGACCCCCTGACCGTTCCCGGCCATCGGCCCTCCTTGTCGTCTTACGCCGTAAGAACTACCTTACGACGTACGACTTACAACGTACGAAACCTCGTGCGTGCCGGCCCGGAGGGGGCTGAATGAAGGCGTTCGTCGTGCGCTCGTACGGTGCACCCGAGGTTCTCCAACTCACCGATGCCGACAGGCCCGAGCCCGCGGACGGCGAGGTGCTGGTCCGCGTCCGCGCGACATCGGTACAGCCCTACGACTGGCACCACATGCGAGGCGAGCCGTACGTCGCCCGCCTGATGCCGGGCACGCTCGGCCTGCGCAGGCCGAAGATCGCGATCCTGGGCGCCGACGTGGCGGGCGAGGTGGAGGCGGTCGGCGGGAACGTGACCGCGTTCCGGCCCGGCGACGCGGTGTTCGCGCTGCTCGAACAGGGCGGCTTCGCCGAATACGTGTGCGTCCGGGAGGACCGGTTGGCGCCGATGCCGGCGAACCTGTCGTACGAGCAGGCGGCGGCGGTACCGCTCGCCGCCCTCACCGCGCTGTACGGCCTGCGCGATCAGGGACGGGTGGAGGCCGGGCAGCGCGTCCTGGTCAACGGGGCGTCCGGCGGCGTCGGGACGTTCGCCGTGCAGATCGCGAAGGCGTTCGGCGCCGAGGTGACCGGTGTCTGCAGCACCCGGAACGCGGACCTCGTCCGCTCGATCGGCGCGGACGAGGTCATCGACTACACCGCGCAGGACTTCACCCGGCACGGGCAGAGCTACGACCTGCTGCTGGACGTCGCCGGAAACCGTCCAGCACGGACGTGCCGGCGCGCGCTGACCCCCAAGGGGACATGCGTCGTCGTCGGCGGGCCGACGGGCCGGTGGATCCAGCCGGCCGGTCACGTCCTGGCGTCGGTCGCGCTCTCGCCGTTCGTGTCCCAGCGGATCGTCTCGGCCGACGTGTACGGACGGACCGGACACAAGCAGGGCCTGATAACGCTGACCGGCCTCATCGAAGAGGGGAAGGTCGCGCCGGTCATCGACCGCGGCTACCCCTTCGAGGACATCCCGGCGGCCATCGCCTACCAGGAGGGCGGCCGTTGCCGGGGCAAGGTCGTCATCACGGTCTGACGGCCGGACGTCCGCGCGCCTCAGACGAGGCGGACGTTGATGATGGCGGCGTCGGTCCACTGGTCGTCGACGCAGGCGCGAGCCCAGATCGCTTGACCGCGACGCGGTCAGATGTAGGCGTGCTCGGTGCGGATGTGCTCGCGAAGGGCGGTCAGTTCCAGCAGGGCCTGTTCGCAGTGGTCGCAGACCCACACCCCGCTCGGAATCACGATCTTCCGTTTGGCCGCGTCGTCCCGCGCGCAGGCCAGGTGGTAGGCCTGGACGGCCCGTCGCCACGTTCTCCGGAACAGCGATCGCATCCCGCTCCCTCCCAGCGCCGATGGATTGACGCCCAGAATAGAGGGAGCAAAAGGGTAAAACTTGCACGAACTAGGTAAAACCTGGCCCCATGTCCGTGCCCCGGCCCCAGCGAGACGGGGACGGGGCGCGGCACGGAGTGCCGGGCGTCACTGACCGATCTTGACTCCCGGCTCGCCGTAGCGGTACTCGAGCGGCCTGCTGGCCCGACGTCCCGGGATGTTCTGGTTCTTCCGGAACGCGAACAGCGGCAGGATCGTCCGGCCGTAGGTGTTCTCCATCATCATCGCGGCCGCCGTGTAGACGGCGATCCCCGCGGAGATCACGAACAGCCAGCCGCCGACGCGCAGCGGCCAGGTCGAGCCCGCCCAGAATCCCGCGGCGGTGAAGCCGGCTCCGGCGGCCAGCGGCCACAGGACCGCCGACATCGCCAGGTTCCTGCCCATCGCGGACAGTGCTCCCAGGCCGGTGATCACGCAGAGCGGGATGAACCAGAAGGCGAAGCTCTGGTTGACCACCCCGATCCGCGGACTCAGCGCCAGCGGGTAGACCCCGATGGCGACGAGCATGAACAGCAGGCCCCAGCCGAGCCAGAACGCGCCCCACATGCCGTGCATCGCGGTGGCGAGGCCGTCGCGCGCGCGGTAGGACCACATCCCGGCCAGGAACTGGGCCAGGCCGCCGAACATGATGACGAACGGGAACAGCACGAGCGGCGTGAGCGCCGACCCGTACCAGTTCGCCTGCCAGGCGCCCACCATCATCGTGGCGCCCGCGAACCCGAACAGTCCGAGGATCGACGGCGCCGCGATCGGCTGCAGGGAGATCCGCGTACGGTCCTCCCAGAGGGCGTGCATCTCCGGTTCGGCGGCGCCGCTCCTCGGCGCCGCGGACGCGGCCGGAGCGCCCCGCCCCGCTGGCATATCGTGCGCGGGCATGTCATGCGCGGGCACGTCGTGCCCGGTGCCCGCCATCGGCGTGCCCTCGCCGGGAACCGGCGAAGCCCTTCCTTCGGACCTTCTTCGATCCCTCATGACACTCCTCCCCGATAGGAGAATCTCCTCACCCCCTTCTAACCGTGAATCAGGAGGTGAAACGCACAAAACGGGCAACAGTGGGCGCGGGTAACGCCGTCCACATACCTGCGGCGCGCAGGGGGCAGAAGATTCGTGTGACAGCGGCGCAGGCGCCCGCCCCTTCGGGGGTGCGGGGAGCGGAGGGCGGACGTCAGGGGCCGATCCCGTGATCGCGCAGCGGTCCCACGGCGAGACCGGCGTCCCGGCACGACGCCACGACGGCGGGCAGCGCGCCCAGCGTCGACTTCCACGCACCCGGTGCGGACGTGACGTCGCTGTCGTGCAGCAGCAGCGTCGCGCCGCCCTCGATGCCGGGCGACAGCGCCGACAGCACCGACTCGGGCGTGGCGGACGCCGTCCAGTCCCGTCCCCATGCCGTCCACAGGATCGGCCGCAGCCCGTTGCGGCGGGCCGCCAGCAGCGCCTCCGCGCTCAGGGCCCCGTACGGGGGCCGGTACCAGCGGGGCCGCACGCCGCACACGTCCTCGACGAGCCGGACGGTCCGGGCGAGCTCGGCGCAGACCCGTCCCGGGCGGGTGAGCAGGGCGTTGTCGTGGTGCCAGCCGTGCACCGCGATCTCGTGGCCGTCGGCGGCGATGCGCCGGCCGACGTCCGGGTGCCGGCTCAGCATCGAGCCGAGCACGAAGAACGTCGCGCGGCAGCCGAGCCGGTCGAGCTCGTCGAGGAACAGCGGCGTGGACGCGCCGTCCGGGCCGTCGTCCAGGGTCAGCGCGACGTGGTCGGTGAAGCCGCGGCCGGCGATCCGGGGCGTCCGGCGGCGGACCGGGGCCAGCCAGGTCGCCGCGGGCAGGGTGTGCGCCAGCGCGACGCCCAGCGCGGCGGCGGTTCCGCCGAGCGCGACGGCAGGGACGCGACGTGCCCGGATACGTGTGTCCACATGACCATTTTGCATAGGGGGGTGCCATCTCATGGGCAAGCGACTCTTAATTCTCACAGCGGGCATGGGTGCGGGGCATGACGCGGTCGCCGGCGAGCTGGAACGGCGGGTGGCGCCACACGGGGTGGAGGTCACCGTGGTGGACGTGCTGGACCTCGTGCCGCTGCGGCTCGGGCACGCGCTGCGCCGCGCCTACGCGGGGACGATGAGGTCCGCGCCCTGGCTGTACGCGGCGGTCTACAGGGCGTTCTTCGTCTCCCGGCGGCCGGGGCCGCCGCACCCGCCGCCGCCGTCACCGCTGACCGCGCTGATCGCGGCGCGGTTGGAGCGGCGCGTCCGGGAGCTGCCGCCGGACGCGGTCGTGTCGACCTTCCACGTCGCCGCCCAGGCCGCCGGGCGGCTGCGCCGGGCCGGCCGGCTGGACGCGCCGTCCCTGGTGCTGGTCACCGACTTCGCCGTCCACCGGATGTGGTTGCATCCCGGAAACGACCGGTACCTGTGCCCGGACGAGGCGGCCGCGCGGACCGTGACGGCCGCGACGGGCCGTCCCGCCGTCCGGTGCGCGCCCCTGGTGCCGCCGCAGTTCCGCCGCCCCGGCGGCGCGGACGACGGCGCCCGGCTGCGCAAGGCGGTCGGGGCCGGGCCGGACGAGCGGGTCGTGCTGATCTCGGCGGGCGCGTGGGGCGTCGGGCGGGTGGTGGAGGCGGCGGGCGTGCTGTCGGCGTCCGGCCGGTACCGGCCGGTCGTGCTCTGCGGCCGCAACGGGCGGCTGCGCGCGCGGATCCTCGGCGCCGGCCTCGCCCCGGCCCTCGGCTGGCGCGACGACGTGCCGCAGCTGATGGCGGGCGCGTACGCGCTGGTCGACAACGCCGCCGGGATGACCTGCCGGGAGGCGTTCGCGTGCGGGCTGCCGGTGGTCTCCTACCGGCCGATCCCGGGGCACGGGCGCGACGGCGCGCGGGCCATGGCGCGCGGCGGGCTCAGCGTCTACGCGCACTCGCCCGCCGAGCTCGTCCAGGCACTGGACCGGCTCAAGGACGACGCGCTGCGCCGCACCCGCACCGCCCGGGTGGACGCGCTGTTCAGCGCCGAACCCGCCGAGAGCGCGGTGTGTGCGGCGATCGGCTGACGGTGTGCTGCTCGTGCAGCACGGGGGAGCGGGCGATCCCGATGCTGCCGACCAGGATCAGCGCGACGCCCACCAGCTCCATCGCGATCCACCCGCCGCCGCGGACGTGCTCGTCGAACAGGCCGACGCCGAGGCAGATGCTCGCCACCGGGTCGGTGACCGTGAGCGCCGGCTGCACCACGACCAGGGTGCCGCTGGCCAGCGCCATCTGCAGCAGCACCAGGCTGGCGACGCCCGTCGCGACCATCGCGTAGAGCTCCCAGGACGTGAAGGCGGCGCCGAGCCCGCTGTCGGTGATGATCTGGGTGGCCGTCTTCATGTACGCGGCGGTCAGCGCGAACCCCAGCGACGTCGTCATGCCCAGCAGGACGGCGCGCAGCGGGCCGCTGACGGCCCACGCCGCCAGGACCAGCCCGGCGCCGAGGCCCACCGTCACGGCGCTGGCGATCGTCCATCCGAGGGGGCCCGGCCTGCCCGGGCCCTCCGACGGGCTGGCGGCGACGAGCAGCGCGGCCAGCCCGGCGGTGAGCGCGCCGACCGCCGGCCACGGCACCTTGCCGAACGCGCCCGGCACCAGCCAGCCGAGCAGCAGCATGGTGAACGGCAGCTCGGCCGCCAGCAGCGGCTGGACCAGCGCCAGCCCCGCCCGGTCCAGCGCGGCGGCCTGGAGCAGGAACGCGGCGATCAGCGCGGCGATCCCGCCGAGCCACTCCGGCTTGCGCAGCAGGTCGGCGATCAGCGACGGCCGGAACGTGTGCTCGTCGGGCGCGCCCTTGGCGACCTGCCGCTGCAGCACCGAGGCCAGTGCGTTGGCGGCGGCGGCCAGGACCGCGAACAGCACCGACAGCATCAGCACCCCACCCCGTTGGCACCCACCCCGGTCAGCACTCCACCCCGTTCGTGCGCGCGTCCTCCCGCTCACCCGGCTTACCCAGGTACGGCGACCGGCCGAGCACCACGATCCCGGCGACCATCGCCGCCAGCCCGAGCGCCTCCAGCGCCAGGCTGCCGATCGACAGCCGCAGCCGCTCCCCGAAGATCACGATGCTGAGCGCGATGCCGGTCAGCGGCTCGGCCGCCGTGGTCGCGGGCAGCGAGATCCGCAGCGGCGCCGCGTCGAACGCGCTCTGCGAGAACAGCAGCGCGAGGGCCCCGATCAGCACCAGGCTGTAGGGCTGCCAGTCCATGAGGGCGCGCTTGCTCCCGTGGTCGAACAGCAGCAGCACGCTGCGGGTCAGGGCGTCCTGGAGCCCGTACAGCAGCCCGGCGGCGGTGGCCAGCGTGATCGCGCGGACCCGCAGGTCGCGGTGCTGGCCGGCGATCGTCAGCAGCCCGACGAGGCCGAGCACGACCGCGCCCGCGATCCAGCGCGGGGACAGCGTGCTCGGCTCGGTGCCCCCGTGCGGCTCCCCGATCGTCAGGAACAGCGCGACGCCCGCGGTGAACAGGATCGCGCCCTGCCACTCCGCGCGGCCCAGCCGCTCCCGGTAGATCAGGTGCGCGGCGACCAGCGCGAAGATCAGGTTGCTCGCCAGCAGCGGTTCGACCTCGGCGATGTCGGACATGTTCAGCGCCACCGCGAACAGCACCTGCCCGACGATCATCGTGCCGATGCCGGCCAGCCAGAGCCGGCTGCGCAGCAGGTGCAGCAGCAGCCGGGGGTGCAGCATCTCCTCCAGCGGCTCGCGGTAGGCGGCATGCTGCTGGGCGACGAAGCCGAGTCCGGTGAACGCGGCCGCCGCCACGGCGAAGATCATCCCGAAGAGGTTCATAAGGATCGGTAGATCCGCGCCCGGCGGCTCCGGGCCGCGAAGATCACGATGGACCCCTTACCCACGCCGGCCTGCATGAACCTGATCCCGCGGCGCGCGCGCCGGGGCGCCGGCCGGGCGGTGGTCCGGCGGCGGCCGGCCGCCGGTCCGGCGGCGGCCCGGCCGGATCCGGTCACGGCCATTCCACAAACCGACCGGCCGGTATGTACTACCGGCACGCTCGACCGTGGGAGTCCCATGCGCATCCGTGCCCTCGCCACCATCGCCGCGACCGCGCTCGCCGCACTGCTGCCCGCCGGTACGGCCCGCGCCGACACGACGCCCGGCGACCAGCCGCTGCCCGGCTACACCATCCAGAACCCGCCGCTCGCGCCCGTCCAGGTGCACGGCGCCCCGTCCCGCGTCCTGCAGGGCGTGCACCGGCACGCCGCCTACGACATCGAGGTGCCGCCGCACTGGAACGGCCGACTGGCGATGTACGCGCACGGCTACGCCGGGCAGGGCAAGGTGCTGGCGGTCGGCCCGCCGCCGTTCGGGCTGCGCCAGCGGATGCTCGACCAGGGCTACGCGTGGGCCGCCTCGTCCTACTACGACAACGGCTACGACGTGCGGGCGGGCGTGGTCGGCACCCGCGACCTCGCCGACCTGTTCGCCGCCGAGGTCGGACGGCCCCGGCAGCGGATCATCGTCGGCGCCTCCATGGGCGGGCACATCGTCGGCCGCTCGATCGAGCAGTACCCCGGCTACTACGCGGGCGCGCTGCCGATGTGCGGCGTCCTCGGCGACGACGCCCTCTTCGACTACTTCCTCGACTACAACGTCGTCGCGCAGGACCTGTCCGGCATCCGCGAGTACCCCGTGACCGCCGGCTACCAGACCACCACCGTGCCGAAGATCGAGCAGGCCCTCGGCCTCACCGGGCTGACCCCCGGCGGCCCCGACACCACCAACGCGCTCGGCAAGCAGTTCCGCTCCATCCTCATCGACCGGACGGGCGGCGCGCGCCCCGGCGCCGAGCAGGCGTTCGCGCTCTGGAAGGACTACCCCTTCACCCTCGCGACCCCGCCCGCACCCGGCGCCACGCTCGCGGAGGACCCGGGGCAACTCGCGACCAACCGGTTCACCCGCTACACGCCGAACACCCCGGTCGACGTCAACGGCACCGTCCAGCGGGTGCCCGTGGCGAACCCCGCCGCCCGGCTCTCGCACCGGCTCTCGCAGGTCCCGCTGATCGACGGGCGCCCGAACGTCCCCGTGCTGTCCCTGCACGGGCTCGGCGACATGTTCGTCCCGTTCTCCATGGAGGAGGTCTACGCCGCCGAGACCGCCCGGAACCACCGGTCGGGGCTGCTCGTCCAGCGGGCCGTCCGCACCGTCCAGCACTGCGAGTTCTCCAACGCCGAGGCCGGCGCCGCCTGGGACGACCTGACCCGCTGGATCGGCACCGGCCGGCGCCCCGCCGGCGACGTCACGACGAAGCCGTCCGTGGTCGCCCGTCCCGACTACGGATGCCGGTTCAGCGACCCGGCCGCCTACGCCGCCGGCACCGGCACCCGACGCCTGTTCCCCGCCTGCCCCGCCCGCTGACCCCGGTACCGGCCCGCGTCGGGCCGTCGTCGCTCGGCCCCCGCGACGACGGCCCGGCGCGGGTGTCCCGTCAGCGCGCCTGCTCCTGGCGCGGCTCCTCTGGGCGCGACTCCTCGCGCGGCTCCTCCTGGCGGGCCTCGTCGATGTGGGTGAGCTTGTCCGGGTTGGTCACCGCGTAGATGCCGCGGATCCGGTCGCCGTCCGGGGCCAGGTCGAGGACCATGACGCCGAACGGGGCGTCGTCGTCGTCGAACAGCAGCGCGGACGGGTCGCCGTTGACGGTGCGGTACCGGACGTCCAGCGGCCACCGCTCCCTCCCGGCGCCGCCGGTGACCGTGCGGGCCACCCGGTCGGCGCCGTGGATCGGGCGCAGCGCCGCCGGCCGCGCCTTGCCGCCGCCGTCGGTCCACAGCGTCACGTCCGGCGCCAGCATCTCCATCAGAGCCTGGATGTCGCCGCCCAGCGCCGCCCGCAGGAACCGCTCGGTGACCTGCCGCTGCACCTTCGGGTCCGCCTGGTAGCGGGGCCGGCGCGCGTGCACGTGCTCGCGGGCCCGGTGCGCCAGCTGCCGGACGGCCGACGGGCTGCGGTCCAGGATCGCCGCGATCTCGGTGTGCGCGTACCCGAACACCTCGTGCAGCACGAACACGGCCCGCTCCAGCGGCGTCAGCGTCTCCAGCACGACCAGCAGCGCCATCGACACCGCCTCGGTCCGCTCCGCCGACTCCTCCGCCCCCGCGTCGCTGACCAGCGGCTCGGGCAGCCACGGCCCCACGTACGTCTCCCGGCGGCGGTTGATCACCGCCTGCCGGGCGAGCGCGGTGTTCACCGCGACCCGCACCAGGTACGCGCGCGGGTTCCCGATCTCCTCCGCGCCGCCCGCGCCGTGCCGCGCCGCCCACGCCAGCCACGTGTCCTGCAGGACGTCCTCGGTGTCGGCGACGCTGCCGAGCATGTTGTAGACGACCGAGAACAGCAGCTCCCGGTGATCGGCGAACACCCGCGTCGCGGTGTCCTCGGCGGTGCCTTCGGGCATGGGTCGACCTCCTGTGCGCTCACCCCCTAGAGGGCCGTGCCCACCCGAAGTGTGACATCCCGCCGGTGGATGTGATGTGCGCCTCACCCCGGCACCGCGGTGTCACACTCGCCGGCCCGCCGCCCCTCTTTGGTGGCGAAAACGGGGCAATCCCGGCTCGACACAAGGGGGTCCTCCATGAGCCGCACCACGGAGTCCGGCACCGACGCGCCCACCGGCGCGAAGGACCGGGTCGACGTCTCGTTCATGTACGCGGTCCACGACGCCTTCCAGCGCGACCTCGACCGGCTGATCGCCATGGCCGAGGCCGGGGACGTCTCCGGTCCCGCGCTCCGCGCCGGCTGGGACCGGTTCACCACGTTCATCACCGTCCACCACACCGCCGAGGACACGCACCTGTGGCCCCTCCTGCGCGGCCGGGTCGCCGACACCGCCGTCCTCGACCGGATGGAGGTCGAGCACCACGCCCTCGACGGGCTGCTCGACGCCGTCGCGGCGGCGATCCACGGCCCCGCGGACGTCCTCGCCGCCCGCGCCGGGGAACTGGCGGAGGGCCTCACCGAGCACTGCGAGAACGAGGAGGAGCTGGCGCTCCCGCTGGTCCAGAAGCTGCTGACCCGCAAGGAGTGGAACGCCTTCGGCAACGAGCAGCGCAGCAAGCTCGGCATGAGCGGCGCCGCCTCCTTCTTCCCCTGGCTGCTGGACGGCGCGGAGGACGCCACGCGCCGCACCGTCCTCGGCATCGTCCCGCCGCCCGTCCGGCTGCTGTACCGGGCCGTCTGGCGGCCCCGCTACGAGCGCGCGCCCCGCTGGCAGATGCCGGCGAGCGCCTGAATCGGGAGACAGATCATGGCAACCACGGACGCCCCGGCGTCCTTCCTCGCGACCGGCCGCGGCAAGATCACCCTGACGCTGCTGTGCGCCATCGCGTTCCTGGACTTCATCGACGCCTCGATCGTCAACGTGGCGCTGCCCGCGATGCGCCAGGACCTGGACTTCTCCGTCCAGGACCTGCAGTGGGTGCCGTCCGGATACCTGCTCACCTACGGCGGGTTCATGCTGCTCGGCGGGCGGCTCTCCGACCTGCTCGGCCGCCGCCGTATCGTCGTCGCCGGCACGGTCCTGTTCTCGCTGTCGTCGATCGCCGGCGGCCTCGCGCAGAGCTCCGGGATGCTGGTCGGCGCCCGGTTCGCGCAGGGCATCGGCGCCGCGCTGATGCTGCCCGGCACCCTGTCCATCCTCACCACGACGTTCAAGGAGGGCGGCGACCGCGGCAAGGCGCTCGGCGTCTGGGGCGGCGTCGCCGGCGGCGCGTCCGCCGCCGGGGTGCTGCTCGGCGGGCTGCTCACCGACGGGCCCGGCTGGCGCTGGGTGATGCTGGTGAACGTCCCCGTCTGCATCATCGTGATCGCCGGACTGTTCCTGCTGGTCGAGGGCGACCGGCGGAGCGCGAAGCTGGCGAACTTCGACGTCCTCGGCGCGATCCTCGTCACCGGCGGGATGCTGCTGCTCGTCTACACGATCGTCAAGGCACCGGACGTCGGCTGGGGCGCGGCCCGCACCGTCGGCGGCCTGGCCGGCGCCGCGGTGATCCTGCTGGCGTTCCTGGTCAACGAGCAGCGCGGCCGCGACCCGCTGCTGCCGCTGTCGATCTTCCGGATCCGCGGGCTCGGCGCCGCCGACTTCACCCAGCTCGTCGCCCTCGCCGGCTTCCTGTCGATGTTCTTCTTCCTCAGCCTCTACATGGAGAACGTGCTCGGCTACTCGCCGCTGCAGACGGGCTCGGCCTACCTGCCGCTGTGCTTCGGCGTCGGGATGGCCGCCGGGATCACCTCCAAGCTGCTGCCCCGGACCGGGTCCCGGCCCCTGATGGTCGTCGGGCTGCTGCTGGCCGCGGCCGGAATCTACTGGCTGTCGCGCATCCCGGTGGACGGCGAGTACCTCACCGACCTGCTGCCCGGCCTCATGGTCACCTCGTTCGGGCTCGGGCTGGCGTTCGTGTCCATCACCGCCGCCGCCAACGCCAACGTCCCGGCCGGCCAGGCGGGCATCGCGGCGGCGCTGCTCAACGCCTCGCAGCAGCTCGGCGGCGCGCTCGGCCTGGCGATCCTCTCGGCCATGTCCACCGCCCGCACCCACGACCTGCTCGCCGACCGCAAGCCCGCGCCGGAGGCGCTGACCGCCGGCTTCTCTCGGGCACTGCTGACCGGCAGCATCTTCATCGCCGTCGCCGCGGTCGTCGCGCTGCGCGCCGCCAACACCCGCGGCGAGGTGGTGGAGCCGGCGGAGGCCGAGACGGAGGCCGTCCCGGTCAGGTAGGGGCGGGCTCCGGCCGCCCCCCGCGGGGCGACCGGATCAGGAAGGTGCCGGCCAGCACCACCAGGCCCGAGATCATCAGGACGAACTGGGCGGGGGCCATGCCCAGCGGCTCGTCGCCGGCCTCCTTCAGGAGGTCGGCGGCGCCCCCCGCCAGCAGCGCCGCCAGCGCCAGCCCGAACCGCAGCACCGCGTGGAACGCGGTGAGCGCCAGGTTCCGGTCCACCCCGCCGAGGCTCTCCTGCAGGTAGGTGATCCCGCCGACCAGCGCGCTCGTCGCCGCGGCGCCGAACAGCACCGCGCCGACGAACGACCACGGCTTGGACGCGAGCCCGCCCATCGAGGCGATCACCACGCCCTGCACGGCCGTCGCGATCCGCACCTGCGTCAGCAGGCTCCCGGTCTTGCGGTGCAACACCAGCAGCCCCACGACCGCGCCCACACCGAAGCACACCACCAGCGCCCCGAACCCGATCTGCCCCGCGTTGATCACGCTCTTGACGAACACCACGCCCAGCGAGAACAGCGCGCCGAGACCCAGCGCCACCACCGCGATCCCCGGCAGGACGCCCCGCACCACCCGCAGCTTCAACGCGTTGATGAACCCGTGATTCTCCCCGGCCTCCTGCTCGTCGCGCTCCATGGCCAGCTTCTCGCCCGGCCCCGGACCGAGATCCGGGATCGCCCGCACCGCCAGCCAGGACCCCAGATACGTCAGCGCGTCCAGCCAGAACACCACCACGTACCGCCAGTGGCCCTCCCAGCCGGCCTGGTTCGACAGCCAAAGGATCAGCCCGAACGCCCCCGCGCCCAGCGGGATCATCCCGTACGAGGTGGCCATCGTGATCCCGTTCGCCATCTCCAGCGTCCCGGTGTCGTGGTCGTCCTTGCCCTCCTCCCGGTCGTCGCCGATCAGGAACGGGATCGCCGCGTCCCGGGCGGGCAGGAACATCAGCCCGACCACCTCGATCATGAACGCCCAGACGTACACCCACCACAGCCACGGCACGATCGGCAGCGCCAGCGCCATGCCCACCCTGATCAGGTCGGACGTCAGCATCACGCTCCGCCGCCGCCAGCGGGTCACCACCCGCGCCGCCACCGGGGCGCCCAGCGCCGACGGCAGTAGCCGCAGCACCAGCACCCCGCCGACCGCCGTGGTGGAACCGCTCAGCTCCAGCACGAAGTACATCAGCGCGAGCGTGCCCATCCAGTCGCCGAGCGCCGACACCGTCTGCCCGATGATGAGCCGCCGGAAATCCGGCCGGGTCAGCTGCTCCTTGAGTGCCATACGGGTTCCATCCACGGTGTCCGGGGCCGCGCGCCGAGGGGAGTGTCGCCGGGACGATCGCGACCGCTGAGCAGCGCCGCCAGCCGGACCGCCGCGGCGTCCCAGCTCCACCGCTCCCGGGCCCACGCCCGCCCGGCCGCGCCCATCGCCGCCGCCCGCCCGGGATCAGCCAGCATCCGGTGCAGCGCCAGCGCCAGATCGTCCGGCCCGCCTGCGTCGACGAGCACGCCCGTCCGCCCGTCCACGAGGGCCTCCGGGCTGCCACCGGACCGGCCGACCACCACCGGCACCCCCGCCGCGGACGCCTCCAGCACCGAAAGCCCGAGCCCCTCCGTCTGCAGGCCGCACCGATCGTCCCGGCACGGCAGCGTGAAGACATCGGCGGCCGCATAGTAGAACGGCAGGTCAGCGGGCTTTATAGGGCCGGCCAGCGTGACCGTGCCCGGCGGCGCCTGCGCCGCCAGCTCGGCGAGCCGCCGCCGCATCGGACCGTCCCCGACGATGACCAGCCGCGCGTCCGGATGCCTGCGCACCACGTCCCCCCACGCCCGCAGCAGCACGTCATGCCCCTTGCGGCGCACCAGCCGCGACACGCTCAGCACCACCGGGCCCCTGCCCAGCCCATGCCGCCGCCGCACCCGCGCCCCGTCCAACCCTGGTCGGAACCGCCCGGTGTCCACCGCGCCCGCCATCTGCACCAACCGCGTCCGGTCGCCCACGGCCGCCTCCAGCGCCGGCAGCGTGCCCGCGCTCAGATGCGTGACCACGTCGAACGACCGCACCACCGCCCTCAGCGCCGCCCGCGTCGGCGGCACCCGGAACCACCCCAGCTCCTGCCCGTGCGTCGACCCGACCAGCCGCCGCACCCCCGCCGCCCGCACCAGCGGCGCGTACAGCCCGAACGGTGCCACCGCCGTGATCCACGCCGCCTCCGTCCCCTGCCGCGCCACCAGCCTCCGCAACCCCCGGAACAGCAGGTACCCGTGCCGCCTCACCACCGGGAACTCCAGCCCCGCATCGAAGTCCGCCGCCCCCGGCGACGCGGGCGCCACGACGACCACCCGGTCGGCGGGCAGCCGCCGCACCAGCTCCCACGTGAACGTCTGCACACCGCCCGACTCCGGCGGAAAGTGCCCACTGAGAACCAGAGTCCGCGGCATCTCCATGCGCCCACGAATGCCCGCACAGCCGCCCCCCAACCAACGACCCCCACCACAATCCCGCCCCGCCCCACCGCGAGCCCCTCACCCGCGGACGCCACCCCACAGCCGCCCCCGGCCCCAGCCTGTGCCAACCCCCGATCAAGCCGCCCAATACCGCGCCCCCACCCACCCCCAACCGCATCCCACACCCCCTCCACCAAGCCCGCCTGCGGGCCCGCCACATCCCGGGCGCCACCGTCGACGACGTATCCGTGAACCATCCACCGAGGCGAAGCTCGTCGTTGACTCGGTCGGCCAGGTCACGGCGCAGCGCACGCCGCCCCTCCGCCAGGCGGTGCGCCGCGCAACAATCATTGGGGAACCACTTTGGGAACGGCCGAGCGTGACAGTGCTGCCTCGGCTCACAAGCCGTCCATTTCGTTGACCAACGCGCCATCGAAGCCTGGCCGGAAACTTGTTCTCCGTGCTCAGGTCAGAAGCAAGGGATGTTCGCTTCCGGCGACGACGTTCACAGCCCATTTCTCTTGCGTCAGTCGAGACGGCAAGTACAGAGAACCCATCAGTGTTGCCGTGTTTTCCGCAGATTCTTCAAGACCTCCTTGGCCAGAAGAGTGGCGTTCGCCGTCACGTCCGGGCCAATGGTCGGGCTGGATCGGTCCGCTCCAGGTATGTAGGAAACCGTAAACTCAAGGTTTTCGTCCCTTGTATAGACATCAATCGAACCGTTAGCCGGCGACGGGTGAGGAGAAAAGAGGTCATTGCCTCTGATGAATGCCTCGTTTCCGATTCCGTGCAGCTCTCGGCACGTCACTCCACGGCAGGCCGAACGGCCAAATTTGAAGTCCCTGGCCGCAGAATCGTTGCCGCCGTTCTTCTTGGCATGAAAGACCTCCGCCAATCTCAACGAGGGGCCCGTTGGGGTGCTATTCCAATCGCACACCGACTGCTTGTCGCCCGAGCGCGCACTTGAGGGTCGCGATGACAGGGGCGGTGCACTATTGCCCACATATCTTTGTAGCGATGAGGCACCGATCAGCGTGCATGCATCGACCGTGTCGGTATAATTTTGATCATGCCGATGGGATGCAGTGGCGCAGCCCATCGCGAGCAGCAGCGTCAGGCCTAGCGTGGCTATGCCTGCTCTCATTGTGGCTTCCATGCATGCAGATCGAGGAGCCCATCTGTCGGCCTGGGGAGCGGTCGAATGCCATTGATGTTCTTCAAAGCCACGCTCAAAGCGTTAGTGTAGCCCTTATTTGCTTCGATGGCGGCATTGATCAAGTTGGTGACATTATCGGCGAACTCGGAGAGCAGGGAAGTGAAATGACTCAGGACGAGAGCAAGCGAGACGCCGTCGGTTGGGCCGGCCAGGAACACCTCCGCCACCACCTTCCAGTCACTGAGCAGCCCGCCACCGAAGTCCAGCAAGCTCTGGGCGCATTTTGAAATAAACGTTATACCATCTTTGTATGCATCTATCACGGCCGAATACATTTGGCTGGTCGCGTCCAGAGCGCCTTGGAGGGCGGTTATGTTGCTAGTGATCGTCGCCTTGACGTCGATCGCGTAGGAGTTGAATCCGCGTGCGGCGCCGCCGTCCCACCTGGCTTGTACCTGACTGTGTGCACGAGAAATTCCCTCGTACGAACCGTTCATGGACCGGATGGCATTCTCCCATTCCGTTACCGCACGCTGAATGTTGCCGGGATGCCCGATCATATCCTGTACCATGTTCAGGGCATTCAGAGCTTTGTGATGGTTGGTTATCTTGGCGGCTTTCTCCACCGTAGCGGCATCGTCATGAGGAAAAGGAGCCGGCTGTTCCAGTGTCGTCATTTCGGCATGTCCCGCAGCATGTTCCGCAGCTTGTCGATGCTCTTGTGCTCCGCATGGCCGTAATTTGCGGCTACGAGCTCCAGCGAGTATGTCATCAGATCCAGATTTCCTACCCCCTGGTTTATCTGCTGCCAGGCGTGATCGACACCTGCGTTGTACTTCGAAAAGACATCCGTCATCTTTCCTATAACGCCGAGGTCGTCTGGACCTATTTTGGCGTTCGCAAGTGTATTCGTGATTTCACGCCAACTCTGACCGGCTGTACTCAAGTACTTTGTTGCTTCGCGGAGAGATTCCCGTTGCACGCTGTACTTATCTGCCATGCGCGGAGTTCCTTCTTTGTTGATTAGGAGGGACTGCCGAACGTATCGCGGGGAAAACGGCTAAGCGCTTCTCGAGCTGCCTGCTCTGCGGTATTGATCGCGGTTACCAGCTCTCTGGCGAAGGTTTCTGCGTTACATCTTCTTATCTGCCATGGATCGAGGTATATTGCTCGAAGTCGAGCCATTATGTCCACTTCGATAACACCCAGTCCGCCCCTTATTTCGACCGCGAAGTTCGAATTTGAGCTTTGTCGAGCATCGGCTGCCGCTTTTCGGGTCTCGGCTTGCAGCGAGTCGACGAGGTTTCCCAGCGCCCGGACCTTCTCCGCGATCTCGTCACTGATCGACATGATCCCGGCCGACCTCAATCTCCGACCAAAGTGACGCCGCCCAGTCTTTGGCCGCCATCGAGCGTGCCTGTGAGATTGCTGACATTATGAGAGTAGCAATTGTTTTCGACTGTTCTCGTTTGAGCAAGTGGGGTGATATGTGCAACTGTAGTATGCAGCCGTTGCCGTCGACCGTCACGATAGCCCCGTTGTTACTGCTGCCGCCAGTGTACTGTCGACTCGATGCCTCCTCAATCGTGAGAGCCAATTTGTTCTGCTGGACCTCAAGAAGATTCTGGTTCTCGTCGGCATTTAGGGCAACTTTGCTGAGGTCGGATGCCGCCGGCTCGAGTGACTGTGCGTCTTCTGGAGTCAAAGGCAAGATCCTGTATTGCGCCGTGGGCGGCACAAATGAGCGCGCTTCAGGCCCGAGTGGGCTTTCAGTGGGAGCTGCCGACCGATCGGGCTGGCCGTCATCGACGTTGTTACGATGGTAAGCTGCTGCTCGCCTGCGCTCTTGAACTTCCTGGGCTGTACGCGGTGCTTTTGGGACACTGACGTTCAGTTGAGCCTTCAAACTGTTATCGTCTTTGCTCATTGAAAGTTCACCTGGTGTTGAAAGTGCCGTAGCCTGGTGGCGTCGTCCTCAATTGGATGATCCGCGCCGGCGGTGATAAAGAGTGGCTGTGGCGAGTGCTATTGCTGCCACAAGAAAGAGAATTGCAGGGGCGATTAAATATTCGCCCGTCCTGTGGGTCCTTTCTTTTTGGGTTGCCTTGCGTGAATGCGTGCTGGACGGGATAGCGGTTCTGTGTTCGGCTGCATTTTGGGTAAATGATGCGTAGACGGGGTTAGGGGCGGTTTTCGGGACGTCAGCGGTGAGGGCTTTGTAGGGAATCAGGGCGCCGTAACCGGTCTTCTCGTCCCAGCCCTTGGGGCCTACGTCTCTTGCGGTGGCGAGCATGCGCTGCACGATCTCGCGCCCGGACATGTCCGGGAAACGGGACCTCATCAGGGCTGCCACTCCGGAAGTGAGCGCCGCTGCGGAGCTGGTTCCGTTGACTTTGGAAGTGAAGACTCCCGCTTTTCCAATCGACCCGACGGAGACGCCTGGCGCAGCAAGCATGACGTTGGTTCCTGAAGTCGATTTCTGCCACGGAGAGAGATAGGCGTCGACTGCTCCTACGGTGAGGACTCCCGGGCAGTTGGCGGGGGCTCCTACAGTGAGGTCCTCCGGCTCGTTCCCTGCTGCGGCGACCAAGACGACGTCATGCTGGATGGCGTAGTCCACCGCCGAACGTATGCTGTCCGGACAACTGTCGGCCGGTATGCCCACCGACATGTTGATCACCTTTGCGCCGTGATCGACGGCATAGCGAATATCTTTGGCGAAGCCAAGCTTTGAGTCGATGACGGGAAGGATGCGACTCTTCGGCGCGATGCCCACCATCCCGTCGCTCGAGCCTTGAGCCGCAATGAGAGCAGCCATGCCGGTGCCGTGCCCGCCATCTTTTGTATCCGAGTCCACGCGGCCGTCACTGTTCGGCGAGTTCTCGCCTCCAGTGCCCGGAAGAATTATGCCCTTCAACCCCGGGAGTCGCGCCTCAACCCCGGTATCGATCAGACCTACGGTAATGCCCGCGCCTTGGGTGAGCGGCCACACTTTCGTGGTCATCTGCCAAGCGTCGAACCACCACTCTTCGGCACGTGGCTTGGGTGCCGCCTGCGCTGGTGGGCAGTTGAGAACAAGAAGGATCAGGGCCAAGGCCGTGGCTGTGATGCCTCTTGCCCGTAGACCCCTCGGCGGGTGAGGGTCAGCTGCCATGTTGCGAGTCCCCGAAGGGTTGATCGGGCTTGCCGATGACTCTCGGGGAGACGGCCGTCTCGTCTCGCCACAGGTCGTCGTCCTCGACGAGGGAGACGTCTCTTGATCGCTCACTTGTCCTGCCACCGCCTCCGGTGGCTCCCGTCGTGGGGAAGCCGGTGCCGACCGCCCCGGGACCCGCCTCGGGCATCGGCATACCGGTGGCCTCTGCGCTGGGGCGCAAGGCTCCATTGCGCAGGACGCCACCCGCCGGCACTTGTTTCGGCCCGGCCGCACTGCCGTAGGAGCCCAGCGGCTCCTCACCCATGCCCGCGGCCCCCTTGAAGCCGGTACCGCCGAGAACCCCGCGGGGCATCATGCGGTTCGGTCCCAACGGTCCGCCCCCGTGCGGTTCTGGATCCGTCAATTGCGGAAGACGGGGCAAACCGCCTACCTGCCGCCCCGGAACCGGACGTGGCGGAGAGCCTCCACCGGTCGGAGGCAAGGGCAATCCGCCCCCCATGCCGGGGGGAATCCGTCCTAGGCCCGGGCTCCCCCCGTCGGTCATGGGCGCCGTCGGTGACGGTGATCCCGGGGCGCCCCCGGGCTGCCCGCCGAAGTGGGGCGCTGCACCTTCCAGGTCAGATGGGTTGTGAGCAGGCGGTATCGCTGGCGTGGGAGATGAGGATCCCGGCCCTCCGGGCTGCGTTCCTATGGTCTTCGGGCTCGAAGGGTTAGTGGGACTGTAGGGCGAGTGCGGTGTCGTAGCACTGCCCCCAGAAGCGGGCCCTGCAGAGCCGAGGTAGGGGACGCCGGTGCCCGAAGACGCCCCGCCGCTCCCGGATACCCCGCCACCTCCGACTGCCCCACCCGGCGTTCCGGACCCCGGTGCGCCTCCGCTGTAGGGGGTCTCGTTCTTGGTGCCGAGAGTGCCAAGAGCGAGAGTGCTAGGGATCTGGTCATAGGCGGAGGCGAGAGATGCATTGGTCTTGGCCAAGGCTTCCTGGGCCGCCTTGGTGTCGGAGGGGGAGGCGGCGGCCTCGCCGATGAGACCCGGTAGGAGCGCCGCCGGCCCCGTTGGGGTCGGTACCTTCGGTGGATTTCGGAGGGCTGCCGCGCCGCTGGACATCGCGGTACCGAACTGGCCGCTCGCTTTGGCGATCGTGGCGGCGTTCTCGGTGAGCTGTTTGATCTCGGCCGTGCCGGACTGCTGCGCGTCCCCGTCCCAGATCTGGTTCAGCCGTTTGGTGTGCCGGCCTAGCTGCTGCTCCAGGTCTTGGACCGCGCTCTGGAGTTTGGTGTAGGCCTGCTCGAGCCCTTCGAGGTCGGCCGGCTTGACGTTCGCGAAGAAGGTCTTGATGGTCAGGTAGTCGTACTGAGCGGGATCACCATGGCCGAGAGAGCCAGGCCGGATGCCGCGCTCATACGGGTGCAGCGTCAAAGCCGTTTGCCTCCATCCGATCAAGTCTCGCTTGAAGGGGCTCGCTTACCACGGGGTGACGTTCTTGGGTGCTGCCGTTCGGGCGGCCGCTTGCGCGCCTTCCTCGGCCTTGCCATAGGTCTTCGAGGCCGCCTCTATGCGGTCGGCTTCGGCGTGGCAGCCCTGCACGAAGAGGTCGAGGCCGGCGAGCATGTTGGTGTGGGCGGTGTTGACTTTGGACGCCAGTTGTTGGGCCACGTCCCAGCCGCCGACCTCGTGTACCTGGATCTTGAGGGCTTGGACGGCCTGCTCCACGGCCTTGATGTCGTTGCGCATCTCGTCGGCGACCTTGAGGAGTTCGCGGCGGCGGACCTCGTACTTGCCGGCGCCTTGGGACGGTCGGCCGCCGGGCGTGGGCTGCTGGGGGGTTGCGCTCGGGGGAGTGGTGGGCGTTCCGGTGCCTCCGGCGGGGGGCGGGCTGCCGTTGGGGAACAGGAGCTGGTTCAGGTCGTTGGACGGGTCTTGGGGAGGCATGGGCGGTCGTCCTTAGGTGCGGGTCAGCTGCCCCACATGGCGGTGTTCTGGCGTTCGGCGCCGAGGTGGATGTCGTGGGATTCGCCGATGACCTTGCTCATGCTGGAGACGGCGGTGGCCATGCGCTGGGCGGCGAGTTTCCATTCGCGGGACTTGTTCTCGTAGGCGCTGCGGGCGTCGCCGTCCCATTCGGCCAGGTGGGCGCGGACCTGGCTGTCCAGGGTGTCCAGGGTGGCCTGGTAGCTCTTGAGGGCGCTGGTGAAGTTGGCCTGGGCGTTCTGCATGCCGCCGAAGTTGACGTAGGTGTAGTCGGTGCTCATCGCCGGTCTCCCTGGTGGGTTGGGGGGGTGGTGCGGGTCAGCCGTTGACCAGGCCTTTGAGGGTGTTGACGCGGGCGGTCTTGTTCTGTTCGGCGGTCTCGTACTTGGCCTTGGTGTCGACGAGCTTTTCGTGGATGAGGTTCAGGTCTTTGAGGACCTTGGCGAACTCGGTCTCGAAGAGGTTGTAGACCTGGGTGAAGGCGGCGGAGGACTCGCCCTTCCAGGCGCCCTGGAGTTCGGTGTGGTGGGTGTTGAGCTGGGTCTTGATCTGGCCGATCTGGCCGTGCGCGTCCTGGACGTTGCCGGCGGCCTGCTGCATGTGCTGCCGGTTGACCGATGACCGGTTGCTCATCGTGGTTCTCCTTCACGTCGGCTTGCGTGGGCATCACGACGTGGCGCTCGGACGTATCGGCAGATGACCCCGGACCACCGATACGACGACACACCCCGTGACAGCGAGCAAGATGAAGCGTAGAGACCGCCGATTCCCCCTGTCCATCAGGTATGTCACCTGTGGATAACTATGCTCGACGAGACATCTGGGGCTGAACAGGCGAAGCAGTCAAGTCGCCGTTCGGTTCCGTCCTTTTTTGGCCGGAAGCGGTCGAAGAATGGGGTAAAAGCCGGGCTCTTGAGCCTTGGTGGATGTACGGCTAATGCCCGTCCGCGGGGTCAGCGGATGATGACGTGGTCGGTGGGGGCGTTCTTGTCGGCCGTCCAGCCGTCGTGGCCCGCGTCGGACTGCCAGTGGCGGCCGGCGTAGCGGATCTCGTGGAGGCCGTAGACCTGGGCGTGCGTGACCGCCCAGGCGGCGACGGCCCAGCCCGCGCGGGCGTTGGTGACCTTGACGCCGTTCCAGGAGTCGGGACGGGACGGAGCCCCGGCGGTGAGGCGGCCCGGGCCGTCCACCTGGAGGCGGGCGCCGAAGGCGCGGCGCATCTCGCGGATGGCGTCGGGGCGGCGCGACGCGGTCTGCTTGTCCGGCGGGTACCAGCAGCGGGCACCGGCGGGCTGGCGGCCGGTGAACACCTGCGCGAGGAGCTTGCCGTCCGACTCGTGCTGGGCGTAGGCGCTGCCGTCCGCGCTGCGCTGGACGCGCTGCGCCGCGTCGTGCAGGTCGCGGTCGAGGTAGTCCTTGACCTTCACCAGGGCGTCGAAGAACTTGCTCGTGGACTGGACGGGGTCGCGCAGCTTCGCGGGGCTGCCCCAGCCCTGCGACGGGCGCTGCTGGAACATGCCGACCGAGTCGCGGTCGCCGTCGGCGAGGTTGCGGATGTGCGACTCCTGGATCGCCGTGGCGTACGCGATCACAGCGGCGCGTTCGGGGAGCTGCTTGCGGAAGGCCACGGCGGAGATCGTCGAGGCGTTGGCGGCCTGCTGCAGGTCCAGCGGCATCGTGGACGCGCCCGCGGCGGCCTCGCAGCCCGACCCGTGCAGGTAGGGCCGGGCGCGGTCGAACGCGATGTACCCGCCCACGCCCAGCACGAGGACGAGGGCCGCCACGACGTAGGGCCAGCGTCGCCGGCGGCGCCCGCCGCCGCCCGAATCCGGCTCGGGCCGCGTCCTCAACCTCGACCAAACAGCCACGCGAAGAAGGTACCGGGAACGGGCCACCAGTAAGCTCAAGGACCATGACCGAAACGTTCACCAGCCCGATCTCCGGGGTGATCGACGAGCTGTGGGAGCGGCGCGCCGAGCTGAGCCCCGAGGACACCGACGCGCGCGCCGCGATCGTGGCGGCCGTCGACCGGCTCGACGCCGGCGAGGCGCGCGTCGCCCGGATCGACCCCGCGACCGACGAGGTGGTCGTCGACGAGCGCGCCAAGCGGTCGATCCTGCTGAGCTTCAAGGTCCTCGGCATGGTGCGTTCCCAGGTCGGAGACTTCCAGTACCACGACCGCATCCCGCTGAAGACCCGGTTCGACGGCGTCCGCGTGGTGCCGGGCGCGATCGCCCGCTGGGGCGCCTACCTGGCGCCGGGCGTGGTGCTGATGCCGTCGTTCACCAATTTCGGCGCCTACGTCGACTCGGGGACCATGGTCGACACGTGGGCGACCGTCGGGTCGTGCGCGCAGATCGGTAAGAACGTCCACCTTTCGGGTGGTGTCGGGATCGGCGGCGTGCTCGAGCCGCCGAACGCCAAGCCGGTGGTGATCGAGGACGAGGCGATGATCGGCAGCCGCTCGATGATCGTCGAGGGCGCGCGGGTCGGCACCGGCGCGGTGGTCGGCTCCGGGACGAACCTGTCGGCGTCCATGCCGGTCATCGACGTCGAGACGGGCGAGGAGATCAGCCGGGGCCGCATCCCGGACTGGTGCGTCGCCGTCGGCGGCACCCGCTACAAGGAGTTCAAGGGCGGGACGTTCGGGCTCCCGGCGGTGCTGATCCTCAAGCGCCTCGACCCGGGTCAGCGGCACGACAAGGCGTCGTTGAACGACATCCTGCGCGACCACGGCATCAACACCTGAGGGCGGTCTCGCTGATCTTCAGGGGACGGTCGGTGAGGACGGCCAGGGACGCGGCGTAGCCGGGGCCCGGGGTGAGGTCGGCGAGGCGGACGGGGGAGACGGCCTTGTCGTCGTCCCAGGCCAGCACCTCGGCGGGCTCGTCCGGGCCGGACACGTGGATGGCCGTCATCGGGGCGGCCAGTCCGTGGCCCGTCGCCTTCAGCAGCGCCTCCTTGCGGCACCAGTAGGCGTGGAAGCCGCGTTTGCGCCGGTCGGCGGGCAACGCGGCGAGGACGTCGCGCTCGGGGGCGCTGAGGACCATCTCGCCGAGCCGGTCGACGTCCCGGTCGCTCTCCTGCTCCACGTCCACGCCGACCTCCGGGCCGTCCGTCAGGACGAGGACGACCCGGTCCGCCGAGTGCGACAGCGAGAAGTCCAGGGTGTGGCCGGGGAGCCGCGGCTTGCCGTGGGAGGCGCCGCAGTGCGGGCAGTCGGTGGTGAACCGGATGCCGCCCGGCGGCAGGCCCGTCGCCTCGGAGAGCACGGTGCGGGCCAGGAAACGCCCGGTGACGAACCGGGCCTTGTCCTCGTCGCGCAGGAAACGCGCGTAGCGGTCGCGCTCACCGGCGTCCAGAAGGTCGCGCATATGCGGTTCGTCCGAGGGGACCGCCCAGTGGACGGCGCACTCCAGCACAGGCATCTCCACGTCCGCGATCATAAGCCGCGTACGCTTGCTGTCCATGCGGCTCGATCTGTTCTCTGATGTGGCGGACCTGACGGCGGCGATCGTCGACATCGAGTCGGTGAGCGGTGCGGAGGGGCCGCTCGCCGACGCCGTGGAGGAGGCGCTGCGCGCGCTCCCGCACCTCGCGGTGGAGCGCGACGGGAACAACGTGATCGCCCGCACGGACCTGGGACGCGCCGAGCGGGTCGTCCTGGCCGGGCACCTCGACACCGTCCCGCTGAACGGCAACCTCCCGTCCCGTATGGAGGGCGACCGGCTGTACGGGTGCGGGACCACCGACATGAAGAGCGGCGTCGCGGTGGCGTTGCGGCTGGCCGCGACCGTGCCCGCGCCGACCCGCGACATCACCTACGTCTTCTACGACTGCGAGGAGATCGAGGCGGAACGCAACGGGCTGCGGCGGCTCGCGGCGACCCGTCCCGAGCTGCTCGTCGGCGACTTCGCCATCCTGATGGAGCCGACGGGCGCGCACATCGAGGGCGGCTGCCAGGGCACGATGCGGGCCGAGGTCACCGCGAAGGGGGAGCGGGCGCACAGCGCGCGCGCGTGGATGGGGTCCAATGCCATCCACACGGCCGGTCGGATTCTGGACGTCCTGCGCGCGTACGAGCCGACCCGCCCGGTGGTGGACGGGCTGGAGTACCACGAAGGCCTGAACGCGGTGTTCATCCAGGGCGGCGTCGCCGGCAACGTCATCCCGGACGAATGCGTCGTCACCGTCAACTACCGGTTCGCGCCCGACAAGTCCCTGGCCGAGGCGGAGGCGTACCTGCGCGAGGTGTTCGACGGCTTCGAGGTGAAGGTGACCGACGCGGCGTCCGCGGCCCGTCCCGGCCTCACCCATCCGGCCGCCGCCGCGTTCGTGTCGTCGGTCGCGTCCGGCGGCACCGAGGTGCGCGCCAAGCTCGGCTGGACGGACGTGGCGCGCTTCTCCGAGCTCGGCGTCCCCGCCGTCAACTACGGTCCAGGCGAACCCACCCTCGCCCACACCAGGGACGAGTACGTCGAGATGCCGCTGATCGCCGACTGCGAGGCCCGCATGCGCGCGTGGCTCTCCTAGACAGAGGGGGGCCCATGGCCCGTAGCACGCCCGTGATCGCGGTGACCGACGGCGAACTGGACGACCTGCGCTCGCGCCTGCTCGCCACGCGCTGGCCGGCGGCCTGGCCGACCGGCGGGTGGGACGCCGGCACCGACCCCGGCGAACTGCGGCGGCTGATCGGCCACTGGGCGTCCGGCTACGACTGGCGGGCGCACGAGGCCGCGATCAACGCGCTGCCGTCGCACTTCGCCGACATCGACGGCACGCCGGTCCACTACCTGCGCTTCGACGGCGAACGCCCGGGCGCGCTGCCGATCGTCGCGACCCACGGCTGGCCCAGCTCCTTCCTCGAACTGACCGGCCTCGCCGACCGGCTGGCCAACCCGTCGCGGTACGGGGGCGACGCCGCCGACGCCTTCACGGTGATCGTCCCCTCGCTGCCCGGCTTCGCCTTCTCGCCGCAGCGGCCCTCGCTCGACGGCACGGCGCAGACGCACGAGCTGTGGCACCGGCTGATGCACGGCGAACTCGGCTTCGACCGGTACGCCGCGCACGGAGGCGACCTGGGCGCCGGAATCAGCGCGCGCCTCGGCGAGGCCCATCCCGAGGCGCTGGTCGGCATCCACGTGCTCGCGGTCGCCGCCCCGGCCGCGTACGACCCGTCCAGCCTCACGCCTGAGGAACGGGCCCATCTCGAGTCCGTTGCGGCGTGGAGCGCCGAGGAGGGTGGCTACCAGCACCAGCAGAGCACCCGCCCCCTCACCTTGGGCTACGGGCTGGCCGACTCGCCGGCCGGGCTGCTGGCCTGGATCGTCGAGAAGTACCGCGCGTGGAGCGACAACGGGGGCGACCTGTCGTCCCGCTTCAGCGACGACTTCGTCCTGACCCAGGCGTCGCTCTACTGGTTCACCCGGACCATCTCGACCTCCTTCCGCCCCTACTACGAGTACAGCAAGGGGCTGACAAGGCGCGTGGAACGGGTGGACGTCCCCACGGCCGTCGCGCTGTTCCCGGCCGACATCAGCCGCCCGCCGCGCAGCTGGGCCGAGCGCACCTACAACGTCACCAGGTACACCCGCATGCCCCGCGGCGGGCACTTCGCCGCACACGAGGAACCAGGCCTGCTCGCCCGCGACATCACCGAGTTCTTCCGCGCGTACCGGTGAGGGCCCTAAGCAGCGGCCGCCAGCGCGGCGCGGTCAGGTCTTCAGGCCTTTGAGGATGACGTCGGCGTAGAGCTGGTGAGCGCCGGGCGGCGTGTTCGTGACGGCCATCGCCAGGCCGCACATCAGGGCGCGGAACTCGTTGACGCCGACGTCGGGGCGCAGCACGCCGGCGGCGTGGGCGCGGTCGAGGAGCGCGGTCACCTTGTCCTGAAGTTCGTGGTTCTGGACGCGCGCGTCCTCCTCGAAGAGCTGCCCGACGTCGCCGAAGACCTCGCGCAGCCCTCGGTTGCGGACCATGATCTCGGCGCTGCGGCGGACGAACAGGACGACCCCGTCCCACGGGTCGGGCTCTTTCAGGGCATCGGCGGCCTTGGCGGCGCCGTCGGCCATCCACTCGGCCGTCAGCTCGTCGATGAGCGCCTGCTTCGTGGGGAAATGCCGGTAGATCGTCCCGACGCCGACACCGGCCCGTTTGGCGATGTCCTCCATCTGGACGTCGTTGCCGCCCTCCTCGAACGCGACGCGGGCGGCGTCCAGCACGCGGCGGCGGTTGCGGCGCGCGTCGGCCCGGAGCGGCCGCGGACTTGACGAGGTGGTGGTCATCCCCTCCAGTCAACCACGAATTGACAAACGGAATCGAGCTTCCGTATCGTCCCCGGGACGCAAGCGGAACCGGAATTCGACTTCCACCTAGGAGCCGCGCATGGCCTCCCGGCAGCGGGGGTTCGCCCTCGCCCTGCTCGTCAGCGTCCAGTTCGTGCTGGTGCTGGACGCCTCGATCGTCAACGTGGCGCTGCCGTCCATCGGCCGCGCGCTGCACTTCGACCAGGCCGGCCTGTCCTGGGTCGGCAACGCCTACACGCTGGCCTTCGGCGGCTTCCTGCTGTTCGGCGGCCGGGTCGCCGACCTCGCCGGACGGCGCCGGATGTTCAGCGCCGGGATCGCGCTGTTCACCGCCGCCTCGCTGGCCGGCGGGCTCGCGCCCAGCGCCGGCGCGCTCGTCGGCGCGCGGGCCGTGCAGGGCCTCGGCGCGGCGCTCGTGGCGCCCGCCGCGCTCTCGCTGATCATGACGCTGTTCACCGACGGCCCGGAGCGCAACCGGGCGCTCGGGCTGTTCGGCGCGGTCGCGGGCGCCGGCGGCGCCGCCGGCGCGATCCTCGGCGGGCTGCTCACCGACGGGCTCGGCTGGGAGGCGGTGCTGTTCGTCAACGTGCCGATCGGCGCCGCCGCGATCGCGCTCGCGCCCGTCCTGCTGCCCGAGGCGCGAGACCGGACGGTGCACGGGTTCGACCTGCTCGGCGCCGCGGCGGTCACCGGCGGGCTGGCGCTGCTGGTCTACACGCTGGTGGACGCCAACAACGCCGGCTGGGACTCGACGCGCACCTACCTGCGCGGCGCCGGCGCCTTCGTGCTGCTCGCGGCGTTCGTCGCGGTCGAGGCGCGCGTGCGGCACCCGCTCGTCCCGCTCGGCGTCTTCCGGGGGCGGTCGCTGCGCGGCGGCAACCTCGCGGCCGTCCTCGCCACGATGGCGGTCTTCCCGATGTTCTATGTGATGACCCTCTACCTGCAGCAGGTCAAGGGGTACGGACCGATCCGGGCGGGGCTCGGGCAGTTGCCCGTCGCGGTCACGATGGCGTTCGGCGCCGGCGCCGGATCCCGGCTGGTCACCCGGTTCGGCGCGCGAGCTCCGCTGGCCGCCGGGCTCGCCACCGTCGCGGCCGGCCTGGCCTGGTTCGCCCGGATGCCGGCGACCGGCCACTACGCGGCGGACGTCCTCGGTCCCGCGGTCATCATGGGGATCGGCGGCGGGCTGATGTTCGTGTCGGTCACCGTCGCGGCCACCGCGGGCGCGTCGGCGGAGGAGTCCGGCCTCGCGTCCGGGCTGATCAACACCACCCAGCAGGTCGGCGGCGCGCTCGGCCTGGCCGTGGTGGTCGCGGTGTCCACCGCCGCCACCCGGCATTCCTCCGCGCGGGCCCCGGCGGCCGCGCTCACCGACGGCTTCCAGGCCGGCATGCTGGCGTCGTCCGGGGCCGCACTGGTCGCCGCGCTGGTGGCGCTGCTGCTCGTGCCCGGCCGTCCGGCGGACGAACCGGAAGGGGAGCCCGTAACCGTGCCGTCGCCGAGCCGATCGGAAATCGGCGGCTGACGATCTGCGGGCCCTACTACCGTGGGCGCATGACACGCGAAGTGAATCCCCGGACGCGCCGGCAGGGGCCGGCCACGCTGCGCGGGCACGCCGTCCCGCAGACCACCACGGACCAGCGGCTGCTGGACAGCCGCGGAACCGTCGACTGGTTGCACGCCGACCCGTGGCGGGTGCTGCGGATCCAGGCGGAGTTCGTCGAGGGGTTCGGGCTGCTGGCGGAGCTGCCGAAGGCGGTCAGCGTCTTCGGCAGCGCCCGCACCAAGCCGGGTTCGCAGGAGTACGAGATGGCCGTGGACATCGGTGCCCGGCTGCACGACGCCGGCTACGCGGTGATCACCGGCGGCGGCCCGGGGATCATGGAGGCGGCCAACAAGGGCTGCGACGAGAACGGAGGCGTGTCGGTCGGCCTCGGCATCGAGCTGCCGTTCGAGCAGAAGCTGAACGACCACATCGACATCGGGCTGGAGTTCCGCTACTTCTTCGTCCGCAAGACGATGTTCGTCAAGTACTCGCAGGCGTTCGTGGTCCTGCCCGGCGGGTTCGGCACGCTGGACGAGCTGTTCGAGGCGATCACGCTCGTCCAGACCAAGAAGATCACCCGGTTCCCGATCGTGCTGGTCGGCACCGAGTTCTGGGGCGGCCTGATCGACTGGATCCGCACCGCGATGCTGCCGCCCGGCAAGATCTCCCCCGAGGATCTGGACCTGATCCACCTCACCGACGATCCGGACGAGGTCGTCAAGACCGTGGTGGACGCGCACATCGAGCAGGAGCGCCGCCTGCGGGAGGAGCAGGCCGCCGTCGAGGCCGCGGGTGAACAGGGCACCGACGGCACCTGATCCCCCTTGCCGCCGTCGCGGGCGCCCTCCGGCACCCGCGACCGGCGGCCACCGCTAGCCGAACACCGTTCCGCCGTTGACGGTGAGGGACTGGCCGGTGATGAACGCGGCGCGGTCCGAGGCGAGGAACGCGACGGCCTCGGCGACGTCGGCGGGGACGCCGAGATGGCCGAGCGGCACCCGGGCGACGTACTCCTCGCGGGCGCCGGGGCCGATGGAGCTGTGCCGGTCGGTCGGGATCCAGCCGGGCGCGACGGAGTTGACGGTGATGCCGTCCGGCCCGAACTCGCGGGCCCAGCTGCGGGTCAGGCCGAGCTGGGCGGACTTGGCGGCGACGTAGGCGCTGGAGCGGGCCGGGCCCAGCGCGACGACGTCCGAGCCGATCTGCACGATGCGGCCGAACCGGCGCTCCCGCATGCCCGGCAGCGCCTTGCGGACGAGCAGCAGCGGGCTCTTGACGAAGAATTCGAGTTGATCGAGGACATCGCGCCAGGACAGTTCCTCGACGGGCAGGTCCGGCTGCGGTCCGGTGGCGTTCAGTACCAGAATGTCGAGGCTTCCGAACGCCGCGACGACACGGTCGTGCAATTCGCCGGCCTCGGTCTCGTCGGTGATGTCGGCGCGGAAGAGTTCGGCATGCCCGCCCGCTTCGGTTATTCGCGTTCGCAGCGCCTCGGCGGCGTCGTGGTCGCGCAGATAATTGATCGCGACGCGGGCGCCGTCGCGGGCCAGGGCGGCCGAGATCGCGCCGCCGAGTCCGCGCGACGCGCCGGTCACCAGGGCCGTCCGCCGGCCGGCGGAGGGTGCCTCCCGCATCCGTCCACCCTCCACGTCGTGTTGTGATCAAGGCTCTCACCGGCCAGGACGCCGATCAGTGGCCGGAACGGCCCGCCCGCGCGGCGCGCCTGTCGATCACCGTACCCGCGGGCGCGGCGGCCATGCCGCCGCGCCGCTCGCCCGGTCTTTTCCCTCTTGGTCCGGCCCCGCGCGACATCGGGTGATATTTCCCTTGGACCGTCGAATGCAATATCAAGGTTTTACCTAACGCACGGTTCCGCCGCCCGGACCCGGCGGCGGGTTACCATCTTCTTCCCTGACGTCGATACCGCTCGGGATCTGAACTCAATTAACATCGGAGCACGGGCCGCACCGATGAGCTTTCCCGGTAGGCCGCGCCCCGTCATACCTTCAAACGAGATTTACCTTCGCCGGTCGATGCCGCCGTGTTCCGCGGGTCGCCGGGCTCCGGCGACGCATTGGGCGCGGACCGCGCGGTCCCGGACGGACCGCGCGCCGGCCACACCGATGCCGATCACGAATGTCGACCACGGAACAAGGGAGGACTGCCATGACGTACGTGGTGCCCTACAGCGGTATCTCGAACCGGCTGGGCGAGGAGGAGATCAAGGCCGTCGGCGAGGCGCTGCGGCAGGACACGCTGGCGATGGGACCGCGCGGCAAGGAGTTCGAGCGGCTGCTCGCCGAGCGCCTCGGCTCGCCGCACGCGCAGGCGACCAGCTCCTGCACGACCGCGCTGTTCCTGGCCGCCCAGGTGCTCGAGCTGCAGCCGGGCGACGAGGTGATCACCACGCCGCAGACGTTCTGGGTGACGACCTGGCCGCTGCAGGCCCGCGGCTGCGTCGTCAAGTTCGCCGACGTCGACCCCGACACGCTCAACATCGACCCGACGACCATCGAGCCGCTCATCACCGAGCGGACCAAGTCGATCTGGGTCGTGCACTTCGGCGGCCAGGCCGTCGACATGGACCCGGTCATGGAGATCGCGCAGCGGCACGGCCTCACCGTCGTCGAGGACTGCGCGCACGCCGCCGGCGCCACCTACAAGGGCCGCGCGCTCGGCACCATCGGCGACATCGGCTGCTTCAGCTTCCACTCGCTGAAGAACATGACCACCGGCGAGGGCGGCGCGTTCGTCACCCGCCACGACCGCTACGCCGAGATGGCGCGCGCGCTCGGCACCATCCACAACTACGGCGAGATGGTCGAGCGCGACGACCAGCGCATCGGCCCGCACGCGCAGCCCGCCTACTACAAGGACGCGCACGTGCTGCGCTCCTACACCCACGACTACGCCGGCGGGCGCTACCTCGTCGGCAACAACTTCCGGATGAGCGAGCTGAGCGCCGCGCTCGGCGTCGTCCAGCTCGGCAAGCTCGACCGGCTCAACGGGCGCCGCCGGGAGATCGCGCACCGGCTCGACGACGGGCTCAACGGCGTGCGGGGCATCGGCGTCCAGTCCGAGAAGCCCTACGCCCACCACGTCTACCACCTCTACACGTGCTTCTACGACCCCGAGGTCGTCGGCGCCCCGAAGGACGACTTCATCCGCCATCTGCAGGAAAAGGAGGGGATCGAGATCGTCATCCGGTACTTCCCGATCCACCTGCTCCCGGAGTTCCGGGCGCTCGGACATCGCTACGGGGAGTGCCCGGTCGCCGAGAAGACCTACTTCGAGCACCAGATCCAGCTGCCCATCTACGACCACCTCACCGACGCGCAGGTGGAGCACATGATCGCCGCGGTGCGCCGCGGCGTCGCCGAACTCGGCGGGGGCCGCTGACCCGGCCCCGCGCGTCCGCACACAACCCCCTCGTGCGCCCGCCAGGGTGCACATGACGTCTGGAGCCTCACCATGGGCAAGACAACGAACGGTTCACGCCCCCAGCGGAAGGTGGTCGCCGTCACCGGCGGCTCCGGCTTCGTCGGGAGCAATCTCGTGGCCCGGCTGGTCGACGACGGCAACGAGGTCGTCGTCGTCGACCTGGCCCAGCCGGCACCGGAGCTGGGCGCCCTGCCGGGCGTCCAGCACCGGCGCGCGGACCTGCGCGACTACGGCGAGACGCTGCTGGCGCTGCGCGGCGTCGACATCGTCTACCACCTGGCGGGCAACGCCAGCGGCACCCTGTCCGTGCAGAACCCGAGGTTCGACTTCCAGGTCAACGGCCTCGGCACCTGCAACGTCGGCAACGCCTGCGTGGAGAACCAGGTCGGGCGGCTGGTGTACATGTCCTCGGCGATCGTCTACGGCACGCCGCAGACGTTCCCGATGACCGAGGAGCACCCGATCGCGCCGTTCCTGCCGTACGGGGCGTCCAAGCTGTCCGGCGAGCTGACGCTGCGCAGCCTGCACGACGCCCTCGGCCTGCAGGTGATGATCGCCCGGTCGTTCGTGGTGTACGGGCCCGGCGAGGACCCGCGCACCGCCGGCGGGGAGGTGTCGCAGTTCCTGCGCTGGCAGCTGAACGAGCTGCCGATCCCCGTCGTCGGCGACATCGACCGCAAGACCCGCGACTTCGTGCACGTCGCGGACGTGGCCTCGGCCCTGGTCACCATCGCCGAGAACGGGGTGCCGGGGGAGGTCTACAACATGGGCAGCGGACGCGAGGTGTCCATGCGGGCCCTCGCCGACGCCGTCGCGGTCGCCACCGGCAAGCCGGCCCGGCTGAAGCCGGACGAGTCGGAGCTGGCCGACAGCTTCCGGCTGGTGGCCGACATCTCCAAGCTGCGCGGCATCGGGTACGAGCCGAAGATCACGCTCGCGGCGGGCCTGAAGTCGCTCGCCGAGCATCTCGGCCCGTTCCCCGAGCTGCCCAGCGTCACCGTCGCCTTCAGCCGCGAGCCCGCCGTCCAGGCGTGACCGCCGCCCCGCAGGCGTCGCCCGCGCCGGCCGAGCCGGCGTAGGAACGTTCCAAGAAATTCACTCCCGACGGCCCGCGCGAGCGTGCCCGGCACCGGCCGGGACGCCGATCGCGCGGGCCCTCGGTTCGAGCCCGCGCCCGCCGGCCCCGAGCGGCGGTCCTGCGGCGGGCCGAGCACCGCACCCACACCCCAGGGGAGTCGAGCATGCCCAGAAGCAGGACACGAGGCGGGCCCCGCGCGGGCACCGACGACGCCGGCGCCGGCCCCCCGGTGCCGCCGCACGTCGCCCGCGGCCGGGCCGCGCGCGCCGCCGTCGGCGCGATCTTCTTCGCCAACGGCGCCGCGTTCTCCACCTGGGCCGCCCGGGTGCCCGACGTGCGGGACGCGCTGGAGCTGTCCCCCGGCCAGCTGTCGATCGCGCTGACCGGCCTGGCCGCCGGCGCCTTAGCGGGACTGCCGCTGGCCGGGCTGCTCATCGCCCGGCTCGGCAGCCGGCGCATCCTGGCCGGCGCCGGCATCTACCTCGGCGCGCTGCCGCTCGTCGCGCTGGCCCCGCGGCTGAGCTGCCTGACCGGGGCGCTCACCGTGTTCGCCGTCGCCAACAGCGTCGTGGACGTCGCGATGAACACCCAGGGCGCCCTCGCCGAACGGCTCAGCGCCCGCCCGCTGATGGGCGGCTTCCACGCCATGTTCAGCCTCGGCGGCGTCACCGGCGCCGCGGCCGGCGGCCTGGCGGCGCACTCCGGGCTCAACCCCGAGACGCATTTCCTGCTGGTCGCCGTGCTGCTGTCGACGCTGTGCGCCGTCGCGACCGCGTTCCTGCCGCCCGACGCGCGCAACGCCGGCGGCCCCGGGCCGTCGGTGGCCCGTCCCGGCCGCGGCGTGTGGACGCCCGGCCTGGTGGCGTTCTGCGCCCTGATGGGGGAGGGGACGGTGAACGACTGGGGGTCGGTGTACCTGCGCGACGTCGCCGGCGCGCCGCCCTGGCTGGCGGCCGCCGGGTTCGCGGTGTTCTCCGCCGGGATGGTGGTCGGGCGGCTCGCCGCCGACCGGATCCGCGCCCGCACCGGCTCGCACCGGTTCCTGTTCGGCTGCGCGACGCTCGCCGCGACCGGCGCCGTGGTCGCCCTCGCGCTGCCGTTCACCTGGACGAGCCTGGCCGGGTACGCGCTGATCGGGCTCGGGCTGGCCGCCGTCGTCCCGGTCACCTTCAGCCACGTGGCGCGGCGCGCGCCCGGCGCGCCCGGGCCCGCGATCGCCGCCGCGTCCACCATCGGCTACGTCGGGTTCCTGGCGGGGCCGCCGATCATCGGCGCGCTCACCGGGACCGCCGGGCTGCACGCGGTGATGGTGGTCTTCCTCGCCCTGATGATCGTCGTGGTGGCGCTCGCGCCGCGGCTGCGCGACGACTTCGCCGAGTAGGCACCTCCTAGAGTGGGCACCGCCCGTCCCCGACCGTGAAAGGCGTGCGCCATGTCCCTGGCCGTCTGCGTGTTCTGCTCCTCCAGTGCCAAGATCGACCGGCGGTACGTCGACCTCGCCGCCGAGGTCGGGGACGAGCTGGCCCGGCGCGGGCACAGCCTGGTCAGCGGCGGCGGCCGGGTCTCCTGCATGGGCGCCGTCGCCCGCGCCGCCCGGGCCGGCGGCGCCCGCACCGTCGGGGTGATCCCGGCGGGGCTGGCCGACCTGGAGGTGTCCGACGACGAGAGCGACGAGCTGGTCGTCACGCCCGACATGCGCAGCCGCAAGGGCGAGATGGACCGGCGCAGCGACGCGTTCCTGATCCTGCCGGGCGGCATCGGCACGCTGGAGGAGCTGTTCGAGATCTGGACGGCCCGGACGCTCGGCATGCACGACAAGGCGGTGGTGATCCTCGACCCGACCGGGGTGTACGAGCCGCTCCGCGAGCTGATGAAGGGGCTCACCGAGCAGGGCTTCGCCCGGCCGAAGATCTGGGACGCCGTCGGCTGGACGGCCGACGTGTCCGAGGCGTTCGATCTGCTGGAACGGTCCCAGCCGAAGATCGCGATGAGCGTCGAGGACTACGCCGAGGCCGAGCTGTGAACCCCGCCGGCGGCCGCCCGGACCAAGATTGTCCTGGGGGTTTGCCGTCCGGCAGATGATCGTTCACCTCCGGTTCAGCGCCGGCCGCGACGCTCCTGCGTGATCCCCTCATGCTGAAGGAGACCGCACATGTCCGTGACCCGTCGCGGTGTCATGAAGGGCGGCGCGGCCGGCGCGCTGTCCATCGCCCTGGCCGGAAGCCTCGATTCGGTCTTCCAGACCTCCGCGGGCGCCGATACCGGTGAGGCCTACGGCTACGGCCCGCTGATCCCCGACCCCAAGGGCGTTCTGGACCTGCCCGAGGGCTTCTCGTACAAGACGCTGTCGACCGAGGGCGACCCGATCTCCGACGGCGTCGTCGTCCCGGGCCACCACGACGGCACGGCCACGTTCCCCGGCAGTAAGCCGGGGAACACCCGGCTCGTCCGCAACCACGAGCAGAGCAACAACGGCACCCGCGCCGTGGCGCCCGCCGCGCTCACCTACGACCCGGCGGCCAACGGCGGCACCACGACACTGGAGGTCGACAAGGACGGCAACCTGCTGTCGCAGTACGTGAGCCTTGCGGGGACGTCCACCAACTGCGCCGGTGGACGCACCCCGTGGGGCACGTGGCTGAGCTGCGAGGAGACGGAGGGGTTCACCGGGCAGACCAAGAGCCACGGCTGGGTCTTCGAGGTCGACCCCAACGGCAAGCGCACCGAGCCGGTCCCGCTGACCGGCCTCGGCCGCTTCGCGCACGAGGCCGTCGCCGTCGACCCCGACACCCTCACCGCGTACCTCACCGAGGACGCGCACGGCCCGTTCGGTCTGCTCTACCGGTTCCGCCCGCGCGCACACCGCGGCGACTACCACGCCTACCTGCAGGGCGGACGGCTCGAAGCGCTGAACGTCCGGGGCGTCCCGGATCTGTCCGCCGTCCAGGAGCCCGGCACCAAGCTGCACTGCCGCTGGGTGGCCGTGCCGGATCCGTCCGCGAAGACCGAGTCGACCCGCATGCAGTTCGACACGATCACCCGCAGCCAGAAGCTCGAAGGCGCCTGGTGGGGCCACGGCAAGGCGTACTTCGTCTGCTCCTTCTCCCACAAGGCCGACGGCGGCGCCGCCGACCACGCCGGGCAGGTCTGGACCTACGACCCGCGCACGAACGAGATCGAGCTCCAGCTGGTGTTCAAGCCGGGCGGCACGTTCGACGGCCCGGACAACATCACCGTCTCCCCGTACGGCGGCGGCGTGATGCTGGCCGAGGACGGCGACGGCGAGCAGCACCTCGTCGGCACCACCAAGGCCGGCAAGCCGTTCGCGATGGCCCGCAACGCCCTCAACGGCAGCGAGTTCACCGGCGTCACCTTCTCCCCGGACGGCAAGATCCTGTTCGCCAACCGGCAGGAGGGCCCCGGCGTCACGTTCGCGATCACCGGTCCCTGGCACAAGCTCCGCGCCTGAGCCCGGCATCACCGCGACCCGGGTGCCGGGAAGTCCCGGCACCCGGAGGCCTGTCACCAGGACAGGGACCGCCTCCGCTACGCCAGGCCGCGGCGGGCTACCGCCGGGGGCCGGGTGCCGCGGATCGAGGCGACCATGTCGAGGACCTGGCGGACGCCGTCCGCCTGCGACGGCGGCACGCGGAACACGCTCGCGCCCAGCCAGGCGTACACCGACGCCGCGGCCATCAGCCCGGGATCGGGCTCCGCCGCGTCCGACTCCAGCGTCACCAGGACGGCACCGGACGGCCCGGCCCGCTCCACCAGCTCGCTCACCCGGGACGCCGGCGGGGCCGTGCCCGCGTCCACGGTGCCGTCCGGCGCCGGTTCCGGGCCGGTCAGGATCGTGCTCTCCCGCGTCCCCGCGCCATGCTCGTGCAACCCCATGGGCCCAAGCGTGGCACGATCGGGGGTGGGGAGTCGCCGGGAGATCGGAGCGAGATGTTGGTCGTGGTCTTCGTGCTGGCGGGCCTGGCCGTGCTGGGCTCCGTCGTCGTGCTCGCGATGGGCCGGGGCGGCGAGCTGACCGAGACCCATCCCGACCATCCGCCGCTGCCGCTCGGCGGCGGCCGGCACGTCGCGCCGCGGGACGTCGTCTCGCTGCGCCTGCCCCGCGCGTTCTGGGGGTACCAGGCGCCCGTGGCGGACCAGGCGCTCCGCGAACTCGCCCGCGCCCTCTCCGAGCGCGACGCCCGCGTGGCGGCGCTGGAGCGGCGGCTCGACGACCTGCGGCACGGCGCCTCGGCGGCACCCGAGCCCGAGCGCATCGGCGCGCTGCACGGGCTGCAGGACCCGCGCTTCCCCGAGCAGGAGGCCCCGCCGGCCCGGCTGCGCAAGGACCCGGAGCCGCAGGAGGCGGAGGACGAGCCGGAAACGGGCAAGGAAGGACCATGGGAACTTCCGTGAGCCGCGTCGCCGTGCACGCCGAGGCGTTCTCCGACGCCCCGCCGAAGCGGGTCTTCGAGGTCCTCACCGACTGGCCCCGGCACGCCGAGTGGATGCCGTTCACCCGCGCCGAGGGCGGCCGCGAGATCGGCGCCGAACTGCGCGCGTGGACCGGCGTCGGCCCCGTCGGCTTCCTCGACACCATGATCGTCACCGACTGGCGGGACGGCCGCTTCGTCGCCGTCCGGCACACCGGGCGCGTGGTGCGCGGCGAGGCCTGGTTCGAGGTGCTCCCGTACGGCAGGGGTGCCCGGGTGGTGTGGGCGGAACGCGTCGACCTGCCCCTCGGCGTCCTCGGCCGCGCTGGATGGCTCGTCGCGGGCCCGGTCGTGAAGGCGTTCCTGGCCCTCGGCCTGCGCAGGCTCGCGGCGCTGTCGGCTCGTTCCGCCTGACGGCGGTCGTCCGCCGGATTCGTTCCGCCGGATTCGTTCTGTCGGGGGCATGAGGTAGAACGGGCCGGTGAGCATCGCGATCCGAGGCGAGGACGGGCTGGCCCGCTGCCCGTGGGGGCTGTCGGCCCCCGAATACGTCGCCTACCACGACGACGAGTGGGGCCGTCCCGTCCGCGACGACCAGGGCCTGTACGAGCGGCTGTGCCTGGAGGCGTTCCAGTCCGGCCTGTCCTGGCTGACGATCCTGCGCAAGCGGGAGGGCTTCCGCGCCGCTTTCTGCGGCTTCGACCCCGAGAAGGTCGCCGCGTTCGGGCCGGCGGACGTGGAGCGGCTCATGGCGGACGCGTCGATCGTCCGCAACCGCGCGAAGATCGACGCGGCGATCGGCAACGCCCGCGCCGCCCTCGACCTGCCCGGCGGCCTGGCCGCCACCGCCTGGCGCTACGCCGACCCCGGCGCCCCCGGCCATGCCGACATGTCCGACGTCCCCGCCTACACCGACAACTCCAAGGCCCTCGCCAAGGAGCTGAAGCGGCACGGCTTCCGCTTCGTCGGCCCCACCACCGCCTACGCCCTCATGCAGGCGTGCGGCCTCGTCGACGACCACCTGCTCGACTGCCACCGCCGGGGCGCGTACACCTGACGCGCCCCGGAGCGGCGGCTCGATCAGCGGTCATTCGGCCTTGGCGGCCTCCAGGACCGGGACGGCGGCGGCGCGGCGGGCCGGGAGCGCCGAGGTCGCGAGGGTGACGGCCGCGGCGCCGGCGGCGACGAGGACGAACAGCCACCAGGGCGCGTCCGGCCGCAGGAACGAGCTGCCGGTCGCGACGTGCAGCAGGACGACGGTGCCGAGGGCGGAGCCGATGCCGAGCAGGCCGCCGAGCAGCACGACCGTGGCCGCCTCCCAGCGGACGATCGCCCGGATCTGCGCCACCGTCGCGCCGACCGCGCCGAGCAGCCCGAACTCGCGGGTGCGTTCCGCGACGCTCATCGACACGGTGGTGGCCATCCCGAACAGGGACAGCAGGAGCGACATGCCGATGAACCCGTAGATCACCCGCATCCCCTTGGTCATCGAGCTCGACGCGGTCTTCACGTAGGCGCCCTTGTCCATGACCTCGGTGCCGGGGACGCCGGCGATCGCGCGGGACAGCGCGTCCGCCGAGCCGCCGCTGACCAGGATCGCCTGGGCGGTGGCGTCCGGGTCGAGGCGGTCCATGGTGGACGGGGCGACCAGCGCGCCGTCGGCGAACAGGTGGGACGGGTCGTGGTAGGCGCCCGCGACGGTCAGCGGGATGCGGCCCCGCGCGCCCCGCACGACGATCCGCTGGCCCTTGTGCAGCCCGTTCGCCTTCATGACCGTGGACGTGAGGCCGATCTGGCCGTCGCGCAGGGGCGGCAGGTGCCCGCCGAGGCGCAGGACGGACGGCAGCGCGCCCTGGTCCACCCCCGCCACGGTGACGTACAGCGATGTGGAGTCGTCGTCATCACGGTGTTTCGGCACCGGCGAGACGAGCTTGACGCTGGACGTGGTGAGGGCGGCGGCGTGCGCGACGCCCGGCACGGCGGCGGCCTTGGCCGCGAGGTCGCGGGGGAGCGGCGCCGGGCCCTCCGAGGTGCGGCCGGTCGCGGCGATCGCGTGATCGGCCCGCATCACCTGCCGTCCGGCCTCGTCGAACCGGCCGTTCGCCGACATCACCACCATCGCGGTCGCGCCGACGAGCGCGACGCCGAGCATCAGCGACGAGGCGGCGGACGAGACGCGGCGCGGGCTGCGGGTGATGGTGGCGCGGGCGAGCCGCCCGGCCTCACCGCTGACGGCCATCCCGACCCGCCCGACCAGGCCGCCGAGGGGGCCGACGAAGAACGGGGCGAGGACGGCGAGGGCCGCGACGGTCGTCATGGCGCCCATCAGGATCAGCACGGACGTCCCGGCGGTGCGTTCCGGGCCGGGCGGCTCCTCGGCGCGGATCGCCCAGACGGGGCCGAAGAACATCCACGCGCAGGCGAAGACCGCGAAGGCGCCGGCGAGGCGGGGCCAGCGGCGGCCGGCCGCGTCGTCGGCGCTCGCCGCCCTGAGCGCCTGCATGGGGGAGATGCGCGCCGCCTTCCGCGCGGCCCGCCACGCGGCGAGTTGGGTGACGAAGATTCCGGCGGCGGCGGGGACGGCGAGCGCGATCCAGCCGTACTGCGCGTCGGCGGCGGTGATGTCGAAGCCGTCCTGGGCGAACAGCCTGGTCAGCAGGCCGGAGATGGCGTAGCCGAGCAGCACCCCGCCCGCCGACGCGACCACCCCGAGGACGAGCGCCTCCAGCCGGATCAGCCGTTTGATCTGCCGCGGGGTGGCGCCGATCGCGCCGAGCAGCGCCAGCCGCCGGGTCCGCTGCCGGACGAGGGTGCCGAAGGTGTTGGACACCACGAACAGGCCGACGAACACGGCGATGGACGACAGCATCCCGATGGCGCCGCCGATGGACGCCCCCACGCCCTTGAGGTCGGCGGACTGCGCGTGCCGCACGCCGGCGGCCGTCCGGACGGTGGCGGCGGACCCGAACGCCCGGGACAGCTCCCCGCGCAGCGTCGCCGGCGCGACGCCGGGCGCGGCCTTCACCCAGGCGGTCTGCCAGGTTCCGGCGGGCAGCCCGGCGGCCTGCTGCACGGTGGCGGGCGGTGCGAGCAGCAGGTCGCCGCTCGCGACGGCGCTGTGGCCCTCGACGCTGACGATCCCGACGACCTTCATCGTCCGCGTCTGCTTCGGCATCAGCACGGTCATCGCGTCGCCGGTGCCCAGCTTCCCGGCGCGGGCGGCGTGCCGGGTGAGGGCGACCTCGCCGTCGGCGGCGGGCGCGCGCCCCGACTCCAGGTGGTACGGGTTCAGCGCGGGGACGGGCGTCCAGGGCCGCAGCAGCGTGCGCGCCCCGGCCGGCGGCATGATCGTCTTGTGGTCCGGGCCGCTCGCGGTCACCGGGACCGAGGCGTCCCCGGCCGCGGCGGCGACGCCGGGACGGCCGGCGACCCTCGCGAGGGCCACCTGCCCGTCCGGCACCGCGTACGGGTCGTCGGCGTCCACCGAGCCGCCCTGGACGAGCACGTCCGCGCGGGAGTACTCGCTGGCGTCGCTGCCGGACACCGCCTCCTGCGCCCGCAGCGCGAACTGCAGCGAGCCCGCGATCAGGCCGATGGAGAACAGCGCCGCGAGCATCGTGGCGGCCAGCCGCAGCCAGCCCTCGGCGAACGAGCGCCGCGCGATGAGCCACACGGGGATCAGCCCTCCATCCGGCGCATCACGGCGTGCACGTGGTCGATGGTGGGCGCGGCGAGCTCGTGGACGATCGTCCCGTCGGCGAGGAACAGCACCCGGTCGGCGTGCGCGGCGGCGGCCGGGTCGTGCGTCACCATGATCACGGTCTGGCCGTAGGAGTCCACCGCCGAGCGCAGGAACCCCAGCACCTCCGCGCCCGAGCGCGAGTCCAGGTTGCCGGTCGGCTCGTCGGCGAACAGCACCTCGGGCCGCGTCAGCAGCGCCCGCGCCACCGCGACGCGCTGCTGCTGGCCGCCCGACAGCTCGCCCGGCCGGTGGGCCAGGCGGTCGCGCAGGCCCAGCGCGTCCACGATCGTGTCGAACCACCGCCGGTCCGCGCGGCGGTTCCCGAGCCGCCCGGTCAGCCGGATGTTCTCCTCGGCCGTCAGCATCGGCAGCAGGTTGAACGACTGGAACACGAAGCCGAGCCGGTCGCGGCGCAGCCTGGTCAGCCGCGTCCGCGACAGCCCGGTGATCTCCACGCCGCCGATCAGCACAGAACCGGACGTCACCGTGTCCAGCCCGGCCAGGCAGTGCAGGAACGTCGACTTGCCCGAGCCGGACGGCCCCATGATCGCGGTGAACTGGCCGCGGGCGAACGACGCCGAGACGCCGCGCAGCGCGGTCACCGCGCCGTCGCCCGTCCCGTACGACTTCACCAGCCCGGACGCGACGGCGACGTGGTCGCCGACGCGGCCGGCGGGCGGCGCGGCGGATCGTTGTGTCATGCCCTCAAGCCAACCGCAGGGGGCCCTCCCGCCGCATTGGCGCGCACTCCAGGAACGGGGGTGGGGGCACCCCCACCCCCGTCCAGGAGGAGCCCCTAGCGCCCCTGGAAGGTGGGCTGCTCCTTCTTGAGGAACGCCTCGGTGGCGTTCTGGTGGTCGGCGGTCGCCGCGCACTCGTCCTGGAGCGCGGCCTCGCGCTCCAGCGCTGACGCCAGGTCATGCGAGGCAGCGTGGTCGAGGGCCGCCTTCACCGCGCCGTACGCGACCGTCGGCCCCGCCGCGAGGCGCCGGGCCAGCTCCACCGCCGCGGGCGCCAGCTCGTCCGCCGGGACGACCCGGTTGACCAGCCCCAGCTCCAGTGCCTCGGGCGCCTTCACCGGCTCCCCGAGCAGCAGCAGCTCCGCCGCCTTGGCCCGGCCGACGAGCCGCTGCAGCGTCCACGACATGCCGCTGTCGGGCGCCAGCCCGATCCCGGTGAACGCCGTCGCGAACCGCGCCTTGTCCGAGGCGACCGCGAGGTCGCAGGCGAACGCCAGTGCCGCGCCCGCGCCCGCGGCGACCCCGTTCACCGCCGCGACCACCGGCTTCGCCATGCCCGCGAGCGCCAGCACGATCGGGTTGTAGTGCTTCGTGACCGTGCCGTCCAGCCCCCTGCCGTCCGCCAGGTTGTCGGCATGCTCGCGCAGGTCCTGCCCGGCGCAGAAGGCCCGCCCCGCCCCGGTGAGGATCACCGCGCGGGCCGAGGCGTCCGCGGCCGCCCGCCGCACCGTCTCCAGCAGCGCGCCCTTCATCTCCGCCGTCAGCGAGTTCATCGCGTCCGGGCGGTTCAGTGTGATTGTTCCCACACCCTCGGTCACGTCGTACAGCACGGTCTCGGTCATCGGTGCCCCTCCCGGTCGGCGCTAGATCTTCCCCGGCAACCATCGACGAACCGGGACGCGGCGGGCAAGGGCCGCGCCGATCCCGTACCCCGCGGTGACCGCCCCGAGCCGCACCGGCCCCCCCTTCCGCCCCGCTCCCGCGGACCCGTCCCGCACCGGCCGAACAGCACCCCGCACCCGCTCCCGCCTGCCGTCTTCCGATCTGGAGGCTGATCGTTACCACTTCGCGCCCAGGAGACGAGATAATGGACCACTACTGATGACGCGGATGCGACAGGCGGCCACGCGGCCAACGGTGCCCGGAGGCTCCAAACGGCCCCGAGCGGGGCCTTTAGGCAGGAAGGGGATGCACGCATGGCGGCGATGAAGCCGCGGACGGGAGACGGTCCGCTCGAAGTGACCAAGGAGGGGCGCGGAATCGTCATGCGTGTCCCGCTCGAAGGCGGCGGCCGCCTGGTGGTCGAGCTCTCCGCCGACGAGGCCAAGGAACTGGGCGAGGCCCTCAAGGGCGTCGTGGGCTGACGGCTCCGCCGATCCCGGCCTTCCGGGCGAGGGTCCCGGCCGCGCCGCCGGGGCCGTCGCCCGTCCCGACCACCGAAAACCCGGCGAAAGCTCAGCTCAGGGGGGACCTGCCGCCATGCCCATCGAGACCCGCATCCACGCTGCCGGCGGCACCGTGACCGGCACCGCGGTCGACCTCGGGGCGGAGGCGGTCGCGGTCCCCGTCCGCTCGGGCCCGGTGGCCCCGGACGCGGAGGTCGCCGCCGCCCTGCCGTTCACCCTGGACGAGCTGCTGGCCCTGCACAAGGCCAAGGGCGAGGCGGGCGAGATCGTGGCCGCCCCCGTACGGGTCGGCGATCAGGTGCGCGAGCTGCTGCTGTACGGGGTGGGCGAGGCGACCCCCGCCGACCTGCGCAAGGCCGGCGCCGCGCTGGCCCGCCGGGGCCGCGGCCGCGCCGCCCTCGTCGCGGGCGTCCCCGCGGGCGACCTCGCCGCCTTCGTCGAGGGCGCGCTGCTGGCCTCCTACGAGTTCCGGATCGGCGCCGCCGCGCCCAAGCGCCCGCTCGGCACCCTGGCCGTGCTGACCGAGGCCGGGCCCGCGTCGGACGCGCCCGCGATCGAGCGGGGCACCGCGCGGGCCCGCGCCACCGCCCTCGCCCGCGACCTCGCCAACACCCCGTCCGGCGAGAAGGACCCGTCCTGGCTGGCCGCGCGGGCCGAGCAGGTCGCCGCCGAGGCCGGCCTGACCGTCCGCGTCCGAGGCGAGAAGGAGCTGGTCGAAGGCGGTTTCGGCGGCCTGCTGGCGGTCGGCTCCGGCTCGGCGCGGCCGCCCCGCCTGATCGAGCTGTCCTACACCCCCGAGGGGACGCCCGACCGGCACGTCGTGCTCGTCGGCAAGGGGATCACCTTCGACAGCGGCGGCCTGTCGCTCAAGCCGAACGACGGCATGAAGACCATGAAGACCGACATGGCCGGCGGCGGCGTGGTCATCGCCGTGATGAGCGCGCTGCGCGGCCTCGGCGTCCGCGCCCGCGTCACCGGCCTGGTCGCCGCGGCCGAGAACATGCCGTCCGGCTCGGCGATGCGGCCCGGCGACGTGATCACCCACTTCGGCGGCACGACCTCCGAGGTGCTGAACACCGACGCCGAGGGGCGGCTCGTCCTCGCCGACGCGCTCGCCTACGCCGACGCCGAACTCGACCCCGACGCGGTCGTGGACGTCGCGACGCTCACCGGCGCCGCCAAGGTCGCGCTGGGCCTGCGGCACGGCGCGCTGTTCAGCAACGACGACGCCCTCGCCGCGTCCCTGACCGCCGCCGGCTCCGCGGCGGGCGAGCCGCTGTGGCGGCTGCCGCTCGTCGACGACTACCGCAAGGGGATCGACTCCGACGTCGCCGACGTCGCCAACATGGGCCGCGGCGACTTCAACGGCGGCGCCATCGCGGCCGCCCTGTTCCTGCGCGAGTTCGTCGGCGACCGCACCTGGGCCCACCTGGACGTCGCCGGACCGGGCCGCGCCACCGCCGACGACGCCGAGATCACCCGCGGCGCCACCGGCTACGGCACCCGCCTCCTCCTGGACTGGCTGACCGCCTGACCGCTTGACCACCGGGTGCGGCCGGCTCGCGGCCCGGGCTACTTGGTGCGGCGGTCGATGACGGGGACGCGGCGGCGGCGCCGCGCCTCCTTGACGATCCTCGGGAGCTGCGCGTCCCAGCCGGGGCCGACCGCGAAGCACCACGGCACGGCCGCCGCCGTCGCCGGGACGTCCCGCATCGTCAGCGCCACCAGGACGGGCCGGTCGGACGTGCGGGCCATCTCCACCAGCTCCGGCGTCGTCAGGAACACCACGTAGTCCTGCTCGCCGCGGCGGGTGCCGGGGACGCCGCGCCGCAGCGCCGTGATCGCCGCGACGTCGTCCCACGGCAGGAGGCGCCCGGACCGGCGGGGCAGCGGCCAGCGCGCCGGCCGCCGCACCCCCGAGGCGTCCAGCTCCAGGACGGGGCGGCGCGTGACGAACCCGCCGAGCGAGGCGGCCAGGCCCGCGCCGAACAGCAGGAAGCCGGCGGCGCCGATCACCATGAACGCGACGCTGCCGACGCCCGCGCCGCGGATCACGCCGCCCGCGACGAACCCGATCGACGCCACGAACAGGATCAGGAAGGCGGTGAGCCGCCAGATCGCCCGCCACGTCACGCGGTCGTGCACCGCGAACGCCTCGGCGGGCACGTCCCGCCCGGCGGTGGTCACGGCGGGCTCTTCGGCGGCGGCGTCGCGCGTCTCGCTGCGGTCCATGGGTCCGCGCTAGTCGCGCTTCACCGCGCACAGCAGGCCGTCGCCCACCGGGACCAGCAGCGGGACGAGCCGCTCGTCCTCGCGGACGGCCCGGTGCACCTCGCGGATCGCCTCGGTCTCGGGGTCGCGGGCGCTCGGGTCGGCGACCCGGTCGCCCCAGAGCGCGTTGTCGAACGCGACCACGCCGCCCGGCCGCAGCAGCCGCAGCGCCGCCGTCAGGTACTCGGGGTACTCGTGCTTGGCCGCGTCGCAGAAGACCAGGTCGTAGGCGCCGTCGGTGAGCCGCGGCAGCACCTCCAGCGCCGGGCCGATGATCATCCGGGTGCGGAACGCGGCGAGCCCCGCGTCGCGGTAGGCGAGCTTCGCCAGCCGCTGGTGCTCGGGTTCGATGTCGACGCTGGTCAGCACCGCGTCCTTCGGCATCCCGCGCATCAGGTAAACGCCGGACACCCCGCAGCCCGAGCCGACCTCGACGACCGTCCGGGCGCCCAGCACGGTCGCCAGGAAGCGCAGCGCGGCGCCGCCCGCCGGCCCGATCGGGGTGGCGCCGATCTCGTGGCCGCGCCGCCGGGCCTCCAGCAACGGCTCGTCTTCGGGGAGGTAATCCTCCACGTAGGCCAGGGTGGCCTGAATGGCGTCGATGGCTGCCTCCTCGCGGGACCCCCGCCTGGCTCATGCTGGAAAGACCATATCGCTGACCGGGAACCATCCGGAGTTCCAGCGCGTTGCAGGGAAGGTAAGCACCCGCCGTCAGGATGGGTGGAACCACGAGCACCGAACCGGTCCAGAACCGCCCCAGCCCAGGCGAGACCGTGCCGTTCCAAGGCGAACAGTCTTGGCTCACCAGAGAGGAACAGCCCGGCACCATGGGAGTCGCAGCACTGAGTTTTAGAGGCGCTGTGGGGGTCGGCCCCAGGCAGGGGCTGGGAAACACCGCGCGCGAGAACGCCCCCGAGGCCGAATGGGCGCCGCCGTCGTGGGACGAGGTCGTCCGCGAGCACTCGGCGCGCGTGTACCGCCTCGCCTACCGGCTCACCGGCAACCAGCACGACGCGGAGGACCTCACGCAGGAGGTCTTCGTCCGCGTGTTCCGCTCGCTGTCGAACTACACGCCCGGCACGTTCGAGGGCTGGCTGCACCGGATCACCACGAACCTGTTCCTCGACATGGCGCGGCGCCGCCAGCGCATCCGCTTCGAGGGACTCGCCGACGACGCCGCGGAGCGGCTGCAGGGCCGCGAGCCCACGCCCGCCCAGGCGTTCGACGACACCAACTTCGACGCCGACGTGCAGGCGGCGCTGGACGCGCTGGCCCCCGAATACCGCGCGGCCGTCGTGCTGTGCGACATCGAGGGGCTGTCCTACGAGGAGATCTCCGCCACCCTGGGCGTCAAGCTCGGCACCGTGCGCAGCCGCATCCACCGGGGGCGGGCGCAGCTGCGGGCCGCGCTGGAGCACCGGGCGCCGATGCGCCGCCGCCCCGGAACCCGCAACGACTGGCAGGCCGCCGAGGCCGCCGCCACGCAGGAGCGGGCCGAGGAGGAGGTCTCCGGCGCCGGCGGCGTGCGGGCGGCCGGCGGTGACGGGGCCGGCGGCTTTCGCGGGGCACGGCCGCAGCCGGAGGGCGTGTAGCGGCGCTCGCGGGGCAGCGGGGCCGTCGCGCGCGGGGAAGATCGGAACGAACAGGGGCGTCATGACCAGGCGTAACGAGGGTGTCCATCCGGCCGCGGCCGGGGCGCACGGGGGGACCCCCCGGCGTGAGGAGGCCGTGTGAGCTGCCTTGGTGAGCGCCTGACCGCTCTGATCGACGACGAGCTGGACCCCGCCGAGCGCGACCGCGTGCTCTCCCACCTCGCCGGCTGCGCCGGCTGCCGGGCCGAGGCCGACGACCTGCGCCGGGTCAAGGGGCGGCTGCGCGGCCTGACCGCGACCCCCGCCTCCGACGGCGCCGACGACCTGCCGACCGGCGACTTCCTGAACCGGCTCCGCGCCATGGCCGCCGACCCCGGCCTCACCCCGCCGGAGCCGCCCGCGGCCACCCAGCCGATGCGCCCGGTGCCGCCCGCCCGGCCGCTGCGGTCGGCGTCCCGCCCGCTGCGGTCCGCCCCGTCCGGCCGGCCCCGCGACGGCCGGCCCGGGGCCCGCGCCTCCGGCCTTTCCCGGCACCGCCGCCGCTACCTCGTGGTCGGCGCCGCCACCCTGTTCATCGGGCTCGGCACCGCCTCCTACGCGGCGGGCGGCCGCGAGCAGGCGCCGACCGTCACGCCCGCCTTCGACCGGTTCGCCGTCGAGCACGCGCTGACCACCGGCGACGCGCCCGTCACCGACCCGCTCACCGACCCGGCCAACCAGATCAAAACCGCTCCGGGGCCGTGACCGGGACGCCCTCGACGGCCTGCGACCGCCGGGGACGGCGCCGCACCGTCATCGCCGGCGGCCTCGCGGGCGCGCTGGCGCTGGCCTGCGTGCTGGCCGGCGACCCCGGCGCCGCGCGCCGCCCGCGCAGCGACCCCGCCGCCGTGCGCCTGCTGCGGGCCGCCGCCGACGCCGCCCGCCGCGTCCCCTACGAGGGACGGCGCTTCCTGACCACGTGGAACCGCGGCCGGTCCGCCACGTCCCGCGTCACCGCCGAGCACACCCCGGGCGACGGGGTCCGCTACGGCTCGGGCGGTGCGACGGAGGGCTACCTCCCGGACGCCTCCGCCGGCGACGCCACCGGGTTCACCGCGGGGACGCTCGCGCTGCTGACCCGCAACTACTCCGTCGTCCGGGGCTCCGACGCGACCATCCTCGGCCGCCGCGCCAGCGTGGTGGAGGCCCGCCGCCATGACGGCACGCCCGCCGGCCGGTTCTGGCTGGACGCCGAGACCGGGCTGCTGCTGCACCGCGAGCTGATCGACGCGACCGGCCGGCCGGTGATCACCAGCGGCTTCTCCGAGATCAGCTTCACCGCCCCGGACGCGGCGCCGCGCCGGGGCCGCTCCCGGGGCTCCGCCGTGGACGGCCCCGCCGACAGCCCGAGCAGCGCCAACGCCGCGCCCAACAGCGCCGCCACCGCGCTGCTGGAGGAGCCGCTCGACGCCCGCGCCCTCGACGGCCTGAAGCGCCGCGGCTGGCCCGTCCCCAAGCGGCTGCCCGGCCACCTCACCCTCTACGACGCCCGCCGCGAGGCCGGCGGCGCCGTCCACCTCAGCTACTCCGACGGCCTGGCCTCGGTGTCGGTGTTCGTCCAGCGCGGCGCCCTCGACACCGGGGCGTTCACCGGCTGGAAGAAGACCGTCCGGCACGGCCGGACGGTGTTCTGCCGCGAGTCGCTGCGCCGCTGGGCCGTCGCCGCGTCCGGCGGGTACGTCTTCACCGTCCTGACCGACGCGCCGCAGAGCACGGCGGAGGCGGTCGCGTTCGACCTGCCGCGCGGCTCCGACTCGTTCTGGACCCGGCTCGCCCGCGGTGTCCGCCGCCTGGCCTCGGCCGCCGACCCGTTCTGACCGTCCCGGCGCCGGCGGGGCCCCGCAGACGCCGCCCCGGGAGGCGATCGCGGCGGGTTCTGCCTTACGCTCGCCACATGCCTATCGCGGCACGATGAGCACGGATGACGAGGACCATGCTCGGTAGGAGAGATGGGGATGACGGAAGACAACCGCCGGCCGGGGGACGAGGACGCCGTCCCCGGGCAGGAGCCTGAGCGGCAGGACGCGGCGGCTCCTCCCGAGACGGTGACCGACCAGGAGATCCCCCTGGAGCGGCCGGCGCCGGAGCCCGCGGCCGAGGAGGCCGGGGGCGCCGACCGTCTGGTGGCGGGCGGCCCGGGAGAGCAGGCCGGCGGGTTCGCCCCGCCGGACGCGCAGCGGGACGACGTGCCCGGCGGCGCCATGGCGCCCCGGGAGGTGCCGCTGCAGGACGCGCCGCCGCGCGACATGCCGCAGCCGCCGCCCGTGCCGATGGACAAGCCGATGGACGGTCCCCAGGACCAGCGCGGGCGGCCCGGGTTCGTCCCGTACGACCAGGACCCGCGGGCGATGCACGGCCAGCCGCCGTACGGGGGCTGGCCGCAGCAGGGACCACCGCCGCCGCCCGGCGCCCGGCCGCCCATGGGGCCGCCGCCTCCGGGTGCGCCGATGGGCCCGCCGCCCGGCGGGCCCCGCCCGATGGGGGCGTTCGGGCCGCCGATGGGCACCGGCCCGAACTGGGCGCCGGTCCCGGCCCCGCCGTCCTCGTCCGGGCGCGGGCCCGGCCTCGGCCTGCTGGCCATCGTGGCGCTGATCGTGGCGCTGGTGGCGGGGGCCGTCGGCGCGGGGATCGGGGTGATCGCCACCGACGACGGCGACGACGGCGGCTCGGTCAGCCTCGGCGGCGGCAGCGGCAGCGACACCAAGGTGCAGAGCCGCCCGCCGGACTCCGTCGCGGGCGTGGCGCAGCGGGTGCTGCCCAGCGTCGTGATGATCCGGGTGAAGTCGTCGCAGGGCGAGGTCGGCGGGACCGGCTTCATCGTCAACGGCGGCTACATCGTCACCAACAACCACGTGGTGTCCGAGGGCGGCGGCGGCCAGATCCAGGTGATCTTCAGCGACAAGAAGACGCTGCCCGCCACGGTGAAGGGCTCCGACCCGTCGTCCGACGTGGCGGTGGTCAAGGTGGAGGGGCAGCACTCGCTGCCCGCGCTCGCCCTCGGCGACTCCACCAAGATCGCGGTCGGCGACCCGGTGATCGCGATCGGCTCGCCGCTCGGCCTGCAGGGCTCGGTGACGACCGGCATCGTCAGCTCGCTGAACCGCGCCGTGCCCACCCAGGGCGAGGGCGGCGGCGACTCGTCCTACCTGAACGCGATCCAGACCGACGCCGCGATCAACCCCGGCAACTCCGGCGGCCCGCTGGTGGACGCCAGGGGCCGGGTGATCGGCATCAACACCGCGATCGCCACGCTCGGCGGCCAGTCGCTCGGCGGCGGGCAGCAGAGCGGCAGCATCGGCCTCGGCTTCGCCATCCCGATCAACCAGGGCAGGCGGGTCGCCGAGGAGATCATCAGGACCGGCCAGGTGAAGATGGCCAAGCTCGGCGTCCTGCCGGACCCGCAGTACCAGCAGGGCGGCGCCCGCATCATGCAGCAGCCCGTGCAGGGCCAGCAGCCGGTGACCAAGGGCGGCCCGGCCGACCGGGCGGGCCTCAAGCCCGGCGACGTCATCACCAAGGTCGACGACCAGCCGATCGAGGACGCCACCGACCTGATCGCGCAGATCCGCAGCCGCGCCCCCGGCGACCGGATCAAGGTCACCTACCAGCGGGGCGGCAAGGAGAGCACGGTCGAGATCACGCTCGGTTCGTAGCGCCGGATGTTAAGGCCGGGTTCATCCCGGCTGGGGATACGCTGGGGGGACCGGTCCGCGCAGGGCCGGTCCCCGGCGGCTTGTGGAGGACGGGTTGTTCGACGTCGGACTCGGCGAGATGGCGGTGCTGGTCGTCCTCGCCCTGGTCATCTTCGGTGACAAGCTGCCCCAGGTGGCCGGCCAGGCCGGCCGGATGCTGCGGCAGTTCCGCCAGATGGCCAACTCGGCCAAGGCCGACCTGGAGGCGGGGCTCGGCCCGGAGTTCAAGGACTTCGACATCGCCGACCTGCATCCGAAGACGTTCGTCCGCAAGCACCTGTTCGAGGACGACGACTCGTTCCTGAACGGCAAGCTCTTCGACGACGACGAGCCGTCGTACACGGCCCCCACCACGGCGGGCGCCCTGGACTACGGCGAACGCCCCCCGTACGACAACGAGGCCACCTGAGGCCCTGGCGAGTACGCGGCTAGGCCCCCGCGAGAAAACATCAGGAACTTGCGAGTACGAGAAAGGCCCCGCCGGCGGCGGGGCCTTTCCCTTCTGGTCATCTTCCCTTGGGGGAGATGCCGAGGGACATGCCGGCGAGGCCGCGGGAGCGGCCGCCGAGCTTGTCGGCGATGGTGCGCAGCTCCTTGGCGGCGCCCGCGTCGGGGTCGGCGAGCACCAGCGGGGTGCCGTTGTCGCCGCCCTCGCGCAGCCGGGGGTCGATCTCGACCTGGCCGAGCAGCGGGACCTTGGTGCCGAGGGTGCGCGCCAGGGCGTCGGCGACGGTCTGGCCGCCGCCCTCGCCGAAGATGTACTGGCGCTCGCCGCAGTGCGCGCAGGTGAGGTACGACATGTTCTCGATCACACCGACGACCTGCTGGTGGGTCTGGGCGGCGATCGCGCCGGCCCGCTCGGCGACCTCGGCGGCGGCCTGCTGCGGGGTGGTGACCACCAGGATCTCCGCGGACGGCAGCAGCTGCGCGACGGAGATCGCGATGTCGCCGGTGCCGGGCGGCAGGTCCATCAGCAGGACGTCCAGGTCGCCCCAGTAGACGTCGGCGAGGAACTGCTGCAGGGCCCGGTGCAGCATCGGACCGCGCCACACCACCGGCTGGTTCCCGGCGGTGAACATGCCGACGGAGATGACCTTCACGTCGTGCGCCGACGGCGGCATGATCATGTCGGCGACCTTGGTGGGGGAGTCGGTGACGCCCAGCATCCGCGGCACCGAGTGGCCGTAGATGTCGGCGTCGACGACGCCGACCTTGCGGCCCTGCGCGGCGAGCGCCGCGGCCAGGTTGACGGTGACCGAGGACTTGCCGACGCCGCCCTTGCCGCTCGCCACCGCGTAGACCTTGGTGAGCGAGTTCGGCTTGGCGAACGGGATCTCCTTGGCGGGCTCGCCGCCGCGCAGCTTGGTCTGCAGGTCCTTGCGCTGCTCCTCGCTCATCACGTCCAGTTCGACCTGGACCGAGGTGACCCCGTCGAGCCTGGAGACGGCCTCCGTGACGTTCTTGGTGATGGTGTCCCGCATCGGGCACCCGGCAACGGTCAGGTAGACGCCGACGCGGACGGTGCCGTCCGCCGCGATGTCGACGCCCTTGACCATGTCGAGCTCGGTGATGGGCTTGCGGATCTCAGGATCGTTCACCGTGGCGAGCGCCGCGGTCACCTGCTCGGTCGTCAACTGGTGGGCCATGCGCCCATGGTATGAACCCTGCGGCGGTATCGGCCAATCGGGTGCCGGACCTCACACGGGCGCGCGACACCCGCCCCGGCCCCTTCGCCCGCGGCTTCCGGCACCGTAACATCGGGGCGTGACATCCCTGTCCAGCACCATGTCGGCCGCCGAGCTGGCGGTGTGGCGCACCATGCTGCGCGCCCAGGTGCAGATCTCCCGCCGGCTCCAGGCCGACCTGCTCGCCGACCACGATCTCGCGCTGGCCTCCTACGACGTGCTGATGCACCTCGGCGAGGCGCCCGGCGGCCGGCTGCGGATGAACGACCTCGCCGACCGGGTGCTGCTGTCGCGCAGCGGGCTGACCCGGCTGATCGACCGGCTGCAGCGCGACGGCCTGGTCGTCCGGCAGTCCTGCACGAGCGACGCGCGCGGCCTGTTCGCGGCGCTGACCCCGGCGGGGCGGGCCCGGCTGGCCGACGCGACGCCCACCTACCGCGACGGCGTCCGCGAGTACGTGCTGAGCAGGCTCGACGAGCCGGACCTTCGGATCTTCGGCAGCATCCTCGACAAGCTCGCCGACGAGGCCGTCTGACCCGGGCGGAGCCGGCCGGGGCGCCCCGCTAGGACAGCGTGGGGTGCTGGTCCTTGGCGTCCAGTTCGCGGAGGATCTGCTGGAGCTCCGAGCGCAGGAAGTCGCGGGTGACGACCTCGCTCAGCGCGACCCGCAGCCCGGCGATCTCCCGGGTGATGTACTCGGTGTCGGCGATGGTGCGGTCGTTGCGGGCGCGGTCCTGCTCGTACTGGACGCGGTCGCGGTCGTCCTGCCGGTTCTGGGCGAGCAGGATCAGCGGCGCCGCGTAGGACGCCTGGAGCGACAGGATCAGCGTCAGGAAGATGAACGGGTAGGGGTCCCACCGCAGGAAGTGCGGGGCGAGGAAGTTCCAGCCGATCCAGATGACGATGAACCCCGTCATGTAGACCAGGAACCGGGCGGTCCCGAGGAACCGGGCGATCCGCTCCGACAGCCGGCCGAACGACTCGGGGTCGTAGTGCGGCCGCGGCACGATCGTGCGGCGGATCTCGCGCGGCTGGTCCAGACGTGTGGTCATCTCGCCCCCTCGGCGCCCCGGAGCGCCTCTTCCTCGGGATCCGCGGCCGCCTCGGCGGCGGCGTCCATGGCGGCCTCCCGCCAGTCCTCGGGCAGCAGGTGGTCGAGGACGTCGTCGATCGTCACCGCGCCGAGCAGGTGCCCGTTCTCGTCCACCACGGGCGCGGCGACCAGGTTGTAGGTGGCCAGGATCATCGCGACGGCCTCCAGCGTCATGGTGGGCCGCAGCGGGTCGAGCGCGGTGTCGACGATCCCGCTGACCAGCGTCGGCGGCGGTTCGCGCAGCAGCTTCTGGAAGTGCACGGTGCCGAGGTAGCGGCCGGTGGGCGTCGCGGTCGGCGGCCGGCACACGTACACCTGCGCGGCCAGCGCCGGGTTCAGGTCGGGGTTGCGGATCTGCGCGAGCGCCTCGGCGACCGTCGCGTCCGGCGGGACGATCACCGGTTCGGTGGTCATCAGGCCGCCGGCCGAGTGGTCCTCGTAGGTCAGCAGCCGCCGGACGGGCGCCGCCTCCTGCGGCTCCATCAGCGTCAGCAGCTGCTCGCGCTGCTCGGTGGGCAGCTCGCCGAGCAGGTCGGCGGCGTCGTCGGGGCCCATCGCCTCCAGCACGTCGGCGGCCCGGTCGGCCTCCAGCTCGCCGAGGATCTCGATCTGGTCGTCCTCGGGCAGCTCCTCCAGGACGTCGGCGAGCCGCTCGTCGTCGAGCGCCGCCGCGACCTCGGTGCGCCGCTTGGGGGGCAGCTCGTGCACGACGTTGGCGAGGTCGGCGGCCTTCATCTGGCCGAACGCGGCGATCAGCCCGGCGGCGCCCTGGCCGTGCTCGACGGCGGAGAAGCCCTCGACGGCGTCCCAGTCCACGACCAGGCTCTCGCCCCGGCGGCGCAGGCCGCCGCCGCGGCGCAGCCCGCGCCCGCCGCGCAGGACGGCGACCTTGGTGACCAGCCAGTCGCGGGTGCGGGTCGGCTCCATCGCGACGTCCACCACCGAGACGGGCTCGCCGGAGTCGCAGAACCGGATCGTGCGGTCGAGCATCTCGGCGATGACGAGCGTCTCGGACTCGCGCTTGCTGAACCGCCGCATGTTCAGCCGGCCGTCGAAGATGATCGCGTCCGCCTCGACCACCAGCACCCGGGTGATCGGCAGGAACACCGGGCGGCGCGGGCCGACCTCCACCACCAGGCCGAGCACCCGCGGCGGCCGGGGGGCCAGCCGCAGCGCCACCACCACGTCGCGGACCCGGCCGACCTGGTCGCCGGCCGGGTCGAACACCGCGATCCCGGCGAGCCGCGCGATGAACACGCGCGTCGGAGCTCCGCTCATGGGCCTGACACTACCCATGATCTACCAGCCGATTCGGGGCGGGAGCGGCGGCCCGCGGGCGACGGCCGGGTGAACGCGCGGGTCGGCGCGCGGGCGCGGGGCGGTCCCCGCGCGCGATCAGGCCTCGACCCAGCCGTGCTTCTTGGCGAAGCCGAGGAAGCCCTCGCGAATGCTGACGATCTGCCGGCCGGTCAGGTCGGGCGTGCTCGACAGCAGCAGTTCGGTGATGTCCTCGCGCAGCTCCGCCGGCTCGAGGACGTCGCACAGCCCCTCGTCCAGCAGCTGCGACGACGAGGAGGAGGACTGGCGCGGCGCCGGGGAGGACGAGGACGCCCGGGACAGGATGCGGACGCCGAACGCCTTCGGCCCCCGCTCGCTGTCGACCGTCTCGAACTCGACCGTCGCGCCGGGCGTCAGGCCCGACTTGTCGTCCAGCACCTCGTTGGCGTGGACGAACACGTCGTCACCGCCGCCGTCGGGGACGATGAACCCGTAGCCCCGGACCCCGTCGAACCGCAGAACCCGTCCAGTACGCACCAGAACCGACCAACTCTCAACACCGCGAAACGCGAACCAGAAATACCTGTTCCCAATTTAGCGCGCCCGCCCTCCCGGACACGGGAAGCGCCGCGTCCCACGCGGCTGCTGCATAATGCGCCTGTGAACCGCGCAGCCCCCCGGCTCGGGGGACGAGCACCGCGCATCGCCGGGTCCTCGTTGCTCGCGGCGGCGGCCTGCCTCGCCGTCCTGTCCCTCGCCGACGCGGCCGCCGGCCTGGCGTGGGACCGGGAACCGGTCGCGCGGCTGGCGATGGACATGTCGGGTGCGCGCGACGGCGACGGCGGCGTGCGGATCCATGTCATCGCGCTGGCGGTGCTGCTGTGCCTGTGCGCGACGCTGCCCGTCGCCCTGCCCCGTCCGGCGGTCGCGGCGCTCACGGTGACGGCCGCGGACGCGGCCACGCTCGGCTTCTTCCACTCGGCGACCTTCGCGGGCCTGGCCGCGCAACTGGTCGCCGCCTACCGCGCCGGACGGCACGGAGCGCACCTCGCCGCGCTGGTCATCGGGCTGCCGTTCCCCGTGCTGGCGCTCGCCGGGCCCGCGACGGCGGAGTTCCGGGTCCGGGCCGTGCTGCTCGCCGCGCTCGTGCCGGCCGCGGCGCTGGCCGGGGCGGCCCGGCGGGCGGGCGCCGAGGCGCTGGAGAGCAGCACCGTCCGGCAGGCGATGGCCGGGACGCTGCTGGAGAACACCGCGCGCGGCGAGCGCGCCCGCATCGCCCGCGAGCTGCACGACGTCGTCGCCCACCACATCTCCATGATCGCGGTGCAGGCGGAGACGGCGCGGCTCGCCACCCCCGGCATGCCGGACGCGGGCGCGAAGCGGCTGCTGGACATCGGCGACACCGCGCGGGCCGCCCTCACCGAGATGCGGCGGCTGCTCGGCGTGCTGCGCGAGGACACCCGCCGCCCGGAGGCGCGGGCCGCCGAGCGGCGCCCGCAACCGGGACTCCGCCAGCTCCTGGACCTGCTGGACGAGGCGCGGGACGCCGCCGGCACGGCGGCCCGGCTGATCGTGCAGGGGCCGCCGGACCAGCTCGACCCCGGCGTCGAGCTGGCCGCGTACCGGATCGTCCAGGAGTCCCTGACCAACGCCCGCCGGCACGCGCCCGGCGCCGCCGTGGACGTCGAGCTGCACTACACCGGCGACGCGCTGCGGGTCCGGGTCCGCGACAACGGGCCGGGCGGGTCCGCGTCCGGGGCGGCGGCGGCCGGCGGGCACGGGCTGCTCGGCATGCGCGAGCGCGCCGCGGCGGTCGGCGGCGAGGTCCGCGCCGGCCCGGCGGCGGGCGGCGGCTACCTCGTCGAGGCGAGCCTGCCCACCGGCGCCGGCACGGGCCCGTCCGCCGCACCGGAAGGATCACGATGAGCGAGCCGCGACCGATCAGCATCGTCGTCGCCGACGACCACCCGGTGGTCCGCACCGGCTTCGCGACGCTGCTGGACGCCCAGCCCGGCTTCACCGTCGCCGGGACGGCCGAGGACGGCGCCGAGGCGGTGCGGGTCTGTGCCGAGCTGTCCCCGGACGTCGTGCTGATGGACGTCCGGATGCCCGGCATGGACGGCATCGAGGCGACCCGGCGGATCGTCGGGTCCGGTCCGGGCCGGACGCGGGTGCTGATCCTGACCACGTTCGACCTGGACGAGTACGTCTACGACGCGCTGCGCGCCGGGGCCGGCGGGTTCCTGCTCAAGGACGTCACCGCCGAGCGGCTCTTCGACGCCGTCCGGGTCGTGGCGGACGGGGACGCGCTGCTCGCACCGGCCGTGACCCGCCGCCTCATCGACGAGTTCGCCCTGCTCAAGCCCCGTTCGGGGAGCCTTCCCGCGACGACGCTGGACGTGCTGACGCCGCGCGAGCGGCAGGTGCTGCGGCTGGTCGCGGACGGCCTGTCCAACGCGGAGGTCGCCGCCCGCCTGGTCGTCACCGAGGAGACGGTGAAGACGCACGTCAGCCGCGTCCTGACCAAGCTGGCGCTGCGCGACCGCACCCAGGCGGTGATCATCGCCTACGAGACCGGCCTGGTCGTGCCGGGCTCCAAGGAGTAGCTCTCAGGAGCGACGGGGCCGTCCCTGGCGCGGGGGACGGGGATCGCTCGGCGCCGTGACGACCGGAGGGGCGCCCGGTTCCTAGTCTTCGAGCATGGAAGCGACCATCGAAGTCGACGGCCTGCGCAAGCGCTTCGGCCGCACCCTCGCGCTGGACGGCATGTCGTTCGCCGTCCGTCCCGGGGAGGTCACCGGGTTCGTCGGCCCGAACGGGGCGGGCAAGTCCACCACGATGCGGGTGATCCTCGGGCTGGACGCGGCCGACGCGGGCCGCGCGCTGGTCGGCGGCCGGCCGTACCGGAGCCTGCGCGACCCGCTCCGCCACATCGGCGCGCTCCTCGACGCCGCGGCGCTGCAGCCGAGCCGCACCGCGCGCAACCACCTGCTGTGGCTGGCGCACTCGCAGGGCCTCGGCGCCGGACGCGTCGGCGCCGTGCTCGACCGCGTCGGGCTGGAGGGGGCGGCGCGGCGCCGCGCGGGCGGCTTCTCGCTCGGCATGCGGCAGCGGCTCGGGATCGCGGCGGCGCTGCTGGCCGACCCGCCCGTCCTCATGCTGGACGAGCCGTTCAACGGCCTCGACCCGGACGGGATCCGGTGGATGCGCGGGTTCCTGGTGTCGCTGGCCGCCGAGGGCCGGGCGATCCTGGTGTCCAGCCACCTGATGAGCGAGCTGCAGGACACCGCCGACCACCTGATCGTCGCCGGCCGCGGCCGGGTCGTGGCGGACGCGGGCGTCAGCGAGCTGCTCGCGGCGGCGTCGCGGGGACGGGTCGCGCTCCGCACGTCCGACCGCACCCGCGCGATGACGGTGCTGGCGACGGCGGGCGCCACCGTGTCGGTCGACGGCGCGGAGACCCTCACCGTGTCCGGGCTGCCGGCCGAGGAGATCATCGGGCTGCTCGGCCGCGCCGCCGTGCCGTTCTCCGAGGTCGCCGCGCACCGCGCGACGCTCGAGGAGGCGTACATGGAGCTGACCCGCGACGAGGTCGAGTTCGGTGCCGCGCAGGCGGCGTCATGACCGCCGTCCTCCCGCCGCGGGCGGACGAACGGCGCTCCCGCGCCGGCTTCGCGCGGCTGCTGCGCGCCGAATGGACCAAGTTCCGGACCGTCCGGGGCTGGGTCATCGGGACCGTCGCCGCCGCCGTCGTCACCGTGCTGATCGGGCTCTTCGGCACGGCCGGCCCCACGCTGAACCATCCGCCGGACGCGATCCCGAAGGGGCCGGGCGGGCTGGCGGTGAACGACTCCTTCTACTTCGTGCACCAGCCGCTCCAGGGCGACGGCTCGATCACGGTCCCGGTGACCGCGCTGACCGGCATCGTCGGCATGGGCCCGGACGAGCGGCCCGGCGTCGAGCCGTGGGCGAAGGCCGGGATCATCGTCAAGGACGGGCTGCGCCCCGGCTCCGCCTACACGGCGATCATGGTCACCGGCCACCACGGCGTGCGGATGCAGCACGACTACGTGCACGACACCGCCGCCCCCCGCGCGGTCGCGTCCGCCCGGTGGCTGCGGCTCGTCCGCTCCGGCGACACGATCACCGGCTACGGCTCCGCCGACGGCGCGCGCTGGACGCGGGTCGGGTCCGCCCGGCTGCCCGGCCTCGCGTCCACGGTCCAGGCCGGCGCGTTCGTCGCGTCCCCCATGTCGATCACCGCGGACGCGCACGGCGCGTCCTTCGACCCCGCCGTCGCCACCGCGACGTTCGGGCAGGTCGCGCTGGGCGGCCACTGGACGCCCGGTGCCTGGAAGGGCGAGCAGGTGGGACGCGCCGGAACGTCCGGCAGCTACACCGACACGCTGCACGGCGGATTCACCCGGACCGGTGCGGGCCTCACCGTCACGGGCGCCGGCGACATCGCCCCGGTCGTCGGCGGCCCCGCCCTCGGCACCGGCTACACCATCGAGAACCTGCTCGTCGGCGCGTTCGCCGGCATCCTCGTGATGGCCGTCGTCGGGGCGCTGTTCGTCTCCGCCGAGTACCGCCGCGGCCTGATCGGCCTCACCTTCGCCGCGAGCCCGCGCCGCGGCCGCGTGCTGGCCGCGAAGGCCCTGGTCATCGGCTCGGTCGCGTTCGTGACCGGGCTGGTCGCCGCCGCCGTCGCCATCCCGCTCGCCACCGCGCGGGCGCGCGGCCACGGCTTCTTCATCCTGCCGGTCTCCGGGTGGACCGAGGTGCGCGTCGTGGCCGGCACCGCGCTGCTGTTCGCCGTCGCGTCCGTCCTCGCCCTCGCGCTCGCCACCCTGATCCGGCGCGGCGCGGCGGCCGTCACGATCATCGTCGCGGTGCTGGTCCTGCCCTACGTGCTGGCCAGCGGCGCGCTGCTGCCGGACGGGCCGTCCGGCTGGCTGCTGCGGGCCACCCCGGCCGCCGGCTTCGCGATCCAGCAGACCGTCATCCGGTACCCGCAGGTCGACACCGTCTACTCGCCGTCCTCGGGCTACTTCCCGCTGCCGCCGTGGGCGGGCTTCGCCGTCCTGTGCGCCTTCACCGCCGTCGCGCTCGGCGCCGCCGCCCATCTGCTCCGCCGGAGGGACGCATGACGCAGCCCCTGCCCTTCCAGCGGGCCCTGCCCTTCCAGCGGGCCCTGCCCTTCCAGCGGGCCCTGCACGCGGAGTGGACGAAGTTCCGCACCGAGGCCGGCCCGGTCTGGCTGCTGCTCGCCGCGGTCGCGCTGACGGTCGCGCTCGGCGCCGGAGCGGACGGCTCCGCCCGCTGCGCTCCGCCCGACTGCGCCTCGGACGCCACGCGGCTCAGCCTGACCGGGGTGGTGCTCGGCCAGGCCGCCGTCGCGATCCTGGCCGTCCTGGCCATCGGCAACGAGTACGGAACCGGGATGATCCGGACCACATTCACCGCGGTGCCGCGCCGCGGCACCGTCCTCGCCGCCAAGGGCGCGGTCCTCGCCGGCACCGTGCTGCTCGCCGGGGCCGCCGCGGTCCCGGCGTCCCTGCTGGCCGGACGGCTCGTCCTGCCCGGGAACGGGTTCACCGCCGCGAGCGGCCACCCGCCGATCTCGCTCGCCGACGGCCCGACGCTGCGCGCCGCCGTGGGGTCCGTCCTCTACCTGGTGCTGGTCGCGCTGCTCGCCCTGGGGGTCGCGACCGCCGTCCGGGACTCCGCCGCCGCCATCGGCGCCGTCCTCGGCCTGCTGTACCTCTTCCCGATCGTCATCCACGTGATCGGCGATCCGGTCTGGCAGCGCCGCCTGGAGAAGATCGCCCCGATGCCCGCCGGGCTGGCCGTCCAGGCCACCACCGACCTCGCCGACCTGCCCATCTCCCCCTGGAAGGGCCTCGCGGTGCTGGCCGGCTGGGCCGCCGCCGCCCTCCTCGCCGCCACCGTCCTGCTGCGCACGCGCGACGCCTGAGCGGACGTGCGCCCATGTGCGGTGACCGGGAGGTGACATTGTCAATGCGGTGACTAGGCCGCGAAGAGAATGCGAGGGACATTCAGGTTCCGTGCCCGTGGTGACGTCGGGAGCCTGGTATGCGCGTGCGGCCGGTGATCGGGATGCTGGTGGCGGGACTGCTCGCCTGGGGGCCCGCCGCGTTCGCCGAGGGCGGGTTCCCCGCGTCGCCGCCGAATGATCCCGACTACGCCCGCGCCGAGGTGCAGGGATGCGGGAACGGCGTCAACGGCGAGCAGCACGCCCTGTACTCGTTCCTGCCGAAGTGCGCGCCGAACGCCAAGGACCCCGAGAACGCGTCCGGGATGTCGGTCGACAAGGCGTGGCGCGAGTACACCACCGGATCGCCGGACGTCGTCATCGCCTATGTCGAGGGCGGCGTCAACTGGCACAACGGCGACGCCGCCGAACTGGCCGACAAGGTGTTCCTGAACACCGGCGAGCTGCCCAAGCCGGACGGTTCCTCCGCCTACGACAAGGACGGCGACGGAGCGGTCACCGCCGCCGACTACGCCCAGGACCCGCGCGTCAAGGACACCAACGGCAACGGGCGCGTCGACCCCGAGGACCTGATCGTCGCCTTCTCCAACGGCAAGGACGACGACGGCAACGGCTTCACCGACGACGTCTCCGGCTGGGACTTCTACGAGCACCAGAACGACCCCGCCACCTACGACTCCACGTACGGGCACGCCAACGGCCAGATGAAGACGCTGGCCGCGCAGACCGACAACGGCGTGCAGGGCGCCGGGGTGTGCCCCCGCTGCCGGATCCTGCCCGTCCGCGCGGGCCAGGAGGCCCTCGACCGGACGGACGACCTGGCGCAGGCGTGGCTGTACGCCGCGCACATGGGCGCGAAGGTGATCGTCAGCACCACCGCCGACCTCGGCTACTCCGCCTACATGCGGCAGACCGTCGAGAAGCTGTGGCGGGACGGCGTCGTCATGGTCGAGGCCAGCAACGACTTCGACTCCACCGATCACCAGGGCGGCATGTTCTGGCCGCACGTCGTCCCGGGCAACGGCCTCGTCCCGAACAGCAAAGGGGTGCCGGACCCGCTGGCCAACACGCTGACGACCACCTACCGGACGCGCTCGGGCCAGACGTCGTTCGGCGCCAAGGCGATGTTCTCCGTGGCCACCCAGGGCGGTTCGACGTCGGAGTCGACGCCGACGACCGGCGGGGTGTTCGGGCTGCTGCTGTCCTACGGGATCCAGGCGGGCCGGCCGCTCACGAACGAGGAGGCCGTCCAGGTGCTGCGCGCGACCGCCTCCGACATCGACGACCCGTCCCTGCCCTGGCCCGGCAAACCCGGATGGGACCGGCAGTACGGGTACGGACGGCCCAACGTCGCCAAGGCCATGCAGGCGGTGAAGGACGGCGCCATCCCGCCCGTCGGCTCGATCACCGGCCCCGACTGGTACGCGCTTTACGATCCGACGACCACGAAATCCGTCGATGTCACCGGGTATGTCGCCGCGCCACGGTCGTCCGGCTACCGGTACGAGCTGGAGTGGGCGCCGGGCATCGAGCCGTCCGACGGCGCCTTCACGGAGGCCGGTTCCGGTTCGGGCACCTCACCCCACGACGGGCGGATCGGCACGCTCGACCTGTCGCGGGTCCCGGAATCGGTGTGGAACAAGCCGTACAAACTGTCGGACGACAAGGCGCTGTCGGCCAGCGAGCAGTACACGGTCACGCTGCGGCTGCGCGTATGGGACGCCTCCGGCCGGATGGCGGAGGAGCGGCGCGCGATCGCCGTCCACCACGATGCCGCCCTGCGCGCCGGATTCCCCAAGAAGCTCGGCGTCGGCAACGAAAGCCAGCCCGCGATCACCGAGCTCCAGGGCCGGAAGGCGATCGTCTACGCCGACGGCGACGGCCGCGTGCACGCCCTCGACGGCGCGTCCGGCAAGGAGCTGCCCGGCTGGCCCGCCACGACGCTGCCGACCGTCCCGCAGCGCACCTACCCCGGCATCGACCCCGGTCATGAGCCGGTCGTGGCACCGGTCGCGATCGGGGACCTGTTCCACGACGGCCGCCGGGAGGTGGTCGTGACCAGCACCACAGGCCGCACCTATGCCTTCGACGCCTCCGGGCGGCTCCTGCCCGGCTGGCCGAAGACCCTCGACGCCGGGGTGGTGCCGCCACCCGTCCCGCGTCCCGCCCTGGAGTACACCAGGCTGCCCGTGCGGGGCGCGACCGCCTCGCCGGTCCTGGTGGACCTCGACGGCGACGGGCGCCTCGACGTCGTCCAGACGGGCTGGGACGGGCGCGTCCACGCCTGGCGCCCGGACGGCTCCGACCTGCCCGGCTGGCCGATCGAAGTGCGCGCGGGCAACGGACCGCCCGCCGGGTACATCCGGATCGACGACCACAAGCTGCCCGGCACCCCCGCCGTCGCCGACCTCGACGGCGACGGGAAGCCCGAGATCGTCCTCCGCTCCCAGCTGTCGGACAGCAAGGGCGGCGGAGAGCAGTTCTACGGCGCCAACTACGCCTTCGCCTTCCACGCGGACGGGACGCCCGTGCCGGGCTGGCCCGTCCGGCTGTCATCGGTCATGACCTTCTACGGGAGCGCCCAGGAGTTCATCACCGAGGGCGTCAACCAGCCCGTGACGGCCGACGTGGACGGCGACGGCAAGGACGAAGTGGCCACGGGTCCGTCGTTCGGCCCCACCTACCTGATCTCCGGCACCGGCAAGATCCTGCGCGACTTCGGCCCGCTCGCCAACCCCGCCCTGGACCCGTCCGCCGTGCTCGGCGGCCATCTGCCCGCCGACGTCCCGCTCTCCTTCACCACCTCCGGGGCCTTCGGCCGGTTCGGGCCGCTGAACCGGCTGGGCTACACCGAGGGCGGATCGGGGGCCGCGTCCCTGGTCGCCGCGCTGCTGTTCCCCGGCAGCGGGCAGCCGATCGGCAACTACCAGCGCGGCTACGACGCCGCCACGGCCCTGCCCGTGCCAGGCTTCCCGCAGCGCCGCACGGGCCTGGCCTTCCTCGGCTCGCCGATCATCGTGGACGTCACCGGCGACGGCCGCGCCGAGGTCGTCGGCGGCGGCGACACATCCACTTTGCACGCCTTCGGAGGGTCCGGGCAGGCCGCCGGGTTCCCGCTGTTCACCGGCGGCTGGACGATCTGGTCCCCGTCCGCGGGGGATCTGGACGGCGATGGTAAAACCGATCTTGTTGTCTCCACCCGCGAGGGTTACCTGTTTGCGTGGGCAACCGCAGGTAAAGCCGCGGGCCCGCAGTGGTCCACCTACCACCACGACGACCGGCGTACCGGGCGATACGGCCCCCCGGATTGACCCGCCGGAGGCCCCGCATCCCTCCAGGCGCGAGATCATCCGAACTTTTTTTGGTGCCGGCGGACTGGCCGTGAGCCCCCGCGTGGTGGGGGTTTTGGGTTGTCTTTGCTGGTGGGCCTGTGGTTTGGGGTGGGCTTGACGAAATATGGGGTGGGTTGAACCTGTTGTGGATGTGTGACCGACGGGGAAGCCCGTCCGGGGCGCCCGCTTCGATCTGACGAAGGGCGCATCGAGTCCCTGATCATCAGGACGGCCGATCAAGGCACGTCCGCCGCCGAGTCCGCACACAGCGCCGATCTTCAAAGGCCACGCGGAGCCGGGGACCCACCGAAACACCGGGGTGAATCCGCACCCCCGCATGCGCGGGGTGACGGTAGGGCCACTTCCACGCCCGAACCCGACAGCTAACCCGGTAGGCGGACTGGAAGAACCTCAGGAGAACCCTTCTCATGACCGCTCCCACCTTCGATCTGACCAAGCGCATCGGCACCCGTGTCGCCGCCGGCGCCGTGCTGTCTGTGGCCGGCGCGTTCGGCATCGCCTCCCTCACCCCGGCGGCGCACGCCGACACCAAGCCCGCGCAGCCCGCGAACACCGTGCACGTCGCCGCCGTCTCCAAGGCCGACACCAAGGGCGCCGAGGGCGCTGCGGCCGGTGCCAGCAGCGGTAAGGCCGGTGCTTCGGCGCAGGACGTGATCAAGCTGGCGCGTACCCAGGTCGGGACGCACGAGGACGCCTCGGGTAACAGCAAGTTCAACGACTGGTACGTCGATTCCTCGCTGGGTCAGCTCAACGCCCACCGGATCGGTGCCAAGAGCGCCTCGGTCTACAAGGGCCAGTCCTGGTGCGACATGTTCGTGTCCTGGCTGGGCCAGAACACCGGCGCCAAGGGCATGGGCGCTGACGCCTACACCGTCAGCCACGCCCAGTGGTTCAAAAAGACCGGCCGCTTCGGGCAGACCGCCAAGCCCGGCGCCGTGGTGTTCTTCGCCTGGAACGGCGGCGGCATCAAGGGCATCGACCACGTCGGCATCGTGGTGAAGGACAACCACGACGGCACCATCAACACCATCGAGGGCAACACCGGCAACGCCGTCAAGGAAAAGGTCCGCGACACCTCCACCGTCGCCGGCTACGGCTACCCCGAATACCGGTAACCCCGGCGGGGCCGCACCACGGCCCCCCGCCCTCCCCCTTTCTTCCCGCACCGTCCAGTGGTGCTTCCCCCCTTCCTCCCCCCGCGCGATCACGACCGCGTGCCGCGCACCGGACCCCGTCACGCCCGAACGGTGTGACTCCTCATGCCCTGAGCGGCGTGACCCCCCGGTGCCTGGACCACCGAGCGAAGGATGCACATGCAGCAGCGAGCCATCGACACCGCCCTGTCCGCCCTGACCGGTACCGCCCTGGCGGGCCTGCTGGTCGCGGGCGTGGCGGTCGAGAGCGCCCACGGCGCCCCGGCGGACCAGCCGATGGCGCACCACACCACCTCCCAGCAGGCGACCGGGCACCACACCACCGGCCACACCACCGGCCACACCGCCGGCAAGGCCGCGACCAAGACCCGCGGCGTGCTGTCGGGCAGCACCACCGCGTCCTACTTCTGGGACGACGGCTCGGGTGTGAACGGTGACACCGGCGCCCCCGCCAGCGGCAAGCCGATGCAAAAGGGCCTGTTCGCCAGCCCCAGCTGGCCCATGAACACCAAGGTCAAGGTCACCTACAACGGCCGCAGCGTCACCGGCTTTGTCGGCGACCGCGGCCCCGGCGAGCCCTCGCACCGCGGTGTCATGCTCGACCTGGACACCTACACCTTCCGTCACCTGGTCGACGGCCACAAGCCGAGCAGCAAGTACGACACCGGCACCTCGGTCGGCCACCTCAAGGGCGTCAAGTACCAGGTCCTGTCCTGGGGCCACGGCGCCGGCAAGAAGGGCACCCCCAAGCCCCTCGGGTAACGAATGAACGAAAAGGGCGGCATCCCACTCGGGATGCCGCCCTTTTCGCGTCCCGGGTCGCGCCGTCAGGAACTTGAACCCCGAACTCGTCACCGACAGCGGCGTCACCGAGCTGCTTCCGGTGGTGGTGACGTCCCAGCACGCGCTGCCCGGGCTGGGCGGTCGGCTGCTGGATCTGGACGTGCTGCGCCCAGCCGAGGCACGCGAGATGCTGGGGCGGCTGCTGGCGCTGCACGTCGGCGTTCCCGATCCCGCCTCACCGAGCAGGTCGCGGGCACCGAGCGGCTGGTGGGGTTGTGCGGCGCTGCCGGCCGCCCACCCCGCAAACCCCTGGCCGCCACCCTGGCGCGGTTGGAGGCCGCAACGATGCTCACGGCCCGCGACCTCGCCCGGGGGCTCGACATCACTCGGACCAGCGCCGACTCCGTCGACGGCACGCCGAGTGGAGATCCTGCGGCGCCGCCGTTCCCGATCGCCTTCCTGGTCATCGCCGAGCATCTGGCGGCCCCGCCGGCACGAGAATTCGAAGATCGATTCGGCATGGCGTAAACAATCTTGTGGGGGTTTAATGAGGCAACGGGGCCGTTGGTGCAGTCCAAGCCATGAGATACGCGTCGGAGAGCGGATGCGCGGCCTATGAGTGTGGACGGTCGGTCGACCGTGGGGCGGATCGTGTCGCCCTTGCTGGTGGGACGGGACGCCGAGATGGCGCGGCTGCTGGCCGCGGTCCACCGGGCCCCCGCGGCGGTGGTGATAACGGGCGAGGCCGGCATCGGCAAGACGCGGCTGGTGGCGGAGATGGCCGCCCGCCCGGAGCTGCGCGGCGTACGGGTGCTGACCGGCACGTGCCGCTCGATCCGCGAGCCGTTCCCGCTGGGCCCGATCGTCGAGGTCCTGCGCGACGCGGGTCCGGCGCTGGCCGGGGCGGAGCTGTCGCGTGTCGCGGGCGCCCTGCGGCCACTGCTGCCGGAGCTGGAGGACGTGCTGCCGCCCGCGCCGCAACCGCTCGGCGACCGGGCCGCCGAACGGCACCGGATCTTCCGCGGGCTGGCCGAGGTGTTCGCGGCGCTCGGCCGGGCGGTGCTGGTGGTGGAGGACGCGCACTGGGCGGACGAGCAGACGCTCGAGTTCATGGACTACCTGCTGGCGGGCCCGCCGCCCGCGCTCTCGGTGGTGGTGACCTACCGGGCGGAGAACGCGGGGCCCGACCTGCGGCTGGTGACGGCACGACCCGCGCCGCAGGTGACGCGCGTCCTGCTGGAGCTGGACCCGCTGGACGTGGAGCGCACGCGCGAGCTGGCGCAGGCGATCCTGGGCGCCGAGCGGATCACCGAGGAACTGGCGGTCTTCCTGTGCGAGCGCGGCTCGGGTGTGCCGCTCGCCGTCCAGGAACTGCTGGCACTGCTGCGCGAACGCGGCACGCTGGCGTGGCGGCGGGGCCGGTGGGCGCGCAGGATCGTCGCGGAGCTGGACGTGCCGGTGCGGGTGCGCGACTCGGTGCTGGAGCGGGTGGCGCGCCTCTCGGAAGGCGCGCGGGCGGTGGCGGAGGCCGCGGCGGCCCTGATGACCGACGTCCCGCAGGCGGTTCTGCTGGCGGCCTCCCGGGGCGGCACGGCCGACGGTCTGGACGAGGCGGTCGAATCGGGCCTGATCGCCGAACGCGGCGCGCACTTCGGGTTCCGGCACGTGCTGGCGGCGCAGGCGGTGTACGAGGGCATTCCGGCCACGCGCCGCCGTGCCCTGCACGGCCGTGCCGCCGACGCGGTCCGGAACCTGGACCGGGTGCCGCTCGGCGTGCTGGCGCACCATCTGCGCAAGTCCGGCCGTGAACGGGAGTGGGTCGAGGTCGCGGTGCGGGCCGCCATGCAGGCGATCGAGCTGCGGGACGACGCGGAGGCCGTCCGGCTGCTGGAGGGCGTGCTGCGCGACGCCGACCTCACCCCGGTCCGCCGGGCGGAACTCGCCGTCCTGCTGGCGCGGGCGTCGTTCGAGATCCTGCACGTGCCCGATCTGCGCGAGGTCTTCACGCGCGCGCTCAGCCCGGGCCTGCCGCGGCGGCTGTGGGCCGAACTGCGTTTCCGGTACGGCCTGCATCTGGACGCGGTGGGCCTCGACCCGGACGAGAAGTGGGCGACCGTCCTGGAATCGGTCGAGGACCTGGACCGCCGCTCGGGTCTCGCCGCGTGGGCGATGCTCGCACTCGGCATGCCCACCGAGCCGACCGGCCTGGACGTGGCCGAACGCGCGCGCTGGATCGACCGGGCCATCGCGATCGTGCCGGACATCGAGGACTCCGCCCAGCAGCAGTTCGTCCTGGGCAAGCTGGCGATGGCCAGGTTGATCACCGGGGATCCGCGCTGGACCGACCTCGCCGCCCGGATGCGCTCCGGCCCGGCCGAGCTCGACTCGCGGCGGGCGAACGGGTTCTACTCGCTCGGGCTCAGCGCCGGGTACGCGGGCCATCACGAGTTCGCGCGCGAGTCGCTGCGGACCGCGTTGGACATCAGCACCGAGGTCGACCCCACCGGAGGGATCGCCTACCGCAGCCGCTCGGCGCTGCTGCTGCTCTCCTACCTGCGCGGCGAGTGGGACGGGCAGGCCGACGCCGTCCCGGAGGTGCTCGAAGGGCTCAGCGACCGGATCGAGTGGATGTTCGCCGAGGTGGCGGCGGCCTGCCTGGACCTCGCGGTCGGGCAGCCGTCCGGGCTCACCGACCGGCTGCGCGCGCTCGGCGAGGCGGCCAAGCCGGGGGACGCGACGCTGCTGCCGATCATCGTGGACGCGTGGCTGCGTTCGGCGATCGCGCGCGGTGAGGCCGGCGACGCGATCGCCGCCACCGCCGGGCACGTCGCGCTGTGGGAGTCGCGCGGCATGTGGCCGGTCGGGTTGCGGGCCGTCCCGGCGCTGACCGAGGCCATGATCGCGGTCGACCGCCGGGACGATGCCCGCGCGCTGGTGAGCCGGTACGCCGCCCGGTCGGACGGCCTGGACGCCCCGCTGGCCGCCTGCGCGCTCCGGTACGCGCGCGGCCTGCTGGCCGCCGCCGACGGCGCGGGGGCACGGGCGGCGGCGGAGAGCCTCGCCGCCGCCGACGCCTACGACGGGCTGCGGGCGCCGTACGAGGCGGCCCGGGCGCGCGAGCACGCGGCCGGGGCGCTGCGCGAGACCGACGCCGCGGCGGCCGCCGCCGCGCTGACGGCCGCCGTCACCGCGTTCGAGCGGCTGGGCGCTCGCTGGGACCTGGAGCGGGCTTCGCGGACGGCCCGGCGATGGGGGATCGACACCGCCGCCCGCCCGCCGACCCGCCGCGGTCCGCGTGGCTACGGCGGCGCGCTCTCGCCCCGCGAACGAGAGGCGGCGGAACTCGCGGCGACCGGCCTGACCAACCGCGACATCGCAGGCCGCCTGTTCGTGTCCCCGAAAACCGTGGAGAAGCACCTGGCCTCGGCCCTGCGCAAACTCGGCCTCCGATCACGAGCGGCCCTGGCCGCCCACCTCGGCACCGCAACAGACGAAACGGACGCCGCAACGGGCTGAGCACCCCCACCGGCCCCCGCTCGGCGGGACGGCCGACGGCACGCCCGGCGGCACTCACGTTCGCGTGCCCCGGCCCGACCGGGTCGGCTCGCACGTTCCGGGCCGACCGGGCCCGCCGGCCCGCAGCGGTTTCGGGCGGGGGCCGGCGGCCTGCGGTCTTCGTGGCGTTCGGCCGGTCTTTCGGGGACCCCCATCGATTTCCGGCCGGTCCGCGGCCCCGCCGAATGGGTGATCTCCCCCATGTTCCGGCGCCCTGACCGCCGCGATCCTGACGCCATGTCCAATCTTCATCGCGATTGCCTGCTGCCTGAACCGGACGAGGCAGACGATCCCGACACCGATGACGAGGAGTGGGTGGACGCCTGAGCCCACCAGGCGTGATCCCGGCAACGGCAGGAGGATCCGTGTCCAGATTTCGGTTGACCGCAGCGCTCGCCCGGGCGCGGCGCACAGGGCGACGACGGCGTGGGATGGGGGTCGCGATCGGCGCGGCCGTGGTGCTGGCGGGGGCGGCCGCCGGGACTGCGACGGCGCAGCCTGGGGAGCCCGCCGCCAAGCCGCCGCCGCGGCAACCGGTGACGCGATTCGCGGCGCCCCCCGCGAAGGTGGTGAAGAGCGCGGAGGTGACGCTGGTGACCGGCGACCGCTTCCGGGTGGACGTGGCGGACGACGGAACCCAGCAGGCCAGCCCGCTGGCCGTCGCCGGTGAGAAGTCCAGCACGTTCGCCCAGTTCACCTACAACGGGGACACCTACGTGATCCCGGCGAACGCCGCGCCGTACATCGGCACGACGCTGGACCCGCGGCTGTTCGACGTCGGCTACCTGGTGCGGGCGAAGCTCGACGACGCGAACGCCAAGACCCTGCCGGTGACCCTGAAGGCGACCGCCGGGAAGGCGGCGGCGCTGCCCGGGACGAGCGTCACCTCGTCCTCCGGTGGAACGGTGCGCGCGAAGGTCGCCAAGAAGAACGCGGGCGGGCTCGGGAAGCTGCTGGCGAAGAGTTGGCGGACGGCGGCCAAGGGCGGCACCGCTCCCGCGCTGTCCGGGGTGAAGCAGGTCGCGGTGGCGGCACCGAGCGGCGCGCCGAAGCCGCCCGCGGCCCCGCCGCTGATGCAGTCGGCTTCCAAGGCGGCGGTGAAGGGCGTGCGCTTCCACAACCTGACGGTCGACTCCGTCGACCTGGACGGGAAGCCCGGCGTGATGGTCGGGTTCGTCCACAACGTGGACGACGCCGGCCTGGGGAGCTTCGGAATCGACTACCCGGGCGGGGGCAGGCGCGCCTTCAGCGTCGCGGAGGGGACGTACAGCATCGAGGCGAGCGTGTTCACCGGCCCCGCGGACGACCTGAGCAGCCGTGCCGCGCTGGTCATCGAACCGGAGATCACGGTCGGCAAGGACACCACGGTCACGCTGGACGCCCGCAAGGCGGTCCAGTTCAAGCCGAACCTCGCCGCGGCACCGAAGCCGGACATGCCCCGCATCGATTTCATGTCGTTCATCCGCGAGGACGCGCGCGGGAGCCAGACGGGCGTCCCCGGGAACGGGCTCGGCTCGATCATCGGCTTCTTCAACCTCCGGGTCGGTTCGGCCTCTGCCAACGGCTACCCGAACCTGTACGTCACCCCGACCAGACCGGTCACCAAGGGCAGGCTCCACTTCCTGGGGGCGACCTCGTTGAGCACGGGCACCGAGGAGGCGATCGGCCCGGGCCCGACCTACAAGCTGATGTTCCCGTCCGAGGGCGCGATCTCCGCGAACCAGGCCCCCACCCTGGCCGCCTCGGACCTCACCACGGTGAAGGCACGGCTGCACGACCACCCGTCGGACGACGCGTCGGGCGGGCAGGCGGGCTACTGGGCCACCGCGTACCTGCCCTGGACGTACACATCGGTCGGGTTCACCGAGCGCGTGCCCGCCGGGGACCGCACCGACTACCTGTACAGCAGTGCACCCGACCAGGTGGTGTGGGACTGGTCCCTCAACCCCGACCGGGGCCAGCGGCTCAACGACCTGCGCAGGACGGTCAAGCCGGGCCAGGTGATCGAGCAGACCTGGAACGGCGCGCCGCTGACGCCGTCCATCACGGCGGACTACATCCTGACCACCGGGTTCAGCCTCAGCGGCTCCGGCGGCCAGGACATGAGCGACCCGCTCGCCCAGGTCTGCGCGGCGTGCCGGCAGGACGACCTCGCCGCGCTGTACCTGAAGGGCGGCGGCGACACCGACCCGACGCACCACTACTACTACGCCCCGACCGGCAACCGGGTCCGGTTCTACCGGAACGGCGAACTCGCCTACACCTCCGACCTGGAGTACACCGCCCCCAACCTCGGACCCACGAACCTGCCGATGCTGCCGCGCGCCGCGGATTACCGGCTGATCTGGGACTCCGAGGACGAGATGGTCCCGGGAGCCATCAGCACCACCGACTGGACGTTCCGGTCCGCGCCGGGCGGCGCGGCGGCGGCGCTGCCCAAGACGGCGTTCTGCGGCGTGGACACCTCACGCGGGTGCTCGTTCGTGCCGCTGCTGTTCGTCACCTACGACCTGGCGCTGGACGAGAGCTCCCGCGCCAAGGCGGGGCAGGCGTTCGACGTCGGGTTCCGGGTGTCGCACCAGCAGTACCAGGCGGCGCCGACCGGCGTCACCGCGACCGTGGAGGTGTCCTACGACGACGGCGACACCTGGTCGAAGCCGGTCGACGCCACGGCGGACGCGGCAGGCGCGTTCCATGCGCCGATCACCCATCCGGCGTACGACCAGGCCCACCGGTGGGTGTCGCTGAGAGTCACCGCGCACGGTCCGGACGGCGCGTCCGTCACGCAGACGAACATCCACGCCTACCGGCTCGACGGCTGAGCGGGAGAGCGACCGACATGAGGATTTCAACGAAGAGGCCGGCCGCGCTGGCGGCCGCCGGAGCGCTGGCCGTGCTGGCCGCACTGTCATCGCCGGCGTCGGCGGCGCACGGAGCCCCGAAGGGGCGCCCGGTCTGCGCCGTCGGCGATGCCGAGCCCGACTGCATGCTGCGCGTCAGCCCCCGGAAACCGGGCTCCGCGAAGGCCGCGGCCGCGGGCATGCCGGCCGGCGCGCTGACGGCGGCCGACCTTCAGGACGCCTACAAGCTGCCCAGCGACCTGCTGGGCGGCGGGAGCACGATCGCGGTGGTGGTTCCGTTCGGCAACACCTCCGCCGAGAAGGACCTGGCCACCTACCGGACGGCCAACGGCATGCACGTGTGCGACGCCGAGTTCCCCTGCTTCCGCAGGATCGACCAGCGGGGCGGGACGACGCCGCCGCCGGCCGGCACCGCCTGGACGCTGCACGCCGCGGTCGGGCTGGACATGGCGTCGGCCGCCTGTCCGAACTGCCACCTCCTCCTGGTCGAGGCCGACGACGACACGCTCGCGAACCAGGGCGCCGCGGTCGACCAGGCGGTGGCGCAGGGCGCGCGGACGGTCGTGGTCATGAACGGCTGGTTCCCCGAGTACGAGGGCCAGGACGCCGAGGCGGCGCACTTCGACCATCCGGGTGTGGCGATCGTCGCCGCCTCCGGGTCCTCCTCGTTCAACGGCGGCGGCCGGGAAGCCCTGCCCGCCGCGTACCCGTCGGTCGTGTCCGTGGGCGGGACCAACCTGTACCGGGACCCCGCGGCGAAACGGGGCTGGTCCGAGACGGCCTGGCGGGACACCACGTCCGGCTGCTCGCTGTACGAGAAGCGGCCCGCCTGGCAGCGCAAGGGCGACTGCGGCGACCGCCGCACCGTCGCCGACGTCGCTGCCGTCGCGTCGGACTACACGCCCGTCGCGGTCTATGACGCCACGAGCTCGGGCTGGGCCCTGGTGTCCGGCGCGCCGGTGGCGGCGGCGCTGATCGGCGGGGTGTACGGGCTGGCGGGCAACACCTCGGCCACTCCGGCGCCCCGGCGCCTCTACGCGAACGCCCGGTACCTGTTCGACCTGACCAGCGGGGCGAACGGCTCGTGCGCCGGCAGCTACCTGTGCACCACCGGCCCGGGTTACGACGGCCCGAGCGGCATGGGCGCCCCCAACGGCACCGGCGCCTTCTAGGAGACGAACCATGCGAGACCTCTTTCCCCTCCCACGCCCTTTGCGCGGGCAACGCCTCCTGCCCCATCCGCCCGCCACCGCCTCCTCGCGCACGCCTGGCCGCGCACGACGCGTGGCGGCCCTGACGGGCCTCAGCACACTGATCCTCTCCGCGGGCACGACGCTCCCCGCGAACGCGGGCTGCGTCCCGGCGTGGAAGTTCGAGACGCCACCGGTCGCCGGGGCGGACGTGCAGGACGTCCACGCGCTCTCGGCCAAGGACGTCCGGTTCGCCGCGAACCTCTCCCTCGAGGCGGGTGGCGGCGTGTCGCAGCTGGCCTGGGACGGTGCGAAGGTCACCGCCGCCGTGCCGCAGATTCCCGTCGCGCCGAAGCACCCCGCGTTCATGACGACCACCGGCTCGTACGGCTCCCCGTCCAGCGGCTGGGCCGTCACCTGGCCCAGCGGCGGTCTCGCCGACGTGGCCGCGTCCGTGATGGCCCGCTGGGACGGCGGCCGGTGGACGCTCACCCCGACCGCCGTCTCGCCGCGCCCGGAGTCGGCCCGCCCGGCCCTGCAGGACGTGCTGTCCCTCGCTCCGGACTCGGCCTGGGCCGTGGGCTACCTCGACGAGACCGGCGCCCTCATCGAGCACTGGGACGGCACCGAGTGGAAGGTGGTCGACAACCCGGCGGCCACGACCCCCAACACACAGCTGCTGAAGATCCACGGCTCCTCGGCCACCGACCTGTGGGCGGTCGGGTTCCAGTATCCGCCGGGCGGCGGCCCTCACGTGGCGTACGCGCAGCACTATGACGGCTCGAAGTGGAGCGAGGTCACGATGCCGAGCATCGGTGTTCCCGACGCGACCGCGTCCACCGTCGTGGTGAAGGGCCCGAACGACGTCTGGGTCGGGGGCATCCGGGGCACCTGGGCCGACTTCGACGACTACCAGGGCGTGGTCATGCACTGGGACGGCCGGAAATGGACCGTCGACACCGGGCCCGGCGACGTGGTCCGAGGCGGTTACATGAACGACCTCCACATCGCGGGCCCGAACGACGTGTGGGCCGTCGCGGGGAAATACCTGGTGCACCGCACCGGCACGACCTGGTCGAGGGTCGTGCCCGAGGGGGCCCAGCCCGGAGGGGTCAGCTACATCTACCGGGCCGTCGACGGCACCGGGACAGGGGACGTGTGGGCCGTCGGCCTGTACATGACCACCGAGCCGTCCAACATCCCCGGCATGCCGTTCGCGTACGACCACCCAGCCCTCGCCCACCTGACCTGCGGAAGGCGATGAGCCATGCGGTTCACGAGAATGACCGCCGGGTTCGCCTCGGCGGTGGCGTGCGCGGCGTCCCTGGTGGCGGCCACGCCGGCGCCGGGCTCGGCGAAGGCGGCACAGGCGTCGCCCGCGGCGTCCACGGCGAAGCTCGACGGCGCGGTGCTCTCGACGTACGCCGGGGGCGGCACGGCGAACGTCTGGGTGCGGATGACCGCCAGGGCCGACCTGTCCGGCGCCGCGAAGATCAAGGACCGTGCGGCGCGCGGCCGGACGGTGGTGGACGACCTGAAGGCCGAGGCCGGCCGCTCGCAGGGTCCGGTCCAGAAGGTGCTGAAGGCCGCGGGGCTGCCGGGCCGCGCCTACTGGGCGGCCAACACGATCTACGTGCCCGGCCTGCCCGAACCGGTGGCCCGGAAGATCGCCGCGATGCCGGGGGTGGCGGAGATCCGCCAGTCCCGGACGTTCCAGTTGCCCAAGCCGGTGCCCGGCGCCCGGACGCGCACCGCCGTGGACGAGCTGCCGTGGGGCCTGACCGACGTCAAGGCCGACCAGGCGTGGAGGCAGACCGGGCGGCGCGGCGAGGGCGTCGTGGTCGCGAACGTGGACTCCGGCGTCCAGTACGACCATCCGGCGCTCGTCCGGCAGTACCGCGGCAACAACGGCGACGGCACGTTCACCCATGACTACAACTGGTTCGACCCCGCCCGCATCTGCAAGAACGCCGCCCCCTGCGACAACAACGAGCACGGGACGCACACCATGGGCACCATGGCCGGGGACGACGGGCAGGGCCACCAGGTCGGCGTCGCACCCGGCGCGAAGTGGATCGCCGCGAAGGGCTGTGAGTCCAGCGGCTGTTCCGACACCAGCCTGCTGGCCGCGCTGCAGTGGATGCTCGCCCCGACCGATCACGAAGGCCAGCACCCGGATCCGGCCAAACGCCCGGACATCGTGAACAACTCCTGGGGTTCGGCGCCGTCCAACGATCCGATGTTCGAGGACGTCCAGCTCGCTTGGGCGGCCGCGGGGATCATGGGCGTATGGGCCAACGGCAACGACGGCCCGAACTGCGAGACCGCGGGCGCGCCGGGCAGCCGCACGATCAACTACTCGGTCGGCGCGTACGGCGCCGACCACAAGATCGCCTCATTCTCCAGCCGGGGACCCGGCCAGGACGGGCAGGTCAAGCCGAACCTGTCCGCTCCCGGCGTGGGCGTCCGCTCGTCGGTGCCCGGCGGAGGGTACGCCGAACTTGACGGCACCTCGATGGCGACCCCTCATGTCGCGGGCGCCGTCGCGCTGCTGTGGTCGGCCCGGCCCGAATACCAGCGCGACTTGACCAGGACCAGGGAACTGCTGAACGTCACCGCGATCGACACGCCCGACGGCCAGTGCGGTGGCACGCCGGAGAACAACAACGCCTACGGCGAGGGCCGGCTGGACGCGCTCGCGCTGGTCACCGTCGGCACGGCGGGCCTCGGCACCCTGTCGGGCACCGTCACCGACACCACGACCGGACGGCCCGTGGCGGGCGCGACCGTCCACGCCGCCGGGCCGATGGACCGCACCTTCAGCACCGGGGCCGACGGGGCGTTCACGTTCCGGGTGAGCGCCGGTGAATACAAGATCACGACGACCGCGTTCGGTTTCCAGGCCGGCGCGGCCACGGTCACCCTGTCGAAGGACGGATCGCTCACCCAGGACGTCTCCATGACCCCCACCCCGCGGGTGAACGTCACCGGAACCGTCACCGACGGGTCCGGCAAGGGCGGCGGCCTGCCGGCGAAGATCACCGCCGACGACGGCGACGGCCACACCTGGACGACGACCGGCTCCGCCTCCGGCGCCTACACCCTGCCCCTGATCCCGAACCTCTCCTACAGGCTCACCTTCACCACCACCGAACCCGGCTACGACCCCGCCACCCGCGAGATCGAACTCGGCGACACCGGGCAGACCCTCGATGTCGGGCTCACCGTCAGCCTCGCGTGCGTCGCCAAGGGCTACCAGGTGAAGCGCGACGGCAAAACCGAAGCCTTCGGCACCGGACGCCTGCCCAACGGATGGAAGGTGACCAACGTCGACCCCCGCATCCCCAACTACGACTACCGGCCCGGATGGGTGTTCAACGACCCCGGCAAGCGCGGCAACCACACCGGTGGCAGCGGCGGATTCGCGGTCGTCGACTCCCTCCACTCCGGGCCCGGCCGCGTCCAGGACACCTACCTGACCAGCCCGTCCTACGACATGTCCGGCCGCACCAAGGCGACCGTCGAGTTCGCGCACGACCTGAAACCGGCCATCAACTCCACGACGTCCGTCGACGTCAGCCTCGACGGCGGCAGGACCTGGACGAACGCGTGGACGGCGAAGGGCTTCCCCGGAGCCCCCGGCCCGTCCACCCAGGTCGTCCCGATCCCGCAGGCGAACGGCAAGCCCAACGTCCGCTACCGCCTCCACTACCGGGGCCAGCTCTCCGGCTGGTGGGCCGTGGACAACGCCTTCACCGGCGACCGCACCTGCACCGTCGCGAACGGCTGACACCCCCGACCGCACAACAAGGGCGCCCGGACCACCCCGTCCGGGCGCCTTGCCGTCAGCCCAGCCGAGGGCCACGACGACGCCGAGCACGCTGATCACCGGCCCGACCTCGCCCAGGTAGGCGCAAACGGGGTTCTCGGCAGGGTCAGCGGTACTTCAGGTCGCGGGCGATGTGAGCGGGGCCGAGGAATTCCCCGGATCTGGGCGCGGTGGGCGTCCATGCCCTTAACGGTAGCCATGCGTATTGGCGGTAAGGGGGTTGAGCTTTTCCCCCGATAAATGCGCTCTGCCTGCACCCACGCGCAAGCGGGTTTCTGGGCGGCCCGTCGTTCGAGGGCGGCCAGGCCGAAGCGATCCGCGTCCCACTCGTCGATGGCAAACTGGCCGCCTGGCTCCGGGCACCAACCGCACTCGCCGCCGCGCCCCTGGCGACAGGAAGCGGCGCGGTCGTAGGGACCGTGCCGCTCGGCCGACGCCGACCGCCGGATCGAGAGTTCATCCCGGTCGCCAGATCAGCCATCCGAAAAGACGCTGAGACGCATTAACCGGCCGCCTGCGAATCGGCCCGGTGGCGCATTTCAAGAGCCCTCAGGCTTTCCGCCGGTAACCTTCGAGGCCGGCGCGGTGGTGCTGATGCCTGGATTCCGCTGCGGCGGGGTGGCACAGAAGGCCGAAAGATAGCGCCCAAACAGGCACACAGCGCCGGGCGCAGATGGGCCTCAGTTCGGCCCATTGGTAACCGGCGACGACATCCGGAAGGATGTTGTCGCTAGTGGTTGCGGGGTGCGCCGTCAGGGACTTGAACCCCGAACCCGCGGATTAAGAGTCCGCTGCTCTGCCAATTGAGCTAACGGCGCCTGTCTCTAGGGGCTCCGGCCTTGGCCGGTGTCCCTGGCGACAGGAAGAACAGTAGCAGGACCCGCGGACCAGTGCGAATCGGTTAGTCGCCGCCCGGCAGGACGCTCACGATGCCGCGCCACAGCGCGATCGCGGTGGCGCGGGAGCTGACACCGAGCTTGCCGTAGATGCGGTTGACGTGGTTCTTCACGGTCTTCTCGCTGAGGAACAGCTGCCGGGCGATCTCGCCGTTGGAGCGTCCGGTGGCGATCAGGTCCATCACCTCGGCCTCCCGCGCGGACAGCCCGAGCGAGACGCGGTTGGCGTCCCGGACGCTCCGGATCAGGTCGTGCACGGTGAACGCGCCGGGCACCAGGTGCCCGCAGGCGCCGCCGCGGATCGCGGTCTCGACGGCGGGTCCGTCGTCGGCGGCGGCCAGCACGAACACCCGGGACGAGCGGCTGAGCGGGGACGCGTGCTGCGCGGCGCCGGCGTCCAGCAGCACGATGTCGGGCCGCAGCCGCTCGGCCAGCGGCAGCGCCGCCGCCGCGTCATGGGTCTCGGCCACGACCTCCATCTCGCTGCTGCCGTCGAGCAGGGTGATCAGGTTCGCCCGCACGCGGGCGTCGCCGTCCACCACAAGTACGCGCAGTGGGGCTGTCTCATCGACACTCATCCGTCGCCCTTGGGGTGTCATTTGGCGTTTATAGGGTCGGAGCATAACCGTCCGATCATCCTGAGCCAACGAAGAACCACAAGCGCCGCCACGGGCCCGGGCACGCGGTCATGGCGCGGTGGGGCCGTTGAAGCAGAATCGCGGCGGCTCCCCGCCTGCGGAAAGCAGGAAGCCCTGGTCGTCTCCGCGACGACCAGGGCTTCCGTTGCCTGGGGTGAGTGAGGGGACTTGAACCCCCGACATCTTGGACCACAACCAAGTGCTCTGCCAGCTGAGCTACACCCACCATGGCCGGGATCGCTCCCGGCTCCCAGTAGTGTAGCGGCTCCCGGGGAGTGGGTCAGCCGGGCTGCGGCGTCAGCGGGCGGAGATGTCCGCGGCGAGGGCGCGGGCGGTCTCGGAGTCGGGGCCGGGCTGCGGGACGAACACGGCGGCGCGGTAGTAGCGCAGTTCCTGGATGCTCTCGGTGATGTCGGCGAGGGCGCGGTGCCCGCCCTTCTTCTCCGGGCTGGCGAAGTAGGCGCGGGGGTACCAGCGCCGGGCCAGCTCCTTGATGGAGGAGACGTCGACCATGCGGTAGTGCAGGTGGGAGTCCAGGGCGGGCATGTCGCGGGCCAGGAACGAGCGGTCGGTCGCGATCGAGTTGCCGCACAGCGGGGCCTTCTTGGCGTCCTTGACGTGCGTCCGGACGTAGTCCAGGACGATCTCTTCGGCCTCGGTGAGGGTGATGCCGCCCGGGAGCTCCTCCAGGAGGCCGGACGTGGTGTGCATGTCGCGGACGACCTTGGTCATCTGCGCGACCGACTCGGGCGGCGGCTTGATGATCACGTCGACGCCCTCGTCCAGGATGTTCAGCTCGCTGTCGGTGACCAGGGCGGCTATCTCGATGAGCGCGTCGGCGCGCAGGTCGAGTCCCGTCATTTCGCAGTCGATCCACACGAGCCGCTCGTTCATGGGTTCACCCTACGACCATGGACGACTGCGCGGGGCATCGAGTCAGCGGGCGGCTATGTGCGCGGGGACGGAAATGCCGGGGGCGAGGGCCGGGTCGGGGACGGGCGCGCCGAACGCCTGCTGGACGGGCAGGACGCCGGCCCATGTCGGGAGGGCGTAGTCCTCGTCGTCGTCGCCGGGCGGGCCCTGCCGGATCTTGACCGACGCCTCGGCGAGGGGGAGGGCGAGGACGGCGACGCCGGCGAGTTCCTTGCGGGTGGGGCGGCGGGCGGCGTCCCACTGGCCGGGGGCGAGCTGCTCGGTGACGACGCGCAGGGCGGCGCGCTTCTCGTCCTCGCCGGCGACCGGGGACGGGACGCCGTAGACCATCGCGCTGCGGTAGTTGATCGAGTGGTGGAAGAGCGAGCGGGCCAGGACGATGCCGTCCAGGTGGGTGACGGTGACGCAGATCTCCTGGGAGGGCGCCGTCAGCATGCTGGACGCGCCTGTGGAGCCGTGCACGTAGAGGGTGTCGTCCAGGCGGCCGTAGCAGGTGGGGACCACGCGGGGCGTGCCGTTGACGACGACGCCGAGGTGGCAGATCAGGCCGGCGTCGAGGATCTCGTAGAGGACGGCGCGGTCGGCGGTGGAGCGTTCCGGGTAGCGGCCGAGGCTGGTGCGGGGCGTTGCGGAGAGCGGTTCCATGCCCGTCTACGCTAGGACGCGAGTGGCCTGGTCAGTAGGGCCACTTGGAACGGAAAGCCAGAGGCCACTTTGTCGATCGATCTACCGCTCGGCATCGACCGGGACGCGCCCGAGCCGATGAACGCCCAGCTCGTCGCGCAGCTGCGGGCCGCGATGCGGGAGGGGCGGCTCGCGGCGGGGGAGCGGCTGCCCGCGAGCCGCGCGCTGGCGGCGCTGCTGGGCGTCAGCCGGACGGTGGTGACGGAGGCCTACGAGCAGCTGTACGCGGAGGGCTGGCTGGAGGGCCGGCACGGGTCCGGGACGTACGTGACGGACGGGGTGGCGGCCGATCCGGAACCGAGCGGGGAGCAGCCGCGCGGTCTGGCGGGGAGCATGCGCAGGCCGGCGCGCCAAGGGGAGATCGACCTGCGGCCGGGGATGGCGTGGGTCGGCGCGCTGGACACCCCGGCCTGGCGGCGGGCGTGGCGGCTCGCGGCGGGCATGCCGCCGCAGCAGCGGCAGGAGCCGCACGGGGTGCCGGAGCTGCGGGTGGCGCTGGCCGAGTACATCCGGCGCAGCCGCGGGGTGGCGTGCCCGGTCGACGGCCTGCTGATCACGCGCGGCGCGACGAACGGCCTGGACCTGCTGGCGGCGACGGTGCTGCGGCCGGGCGACCGGGTCGGCGTGGAGGAGCCGGGTTACCGGCGCGCGCGCTCGGTGCTGGCGGGGCGCGGCGCCGAGATCGTGTCGTGCCCGGTCGACGAGCACGGGATGATCGTCGACGGCCTGCCGGACGACCTGCGCCTCGTCTACGCGACGCCGTCCCACCAGTACCCGATGGGCGGGGTGCTGCCGGTCCCGCGCCGGCAGGCGCTGCTGGCGTGGGCGCGGCGGACCGGCGCGCTGATCGCCGAGGACGACTACGACGGGGAGTTCCGCTACGACGTCGCGCCGCTGCCCGCGCTGTACGGGCTCGACCCGGACGTCGTGGTCTACCTGGGCACGTCGGCGAAGATCCTGACCGCGGACATGGGCGTCGGCTGGCTGGTGGGCCGTCCCGACCTGGTGGCGGCGATCGCGCTGCGGCGCGAGGAGCTGAACGACCGGACGGCGGTCGTCCCGCAGCACGCGCTCCGGCTGTTCCTCGAGCGCGGCGATCTGAACCGGCACGTCCGGCGGATGCGCGGGGAGTACGCGCGGCGCCGCGAGGTGGTCGTGGGGGCGCTGGACGGGCTGCGGCTGCGCGGCGACACGGCCGGGCTGCACCTGGTCGTGGACCTTCCGCACGCGGTCGCGGAGCGGGTCGCGCGGGACGCGGCGGAGCGCGGCGTCCTGGTGGACCCGCTCGAACGCCACCACGCGGGCCCCCGGTCGTTCAGCGGGCTCGTCGTCGGCTACGGCTCGGCGGGCAGCCCGGCGGAACTGCGGAACGGGTGCGCGATCGTCCGCGGGCTCGCGGCGGCCGCACTGCGCGAGCCGGCGCCGGCGGCGGAGTCGGGGCAGGACGCGGCCGGCGCCGCGGTCGCGGGACCGGACGCCGGGCACGTGGAGGGGACCGCGTCCGGGAGCTAGTGCGACAGTGCCGAGGAGCCGACCGGCACGGGGTCGCCCTGCGGCGGCGGATGGTCGGGGTTCGACGGGACGCCCGGCAGCGGCGCCGCCCTGGCGGGGCGCGCGGGCGCCTCGGCCGGCTCCGCCCGGACCGGCTCCGCCCGGACCGGCTCGGGAGCGCGGGTCGGATCGGAAGCGCGGGTCGGCTCGGGGGCGCGGACCGGGTCGGGGGCGCGGACCGGGCGGCTGAGCAGCAGCGGCGCGTCCGCCGCCCCGGGGATCGGCGCGCGGGGCACCGGGATCGGCGCGACCGGAGTGTCCGGGCCGGTGATGCGGCGGATGTCGATGCCGCCCGGGTCGGGGCGCTCGGCCAGCGGCACCTGCGACGCGCCGAAGTGGCCGCCGAGCGCCCAGTCCCGGCGGGAGCGCAGCGCGTGGTAGGACTGCGGCGACGGCAGCGGCGGGCCGGCGGGCCAGCGGCGCGCGACCCCCCACGCCTCCAGCCACGTCACGATCGCCTCGACGCCGACGAGCAGCGAGCCGGTGAACGGGATCCGGGACTGGCCCACCACCATGATCTGCACGCAGACGCGGCCCTCCCGGCCGACCGGCGGGCCGAGCAGCCGGGCCGCCCGGGTCACCGGCACGAGCTGGACGACGTCCCCGGAGCCGGGGTGCCAGACCAGGTGCGGCGGCCGTTCCTCCTTGACCAGGTCGGCCGCGGCCGAGCGCGCCGAGACGGTGCGAGGGTCGCACTCGCCGGACAGCCATACGGCACGGGGCGCACCTCCCCGTAGCGCTCCACCGTCCTGTCGTGCCGGCATGCGGCCGGCTCCCGGCAGCCATGCGTCTGCCACGGTTGCGTCCCCCCAATCGGGCGGTCTAGCCCCGAATGGTCTAGTCCTCTTCTCTTAGCCCAGCGAGACCCAGGAGTCCAGCTTGCCGCCACGGGCTGGGAACGAACGGCTGGTGCTTCCGACCACGGCGAAGCCCACTCTTCGCGGCAGTCGAAGCGAAGGCGTACCCAGGCCGTCTTCCGCTTGCACCCGTGCAAACCCGTTTTCTCGGCAAGTTTCAGCCTCCCGGAGGTTTAAGGGCATTTCGGACATCATCCGTGCAGGTCAGCGCCGTCATGGGGGTCCGGTTTACCGGGTTGGAGCGGTGTCCGGATGTGGCCGAGAGGTTACCGAGCGCATATTCCGGGTGGGGCGGGCAGGGGGATCGGGCGGGTTGCCGGGGGGCGGCCGCGCGGCCCGCACCGAGCCGCGTTCTAATGGTGGGTCATGACCGTTGACGCTGACCTTCCGGCCGGGGTGCCCGGCATCGACGTCCCCCGCCTCGCGGACTGGCTGGCCCGCGCACTGCCCGGCGCCGGCCGGATCGGCGCGGTCGACCTGATCGCGGGCGGCCGCTCCAACCTGACCTACGGGATCACCCTGGACGGCGGCCGCCGGATCGTGCTGCGCCGGCCGCCGCTCGGGCACGTCCTGCCGACCGCCCACGACATGGGCCGCGAGTACCGGGTGCTGTCCGCGCTCGGCGACGCCACCGCCGTCCCCGTCCCGCGCACCCTCGCGTTCTGCGACGACGAGGACGTCATCGGCGCCCGCTTCTACCTCATGGACTTCGTCGAGGGCCGCGTCCTGCGCACCCGCGAGGACGCCGACGACCTCACCCCCGAGCAGGCGCGCGGGCTCAGCGAGGCGCTCGCCGGCGCGCTCGCCGCCATCCACACGGTGGACGTGAAGGCCGCCGGGCTGGAGGACTTCGGCCGCCCGACCGGCTACATGGCCCGGCAGCTCAAGCGCTGGGGCAAGCAGTGGGACAGCTCGCAGGACGCCATCAAGGCCACCGGCAACACCCACGACCTCCCCGAGTACGACCGGCTCGTGGCGCGGCTGGCCGAACGGCTGCCCGCCGACGCGCCCGCCCGGCTCGTCCACGGCGACTTCCGGCTCGACAACGCCCTCGCCCGGCTGGAGCCGCGCCCCGAGATCGCCGCCGTCGTGGACTGGGAGATGTCGACGCTCGGCGACCCGCTGTCCGACCTCGGCCTCACCCTCGTCTACTGGGCCGAGGCCGGCGACGCCGACCAGCTCCCCGTCGGCGCCACGATCACCTCCGCGCCCGGCTTCTTCACCCGCCGCGAGTTCACCGAGCGGTACGCCGAGCTGACCGGCTTCGACCTCGCCGACCTCGACTTCTACGTCGCGTTCGCGTGCTTCAAGCTCGCCGTCATCCTGGAGGGCATCCACGCCCGGTTCCTGCAGAACGCGACCGTCGGCGAGGGCTTCGACCAGATCGGCGCCGCAGTCCCGCTGCTGCTCGGCCGCGCGCACGGCATCCTCGACGCCGGCTCCCCCTGGTGACCCGCGCCTGACCGACGCGGTGAAGAGCGCGCCCGCGATCCCGGGCGCGCTCTTCTCATGTCAGCAGTACCGGACGGACGCGGACCCGCCGGGGGCAAACGAGACGGACCCCGACTTGGAGCTCCAGCACCATTCGTCCGGGCGCGACGCCGACACGGTGGCGGTCTGCCCCGCGGCCAGATGCCCGGACCCGTGCGCGCTCACCCCGCCGGACGTACCCGTCACGCGCCAGTTCACCGGCCCGCCGACCGCTCGCACGGTCACCGCGCACGAGTCGTCGTTGCCCATGCTGCACCCGCTGACCGCCAGATGACCCGCCTTCGGCGGCGGGGGCGCGTGGGTCACGGGCTGGGACGGGGGCCTGGTCGTCGGCGTCTTCGACGGGGACTTGGACGGCGACGGCGACTCCGAGGGCGACTTCGACGGCGAAGGCGAGGTCGCCGACACGCTCGGGGACGGGTCGGTGGGCGTCGGCTCGGCGGGCGCGCTCGGATCTCCCGGGTCGCCGCTCGATCCGGCCGCCGCCGGCGGGGTCCCCGCCGCGCCCGGCTCGGACTCGCCGCCGAACGCCGCGAACGCGCCGGCCAGCACCACGATGGCCGCGACGGCCGCCGCGACGGCGCCGATGAGCGGTCCGCGCCGCCGGCCGCCGGTGCCCCGGTCCTTCGCCCGGGCCGGCGTCGGCTCGTAGGGCAGCGGCCAGCCGTACTCGTCGAACGGCTCCGTCCACGCCGCGATGGCCCGGCGGTTGCCGGCCCGGTCCTCGGCCGTCGCCGCCGTCAGCACGTCCAGCCGCAGGTCCGCGGGGATCGCGGCGATCGGCAGCACCGACAGCAGCCGGTCCGCGGGCAGCGGCGGCGTCCGCAGCTCGGTGCAGACCGGGCAGCTCGCCACGTGCCGGACGAGCGACGTCGCCGTCTGCGGCGCCAGCGGCCACGACTCGGTCAGCGCCGCGACGCTCGGGCAGTCCTTCCAGTGGTTCTGCGCGATGAGCGACGCGCGGATCGCGGCGTCCAGATCGAGCCGGGACCGCTCCACGAGCCCGAGGGTCTCCTCCAGCGGGATGCCGAAGATGCCGGCCAGGTCCACCTCGTCCAGCTCGTGGCGGATCGACAGGTCGATGGCCTCGCGCTGCCGGCCGCTGAGCGCGGTGAGCGCGCTGTGCGCGAGCAGCCGGCGCTCCTCCCGGCGGGCCAGCTGCTCGGCGGACAGGTCGTCCTCCGCCTCCGGCGCCTCCTGCCCGACGTGCCGGTTCGGGCTGTCCCGGCGGCGCATGCACTCCTTGCGGGCGATCGCGTACAGCCAGCCGCGGAGCCGGTCCGGCTCGGCGAGCCGCCCGGCGTGCTCGCGGGCCGCGATGACGCAGTTGCGCAGCGCCCCCGCCGCCTCCACGCGGTCGCGCAGCAGGCCGTGGCAGTAGTCGTAGATGAATGGAGCGTAGGCGTCGTACACCTCGGTCAGCGCGATGACGTCTCCGGCCCGCAGCGACTCCGCCAGCCTCAGGTCGTCGTTGTGCGCGGACCCCGGCTCACCGGCCACGGGAACCCTCCAGTCAGATCGGTTTCTTGAACGTGCCCCCGGTGAGCGCCGGCGCCTCGACGCCTGCAGGCGCGCTCTGGTTGCCCGATCTTGCCACCAACCTGCTGGAATTTCTCCCGTCCGGCCGATAATTGTGACCGTTACGGTACGCGGTGTGCCCGTATCGCCTTGACGAACAGCGGCTACGCGAGCGAATGTGATGTGGGTCTCAGTGTTGCGAGGACCCGCCTCCGCCGTCCGGCGGCGGCGCCGCGCAGGTCCAGCTGACCGCCGCCGCCGCGCCGGGCGAGAAGGAGACCGTACCGCTGTCGGAGGAGGTGCAGCTTCCCGAGAGGGTGACGGTGACGCTCGTCGAGCCGCCGGCGGAGAGCGTGCCGCCGCCTCCGGCGCTGATGAGCGAGGACGAGGTGCCCGTCACCGACCAGGTCACGGGGCCTCCGACCGCCTGCACGGAGATCGGGCAACTGCCCCCTGCCCCGGAGATAGTGCACCCGGACACCGACAGGGTGCCCTTGGCGGGCTTGCTGTGGGTGGGGGCGGGCTTGGAGGAGTGGGACGCCTTGCCGCGGGTGCGCGTCGGGGTCGGCGTGGCCGAGGTGGGCGTCGGCGTGGGCGTCGGGGTCTCGCTGCTCGTGGTCGGGGACGGCGACGTCGAAGGTTCGAGGGACGTGCTGCTCTCCGACGGGTCCGGCGCCGACGACGACCCGGACGGGGCGGACTGCGCGCCCGTGTTCCCCGACGGCCCGCCCGGCATCAGGAAGAACGCCCCGGAGACGATCAGCAGCACGGCGACCGCCGCGGCGACCGCCGGCCACAGGGCGCGCGGGGTGCGGCGGTGCGCGTCCGCGGCCTCCTGGCCGGGATGCTCGGGCCATCCCCAGGCGTCGAACGGCCCGGCGGCGTGCGCGAGGGCCGCCATGTCGGCGGCGAGCGCCGCGTCCGTCGCGGTCGCCATGACGTGCCCGCGCAGGTCGGTCGGCATCATCGCGACCGGCAGCACGTTCAGCAGCCGCGCCGCCGACACGTTCCGCCGGCGCCGCTCGGAGCAGACCGGGCAGTCCTGGATGTGGTGGACGAGCCGCCGGACGGCGGGCGGCGGCAGCGGCCAGTCGCCGTCGTCGGCGAGGTCCGCGACGGCGGGGCACTCGTCGCGTCCGGCGTGCGCGACGTGGGCGGCGGCGAGCGCGTCGTCGAGGCGGGCAAGCGCGGTGCCGGTGAGGTCGGTGGCCTCCTGCGCGTCCAGGCCGAGGACGGCGCCGACGTCGGCCGCGTCGAGGCCGTGCCGCAGCAGGAGGTCGAGGGCCTCCCGCTCGCGGCCGCGCAGCCCGGCCAGCGCCCCGTGCACCAGCCGCCGCGCCTCCAGCCTGCGGGCCAGCTCCTCGCCGTCCAGGAAGCCGTCACCGGCCTCGGGGGCCTCGTGCCGCTCGGCGGGACGGTCCGGGTCGCGCAGCCGCCGCATGCACTCGTTGCGGGCCAGCGCGTACAGCCAGCCGCGGAACCGCTCGGGCTCGCGCAGCACCGGCACGTTCGCGTACGCGGCGACCAGCGCGTCGTGGAGGGCGCCCGCCGCGGGCTCCTGGTCGCGCAGCAGCGCGTGGCAGTAGTCGTACAGCCGGGCCGCGTAGCGATCCATGACCTGCATGAGGGCGCCGGGATCGCCGGCGGCCAGCTCCCGCGCGAGACGTTCGTCGTCCGCGCGGTCGAGGGTAGGCCAACCGGACACAGGGTCCTCCCGCGGGATCTGGTGCCGCCTCGGGCGGCTCTGGTGCCGCCTCGGGCGGCGGGTCCTCGTCCGCTCTGCCGGGGGACGGGCTCAGGGAAGAAGGGAGCGGTTCCGCTCTCCCGGCGCGCGCTCCGGGCGGTTCCCCGTCGCGGGCCGGGGAGGAGAAGGTCGGAGGCCCGACGGCCCCGCTCCCCGTCGGGCCTCCACATGAAATGACGATCGACTCCGGCGCCCGGTTGACGCCGGATCCAAGAAAATCCCCGGAAATACCCGGCGCGACCGGAGCGCTACGAAGTGATGCGCCGGGACAGCATCTTCAGGAAGATCTTGGAGATCTCCTGCGGGGTCATGGCGACCTGCACGTTGCCGTCGGTGGCCGCGGCGATCTTCTCCAGCTCGGCCTTGTCGACGCCCTTGCCGAAGCCGATCATGTTGACCTGGATCGGCTTGTTCGGGTCCTTCAGCGCCTTCAGCTCGGTGAGGGTCTGGTTGAGCGACGGCCCGTCCGGGTCGTCGTTCTGGCCGTCGGTGAGCAGCAGGATCGAGTTGCCGAACTCCGGCTTGTAGGTCTTGTTCATCAGCTTGTACGCGTCGAGCATCGTCCGGTACAGGCCCGTGTCGCCGGTCGGCTTCGGCTTCATCTGGTTGAGCACCGACAGCACCAGCCCGCGCCGCGTGGTGGACCCGATGCGGTCGCCGAGCGCGCCGATCGGGACCGTCTGCTTGTACGGCGTCTTGCCGTTCATGTTCGTGGAGAACAGCCACTGGCCGAGCTCGGTGTCGTTCGACATCATCGCGAGCCCGCCCTGCGAGACCTGCGCGATCGCCTGCAGCCGGTTGGTGTGCGGGGCGACCTGCTCGGCCATCGAGCCGGACACGTCGATCAGCGTGAGCATGCGCAGCCCGAGCGTCAGCTTCGACCACGCCTGCATGACCTGCGCGACCTGGTCGCTCTTCGGCGCCGGCAGCTGCCGCGGCCGCGCCGGGCTGACGCCGGTGGCGGCGTTGAAGCCGGCCGGGGCCTTGCCGTCGGACGTGCGGAAGCCGAGCTCGCGCAGGTCGCCGCGCGTCGCGTCGGTCGTCATCGCCTTCTCGAGCAGGCGCGCGGCCTTGCTCTCGTTGCCGTCCTTCGTGGCGACGATGAACGGGTAGTCCATCGACAGCGTGCCCTCGGTCGGGTACAGCGCCACGGCGGGCTGTGCCGGCTTGGTCCGGTTGTAGCTCCACAGCGCCTGCTCCGACGACAGGGAGATGGGCTGCTTGCCCGTCCGGTCCTTGCGGAAGTGCGTGAACTCCGCCGACACCGAGGGGACGAGGTTCTCCCGGACGGTCCGGACGATGCCGGTGAAGATCGAGTCCCGGTTGGGGTCGTTCGCCAGCAGCATGCTCGTGATCAGCAGCGAGCCCATGCCGGCCGCGTTCTTGGTCGGGTCCGGGACCACCATCCGGACCGAGCCCGCCGGGATCATCTGGTTCTTGGTCACCGCGCCGCCGGCGACGCCGCCCGCCGCCTTCAGCAGGTTGTCCCAGGACGGGCTGGCGGTCACGCCCTGCTTCTTCAGCTGCACGGCCAGCGACTGCGGCAGCCCCACCACGATCGGGCTGGTCGCGAGCGAGGTCTTGGCCGCCTCCAGGTCTTTGTCGCCGCCCTGGCCGCGGGCCAGCGAGGCCCACAGCGAGGAGTCGGGGATCCATACGTCCGGCCGCTGGTTCGACGAGTTCGCCACGCCCTGCCCGGACAGCAGCGTCGCCGCCGACGCCGGGTCGACCTTCTTCACGTCGGCCCGCACGCACTTGCCGCCGACCTTGTGCTTGGCGTCGTTGAACCGGCCCGCCGCCTTGACGATGGCCGGCTGGATGTCGGGCGCCGCCGCGACCGACAGGCTCATCGCGTCGTCGCCGGAGCACCCGCCGCCGCTCTCGGCGAACGCGTACACGCCGACGCCGAGCAGCAGCGCCAGGCCCACCGCCCCGGCCATCGGGCCGATCAGCGCGGCCTTGCTCCGCTTGCGCTTGCGCTTGCCGTACTCGTAACCGCCGGTCCCGCCGCCGTAGCCGCCCGACCCGCCGCCGGAACCGCCGGATCCGCCCGAACCCCCGCCGTAGCCGCCGGAGCCGCCCGCCCCCGCGGACCCGCCGCCGAAGAACCCGGACGGCGTCTCGTCCGAGCTGCGGATCGCGTCGTACTCGCTGTACCCGGTCCCGGCCAGCGGGGACGAGGACCTGCCGGGCGGCGGCTCCTGCGGCGTGGGCGCCGCCATGGGGTCCTGCCGCCCGGTGCCGTACCCGCCGGACCGGCCGAGCCCGTACCCGCCCGCGTCCGACGCGCCGGTGAAGCCGCCGGCGCCGTAGACGGGCTCCTCGGACGAGGCGCGCGGCGTGAACCACTCGGGCGTCTCGCCCGGCCCGGACGCCCGCGGCGCACCGCCGGGCGGACCCGGAGGGGCGCCGGCGGGCGGGCCCGGAGGCGGCCCCGCCTGCGGCTCCTGCGTCAGAGGGCCCTGGGAGTCCCTGGTGCCGAACCAGTCGGAGGACCCGTCGTTCGCGGGTCCGAAGACGGGCGTGGACGGGTCATAGCCCCCCTCACCCGCCCCCTCAGGGAAGTCATTGCGATGACGTCCGCTCATGGCTGCCCTCGATTCACCAGAAACCCGCCGATGTTCCACGGCACTGTAGTAGTACGAAGTAGAGGTTACAAAGAACTCAAAATCGATGATGACGCAGGTCATCAGCGTTTGTCCGGACGATCATGGCATCGCTCCCCGCCGTCACGCCCCGCTTTCGGAGCGCCACACGGCGGCGCGGGCCCTGCGATCATGGGTGGATCGGACCCGTGGACCGAGCGTGATCCTCCCGCAAACCCGAACCGCGCGCGCGGCCGGAACCGGCCGTCGCCGCCTCGCGCCCCGGCCCGGGCACCCCGCCCGCTCCGCCACAATCGGAGCATGGCCGGCTTCTTCCCCGTCACCTCTCCCACCGACCCCAGGCTGGCCGACTACACCCGGCTGCGCGACGTCAACCTGCGCAAAAGCCTCGAAGCCGAGCACGGACTCTTCCTCGCCGAGGGGGAGAAAGTGATCCGCCGCGCGGTCGCCGCCGGCCACCCCGTCCGCTCCCTCCTGATGGCCCGCCGCTGGACCGCCTCCCTCGCGGACGTCCTTGACAGCGTCGACGCCCCGGTCTATGTGGCCGACGACGCCGTCCTCGAAGGCGTCACCGGCTTCCCCGTCCACCGCGGCGCCCTGGCCTCCCTGGAACGCCTCCCGCTCCCGCCCGTCGACGCCGTCGTGAAGGACGCCCGCCGCATCCTCGTCCTCGAGGACATCGTCGACCACACCAACGTCGGCGCGATCTTCCGCTGCGCCGCGGCCCTCGGCGTCGACGCCGCCGTCCTCGCGCCCCGCTGCGCCGACCCCCTCTACCGCCGCTCGGTCAAGGTCTCGATGGGCGCCGTGTTCGCCCTCCCGTACGCCCGCATGACCGACTGGCACAACGGCCTCGCCGGCCTGCGCGCGCACGGCTTCCAGATCCTCGCCCTCACCCCGTCCGCCGGCGCCGTCCCGCTGGACTCCGTCCCGCCCGCCGACCGCCGCGCCCTCCTCCTCGGCTCCGAAGGCGACGGCCTCTCCTCCCGCTGGCTCGACGAGGCCGACCACCGCGTCCGCATTCCCATGAACGAAACGGCCCTTTCCCGCGGCGTCGACTCCCTCAACGTCACAGCCGCCGCCGCCATAGCCTGCTACACCCTCCTGCGCCCCTGACCGGAAACCCGACGAGCCCGCCGCACCGCGAAGCGCACACAGATCGCACTTCACCTTGGCGGCCGCTCTCCCATTTCCAGGCCTGGCCTTCTAGGGAGATGTCGAGGAATGGCCCCGATGCCCCCGCGAGCGAAACCGCGGCGTGCTACCGATGCCGCCCCCCCCGGATCTCGATTTCGCCTGGCCAGGCCGGACGCTCTGCGACCCCGCGGTCCGGGCGACCCGTGAGGTGGTCACCGCCGCCATGGGTTCAGGAGTTTGGTGTCCTCCTGGTGTCAGATGGCTTGAGAAACGAGGAAGTCCGTCACCAGGGGAATGGCGTCGAGATTCGAGCACCGCCGAAGTCGATCAAGGTGATATTTGCAATTCCGGCAGACGTCTATGGACGGCGCGGTGCCGCAGTCGGAACGGGGTAAGGAGCTGGTCGCGGTTTCTCTTACTTGCCGAACATGCCGCGGCGGGATCGGCGGTGCATGCCCTTCGCGCGGCGCGCGGCGGCCGCGGCACCGGCGGGTACGCGGCGCTTGCCGAGCCGTACCTGCGTGAGCAGCACCGCGATCGCCACCAGCAGCGCGGCCAGCCACGCGACCTGCGTGCTCGCGACCCGTTCGAAGGTGAGGTCCTGCGCGACGGGCGCCTTGTTCCCGCGCAGCCTGCTGTTCGGCGTCACCGAGACCGTGGAGGGGGCGATCGACGGGCTGGGCGCCGCGATCGGCGGCAGGGCCACGTGGGGATTCTGCGCCGCGAACGACGAGTTCGGCGTCGGCAGCACGTTGTCGCTGGTCGATCCGGCCGCACCGGCCGACGACGTCCCGCCACTGGTGCCGCTTCCGCCGCCGGACGACGAGCCGTTGTTACTCCCGGACGATGACGACGGCGAAGGCGTGGCGCTCTTGGACGGCGAGGGCGACTTCGACGGCTTCTTCGTCGGCGACTTGGTGGGAAGCGGTGTGAAGGTCACGGAAGCCTGATCGGTGTCCGTCGCCTTCGTGGCTTCGGCGACGGTGCCCGTCACCGTGACCTTGAACGTGACGGACGCCGAAGCGCTGAGGTTGGAAGGGAGCGAGACGTACGTGGTGATGGACTTCCCGCCGGTCCCGACGTTCTCGAACGCGCAGCTGGTGTCCGACCCGGCGGTGGGACAGGCGCCGGTGACCGTGGGTTTCTTCGTCGATTTCGTGGACACGGTGACGGCGGTCACGTGCACGTCGGTGGCCCTACCGACGTTGGTCGCGACCGTGGTCGTGAAGGCGACCGCCTTGCCCGCCTTCGCGGTCGAGCTGCCGGCCTTGACGTCCACGCTCAGCTTGGGCGTCGGTGTCGGTGTCGGGCTCGGTGATGCGGGGGTCGAGTCTGCAGGGGGTGGCGACGGTGTGTCCTCGGCGGAGGCGGATGCGCCTCCGGCGGCGAGGATGGCCGCAGCGCCGAGCCCTGCAAAAATCGGTTTCACCGCCGGTCGGCAGTACACCGCCCCAGCACCTCCGTCGCATCGCCTTTGAGCGCCTGTGCCCGCTTTACCCGGGAGATCGTCCCAGGAATCATGCCAACACGGATCAACGGGCCAAAGCAACCCCGTGGACGTTCACATGACCTCCTCACGGACGTCCTCTATCTCGGCGCTCGGCGCCCAGGCCTGCCAGACGCCCTGGTCAATGCGCTCGAGGCCGAGGGATTCGGCCACCGGGGCGCGTCCGCCGACGTACTCGACCCGCAGCCACGTCTCGTGCTCGCCGACGACGACGAACCGCTCGCCGCGCCACCGGCACGTCGTGCGGACGTAGTGGAGCTCCTCGACCTCGGAGGCCGGGACGATCCGCCGGAACCGGCCGGGGCGCAGCTCCTCGAAGCCGTCCGTCGGCCCGGGCGTGTAGAGCCGGATCTCGCCGTCGGCGCCCGGCGCGGCCTCGAAGTCGCGGCCGAGCCAGCGCGCCACGTAGCCGTCCCTGATCACTGCGCGGCCCCCGTCCGCCCGTCCGCGGCGTCGGGGCCGGTGGCCGCGTCGGGCCGCAGCCATGCGAGCCGGTCCGGGTCGTACATCGCGACGAACCTCTCCGAACGGTCCATGCCCAGGTAGTACATCTCCGCGCCATAGGGCAGCCGGACGCTGTCCACCTTGTACTCGCGGATGGAGCCGGCGCTTCCCGGCGCGAACCCGCCGCCGAGGAACGGGGGCCGCTCGATGACCCATCCGGCCTCGCCCCAGGCGGCCATCTCCTGGGCGTCGCGTCCGCCGAAGGGGATGCGGTACAGCTCCGGGCAGTACGCGGGCCACCGGATCACGTAGACGCCGTCGTCGGCGGGGGAGAAGGGCGTGCCGTCGTAGAGCAGGCCCAGCGCCTCGTACAGCTGGACGGGCGTCTGGAGTTCCGCGACGTCGCCGGTGGCGTGCACGAACCCGCCGACGCGGTCGTAGCCCTGCTCCAGGTACCAGCCCACATGCCCGTGCGGGACGACCTTCTGCATGATCGTCGGCTGGGACACGCGGTCGTCGAGGTCCTCGGTCCGCGGCGCGGGCGAGGCCGTCACGTCCCGCACGGTCAGGTCCGCGGCGGGCTCCCGCGGCGGCGGGGGTACGGGGACCTGCGGCCGGGCCTGGACGAGCCCGACCCGCACGGCCCACTCGCTCAGGGCCCGCACCTGGTCGCCGCGCAGGGACGCGCCGATCCGCGTGCCGGGGTTGAGCAGCAGGGCCCAGTCCTCGCGCGGCCAGGCGCCGATCAGCTCGCGGAAGTCGGCGTACACGAACCGCGACTCCGGCAGGACCTCGCGCAGCCGGACGAGGGAGGTGAACACCCGGACGGCCGCGCCGTCGCGCAGCGCCGCGTCCCACCGGAACTCGCGCTGCACCGGCGTCACCTCGAGCGGCGCGTCCGGCGGGATCGGCACGAGCACGTTGGCGTTCAGCAGGACGCGCAGGAACGCGTCGGAGTCCCCGCCGAGCGCGGCCTCGTAGAGCTCCTGGTCGATCCGGTTCCCCGGCTCGAACACCGCCTCGGGCTCCTCGACGCTCTGCAGCCGCCGTTCCGGGCCGGCCGGGCCCGTTTCCTGTGGGAGCGGTCCGGTGTCGCCCAGGGCATCGGACGCCGGGCCGGTGGGTTCCGCGGTTCCGATGTCCGCCGGTCCGGTCCGGGCACCGAGGCCGGCGATCGCGTGCCCGCCGGTCACGGTGGACGCGTTCTCGCCGCCCGCCACGTCCTGCGCGGGCGCCGCCGGGACTTCGCCCGCGTAGCCATGACCGGGGTCGGACGGGGCGTAAGGCTGCTGCGCCGGAGGGCCGGCGGGCGTCCCGCCGGGGTGGTAATCGGTGTGCGGCGGATCCGCCGGTGCGTCGCCGGTGTATCCGGACGGCAGTCCCTGCGGGCCCGTGCCGAATCCGGTGTGCTCGCTCGGAGGCGGTGGTGCTCCGGCGTCTTCCGGTGCCGGTTCGCTGCCGGAGGGGTCGTAGACCTGGGACTGCGGGCCGGTGTGCTGCGTGACGGCTGGTGCGCTGGTCAGGTCGTCACCGGCGGCGGTGAACGGTTCGTAGCCGGGGCCTGTGGTCTCCGGGGTGCCGAGTCCGGCCTGGTCGACCTGGGGCATCGGGCCGGTGGCGGTCGGTGCTCCGGTGTCCGCCGGCGCGGGGACCTGCGGTTGGGGACCGGTGTGCTGTGCGGTGCCGGCCGGTGGTCCCTGCGGTGCGTCGACGTCGGCCGGGCCGGTGGAGAGGGGCGGGACCGTCGTGCTGCTGGGCGGCGTTCCGGCGTCTTCCGGTGCGTGGGGGAGCGGGCCGGTGTGGTGCAGGGCGTCAGCGGGTGCGGGCTCTGGCACCGTAGTGGCGGGCCCGTCCGGGAGGGCCGGTGACGGTTCGCCATTCGCGGAGGGGGTGGGCTCCGGGACCGGGCCGGTGTCGGTGGACGGGACGGCCGGGGCGACGGGAACGGCGGGGTTGTCCGGAGGAGGGGGCGTCGCGGCCGACGGCGGCGTGGCGGCCTCCTCGGGCGCGGTGCGCGGCGGGCCGCTGAGGGCGCGGACCTGCTCGCCCGGCATGGTCGCGTCGATCGGGGTGCCGGGGTTGATGACGAGCGTCCAGCCGGGATCGGGCCAGGCGGACACGACGTCCAGCAGGCTCGGCATCACGAAGCGGGACGAGCCGATGGCCTCGTTCATCCACTTGAGCGACGTGAAGAGCTGGACGGACGTGCGCCCGTGCACCGTGACGGGCCGCCACGGGAAGCCGGGGTCCTCCGGCGCGATGCCCCACGGGGTGTCGGGATCGGCGGGGACGAGGACCTGCGCGCCAAGCAGGATCTTGAAGAAGGCGTCGGTGTCGCGGCGGCGGGCGGCGTCGAAGAGCCGCTGCTCGATGTCGTTCTGCGGCTCGAAGCGGTCGGTCATCCGGGCGGCGGCGCGCTGGTCGGCCCAGGTGGCGAGGCCGGGGAGCTGCGCGGCCATGACGGTGCCGCCGGCGGGGGAGCCGGAGTTGATGGCGAGGAGCCAGCCGTGGTCGGGCCAGTAGCGCAGCGCGACGGTGAACGGCAGCTTGATGTACTCGGTGCCGGTCCCGGCGGCGTGCGCGGCCTCGATGAGCCGCTCGGGGGAGGTGAAGACGGGGACGACGGTGTTGCCGTCGACCTCGCGGGTCCGCCACGGGAAGCCGGGACGGCCGGGGCGGAGCGTGTAGTCGGTGTCGTCCGGGACGGGCAGCAGGATCTCGGTGTCCGCCATCGTCTGCAGGAACAGGTCGTGGTCGTTGTTCGCCGCGGCGCGAAGGAGTTCGCGTTCGACGTCGTTGGCGGGCCGGAACTCGGGACGGGACGGCTCGGGCGGCGCCTCGCGGGTCAGCTCCCGGTGCTGGCCCTGCAGTTCCTCCCAGGGCGACTCGTCCGGCGAGGGCGAGGACGAGGGCGACAGTGCCGGTGCAGGCGACGGCGCCGGAGGCGTTGCCGGCGGTTCCGGCGAGGACGCCGGTTCCGGCGAGAAGGCCGGTTCCGGTGAAGGCGCCGGTTCTGGAGCGGCCGCCGGTTCCGGGGCGGGCGGAGGTTCCGGGGCAGGGGCAGGGGCAGGGGCCGGTTCCAGAGCCGGTGCCGGTGCCGGTGCCGTGCCGGACGGGAGTTCGGGGCGGCCGACCAGGGGCGGGCGGCCGTCGCCGTCGGCGACCTGGCGGACGAACCAGGCGGGCATCCGCGACTCGATCGGCAGCGGAGTGCCGCCGGGGTGGCCGGGGGCGTCGACGGCCAGCCACCAGCGGGCGTCCGGCCAGGTCTCGGCGAGGTCGCCGAAGCGCAGCGTCATGAAGTGCCGCCAGGACGGGCCGAGGCACGCGCGCATCGCCGCGGCGGAGGTGTAGGCGAGGACGTGCACGCGGCCGTCCTCCTCCTGGGTCGGCCAGGCGGGCCGCGTCCGGCCGGCGAGGACGCCGTCGACGGCGTCGTCGGCGACGGGCACCACGAGCTCGCTGCCCGCGAGGACGCGGAAGTAGCCCTCCTGGTCCCCGGCCCGTACGGTCTCCTCCAGTCGGCGTTCCAGCTCCGACGTGGGTCGCCACGCGTCGGCCACCGCCGCCACCCCCTGTTTCGTCCGTGCTCGTCCCCGACCCGCCGGGTCCCGGTGGGAGTTCCGGCGGGAAGTAGCGCGACTGCCTACGCTACAGGGGCGAACAGGACCAAAGGCTATAAACGTCTGTGCTTGCGGGCGATTCCGCAGGTCAGCGCCTTGCCGACCCCGCCAGTCGCGCCAGCGCGGCGCACAGCCGGTCGATGTGCTCCTCGGTGCTGCCGATCCCGAAGCTCGCGCGGACGGCCGCCCCCTCGCCGCAGCCCGCGCCGCCCTCCCCGTCCAGCAGGTGCCGGACGAGCGGGTGCGCGCAGAACTTGCCGTCCCGCACGCCGATGCCGTGCTCCCCGGACAGCGTAAGCGCCACGTCCCGCGCGTTCCAGCCGGTCACGGTGAAAGACACGATCCCGACGCGCGGCGACCGGTCGCCCCACAGGGTGAGCTCGCGGACGTGGGGGAGCGCGGCGAGGCCGGCGCGCAGCCGGGCGAGGAGCCGTTCCTCGCGGGCGGCGAGCGCGTCCCAGCCGGCGGCGGTGAGCGCGTCGCAGGCGGCGGCGAGCGCGATGACGCCGAGGACGTTCGGGGTGCCGGCCTCGTGCCGCTGCTCGGCGGACGGCGCCCACCGGACGGTCTCGGCGACGGACGCGCTCGCGCCGCCGCCCTTGAGGTAGGGCTCGGCGGCGCGCAGCCAGTCGGCGCGTCCGGCCAGCACGCCGGCGCCGAACGGCGCGTACAGCTTGTGCCCGGAGAACGCGACGTAGTCCAGGCCGAGCGCGGTCATGTCGAGGGGGCGGTGCGGGACGAGCTGCGCGGCGTCCACCGCGATGCGGGCGCCGTGCCGCCGGGCGACCTGCGCCAGCTCGCGGATCGGCCACAGCTCGCCGGTGACGTTGGACGCGGCGGTGACGACGAGCAGCCGGGCCCCGGCCGGCGTCGCGGCGAGCGCGCGGTCGGCGGCGTCGATCGCCTCGGCGGGCGTGGCGGGCACGGGCAGCCGCACGGCGCGCCGCCACGGCAGCAGCGACGCGTGGTGCTCGGACTCGAACACCACGACGCTCGTCCCGGACGGGACGGCGTGCGCGAGCAGGTTCATCGCGTCGGTGGTGTTGCGGGTGAACACGACCGCGTCGCGCCGCCACGCGCCGAGGAACGTCCGGACGGTCTCGCGCGCGTCCTCGTACGCCTGGGTGGTGACCTGCGAGGCGTAACCGGCGCCGCGGTGCACGCTGCTGTAGTAGGGCAGCGCGCGGGTGACGGCCTCGTGCACCGCCTCGAGACAGGGCGCGCTGGCGGCGTAGTCGAGGTTGGCGTACGGGACGCGGCGGCCGTCGTCCAGCGGGACGGGCGCGTCCGCGCCGATGATCCGGGGGACGCGAACTTCCGGCCCGGTGCCGGACGTCTCAGGACTCGTGAACGGGGAGCGGGACGGTGCGGGGGCGAGCGTGGGCATGCCGGTTCCTTCCGGGGTCAGGGACCCCGGGGACGCGCCCGCGGGATCCGCGCTTGCCGGAACGCGGTGCCGCGTCCGGCCTGGTCCTCACCCGGGGCACCCCATCGCGGACGAAGGGTTGCCGGCCAGCGAGCCGGGGCTTGGCGCTGGCGCTCATGACCTAGTGCGGAAGTATATGCGGAGCCGGTGGCAGATCAAGCGGGAGGGTGCGATGCGGTACGGGGCGGTTCGGGCGCTGGCCGGGGGCGTGGTGATGCTCGGCGTGTCCGGCCTGCTGGGCGCGTGCGGTGCGCTGGGGGGCGACTCCGGTCAGGTCTGCACCGACACGAAGAAGGCGTTCCAGCAGTACGTCACCCAGGTCAGGAGCGTGCCGGCGGCGGAGCCGGCGCAGTGGGGGCAGGCGACGCAGCGGCTCGCGACCCGGCTCGACGGGCTGGCGAGGGAGACCGATGACGGGGCGCTGAAGAAGGCGCTGAAGGACGAGGCGGGCCGGCTGCGCACCGCCGCCGCGAGCGTGCACACCGGGGACGCCGCGCAGCTCAGCGCCGTGCTGGACGGCACGCCCGCGCGCATCGGAAAGGCGTGCGACTAGCGGGCGTCCGGACGGAAGGCCGCAGGCCCGGCGGTTCCACCGCCGGGCCTGCGCTGCGACGCGGCGCTAATTGAACATCTGGCCGCCGCTGCCATCGTCGCCGCCGCCACCGCCGTCATTGCCGCCGCCGTCGTTCCCGCCACCACCGTCGTTTCCGCCGCCGTCGTTCCCGCCGCCTCCGCCGTTGCCGCCGCCGTCACCGCCGCCGGGCAGCGACGGGATGATGGTCGGCAGGCCGCCGGTGGGCGGCGTCGACCCGCCCGGCTCGTCCGTCCCGCCGGACGGGCGGTGCGTCGGGCCCTGCGTGGACGGCGGCTCGGTGCTCTGGCCGCCGCCGGTGGGCGGGCCGTCCCAGCCGCTGCCGGGGGTCTCGGACGGCGACCCGAACGACTCGGGGTCGTAGCCCTTGATGTCGACCGCGTCGGTCATGTACGACCGCCACATCTGGGTGGGCAGCTGCCCGCCGTACGCCCCGTACCCGGGGATGTTCAGCGCCTTGTTGTCCTCGCGGAACATCGCCACGGTGGTCGCCATCTGCGGGATGAACCCGTTGAACCAGATCGCGCGGCCCTCGTCGGTGGTGCCGGTCTTGCCGGCGACGTCGCGGCCGTCGGGCAGCTGCGCGCCGGTGCCGGTGCCGCCCTGGACGACCTGCTGCATCGCGTACGTGGCGTCCCGCGCGACCTGCGTGCCGAACGCCCGCCGGCCCTTCTCGGCGAACTTGCGGGTCTGGCCCTCGTTGTCGGTGACCGACTTCACCACGAACGGCTGGCGGAACTGGCCCTCGTCGGCGAACGCCGCGTACACGCCGGCCTGCTGGACCGGGTGCAGCGACACGATGCCGAGCGGGAACGACGTCGCGGACCGCTGCGCGGACGTCATCTGCGACGACGAGACGCCGAGCTTCTCGGCCATGCCGGCGATCCTGTCGTTGCCGATGTCCTGGCCGAGGTTCACGTACGCGGTGTTGACCGAGTGCTCGGTCGCGGTGACGAGGTTGATGTTCCCGAAGTTCTCGCCGCTGTCGTTCTCGATGCGGTGGCCGCCGAAGTACTGCGGGGAGCTGCCGTCATAGGTGTCGGACAGGCTCTTGCCGTCCTCCAGCGCGGCGGCCAGCGCGATCGGCTTGAAGCCCGACCCGACCTGCGCGGTGTCGTAGAACGCGCTGCTCGCGGCCTCGGTCAGGTAGTTGCGGCCGCCGTAGAACGCCAGCACCTGCCCGGTGTTCGGGTCGACCGACACCAGCCCGGTGCGGATCTTCTTGCTCATCCCGGCGGGGGCGGCGGCGTCGACGGCCCGCTTCGCCGCGTCCATCAGCCGCTTGTCGAACGTCGTGGTGATCTTCAGGCCGCTGCGGTTGATCTCGTCCTCGGTGTAGCCGCGCCGCTCCTCCAGCTCCTTCTTGGCCAGGTTGACCATGTAGCCCTTCTGGCCCTTGAGGACGTCGGTGATCTTCTCCTTGCCGGGCAGCGGGAACGTCATCGCGGCGGCGTCGGCGGACGACAGCGCCCCGTCGCGGACCATGTTGTTCACGACCGCGCGCCAGCGCTGCTCGGCGTACACGCGGTGCTGGCCGGTCGGGTCGGAGAAGTTGCTCGGCTGCTGGATCGCGGCGGCCAGGTAGGCGGACTCGGCGGGGGTGAGGTCCTTGACGTCCTTGTTGTAGTAGGCGTGCGCGGCCGCCTGCACCCCGTAGGCGTCGCGGCCGAAGTAGATGGTGTTGAGGTACTGCTCCAGGATCCAGTCCTTGGACTTCTCCCGGCCCACCTTCAGGGAGACCATGATCTCCTTGAGCTTGCGGGTGACCGAGCGCTCCTTGCCGATGCCGCCGTAGTAGTTGCGGACCATCTGCTGGGTGATCGTGGAGCCGCCCTGAAGCTGCTCGCCGGTCGCGGTGGACCAGAACGCCCGCGCGGTGCCCTGCACCGAGACGCCCGGGTCCTTGTAGAAGCTGCGGTTCTCGGCCGCGATGACCGCGTCCCGGGTGCTCTTCGGGATCTGGTCGAACTTCACCGCGTCCCGGTTCATCCCGGTCTTGGCGATCAGCGTCTTGCCGTCGGCGTAGTAGAACGCGGGGCCCTGCGCGAGCGCCTGCTGCTGCGGGGAGGGGACCGGCGTGAAGACGTAGGCGATCGCGAACGCGGCGACGAAGAACCCGAGGATGCCGAGCAGCGTGAACAGGATCCGGCGCAGGTAGCGGGCGCGCCGGCTGCGCGGCTTCTTCGGCCCCTTGCCGCCGCCGGCGCCTCCGCCACCGCCGGAGCCGCCGCCGGGGCCGCGCCCCGGTGGCCCCCCTTGCCTGGTCGAAGCAGCCGGCATGGTCTTGGTATCTCCCGCCGCCGAGTCGCTCACACCAGCGCCGGCGGAGCCGCCCGGAACGTCCCGCGCGGCGCGGGGGGTATCGGGGGACGCGCCCTTTTCGACCGCCGGGGATTGGGCGTCGGCGGCCGGGGATTGCGCGCCGGCGGCCGGGGATTGCGCCTCCGTGGCGCCCGCGATGCCCCCCGCATCCGCCTTGCCGTCGTTCTGAGATATGTCGTCGTTCAGGGCTGATTTCGGGTCTGGGGCGATTTCTCCGGTGTCCACGGTGAGCGTCGCCGCCCGGGTCGCGGGGGCCTCCGCCGGCCCGCCCTCCCGGCCGGGCTCGCGGTCGCCGGCCTGGTCACGGGCCTGGTCGCCGGCCTGGGCGGCCCCGTCCGCCGGGTCGTGGCGCGGTGCGGCGGCGTCCCCCGCGGCCGCCGCGGCGGCCTTCGGGGGATCCTGCCCGAGATCACGTGCCATGCCCGGTGTGCCGTCTTCCTGACCTTTTTCCCTGCTGCTCACAAGCCCCCCGTGATTATTGCGTTACCGACGATACCTGAGGGGATCCATGCGATGGGCCGCCCAATGCGCATCCTTGGCTTCCCAATAGGAGGACGGCCGCCGGGCCCTCCGGGTTGACGTGACGGATGTCGCAGCGCCTCCCCGAACGCCCGCGCACAGTTTCCTGAGAGCCTCCTGAACGCCGAGCGGCGGGGACCCAGGACCGGGTGCCCGCCGCTCGTCTCCGCCTCGCGCCGTCATGCGGCGCGCGGGCTCACTTGCGCGCCTTGGCGAGGATGTCCACCACGAACACCAGGGTGTCGGTGCCCTTGATCCCGGCCTGCGAGTTGCCGTTCTTGCCGTAGCCCTCGGCCGGCGGCAGGACCAGCATCACCCGGCTGCCGACCTTCACGCCGGTCAGGCCCTTGTCGAAACCGGGGACGGTGGCGCCGGTGCCGATCGGGAACAGCGCCGGCTGGGCGTTCTTCCAGCTGGAGTCGAAGACCTTGCCGCCCTTCCAGATCTGCCCCTGGTAGTTGACGACGGCGGCGTCGCCCTTGGCCAGCGCCGGGCCGGTGCCCTGGACGAGCGTCTTGGCCTGCAGCTTGGACGGCGCGTCCACCTTCGGGATCGTCACCTTGGGCGCCTTGCCGGCGCCCTGGTCCTCGACCTTGGGCAGGTTCTTGTCGTCCAGCTTCTGCGGGGCGCCCTGCGGGCCGGCGTTCTTCTTCCCGACCGCGGCGACGTCCACGACGAACACCACCGAGTCGTTCTTGCCGAGGCCGAGCTGCGAGCCCTGGTCGCCGAAGCCCATCGACGGCGGGACCTCGACCAGCACCCGGCTGCCGGCCGTCTTGCCGACGAGGCCCTTGTCCAGCCCCTTGACGCCGCTCTTGCCGACGGTGAGCGCCTGCGGCCCGGACGACCCGCTCTGCGACTGCTGCTCGTACGACGAGCCGATCTTCTTGCTGGTGCTCTTCTTCTTGGAGTCGTCGTCGTCGGTCTTCTTCGCCCACTGGTAGAAGGAGTACTGGACGAACATCGTGTCGCCCTCGGCGATCGCGGGCCCGCTCCCCTTGATCACGGTGCGCGTCTTGAGCGACTTGGCCGGCGCGAGCTTCGCCGGGATCTTCACCTTGGACTCGGACCCGAACTTGCCGGACACCTCGATCTTCGGGCCGGGGCGGGTCACGTAGTAGGTGACGCCGCCCGCGATGGCCAGCACGGCCACCACGATCCCGGCGATCGTCGCGATCCGCCGCTTGCGGGCCTGTGCCGCGGTCAGCCCGGACGGCCGGTTCAGCCCGCTGCCGCGTCCGGCGCTGATCCCGTGCGGGGTGAACTCCGGGCTGCGGATGTTCTTGGCGTTAGGGATCTTCGCCTTGACCGCCGGCTTGTCATCCTCGGCCATGGTTCCTCACTCGCTCCGGGGTCGACGACATCACGAAAGTGACCACCCTTCCAGCACCGGCCTAAGAACAGCGTGAAAACCGCGCAAAGGAGGCCGACCCGCAATCTACCGGTCACTCCTCGTGGAAGAGCGCTCCTGGCAGGGGGACCGCCCTCGGCGGGCGGTCTCGATGGGACACAGTGACTCGTCAGGATACTGCCGCGGGGGCGCGGGCGAGCAAACGCCGCTTCCGGCCGCCGGGCAGGTCGTCCTGCTCCAGGACCGTGAAGGCGCCGTCGAGCAGCGACGCGGGCTCGCCTTCGCCGACGCACCAGTCGGCGGGGAGCGTGCCATGGCCGTCCCGCGCCCGCGCGGTGAGCGCCTCCCAGGCCAGCAGCCCGCCCGGGGCGACGGCCGCAGCGGCCCGCCCGAACACGGCCCGGTCCCAGAAACCGGTGCACAGGACGAGCGCGTAGCGGGCCGGTCCGGGACGCCACGCTCCGAGATCCTCCTGGACCAGCGTGATCAGGCCGTCCAGCCCGCGGCGGCGGGCCTCCGCGCCGAGCCGGCCGAGCGCCACCTCGGAGACGTCCACGGCCGTCACGCGCCGTCCCGCCCGCGCGGCCAGCAGCGCCGACCCCGACGTCCCGCACGCCAGATCCAGGACGGGCCCGTCCGGCAGCGCCTCTCCCGGCGTCGCCTCCAAGGCCCGCACGGCCAGCGGATGCGGTGCGAACGACGGCTCCGGTGCGCTCTCGTACTTGGCGTTCCACCGGAGCCGGTCGGGATGCCCGGCGAGGCCCGCAGGCACCTCAGCGCCGCCCGCGTCCTCGCCGGGGCCCTCGTTCGCGTCCGCACCGGAGTCCATGGGGCGACCCTAGCGGCGCTCCGCGACCAGGAGCAGGAACAGCGCCGTCGGGAAGCCCTCCCGCCACCACGGGTCGTCGCGCAGCTGCTCCGGCGTCGGATGCGGCTCGCGCAGGTCCGCGATGACGAAACCGTTGTCTCGGAGCGTTCCAGAGTAGAACTCCAGCGGACGCAGCCACGATGTGATCATCGAGGGCGACTCCAGGCCGTCCACCAGGAACCGCTGGTCGACCCCGCGCGAGGCGAAGTACTGCGCCGCGGGCACGCTCCCGGTCGCGCCGCGCTCGGAGTCTTGCACGTAGAAGCACGGGTGCAGGGTCAGCGACACCAGCCGCCCGCCGCTCCTCAGCACCCGCCCGAACTCGGCGATCGCGCGCGACGGGTCCTGCAGGTGGCTGAACAGGTGGTTGCAGACGACCAGGTCGAACCCGTCGTCCTCGGCGGGCAGCGCGTCGACGCCGGCCCGGGTGAACGACAGCGAACCGGGGCCGGCGTCCGCCCCGCCGGCGAGCTCCCCGGCGGCGTCGATCAGCCCCTGGCAGGCGTCCACGCCGACGACGTCGGCGCCCATCGACGCCAGCGTCCGCGCCAGGTAGCCCTCGCCGCAGCCGGCGTCCAGCACCCGCAGCCCCTTGCACGGCCCGATCGCGTCCAGCATGGCGGCGTCGGTGAGCTCGGTGCGGTACCGGTCGCGGCCCTCCCTGATCACCTTCACCCAGTAGTCCGCGTTGGCCTCCCAGCGCTCCCGGGTGAGATTCGCGATGGCCTCCGCCGTCTCTTCCACCGGCTCCCCATTTCTCCGGCCCGCTCGCGGGCCTTTCACGTCACCGACCTGATGTGCGCGGCTCCTGCGCCGCGCGGGCACCCCCGAGAATGCGCCGTCCGGCTACGGCAGCCCTTTCAGCCGCCGTACCAGGGCGTTGCACGTCTCTCTGATCTTCCGGTCGCGGCAGTCGGCGCCGCGCAGTTCGAGCGCGTGCGCCAGCTCGGCGAGCCGCCCGCCGAAGGCGGGGTCGCGCCGCAGCGCCAGCGGGATGTAGGTCGACGCCAGGTAGTACACGTAGGCGTCGCTGTAGCCGGCGATCTCCCGCAGCACCTCCTCCGCCGTGTTGCGCAGCGACAGGGCGCTCGGCAGGGTGAAGTCGGAGCTGATCCGGCCGTCGCGCATGTAGGTCGGGAACGACCACTCCTCGAGCGCGGCGTAGACCGGGGTCGCGTCCAGCTCCCGGCGGTACCGCTCGGCCAGGTCGAGGTCGTCGGAGCTGATCAGCGAGCCCATCACCACGCCGCGCATCATGAAGGCGCTCTGTCGGCCCGGCACCTCGAAGCCGAGGTCGGCGTCCAGCGCGCCCGTCACCTTGCTGACCTGGTGGGTAAGGATGTTCAGGGCAAGGATGGAGTGGAAGGAGTAGCTCTTGCGGTTCAGCCGGGGCGCCAGCTCCACGGACGACTCGAACAGCCTGGCCGGGTCGGACAGCAGGCCGTGCCCGGGCTCGGTGGAGTAGAGCGCCTCCAGCGCCGTGTCGGGCTCGCGCCCCCAGAACCGGGCGATGAACGACGACGTCCGCTGGTTCGCCTCGCCCCGGACGATGCGCAGCCCGGCCTCCAGCGCGTTCAGCAGCAGCTGCCGGGGGACCGGGGACCGGTCGAGCGCGTTCAGGTCGACCGCGAGGCCTTCCGCGCCCAGATCGGACACCAGCGCGTCCAGGCGCTTGCGAATCGCGTGCGCCTTCGAGTATTCGGCGATTCCCGGAATGGACGACATCAGGCTCTGCAGCGAGCGCCCGCTGACCCGGTCGAGCCATTCCGCGTTGTCCCAGAGCCGGAAGACCGTGCTCTCGTCGAGCCCCGAGAACGCGGCCACGTCGGACATGTTGAGGCCCATGTCCCTGGTGATTTCAGAGAGAGACTTCGGCGCGCCGTCCGCTGTCATCACTCGCCCTAGAGCCGGCATTTCTCGACGCCCCGATCGTAGCGAAGGGCGCGGCTCCGGGGACGGTTCGCGCGGATATGCGGCCGCCTTGTGACTGAGGGTGGAGAGCATCGCGGCCGTCAGCCCCGCTTGCGCCCGATGCAGCCGACGAGCGGCAGCGGGCCGTCCAGGCCCGCCGCGTCGGCGAGCGGCAGTGCCGCCGGGTACGGGCCGACCGGGTCGAGCGGCGCGCAGATCTCCGCGATCTCCGCGCGGCGGCGCGGCGTGAACGCCAGCCCGGCGCGCCGGGCCGTCTCCGCCAGCGACTCCAGCGCGGGCGTCCGCTCGGTGTGCGTGACCACCATGTGGCTGCCGGCCGGCAGGCCGCCGAGCAGCGCCCGGACGATCCCGCGCGGGTCCTCCCCGTCCGTCACGAAGTCCAGCACGCCGAGCAGCAGCACCGCGATGGGCCGGCCGAAGTCGATCAGCCGGCGCAGCCCCGGATGGCCGAGCAGCGCCGCCGGGGCCCGCACGTCGCCGCCGAACGCGCCGGTGTTCCGGTCGACCGCCAGCAGCGCCCGCGCGTGCGCGAGGACCAGCGGGTCGTTGTCGACGTAGGCGACCCGGCAGGACGGCGCGGCCCGCCGCACGACGTCCCCGACGTTGCGCGCGGCGGGCAGCCCGCATCCGACGTCCACGAACTGCCGCGTTCCGGACTCGGCGAGCAGTCCCGCGGCGTATTCCAGGAAGCCCCTGTTCACCTGGGCGAGCCGCGCGACGACGGGCGCCCGGTCGAGCGCCCGCTCCGCCATCTCCCGGTCGGCGGCGTAGTTGTCCTTGCCGCCGAGGTAGTAGTCGTACATCCGGGCGACGCTCGGGGCCCGCGCGGGGACCGCGGCGACGCCGTCCTCCTCGCCGCCGGTGAGCTCCGCCCACCGGCTCAGGCTCGGCATCGGCCCGGGGATCACGGGCGCCTCCACCGCTCCCCGACCGGCACCCCGAACCACGAGGTGCTCGTCCCGTTCCGGTTGCGGTGGGCGCCCTGGTCGGCGGCGAGCGCCTGCATCAGCAGCCGCCCCCGCCCGCCGCCGGGCAGCTGGTCGTCTGGCGGCCGGGGCGGTCCGGGCGGGACGCCCCCGTCGGTGATCTCGACCCGGAGGAACCGGTCGAGGTGCAGGACGGCGAGGGTCACGGTGCCGTCCGGCCGCGGGCGGGACCGCAGCACCGACTCCGTCATCGCCTCGCTGGTCAGCAGCTCCAGGTCGGCCAGCTCCGCGCGGTCGGCGCCGAAGCACAGCCCGACCAGTTCGCGCACGTAGGAGCGGGCGAGCCGGACGGCGGCGGGCGTCGCCGCGAGGTCGATCTCGCCGAGCAGCCGGCCGGCGGCCGTGCCGTTGCGGGCGGCGGTGGTGCCGAGTTCCAGCGAGGGCGAGGGGGCCGGGACGAGCGCGCCCGTCCCCACGTCTGTTGCGTTCATGGCAGCGACGGCTTCACGTCTCCGTGTCGGGCTGTAAGCGAACATGTGCTTCTCGGCCTGGGGGAGAGTCGGGCGTGGACGTGGAACGCGCGAGCGGGTCCGGCCTTCGAGCGCCATGCCGCCGCTCACACGACAGACACTCTGACGCAGTGAACGGGCGGCGGTCACCGTCGCTTGCACGCACGCAAGGGCCCTGCGGCACGCTGCGGAGCGTCACCGTCCGTCCAAGATCCGCCACGTCGGGCCCTGCCCCGGCCCGGCGTGGCCCGTGCGGCCGCGGCGGCGGGACGGGCGGGGCCGCCCGTCCCGCCCCGGACCGCTACCGGGCGGCACCGCCCGCCAGGGCGAGCAGTTCGGCGACGGCCCCGGTGGTCTCCGGATGCCGCTCCAGCAGCTCCCGCGCCTTCCCGTCTCCGGCCGGACGCGCCGGCTCGTCCCATCGCACCGGGTGACCGAGCAGCGCGGCGACGGCGTCGCACGTCAGCGGTCCGGCGGCGAGCAGCTCCGCGACCGGGCCGGACGCGACCGGCGCGGCCGGCGCGGCGGCCGGTGCCGCCGACTCCCACGGCGGGATCCAGGAGTCCAGCGCCGGCAGCGACGCCGGGAACGTGCGCGCCGCCTCCCGCACCAGCACCGGCACCAGCTCCCGCGCATGCTCGCGCAGCGTGCCGATCAGGTTCGGCAGCCAGGGCAGCAGCACCGCGTCGGGCAGCCGCCCGAACGCCTTCGACATCGCCTCGACCACCAGCGGCGCCAGTGCCGGCGCCGGGTCCAGCGCCTGCACGAACCCGCTCAGGTACAGCGGGAACGACGGCACCACCAGCGGGTTCGCGAGCAGCGCGTCGCAGCGGGCCCGCAGCTCGTCCCGCGTCATCAGGCCGAGCTGCGCCTTCGCCGCCCACAGCAGCGCCACCTTCGCCGGCGCCTCCGGATGCGACTGCCGCACCGCCAGCTCGAGCTGCGCGTGGTCGCAGCCCAGCGACAGCGCCAGGCTCTCCATCCCGAACAGGAACCCCAGCATCGCCGCGACCTGCCGGACGCCGGACGCCTCGTCCGCGAACGCCGTCGGCAGCAGCGTGCAGTAGTGCGCGTAGCCCTCCACCACGAACGCCTGGCACCAGCGCGGCAGCTCCGGCCGCGTCGCTCGGTAGTGCGCCAGCAGCCGCCGGATCCGCCGCACCACCTCGGGCGCCTCGTCGACGGTCCGCTCCGCGGCCAGCAGTTCCACCGCGCGGGCGCCCAGCTCGCCCGCGAACCGGCCGCCGCCCAGGTAGAGGATCGCGTCCTCGACCGCCTCCAGCGCCGTCACGGCCGTCGCGTCCGGACCCCAGGCGGCGCGCCGCAGCCGCTGCTCCAGCACCTGCTCGACGCTGACGCCCTCGTAGCCCAGCTCGACCAGCTCCCGCTGGTGCCGGCCGATCGCCAGGTCCCAGCTCTCCTGGATCGGCCGCTCGCCCAGCCGCCGCGACCCCATGATCGGCCGGGCGGCGCCGTCCGGCAGCAGCCGCCGCAGGATCCACAGCAGGTCCGAGCACGGCACCAGGTCCGGCTCGGCGTGCAGGTCCAGCAGGGCGCGCTGCACGGTCCGCCGCTGCAGGTCCAGCCCGAGCGGCTCCAGCCGGTCGTGGACGTCGCGGGCCAGCGGCGGCAGCGCGTCGTAGCCGACCGCGCCGATCCGGTCGCCGCCGAGCAGGATCTCGCACAGCCGCGCCACGTCCCGGCGGCCCGGCACCCGGTCCTTCTCGATGCAGGTGACGGCCGCGTCCTGGAAGTCGTAGGGCGTCGGGCGCGCCCGGCCGCGCATCCCCGCCAGGAGCACCGACGTCTCGAACACCGCGATCGCGTCGGCGGTGCTGGCGAGGTAGCCGTTGCGGCGCGCCAGCCGGACGATGTCGACGCACCAGCCGAGCAGTTCCGCCTCGTCCAGCCCGTCCAGGGCGGGCGGGCCGGACAGGAACCCCGACAGCCGGTCGGCGGGCGGCCCGTCCTTCGCCGCCGGGACCTTCCGGCCGCGCGGCGCCTTGCCCTGCTGCCCGCTGAGCCGGAACGGCTTCACGCCGCTGCGCTTGACGGCCTTCTCCCAGGTCGCGGCGGCGATCGACACCGACCCGGACGCCAGCCCGAACTGCGCCTCGATCGCCGAATGGCTGGACGGGATCAGCCCGTACCGCCAGCGGGTCCCCGTCCGGGGCGTGATCGCGAACGGCTCGGCGTCCGAGGCGAGCCCGAACTGCTCGACGCGGCTCGCGGCGTGGAACGCCCCGCAGACGTACAGGCAGTCGGCCGGGTCGGTGCCGGTCGCGGCGAGGTGCTCGCGCATCCGCGTCCACATGTACCGCTCGCGGTCCTCGTCGCGGTCGCGGCGGGCGGCGTCCTGCGGGCGGAGCCGCCGGAACAGGCTGCCGATCATCACCATGACCTGCCGGTACGTGGCGTAGTCGGCGCCCGACAGCGGCTGCTCGACGTACTGGTCCCACCACTCCGACCAGTGCCGCACCCTCCCGTGCCGCAGCAGGTGCTCCTCCAGCTCCGCGAACCCGGGCCGCAGCTCGCCGATCTCGATGCCGACCGAGTCGCCGTGCAGCGCCTCCTGCCGGTCGTCGTCCTCCCCGGCGGCGGGGGCGGCCGCGTCCTCGTCGCCGTCGCGCGGCTGCCACTGGAAGACGTGGTCGGTGGACCGGTCGACCAGCACGATCTCCACGCCCGGCGTGTCCAGCGCGTACGCGATCGCCTGGTACTCCGCCGACGCCTCGGTGATCGGCGCGACGACGCTCAGCGGCGCCCACGCCGCCGGAAAGCCCTCCAGCCGGCTCGCGAACGCCTGCAGCGCCACCGGCAGCTTGCAGTTGCGCAGCTCCGCCAGCAGCGGTGCCAGGTCCTCGCAGAGCTCCAGGTAGATCACCGACGGCCGCTTGCCGCGCAGCCGCCGCGCCATCACCAGCGCCGACGCCGGCGAGTGGTGGCACACCGGGAAGATCTCCGGCTCCTCGGAAAGCGCCCGGCCCACGTCGTCGACGATCCCGGTCAGGATCCCGGCGACCGCGTCCCCGCCGAACGCGCGGGCCGCGTCCGTCAGCTGCTCCCGCAGCGGCTCGAAGACGGTCACGACAGGGTGGAGATCGCCTGGCGGCCGCCGTCGAGGAAGCCGCGCCACGGCCCGTCCCGCTCGTCGTCGCGGCTGCGCGGCTCCACCACCCCGTGCCAGAACTTGTTGAGGATCGCCAGGTCCTCCGGGCTGCGGCGGGCCAGCGACCCCACCAGCGACCCGCCGAGCGTCTCGGCCTTCAGCGTCCGGTCGCCGAAGAACTGGCTGTGCAGGATCGCGTCCTCCAGCACCCCGATCTGCTCCGCCGTCGACAGCGCCGACTCCAGCCGCTCGTCGTCGCCGGTCGCCGAGGCCGCCGCCGCGCGCAGATCGGCGAAGCTCTGCAGCAGCACGTCCAGCAGCGACGGCGGCACCTCCAGCTCGATCGCGTGCCGGCGCAGCAGCTCCGCCGTGCGGAACCGGACGATCTCCGCCTCGCTCCGCTTGTTCGTCACCACCGGGATCCGGACGAAGTTGAACCGCCGCTTCAGCGCCGACGACAGGTCGTTCACGCCCCGGTCCCGGCTGTTGGCCGTCGCGATGATCGAGAACCCGGGCTTGGCGAACACGATGTTGTCGGTGTCCAGCTCGGGGATCGAGACGTACTTCTCCGACAGGATCGAGATCAGCGCGTCCTGCACGTCGCTGGTCGAGCGGGTCAGCTCCTCGAACCGGCCGATCACCCCGCCCTCCATCGCCGTCATGATCGGCGACGGGATCATCGACGCCCGCGACTGCCCCTTGGCGATCACCATGGAGACGTTCCAGGAGTACTTGATGTGGTCCTCGGTGGTGCCCGCGGTGCCCTGCACCACCAGCGTCGAGTTCCGGCAGATCGCCGCGGCCAGCAACTCGGCGAGCCAGCTCTTGCCGGTGCCGGGGTCGCCGATCAGCAGCAGCCCCCGGTCGGACGCCAGCGTCACGATGGCGCGCTCCACGAAGCCGCGGTCGCCGAACCACTTCTGCGGGATCTCCCGGTCGAGGCCGTCGGCGCGCTCGGAGCCGAGCACGAACAGCCGCACCATCCGCGGGCTCAGCCGCCACGAGAACGGCTTCGGCCCGTCGTCGATCGACTCGAGGTGGTCGAGCTCCTCGGCGTACTTCACCTCGGCCGGGGCGCGCAGCATGTCGTCGGTCATCGCTCTCCTCATCGGTTCGGGGGGCTCGCGTCCGCTACGCGAGGAAGGACTTCAGCTCGTCGACGAGCCTGCGGATGTGGCCGGAGATCACCGGCGTGCCGAGGCTCTTCAGCCGGTCGCGGAACCAGCCGTCCACCATCGCCTGCCCGGAGCCGGTCACCGACCCGACCGGGATGAGCTTCACCCCGGACCGGTGCAGCGACTCGAAGTCGGTCATCAGCGCCCGGTTGTCGTAGAAGTCGGAGATCCACACGAGCACCGTGTCGCGCGGGTCGGTGATCTTCGGCCGGGCCAGGGCCATCGCGGCGGTCCCGTCGGTGCCGCCGCCCAGCGTCGTGCGCAGCAGCACCTCGAACGGGTCGTGCGCCCACGGCGTCAGATCCAGCGCCCGCGTGTCGTAGGCGACCAGGTGCACGTCCACCTTCGGCAGCCCCGCGAAGATGGACGCCAGGATCGTGCAGTTCACCATCGAGTCGACCATCGACCCCGACTGGTCCACCACGACGATCATCTTCGCCGGCGTGGTGCGTTTCGCGGTGCGCTTGTAGAACAGCCGGTCCACGTAGAGCCGCTCGTCCTCCGGGCTCCAGTTCGTGAGGTTCTTCCAGATCGTCCGGTCGAGATCGAGGTTGCGGAACACCCGCTTCGGCGGCACGGACCGGTCGATCTTCCCCGCGCTCGACTGCTGCACCTGCGTCCGCAGCACCTCGGCGACCTCGTCCACGAACCGGCGGATCAGCGCCTTGGCGTTGGCGAGCGCGACGCCGGACAGGTTCGCCTTGTCGCGCAGGAGCTGCTCGATCAGCGACATGCTCGGCGTGAGCTGCCGCGCGAGCCGGTTGTCCGAGAGCACCTCTCGCAGTTGCATGCGCCGGACGAGGTCGCCTTCGATCTCCGCCAGCAGCGGCCGCAGCCCGTCCCCCGTCCCGAGCCCGCGCCCGAGTCCGCGCCCGAGCCCGCCGCTCCCGGCACCGTCTCCGCCGCCTCCGTCTCCGGTCCCGTTTCCTCCGGTATCGCCGTCTCCGGTCCCGTTCTCTCCGGCAGCGGCGCCATCTCCGGCGCCGGCCTCCGCACCGGCACCTGCACCGGCGCCCGGTCCCTGTCCTGCGCCGGCGCCCGGCCCGGCTCCGGTTGCCGGGTCGCCGCCGAGGGCTCGTCTCAGCCGCGCCGCGTCCCGCTGCCACTCCGTGAGCTGCGCGGCGCTGACGCTGCCCGAGCCGGTCGCGAACACGCTGAGCAGCAGCTTCGAGACCAGCGCGGCCCGCCGCACCCGCTCCCGCGAATCCTCGGCGGCCGGCGCCCCGCCGGCGGTCGCGGGGGAGGGGAGGAGGGCGTCGAAGTCGGCGGCCAGGTCGGGGAAGCGCTGGACGAGGGCGTCGACGGAGACGGACGGGTCGAGGAGGGCGGCGGGCAGGCCGAGGTCGTCGACGACGGCGACGCTCGCGGCCTCCAGCGGGGCCTGCTCCTCGGAGTCGAAGAGGCGGGCCAGCAGCCGCCAGTACAGGACCTGCCGCCGGTTCTCGTCGGCCTTCGCTTCGGTCTCGGTCATTTCCGGAGCAGCCGTCCCGCTCGTTCCTGGAGGACCAGCACCGTGTCGCCGGATCTGGCCATGGCCTTCTCGGCCTTGGGGTCGGTGGGGCCGAGGGCCCAGTCGCCGTTGTGCGCGTCCACCTGCTTCTTCCTGACCGTCGCCTGGACGGCGAGGGGCTGGAGCGTCCACCGGCCGGCGTCCCAGCGGACGAGCCCGATGCACGCGGACGACGCGGTCACCAGGTCGGGGGTGAGGGGACCGCATGCCGGGAGGCGGTCCATGTCGACGTCGAGCGCGTGGCCGTCGAGCAGCAGGGTCGTTCCCTCCACCGAGTAGCCCTCCAGCAGGACGGGTTCGCCGATGCGGGCCGGGTGCCGTTCCAGGGGCGGGACGGGCGCGGCGACCGCGCCGGGCAGGTGCAGCCGGGCCGAGGCGAACGGGTCGGCGACGAAGCCGAGGCGCGCCTTGTCCTCCTCCCACAGCAGGTCGCCGCCCGCCAGCACGAGGCCCTCGACCTGGACGGCGCGCTGTTCGGCCAGCGCCCGCAGCAGCACGGGACGGTCGGCGAGGACCCGCCACACGGCCGGGCCGACGATGGTGTCGACCTTCGCCGCGGCGGCGCTGGTGCGGACCAGGCGGGGCGGCCCGTCGCCGGCCGGTTCCAGGATCCAGTGCGCCTGCACCTGGACGGCCGTTCCGTGCTCGTGGACGTCCACGCCGAGGAGCAGCAGCCGCCCGTCGACCGTTTCCCGCGCGGGCGCGGCGCCGCCCGGCTGCGCCAGCAGTACCCCGCGCGCCCACAGGTCGGCCCAGCGGCGCGCCGGGATCTCGTCCATCGTGGCGACGGGGGAGCAGGCGCGCAGTTCGGCGGCGAGCCCGTCGAGCAGGACGGCCTGCCGCCGCAGCGCGGGCTCCGCCAGCAGCGCCTCGACCACCTGGTCCGAGGCGGACACCAGGTCGTGGTCGACGCCGCGCCATCCGGCGATGGCCAGTTCGCCGAGCCAGGACCGGCTTCCGGCGAGCAGGTTCTCGGCGGCGGCCGGGAGATCGTCGCCCGCCGTCCAGCCGGCGCGGGTCCGTCCGAGCGCGGTGTCGAGGTGGGTGAGGAGGGCGTCGTGGACGGCGCCGAGCAGGGCGGTGCGGCCGCCGGCCAGCGCGGCCAGGTGCGTGCCGGCGACCGAGCCCGCCGCGACCTTCTCGGCCGCCTCGGCGGCGGGCCCGCCGAGCGGGGACCCGGCCAGCGCGTCCGCCAGCGCTCTCAGCGCCGCCGCGCCCTCGTCGCCGAGCCGCCCGAAGCCGTCGACGAGCGCGCCGTCGAACCCGGCGACGACGTCGAGCGCCTCGTCCACGCCCGGCGGCGTCGCGCCGAGCAGCCCGGCCAGATGCGTTCCGAGCATCAGTTGGCCGCTCCCATCGCCGGGAACCAGTGCATCTCCGGCAGCGGCTCGGCCGCGCCCGGCACCTCCAGATAGGACAGGTGGCGCAGGAACCGGCTGAACACCCCGGCCGCCGGCGCGGACGCCTTGGCCCCCCGCAGCGCCCCGGCGAGGTCGCCGTCGCCCGCCTCCGCCTTCAGGTAGCGCGCGACCCGTTCGAGCCCGTACTGGATGACGGCCTCGTCGACGAGCGACCGCAGGTGCTTGCACATGGACGACCCGCCCAGCCCGCCGCACGGCCGGTTGTTGTTGGTGCTGCAGCTGAAGTCGTGGCTGCCGGCGGCGATGGACGACACGTACACCCGCGCGAGGTCCGACCCGCTCGACACGACCCCTTGCAGCCGGCCCTCCGCCAGCTCGACGAACGGCACCTTCGCCAGCCTGCGCGGCCGGACCGGCCGCACCACCCGCACCACGCTGCGCCGGTCCCCGCCGCTCCCGGAACGCCCGGCGGCCCTCTCCGCGTCCAACGCCTCGACCTCCACCCTCGGCGCGGACGATCATGGCCCGCGCAAAGTTCTCCCACCCGGACCGGGCAGGTGGAAAAAGCCTTGCATCGCCCACCGACAATCTGACGGCGATGGTGAAGGCGCAGGTCAGCGGGTCTTCAGTAGCCAGTGGCCGGACGGCGCCCAGCCGGTGAACCGGCGTGCGCCCGGTGCCGTTCCGTCGTCCAGGCTCCCGCCCGTCAGGACGTGGCGGAGCCCCGCGAGCACCGGGTCGAGGCGGGCGGTGGTGCGGGGCGGCCGCCGGTCCAGCTCGTCCTGCATCCACGCGATGACGGACACCTGCTCCTTCAACCCGCACAGCGCGAGGAAGAACACCGCCTGCCGCCACGCGTACGCGGCGTCCTTGACGGTCCCCAGCGGGCGCGGGTTCCCGTGCACCTGCTCGACGAGCCGGCAGGTGACGGCGAACGCGCGGCGCGCCAGGTCGTCCCAGCCGGGCGACGGGCTCACCCCGATGGGGTGGACGAGCGCGGCGAGGTTGTGGGACGTCAGGATCTGCGCCTGCTCGATGACCTTTCCGTTGGCGGCGACCCACGAGCGGCCCGCCAGGTCACCGGCTCGGGCACGGCACAGCTCGTCGAAGGCGTCGGACGTGCGCCCGCCGTCGTCCATTGTGCGTACGGCCGCGTAGTCGATCCCGTAATAGCGCTCGTAGAGGGTGCCCTCCAGCACGTCCGCCGCGAGCTGGGCGGCACGCAGGTACTTGGTGGAGAACGTGCCCATGAAGATGTCCGCCGCCAGTTCCTCTACGAACGGCACCTGCAGCCCCGCGCGCTTGGTGAGGGCGCTCAGCTCGCTGAGGAGCGGGTTGGGCAGGACGGTTCCCGGGAAGCCCTGCAGAGCCAGCTCACCGAGCTGAACGAGAACGGCGCGCGCCTCCCGCTGACCGGTGCCGTCCGTGCGGCGGTACCGCTGCACGGCGCGCACCCATGGCAGCTCCTCCATCCGCACCTGACTTTCCAGGTTGAGCAGGAGCAGGGTGCGGCGGTTACGGAACGCGGTGTACTGCGCCGCCATCAGGCGGCGTAGCGCGGGGTCCGGATAGGCGCGTGCGGTGGTCGCCGCGACGAGCTGGGGAGTGAGGTCCGCGAGCACCTCCGCCGACGGGACGATCCCGCGTTCGATGAGCGCCGGCACCGGCGCATGGAGCGCGTTCTTGACGATCTCGCAAAGCCCTTCGGGGAGCGCGGTGCCCGCCTCGACGCCCGTACGGCGAGTCTCGTCCTCCGTAACGGGCGCCACGAACGGGTCGATGGACGGCACCCCGGAGTCCTGCGGGACGTCCGCGAGGCGCGCCAGCACGATCTGCGCGAGCGTGTGGTGCGCGGGCCGTGCGCCATCGGCCGCCTGCCGCTCGCGGAGCGCCGTGTGCTCAGCGGACCCGGGCACGCCGCGCCTGGCGACCATCGAGTCGACGGCGTGCTGCAGCAGGCGCGGCACGCCCCGTCCCTCGAAAAGGCTCTCCAGGGACATCCGGAGAATGGCGAGGTTCTCCTTGGGGTTGCGGTGCTTGCCGCACAGGGTGTGGGTGCGGGCCAGCCGCCGGTACCGCGCCAGCAGTTCCGCGCCGCGCTCGCCCCATCCCTTAGGCAGCACCGCGAAGACCCGGCCCTCATGGACGGTCTCCAGCCAATGCTCCAGCACTTCGTCCGCGAACGGATTCCAGACCACGAGCGCTTCGTTCATCGCGGCGACGGCCTTGTTCGTCGGCTTGCCCTCGATGCGCTTGCGCACCTGCCCGACGGTCTCCCGGTGGACGAGCGAGGCGTCGCCCAGGGGAGTGCCGGGCCGGGGCGCGAAACGGAGCCGGTCCGCGAACGGGCCGATGGCGTCGAGGATCTCCAGCGCGCCCGCGCGGTCGCCCGCCCGCAGAAGCCAGGCGACGGTGAGCAGCGCGCCCTCTTCCGGAAGGGCGACCTCGTATTCACCGCTGTCCAGCAACGCGTGAAGCTCGTCGATGCCCTCGGCGGTCAGGTAATGCAGGAACAGCGAGCGCCGGTCGCCCGCGATGCCGACTCGGCGTGCGGTGTCCTGCTCGTGCGGAAGCGGCGGGCCGCTCGCGGCGGCGGTGCCGGTGGCGAAGCCGCCGCGCACGACCTCGGGCGTCACCCATGCGGGAAGTCCCTCGACGGGCGTCCGGGAGCCGATGGACAGCGATCCGTCCGCCATTCCGGAGAGGACGCTCCTCCAGCGCTCCAACCGCTTTTCCGCCAGCCGGCGCGTCTCCTCGCTCTCGTGCGTCAGCGCGGTCACGAAAGCCTTGGACATCTGTCCCGCGGCGTAGCCGGGATTGGCCTGTACGTCCTCGTTCATAGCCAGCGTGGCGGGTTCCGCCCCCGCGCCCTTCGGGTATGAAGCCCGATGCTCTACTGCTGAGCTACACGCTGTCGGTCCCCAGGTTAGGGAGCGCCGCCATTTCGGCGCAAAGGGTTTCGGCCTCCCTGGGGGCTCAGCCTTTGCGGGCCCAGGCGGAGATGAGCGGTGCCGTGGTGATGTCGAGGCGGCCGTCGGAGATGGCGGCGAGGTGCCGGTCGATCTCCTCCGGTGCGGCGTGGCCGGCGGCGATGAGCTGGTCGCGGAGCTGCCGGACGGTCGCGGCCTCCAGGACGCCGCAGGCCGGGGACGTGATCGGGAAGTAGGCGTCGGCGCGGACGTCGTCGAGGCCCGCCTCGCGCAGCAGGCGGGGCAGGGTGCGGCCGTAGGCGAGATCGGCGCCGCGCCCGGCGAGGAGCGCGCGGAAGCCGTGGCGGAGCCTGTTGGCCAGGCGTTCGGCGGGTCCGTGCTCGTCCGGGCAGGCCAGGGGTTGCAGCGCCGGGTCGGCGTCCTCGATCAGCAGCGTCCCGCCGGGGCGGAGCGCGTCGATCATCGTGCGCAGCGCCCGCTCGCGGTCGGCCAGATGGACCAGGACGAGCCGGGCGTGCACCAGCTCGAACGTCTCGGCGGGCGGCGCGTCCCGGACGATGTCGTGCCGGCGGACCTCAACGGAACCGCCGGCCGCCGGGTGCGTCCAGGACACGTCGATATCGGTCGCCAGCACGCGCCCTTGCTCGCCGACCCGCTCGCCCAGCCACCGCGGGACGGATGGGCCGCCCGCGCCGACCTCCCAGCACCGCAGGCCGGGGCCGGCGCCCAGCTCGTCCAGGTGCCGGAACGTCCACGGGTCGAACAGCTCGGAGATCGCCTGGAACCGGACGCCGGCCTCGGCGCGCCGGTTGTCCAGCAGGTATTCGGGGTCGTCGCTCATGGAGCCGCCTTCGTCCGTCCGGCCAGCATTTCGGGGAGCAGCCCGTCGCGCAGCCCGGCGAGCGCCGCGCTCTCGGCCCTCGCGGCGCGCACCCGGTCCGCGAGCGCGTCCACGAGCTCGCCGAATTCGCGGGCGCGGGGTTCGCCCGGCCACGGGACCGCGTAGCGGGCCAGGTCGGGCCATTGGGCCCTCGGCATGCGCGTGCCGTCGCTGAGGGCGGCGGCGTGCGCGACGACCTCGTCGCTGGACAGCGCCGCGAGCAGCCAGCCGCGCCGGCGGGCGTCCTTCGGGCGGACGACGAGGATGTCGGTCGAGGCGACGCCGTCCACGAAGGCCAGGCCGACCTTGTGGAAATAGGGCCGCAGTTTCCCGAAGAGGACGTCGCCCGCGCTGAACCGCCTCTTGGTGCTCAGCACGGCGGACGTGCCGGCCCATTCCGAGAGCCACATGTGCCGTTTCGCAATATGTTCCAGCCCGATGTGGTTCTCGCCGGCGCCGATGTCCGCGGCGGGGACGGTCGCCGTCACCGGCCCGCCGAGCGCGTCCAGCCGGACCGAGTCCGCAGCGGACGCGGCGAGTTCGGCGTACCGTGCCCTGACCAGCGCGTCGGCGTCGGTAGCGAGCCGCTCGTTGACGGTGATCTTGTCGTCGAGCGCGCCGAGGATCTCCGCGACGGCATGCTGGCCGGCGCGCGGCAGATCGTGGACGGGAAGCGTGTTGAGGATCGCGTGGGTCAGCAGGGGCTGGCCCGACCCGATGCGATGGTGGTTCAGGCCGAGCCCTTTGAGCAGGTAATAGACGTACCGGGGATGCACGCCGTCCTTCGGCGTCGCGATGATGGCGTTGTCGGTGACCCAGCACCGCTCGTGCGCGTAATGGACGGCGCCGCAATAGGAGCCCACGCGCCCGACGATGGTGCTGTTCCGGTCGGCGTTGAATTCCCCGGACGTGCCGATGACGCCGTTGGCCCCGTACGTCGGGTAGCGGGTGCCGGCGGCGGACCGCGCCCTGCCGTTCGTGAAGGCGACGACGTCGCCGAGCCTGGTCATCCCCTCAGCCGTCCAGCCGCTCCAGCCGCGTCCGGACGACCTGCTCGAGCCGGGCCGATTCGTCGAACCGGGTGAGCAGTTCCTTGGTCAGCCGCTCCACCCGGTCGCGGACCGGTTCGGACGCCTCTCCCGCCGTTTCCGCCGCGCCGGCATAACGGCCGGGAGTGAGGACGTGACCGTGGTCCCGGATCTCTTCCAGCGCGGCAGAACGGCAAAAACCCGGTTCGTCGGCATACGGCCGCGAGGCGCTCGGGCCGCCGCGCCAGGAATGGTAGGTCCCTGCAATCCTGGCGATGTCGTCGCCGGTCAGGACGCGTTCGGTGCGGTCGAGCAGCGTCCCCATGGAACGGGCGTCGACGAAGAGCACCTGCCCGCGCCGGTCGTCGCGGCCGCCTTCCGGGCCCTTGTCGTTGGAGAGGAACCACAGGCACGCGGGAATAGGGGTCGTGCGGAACAGTTGCGGCGGCAGCGCGACCACGCAGGAGACGAGGTCGGCTTCGACCATCGCGGCGCGTATCCCGCTCTCGCCCGATTGCCGCGACGACATCGAGCCGTTCGCCATCACCACTCCGGCGGCGCCGCGCGGGCCGAGCTTGGAAACGATGTGCTGCATCCAGGCGAAATTGGCGTTCCCGGCCGGCGGCACTCCGAAGCGCCAGCGCGGGTCGCCGGTGTCGCGGTACCAGTCCGACATGTTGAACGGCGGATTGGCCAGCACGTGGTCGGCGAGCAGGCCGGGATGCGCGTCCTCGTAGAAGGTGTCGGCGTGCCGGGCGGACAGGTCGCCGGCGATCCCGTGGATGGCGAGGTTCATCCGGGCGAGCCGCCAGGTGCGGGCGTTGGCCTCCTGCCCGTGCACCGCGATGTCCCCGCTGCGGCCCCGCCGGCTCAGCACGAACTTCTCCGCCTGGACGAACATCCCGCCCGAGCCGCAGCACGGGTCGTACACCCGCCCCTTGTACGGTTCGAGGACGTCCACCAGCAGTTTCACCACGCTCTTCGGCGTGTAGAACTCGCCGCCGCGGCGGCCTTCCGCGCGGGCGAACGTCTCGAGGAAGTACTCGTAGACCTCGCCGAGGAGGTCGCGGGCGGACTCCCGGTCGCGCCCGGTGAACCGCGCGTCGCCGATGACGCCGGCGAGGTCGGCGAGCCGCCGCTGGTCGACGTTCTCCGCGCCGAAGATCATGGGGAGGGCGCCGTCCAGCGACGGCTCCGCCCGCATCACGGCCGCCATGGCGGCGTCGATCCGCGCGCCGATCGGCCCGGATCCGGCGACGACGGCGGGCCATCGGGCCGTTTCCGGAATGCCGGGGAACGCGGACGAGGCGTATTTGAGGAAGACGAGGCCCAGCACGAAATCCCGGTACTGCGAGGCGTCCATGGACCCACGCAGTTTCGCGGCGGCCTTCCACAGGACGTCCTGCAGTTCCGTGATTCCCGTCTGCGTCACATCGGCAGACTCTAGGCAGTCCGGGTCCGCGCCGCGAGCACCGCCCGCGGGCGGATCGGCCGTCTCCGCCGGGCGGCGATGCGCGCTTGTCACGGGAAAACGTGAATCCGCCTCACCCGCCAGGTTAGGCTGAAGATCGCTCCAATGCCGGACGGGAGGCCCGAGGTGAACGACGGCTGGACGCCACGCGAAGTGGACATGCGGGTGCCGAACGTGGCCCGCATGTACGACTACTACCTCGGCGGCAAGGACAACTACGCGGCCGACCGCGAGGCGGCCGACAAGATCCTCGCCCACGCGCCGTTCACCCCCGTCCTGGCCAGGCACAACCGGGCCTTCCTGCTGCGCGCCGCCCGGCACCTCGCCGCGTCGGGCGTCCGCCAGTTCCTCGACGTCGGGACCGGGCTGCCGACGCGCGGCAACGTCCACGAGGTCGTCCGGGAGCTCGTGCCGGACGCGCGGGTCGCCTACCTCGACGTCGACCCGGTCGTGGTCGCGCACGGGCGCGCCCTCACCGCCACCGACGACCGGACGACCGTCCTGGAGCACGACCTGCGGAACGTCGAGGCGATCCTCGCCGACCCGGTGCTGCGGGAGACGATCGACTTCGGCGAGCCGGTCGGGCTGATGCTGCTGGCCGTCCTGCACTGCCTGAGCGACGGGGAGGACCCCTACGGGTCCGTCGCGGCGCTGCGCGACGCGCTGCCGCCCGGCAGCCACGTCGTGATCTCGCACATCACCGGCGACGACGCGGTCACGGAGAACTCGACCGAGGTCTACGGCCAGGCCAACACCGGCATGACGCACCGCAGCCGCGAGCGGCAGCTGCGCTTCTTCGACGGCTGGACGCTGCTGGAGCCGGGCCTGGTCCGGCTGGACGAATGGCGCCCCGAGCCCGGCACCGGCAGGATCGGCGCCGGCGGCGACTACTTCCTGTGCGGGGTCGGCGCGAAGTCATCGTGACGGGCGGCGCCGAGATTTCCTGACGGGCGGCGCCGAGACGTCCTCGCGCACGCGGCCCTGCGGTTTGTGGCACGGCTGACAAGGGCGGGCCCGCCGATGCGTACCGGCGCCCATTGGAATAAGTGTCTAATTACCTTAGTGTTCGGTGGCCGTCACCGGGACGGCGACGGGGGGACGACACGAAGGGTTCAGGTCATGCACAGCAGTGTCCGCCGGGTCCTGCACGCCGTGGTGGCGTCCTGCGCGGGAGCCGCCGTGACGGCGGCCGCCCTGCAGGGGACGGCCGCCGCGGCGCCGCAGGACGCCCCGGCTCCCACCCAGCCCCCCGGCCAGGATCCGTTCTACCGGCCGCCCTCCCCGCTGCCCGCCGGGCAGCCCGGCGACGTCATCCGCTCCCGCCGGTCGCTGTTCACCGTCGACCCGGCCGGCCACTCGCCCTACGCGGGAGTGAAGTCCTGGCAGGTGCTGTACCGATCGCAGTCGGCCGCCGGCGCGCCGGTGGCGGTGTCCGGCACCGTCCTCGTCCCCGACAAGCCGTGGACGGGCCCCGGCAAGCGCCCCCTCGTCTCCTACGCGGTCGGGACGCGCGGGCTCGGCGACGCCTGCGCCCCGTCCTACACCCTCACCCAGGGCCTCGACTACGAGGAACTGTTCGTCATCGACGCGCTCAACCAGGGCTGGGCCGTCGCGCTCACGGACATGGAGGGCCTCGGCACCCCCGGCCAGCACACCTATGAGGTCGGACGCTCGCAGGGCAAGGCCGTCCTCGACATGGCGCGGGCCGCCGAGCGCCTCCCGGACGCCGGTCTCGCCGGCGCCCCCGTCGCGATCAAGGGCTACTCGCAGGGCGGGACGTCCGCCGGATGGGCCGCCGAGCTCGCGAAGTCCTACGCGCCGGACCTCGACCTCAAGGGCGTCGCCGCCGGCGGCGTCCCCGCCGACCTGCGCGCGGTCGCGGCGAGCCTGGACGGCAGCCCGTTCGTCGCGCTCATGTTCATGGCCGCCGTCGGCTACGACGCCGCCTACCCCGAACTGAAGCTGGACGGCTACCTCAACGACAACGGGCGCGCGCTGCTGGCGAAGGCCAAGGACATGTGCCTGGTCAGCTTCGACGGCCCGGCCACGGTGCTCGAGACCGCGTTCAAGAAGATCGGCGACTACACCACCACCAACCCGCTGGACACCCCGCAGTGGCGGGCCCGGCTGGACGAGAACAAGCTCGGCTCCACCGCGCCGAGCGTCCCCGTCTTCCAGGGGCAGGCGCTGCTGGACGAGATCATCCCGGCGAAGCAGGCCGAGACGCTCGACCGCGACTGGTGCGCCAAGGGCGCCAACGTCACCTACAAGAGCTACTGGATCGCCGAGCACGCGACCGGAATGCTCCAGAGCGAGGGGGACATGATGGGCTTCCTCGCCGACCGGTTCGCCGGGAAGCCCGTCCAGGGCAACTGCCCGGCCAAGTGACACCTGCTCTGCCAAGTGACACAGAGGGGCGGGCCGGGAACGGCTCGCCCCTCAGGCCTCGCTGCGCCAGGCGTCCACGATCAGCCGCCGCACCTCGGCCTGCGTGACCGGCGCCAGCCCTTGCCGCTCCCGCTCCCGGCACACCGACGTCATCTCCACGTCCGGCATCCCGCACGGCACCGCCCACGTCCACGGCGCGGGGTCGGCGTCGACGTCCATGGAGAACCCGTGCGCGCTGACGCCCCGCGAGATGTGCATCCCCAGCGAGACGATCTTGCGTCCCCCGGCCGTCCACACCCCGGTCAGCAGCGGGCTGCCCGGCGGGGTGTCCCGCCGCTCCGCCGCGATGCCCAGCTCGCCGAGCACCCCGACCAGCAGGTTCTCGATGTCGCGCAGCAGCCCCACCACGTCCCGCGGATCGGCGAGCTTCAGGATCGGGTACCCGACGATCTGCTCCGGCGAGTGGTAGGTGAGCTTCCCGCCGCGCCGCACCTCCACCACCGGGATGCCGTGCGCCGGGTCGGGCCGCTCCTCCGGCGGCGTCCGCCGCCCCACCGTGTACGTGCGCGGATGCGACAGGATCCACAGCGTGTCGTCGGCCGCGCCGGACTGCCGGTCGCGCACCATCCGCTCCATGGCCGCGATCGCCTCGGCGTAGTCGACGAGCTCGCTCTCGATCACCCGCAGCGGCCCGCCCTCGCGGCGCGCCCGCAACCCGGTGCGCGCGGTGCCCGGCTCGCCATGGGACGTCGTCAATGACATGAATCCTCCCCGCCGTGAGTGTATCCGGGCGCCGATGTCGTCCCCGCGAGGCAGGATGGTCGCATGGATCTGGTGGACTTCCTGCGCGCCCGGCTGGCCAAGGACGAGCAGGTCGCCCGGGCGTGCTCCGGCGCCGCCTGGGCGGCCGCGCCCGCCGGCACCGTCCGGCTCGACGGCGGCGGTGAACCCGGTGGCGAGCCCGGCTTCGTCGCGTCGGCCGAGAACGCGTCGTACGCCGAGCACATCGCCCGCCACGACCCGTCCCGCGTCCTCCAGGACGTGGCCGCCCGGCGGCAGCTCGTCGACGACTGCGAGAAACACGCCTGGATCATCGCCCAGGGCCGCGCGGCCCCCGAGCAGCAGGCCGCCCAGGCCGTCCGCGAACAGGCCCTGCGCCTCCTCGCCCTCCCGTACGCGCACCACCCCGACTACCGGGAGGAATGGCGCGCCTAGACCGACTCGACGAGGGCGGGGCGGCGCGGGTCGTCGGTCTTCAGAACGACGTCGGCGGTCCGCAGCGGCTCGGCTTCGCGGTCGTAGCGCGCGAACGCGGGGAGCGTCCACGCCTCCTCGTCCGGGGTCCGGCGCGCCAGCGCGGCGGGCGACATCGTCAGATGGACGACCAGCTCGAACGGCAGGCCCCGGCCCAGCAGCAGCGCCCCGTCCAACAGCAGGACGCCACCTGGCCGGACGGCCGTGTACCGCGCCCGCGTGGCCCGGTCCCGCTCGCTGTCCCACAGGCTCGGCAGCACCTTGCCGGTGCCGCCGGGCTCCAGCGGCGCCAGCACCTCCCGCATGAGCCCGCCCACGTCGAGCCACTCGTCGTAGTACACGTCGGGGTCCTCGCGGCCGAACTCGTACCGCAGCGACGCGGGCCGCAGGAAGTCACGCGCCGACACCCGCACGACGTCGCGTCCCGCCGCGCGCAGCGGCCCGACCAGCGCGTCGGCGAGCACCCACGGCTCCGCCGCCGGCGCGCCGTCGACCGCGACCCGCCGCCACGCCTCGCGCGGCGCGCCGTCGATCCGGCCGCACACCTCCTCGACCGCCCGCTCGGGAGTGATCGCTCGCGCACGCACCCCTCCATCCTGCAACACGGCCGCGCGTACCGGGACGGCCACCGTTGCCGACGCCGAGCTTGTCGAGGATGTGGGAGATGTGGTTCTCCACGGTCCGCTCCGACAGGCCTCGCGGCAGTGCCGCCAGCCTTCCTCCACGTCGCCGCTGCGGAACTCGCAGCGCGCCAGCTCCACCAGCAGCCCGGCGCGGCGGGCGGCGGCGTCGGGCGGGGTGAGCGCCGCGCCGGTACTGCGCCGCGGCATGCTCGTGGGCGAGCCGGGACGCGGCCTGCCGGGCGGCTTCGAGGGTCGCCTCCAGAGCGCGCGCGGCGTCGCCCGCCTCGCGCAGGTGGTAGGCGAGCGACTCGGCGCTGCCGCTCGTCCTGCACGCCCTCGGCTACGGCATCGCGCTGGCGGTGCTCGCGCTGGTCGTCTGGCACCGGCGGGTGCGGCCCGTCAGCAGGTCGGGGGATTGGATACCATGGTGAACGGTAACGAGTAGTTCGCTGGTTTACAGAAGGAGGCGCGGATGCTGCCCCGGCCGTCGGACGTCCGCCGCCAGTGGACCGCCCGCCACCCGGACATGGACGCCTCGGCGATGCAGATCGTCGAGCTGGTCAAGCGCATCGTCGGCCAGCTGGAGAGCGCGGTCGAGCCGCTCTACGACGACGCGCCCCTGACCGCGCCCGAGCTCGACCTGCTCATCCCGCTGCGGCACATGGAGCAGCCCGTCATCGCCCGCCGCATCGCCGAGCACCATCGCATGTCCCGGGCCGGCGTCAGCAAGGCGCTCGGCAAGCTGGAGAGGCGGGGCTTCATCGAGCGCGCGCCGAGCCGCGCCGACCGCCGCGCGTCCCTCGTCTCCATCACCGAGTCCGGCAAGGCGGCCGTCGACGCGCTCTTCCCGCGCCAGGTCGGGATCGAATCCCGGCTGGTCGCGGGGCTCGGCGCGGACCGCGAGCGGGTCGTCGAGGCCCTCACCCTCCTCGCCGCCGCCTTCGAGCGCGCCGCCGCCGAACTTCCTTCGTCCCCGGAGTTCCTGGAGCCCGACGTCACGGCCTCCGGAAGTCCGGCCACCTGAACCATGTCGATGCGCAGGTGGACGACCCGAACGACCGCGCCCGGGCCCCTCAGCGGCACGCGCGGCGCGGCGGTTCCGTGCGCCCTCAGCGACGGCGCGAGGGACGCCCTCGGCTCGGCCCTGGGCGCGCTGAACTCCTGACGCCTCCCCGGCGCCCCGATTGACCGCGCCGGCCGGGCCGCACGCCCGGCCGGACGCCGCGGCGCGCGCCGCGTCCCTCCCATCACCCGGCAGCCGGCCGCGCCGTGCCTGGTCGCGCGATGCCGTGCGCGTTCGTCGCCGTGCCCGCGTGCCCGCGCCAGGACGTGCCGCGCCGGCCTGCCGTCACGTACCGCAAGAACAGAGGTTCCATCAATGCCGTCCACGTCCGTGGAATCCGCCGGGCCGCGCTCGCGGCCCGCGCACGGGAAGCGCGGGGGCCTGCGGGCCAACCCGTGGCTCACCCTCATCGCCGTCGCGTTCGGCCTGTTCATGGTCGGCCTCGACGGGTCCGTCGTGTCGATCGCGAACCCGGAGATCGGCCGCGACCTGCACGCCTCCACCGCGGACCTGCAGTGGGTCACCAACTCCTACCTGCTCGCCCTGGCGGCCGCGCTGATCCTCGGCGGCAAGCTCGGCGACCGCTTCGGGCGCCGCACCTTCTACCTGGCCGGCGTTGCCGGGTTCGTCGCGGCGTCCATCGCGATCGGGCTCGCCGGGTCCATCGAGGGCGTCCTGGTCTTCCGCGCGCTCCAGGGCCTGTTCGGCGCGCTGCTGATGCCGAACACCATCGCCTCGCTGCGCGCCGTGTTCCCGCCGCGCAAGTTCGGCATGGCGGTGGGCATCTGGGCGATGGTGTCCACGGTGTCCACGGCCCTCGGGCCCATCGTCGGCGGGCTGCTCGTGGAGCACGTCAGCTGGGAGTCCGTCTTCTACATCAACGCGCCCATCGGGGTCGTCGCGCTGGTGTTCAGCGCGTTCGTCCTGCCGCAGAGCAAGCAGGAGGACGCCGGGAAGGAGCGCTTCGACCTGCCGGGCGTCGCGCTGCTCGCGGTCGGCCTGCTCGCGGTGGTGTTCGGCGTCGTCAAGGGCGAGACGTGGGGCTGGTCGTCGCCCGGCACCCTCGGCGCGATCGGCGGCGGCCTCGCGGTCCTGCTGGTCTTCGGCTGGGTCGAGACCCGCGTCGCGCACCCGCTGCTGCCGATGCGGTTGTTCCGCGACCCCGCGCTGACGATCGGCGCGATCATCACCGCGCTGAACTTCTTCGTCCTGCTCGGCGTGATCTTCTTCGTGATGCTGTACCTGCAGAACGTCCGGGGGCTCTCGCCGGTCGAGGCGGGCGTGCGGACGCTGCCGCTCAGCCTGGCGTCGGTCGTCGCGTCGCCGCTCGGCGCCGCGCTGACCGACCGGTTCGGGCCGCGGTTCACCATGCCGCTCGGCATGGCGCTGCAGGCCGCCGCGTGCTTGGCGATGCTCGGCTGGGACGCCGGCTCCCCGTTCGCCGTGATGTGGCCGCCGTTCGTCGCGCTCGGGCTCGGCGCCGGGATGGTGCTGTCCGCGTCGTCCGCCGCGATCGTCGGGAACGCCCCGGTCCGGGACGGCGGCGTCGCGGGCGGGCTGCAGGCGACCGTGCTGCAGATCGGCGGCGCGCTCGGCACGTCCGTGCTCGTGTCGCTGATCAGCGCCCGCGTCGGCGCGACCTACGCCGGCGAGCTGTCCTCGGCCGGCGTGCCCGCCCCGCTGACCGGCGGTCTGGCCGGGGCCGAGGACGCGGTCGCGATGGGCGTCTCGCCGACGTCGGGCGCGATGCCCGCGCAGGTCAAGGCCGCCGTCGTGGAGGCGAGCGGGCAGGCGTTCATGAACGGCGTGCACGCGGCCGTCCTGGTCACCGGCGTGCTGTGCGCGGTGGGCGCCGCCGTCGCCGCGATCGGCGTCCGGCACCGCCCCTCCCACTGACCGTCCCGGCCCCGCCGCGCCCGCCGGGCGCGGCGGGGCCGAGGCGAGGACCTAGGTCGATGGGACCCCGCGGATTGGGTCCGGCGGCCGACGCGCGGCCGGGCGCGGCGCCGACAGCATGAGGCCCATGACCACGATCCGAGAAAGCGACGCCGCCGAGGCGGGGGAACGGGAGGCCGGCGGCACCCCGTCCTGGGCCGCCCTCCTCGCCGCGTCCACCGGGCAGTTCCTCGTCGTCCTGGACATCTCCGTCGTCAACGTGGCGCTGCCGGGCATGCGCGGCGGGCTCGGCCTCGGCGCCACGAGCCTGCAGTGGGTCGTCAACGCCTACTCGCTGGCGTTCGCCGGGTTCCTGCTGCTGGGCGGGCGCGCCGCCGACCTGTTCGGCCGCAAGCGGGTGTTCATCACCGGCCTCGGCCTGTTCACCGCCGCCAGCCTCGCGGGCGGGCTCGCGCAGGACGCCGGGATGCTCATCGGCGCCCGCGCCGTGCAGGGCCTCGGCGCCGCCATCCTCGCGCCCGTCACGCTGTCGCTGATCACCGGGACGTTCCCCGAGGGGCCGGCGCGGACGAGGGCGATCGCGATGTGGACGGCGGTCGGCACCGCCGGCGGCGCGACCGGCGGGCTCGTCGGCGGGCTGCTGACCGACTACCTCAGCTGGCGCTGGGTGCTGCTGATCAACGTGCCGGTCGGCGCCGCCATCGCGGTGGTCGCGGCGCGGTGGCTGCGCGAGGAGGCCGCGCCCGCCGCCCGGCAGCGCCTCGACCTGCCCGGCGCGGTGCTCGTCACCGGCGGCGTCGGCCTGCTCGCCTTCGGCATCGGGCAGACCGAGCACCACGGCTGGACGTCGGCGGACTCGCTGCTCCCGCTGCTCGCCGGGCTCGCCCTGCTGGCGCTGTTCGTCGCCGTGGAGTCCCGGACGGCGCAGCCGCTCGTCCAGCTGCGGCTGTTCCGGCTGCGCAGCGTCGCGGTCGGCAACCTCGCCACCCTCGTCAGCACGATGGCGGGGTTCGCGCTCTGGTACTTCCTGTCGCTCTACATGCAGAACGTCCTGCACTACAGCGCCGTCCGGACCGGGGTGTCGTTCCTGCCGCACACCGCGGGCATCATCGTGGGCTCGAAGCTCGCGCCGACGCTGATGGCCCGGATGGACGCCCGGCTCCTGGCCGCCGGGGGCGGGCTGATGGCCGCCGCCGGGTTCGCGTGGCAGAGCGCCGTCCTGGACGCGGGCGGGACGTTCGCCGGCTCCATCCTCGGCCCCGGCATCGTGATGGCGACCGGCTTCGGCCTGCTGATGACGCCGCTGGTGGAGGCGTCGACGGCCGGGGTGAGCCGGGCCGAGGCGGGCGCCGTCGCGGGCGTCGTCAACACCTCCCGGACGATCGGCGGCGCGATCGGCCTGACGATCCTCGCGACCGCGGCGGCCCGGTCGGGCGCCGATCTCGCGGGCGGCTACGCGACCGCGTTCCTGATCGCCGCGATCATCACGGCGGCGGGCACCGCGCTGGTCGCCTTCCTGCCGCGCACCCGGCGCTGACCCCAGGCCGAGGCGCGGGAGGCGGTGGCCTCAGGACACCAGCACCGGCGGCTCGGCCGCCTTGGACGGGGCGCGCCGCGCGAGGCGGCGGCCCATCCGCTGCCCGGGCGCCTCGATCCAGCGCTGGGACGCCCAGCCGGCGGCCAGCAGGACGGCGACGAAGACCAGCAGGCCCAGCACGTCCTCGCGGCCGGACCGGTCGAGGAACTGGGCCGACACCATCAGCAGCAGGGGATGCAGCAGGTACACCGAGAAGCTCATGGCGCCGAGGCCCGTCGCCCAGCGCGGGAACCGGCGGTGCCGCAGCAGCCAGCCCCCCGCGAACGTCGCCGTCGCCGTCACCACCGTTCCCGCCCAGACGAGCTGGGCGTGCCAGTAGCCGTGCATGTTCCAGAGCCCGGCGGCGAGCGCGCCCGCCGGCACCAGCACCGCCGCCGCCCCGCCGGACCAGCGCGGGATCTGCCCGTGCTCCGCGCGGTAGACGGCGGTCCCGGCGAACATCAGCGCCATCATCGCCAGGCCCTGCCACGCGTCGACCCGGCCGTTCAGCGTCACCAGGAGGGCCGCGAGCAGCCCGCCGAGCAGCCCGCCCGCGAGGCGCGCCCCCGGACGGCGCGCCATCGCCGCCGCGACCGCCACGACCAGCGCGACGGAACCGGCCGCGACGACCACGCCGACCCCGGCCTTCCGGGACAGCAGCCCGGACAGCAGCCACGGTTGCAGCAGCCCGCCCACCGCCACCGCCGCCGCCGCGATCCCGACGGACACCGGCGCCGACCGCCGGTGCGCGCGCACCACGAACAGCGCCACGACGAGCAGATAGAACGCCATCTCGTACGACAGCGTCCACAGCACGTTCATCGCGTTCGGCACGGCGAGGAGGTCCTGCATCATCGTCAGGTGGGCGAGGACCGCCGTCACGGGATGGTAGTGCTCCAGTCCCGCCCGCAGGCCCAGCACGCCCAGCAGGAACGGCAGCACCGCGAGGAAGGACGCCACCGCCAGCAGCGGGTAGATGCGGAAGAACCGGCCGATCCAGAACCCGCGCACGCTCTCGCGCCGCTCCAGCGACGCCGGGACGATGTACCCGCTCACCAGGAAGAAGACCAGCACCCCGTAGGTGCCGGGGTCGAACCAGCCCTGCAGCCCGATCCGCACGTCCGGCAGGTACACGTACGTGGCGTGGTGGAGCGCCACCGCCAGCGCCGCCCACCCCCGCAGCACGTCCAGCCACCCGAGCCGCGTCGCGGGGGTGGAAACGCCTAAGGGTGGGATCATTCCGACAGGCTAGACCTGCGTGGGAGATACGCCGCGAATTTTGTCAAGATCTCCAGAAAACCCCCAGACTCACTGTTCGCGCCCGTCCCGGGCGCCGGCCGCGCTGCGCCAGGACGACCCGGCGCCGGACCGGCCTCCCGTCGGGAGCCCTCATCGGTGCGGATCGTGGATGTCGGGATACGTTCCCTATCGTCAGGGGATGCCAAGGGTGGCGGGGTCTCTGAGCGACCCGGCTGGATTTGGACTGAGCAGCATCATTGACGTGTGCTGCGCCATACTGCTAGAAACAGGGCGCGGCAAGATAGGTTACGTATCAATGGACGGGAGCGGCTCGTGAGCGAGGAGTCCCGCCGGCCCCCGGCGGCGGACGCGCGGGACGAGGCGGCGGCCGAGAACCGCCGGCTCAGCAGCCCGAACGCCCGCTACGGCGCGCGCCTGCGGCGGCAGTCCTCGGCCTCGGTGCTGCTCAACGCCGTGATCGAGGCGGACCGCGCCAACCTCGAGCACACCATGGCCGCGCTGCAGGCCGACGGGACGCTGGAGCAGGCCGCCGCGCGGGTCGTCGCGGCCCGCCGCCGGTTCGTCCTCGGCACCGCCAAGAGCCGCGCGCACGCGGCGCTGCTGCACCTGGAGCTGTCGGCCAGCCTCGCCGGGGTCACCCTGATCGACGAGTCCGCCGTGCGGGCCATCGACGTGCTCAGCGACGTCCGGCCCACGGACGTGCTCATCGCGTTCTCGTTCCGCCGGTACGCCCGCCCCACCATCGTCGTGGCGCGCGAGTTCGCCGCGGCGGGCGGGCACGTCGTCGCGATCACCGACGACGCGGGCAGCCCGCTGGCCGCCGCCGCGCACACCACCGTGGTGGTGGACACCGGAAGCGCGTCCTTCAGCGACTCCCCGACCGCGATCTCCGCCGTCGTGCACGCGCTCGCCACGCTCACCGCGGCCAGCGCCAAAGGGGCGCGGCGGCGGCTGGCCAGGCGCGAGGGGCTGGCGCGGGCCCTGACGATCTACTCCGACGAACGAGGGGGCGCGGACGGATGAGGCACGCGACGCACGCGAGGCACGAGGCGGACGACGTCGTCATCACCGGCGGCGACGTGCTGGACGGCACCGGAGCGCCGGCGCGGCGGGCCGACGTGGTGGTGCGCGAGGGCGTGATCCGCGACGTCGTCCCGCCGGGCAAGACGCACGAGGGCCCGGAGCTGGACGCGACCGGGCTGGTCGTCGCGCCCGGCTTCATCGACCTGCACTCGCACGCCGACTTCACCGTCCAGGAGCACCCGGCCGCCGACACGGCCGTGCACCAGGGCGTGACGACGCTGCTCGGCGGCAACTGCGGGTTCTCGCCGTTCCCGGTCGCCGAGGCGGAGGAGCTGCGCGGCGCCGCCGGGTTCCTGGCGTCCGGCGTCGACTTCCAGTGGAGTGACCTGGACGGCTACGCCCGCGCCGTCGAGGCGGAACGGCCGGCGATCAACCTGGCGACGCAGGTGGGGCACCAGGCGCTGCGGACGCTGGTGATGGGCGCCGACGAGCGCCCCGCCACGGAGGACGAGCTGGCGCGGATGCGGTCGCTGCTGGCCGCCGCCGCCGAGCAGGGCGCGTTCGGCTTCTCCACCGGGCTGATCTACGCGCCCGGGTCCTACGCCTCGTCCGCCGAGGTCGCGGCGCTCGCCACCGAGGCGGCGGGGCGCGGCCTGCTGTACTCCACGCACATGCGCAACGAGAGCAACGAGCTGCTCGCGTCGGTCGACGAGGCGCTGGACGCGGCGCGCCGGTCGGGGGCGCGGCTGGAGATCTCGCACCTCAAGGCGATGGGCCCGGCCAACCACGGCGCGGTCCACGGGGCGCTGGCGAGGATCGAGGCGGCCCGCGCCGAGGGCGTGGACGTCACCGCCGACGTGTACCCCTACACCGCCTCGTCGACGACGCTGACGTCGCGGCTGCCGGGCTGGGCGATGGACGGCGGCGCCCCGCGGCTGCTCGAACGCCTGATGGAACGCTCCACCCGGAGCCGGATCGCCGCGGAGCTGCGCGCCCGGTTCGGCCGCGACATCGACCCGGCCGGCGTGGTCGTCGCCGGGCTGCCGGACGGCCCCTACTCCCGGTTCACCGGCCGCAGCCTCGCCGAGATCGGCGCCGAGACCGGCATGGATCCCGCGGAGGCGGCGCTCGAGCTGCTGGCCGCGCACAACGCGACCGTCTCGATCGTCAACCACGCCATGTCCGCCGCCGACGTGTCGGCCGTCCTCGCGCACCCGCTCGTCAGCGTCGCCAGCGACGGCTGGACGCTCGCCCCGTCCGGCGCGGGCCGCCCGCACCCGCGCAGCTTCGGCACGTTCGCGCGGGTGCTCGGCCGCTACGTCCGGGAGGACGGGCTGCTCACGCTGCCCGAGGCCGTCCGGAAGATGACCTCCCTGCCCGCCGCCCGCCTCGGGCTGGCCGACCGCGGCGAGATCCGGCCGGGCCGCGTGGCCGACCTCGCCGTGTTCGCCCCGGACGCGGTGACCGACAACTCCGACTTCGCAGATCCCTGGCGGCTCGCCACGGGTGTGCGGCACGTGCTCGTGCGCGGCGTCCCCGTGCTGCGCGACGGCACGGCCACCGGCGCGCGTCCCGGACGCGTGCTGCGCCGTGCCGGCTGAGCGCATTTTTCCGGATCCCCCCGGGATCCCCGTTGAACAGGAGCGCGATTGAGTAGCGCTGTCACGCTCGGCGGACGGCTCGACCGCAGGCAGCTCACCGCGGTGGTCTGCTTCGCGATCTGCGTCGCCGCGGGCATCGGCCTGGCCGTCGCCGGCGGCAAGGCCGGCATCTGGGGCCTCGTCCCCATCATCATGTACGCGGTCCTGGCGCTGCTCGGCGTCGACGTCGTGCTCGCCACGATCGGCGCCGTCATCGTCGCCGCGATCATGACCAGGACCGCGCCGGTGCCGCTCGGCGAGCAGCTCGCCACGTCCATGGGCTCGCTGGTCGCGGTGATCGGCCTGATCATCCTGCTCGGCGCCGGCCTCGGCCACGTCGCGCAGGAGACCGGCGCCGCGCAGACCCTCGTGCGGACGGTGATGGGCCGGATCGGGCTCAGCACCCCGACCCGCGTCCAGCTCGGCGTCATGGTGTCGTCGCTGGTCATCGTGGGCGCGCTCGGCACCCTCGCGGGCGGCAACGCGATCATCGCGCCGATCGTCATCCCGATCGCGGCGCGGATGGGCTGGCGCCCGCCGGCCGTCGCCGCGATGTTCCACGCGGCGGGCGCGGCCGGGCTGATGCTCGGCCCGTTCACCCCGCCGGTCGTGACGATCACGGCCGCCGCGAAGCTGTCCTACGGCGACTACCTGCTGCACGCGGGCCTGCCCGTCGGCGCGATCACCCTCGTGACCGGGTTCTTCATGGCCCGCTGGATCCAGAAGCACACCGACCAGGAGTACGCGCCGGAGGACGCCGCCAAGGACGACGACGCCGACGCGGCGCCGAACAAGCGCGGGCAATGGGCCGCGCTCGCCTTCATCGCCGTCCTCGTCGCGCTCGCCGTGTACGGCGTGTGGGTCAAGGCGGGGTACTCCTACGCGCTGGTCGTCATGGTCGTCACCGCCGCCGCGACCGGCCTGGCCGGCGGCCTCGGCGCCAAGGGGACGGCGGAGGCCGTCTACGCGGGCGCGGCCCGGCTGATCTGGCTGTTCATGCTGTTCTGGCTGCTGGACCCGCTGCTGACCCTGGTGCAGAAGACCGGCGCGTTCGACACGATCTTCGACCACCTCAAGGACGTCATGCCGGACGTCGGCCCGTACGCGTTCCTGCTGCTGGTGGTGCTCCTCGGCTACGTGCACGCGGTGCCCGGCGCGGCGGTCGCCCAGGTCGTCCTGATCAACAAGCTGTTCGGGCCGCTGGTGACGTCGCTGGGCGTGCCGCCCGCCGCGTGGGCGGTGTCGCTGCTCGGGACGGCGCAGATCGACCAGCTCGGCCCGTACCCGACCGCGGACATGATGGGGCAGATGGGCCTGGCCCGCTCCAGCGATCTGCGGATGATGCTGTTCAACGGCTGGGCGATCATGGTCGCGAACACGGCGGGGTTCCTGGTGCTGTTCGCGATCCTGCTTTAATCCCGACGAAGTCGGCCCGGGGGGGTGGGGGGTCGTCCCCCCTCGGGAAGAACTGCCCCCTGGAGGTCTGACATGCGCGGCGAACTCGACGGACTGGTGCGGCGGGCGGACCGCCTGGGCGGGACGCTCGGCGTCGTCGCGCACGACCTCGGCACCGGCGAGCGCGCGGAGGTGAACGCCGGCCACCGCTTCACCTCCGCGTCGGTGATCAAGCTCGCGGTGATGGCGGCGGTGCTGGCGGAGGCCGGGGCCGGCGGCCGGTCGCTCGACGACCGGCTGCCGGCGCCGCCGGACGCCCGCGTCCCGGGCAGCGGCGTCATCAAGGACCTCGCGGACGCGGCGGAGTTCAGCGTCCGCGACCTGGTCACCCTCATGATCATCGTCAGCGACAACACCGCGACCAACCTGCTGATCGACCTGGTCGGCAGGGACGCGGTGAACGCCTGGTGCGCCGGCCGCGGCCTGCACGGCACGGTGCTGGCCCGGGTGATGATGGACGCGGCGGCCCGCGAGCGCGGCGAGGAGAACCTCACCACCCCGGCGGACGTGGCCGCGCTGCTGACCGGCCTGGTCCGGGGCGAGCTGCTCGGCGAGGAGGGCACCGCGTTCGCGCTCGACGTGCTGGCCCGCCAGCAGGTCAACGACCGCCTGCCCCGCCACCTACCGCCGGGCGTGACGCTGGCCCACAAGACGGGCGAGCTGGCGTCCGTCTGCCACGACGCCGGGATCGTCCTCGCGAAGGGCCGCGAGCCGATCATCCTCGTGGCCATGACGGAGGGCATCGACAGCGAGCACGAGGCCGCCGCCCTCATCGCCGACACCGGCCGCGCCGTCTACACCGCGACCGGCCTCACGCCCCCGCCACCCGCCCCGTAAGGGGTCAGGTGCGGAAGGTCTCGGTCGCCTGGGCGCGGATCAGGGCCTCGTCGACCTCGTGGCCGAGGCCGGGGCCCGACGGCACGGGCACCGTGCCGTCGGTCGCGCGGATGGGCGGCGCCACGATGTCGTGGGCGTAGTACTTGTCGGAGCCGGACACGTCGCTGGGCAGGTCGAAGCCGGGCAGGGACGCGATCGCGACGTTCGCGGCGCGGCCGACGCCGAACTCGTGCATGCCGCCGCACCACACCTTCCAGCCGGCCGCCACGGCGCGGTCGTGCGCCGCGCGGGCCGCCGTGAGCCCGCCCATCCGGGACACCTTGACGTTCAGGATGCTGCCGGCGCTCAGCGCGATGGCCGTGTCGAGCTGGTCGAGGTCGTCGACCGACTCGTCCAGGCAGACGGGGGTGCCGATCGTGGCGGCGAGGCGGGCGTGCGCGGCGAGCGCGCCCGGCGCGAACGGCTGCTCGATGAGCAGCAGGCCGAGGCCGTCCAGCTCCCGCATGGTCGCGAGCGCTTCGAGCGACTCGGGGTAGACGCCGTTGGCGTCGACCTGGACGGCCAGGTCCGGGTACGCCTCGCGGACGGCCCGGGTCGGCGCCACGTCCCAGCCGGGCGCGATCTTCAGCTTGATGCGCCGGTACCCGTCGGCGGCGTGCCGCTCGACCTGCGCGAGCAGGTCCTCGACGGTCGGCTCGATGCCCAGGCTGACGCCGGCGGCGATGCGCTCGCGGGTGCCGCCGAGCGCGGCGGCGAGCGGGGTGCCGGTGGCGCGGGTCCACAGGTCCCAGCAGGCGATGTCGAGCCCGGCCTTGGCGAAGTGGTGGCCGCGGACCCGCGCCCAGGCGCGCCCCGCCTCGGACGGGTGGTCCCATTCGGCGCCGACCAGCGCGGGCGCGAGGTAGCGGCGCAGCATCGCCCAGCAGGTGTCGACGGTCTCCGGGCAGTAGTACGGGTCGCTCGGCGAGGCGATCTCGCCCCAGCCGGCGGCGCCGGAGCCGTCGGTCACCCGGACGACGATGTGCTCGAGATGCGATTTGCGGTGCGAGCTGGTCTGGAAGGTGTGGACGAGCGGCAGGCGCAGCCGGAACGCCTCGACGGCGGCGACGGCGGGCATCAGTTCTTCTCCTGCGGGTCGGGGACGAACCGGTAGACGGCGGTGTCGCCGGAGGCGACCTTGGTGACGCCGGAGGCGACCTTGCACGAGACGGCGGCGTGGCCGCCCGCGACCAGGCGGCCCATGACGTCCGCGACGCGTTGCCGGAGCGCGACGGAGGCGGCCCGGTCGGCGGCGACGTGGGCGTCCCAGTCGGCGGGCAGGCCGAGCAGCACGGCGTCCCCGTCGCGGGCGGTCTCGCCCCAGGGCACGCGCGGCGGCGCGGGCGCCCGGCGGGGCGCGGACTCCGGATCGGCCGTCAGGTCCCATTCGACGATGAGCCGGTCGGTGCGCATGCCGCGGTCGCGGCCGACGTCCTCGACGCCGAGCAGGTTCGGCTCGAACCAGCGCGCGACCGCGCCGAGGACGTCGAGGTTGAAGTGCGCGTTGCGGGTGCGGACGGGGTCGAACGACCAGCGCATCGCGGTGACGCCGGTGGACAGCACCTGCTCGCGCTGCCCGAGCTTGAGGGCGCGGCCGACGCCGCGGCCCTGCTGGTCGTCGCGGACGGCGGCCATCTGCGAGTAGTGGTAGACGGCGCCGGACGGGGCGATGCCGCCGAAGCCGTAGGCGAACCCGACCAGCTCGCCGCCGTCGAACGCGCCGACGACCGAACCGCCGTTGTGCGCGAGCGAGATGAGCAGCCGCGGGCTGACCGCGGGGTCGGTCTCGCCGAGCCGGAACACCTCGCGGTACAGGGCGACCGCGGCGCGCATCTCCGCGGGCCCGGACAGGGGCCGCACGTGGACGGCCGGGGATCTCACAGGCATCGCATCGCTTACTGTCAGCACATGTCCTGACCTAGATATGTTGTAGATCTATGTCCTCGTTGTAGCATCATGCCTTGTCAGCGTCAAATATTGCGAGGATGCTGACGGACATACGATTCGTATGTTCGTCAACGATCTTCGGAGCCGGAGGGACATGACCGCGCTGGACCCTGCTGCCGCCGCCCGCATCACCGAGGCCGCCGCCGCTCTGCTGGACCCTTCCCGCGCCCGCCTGCGCGCATACGCCCTCGCCGAGTCGCCCAGCGGCGACGCCGCGGCGCTGGCCCGCTGCGCCGGCCTGGTCGAGGCCGGGCAGGCCGCCGCCGGCGGCCGGGTGCGCCGGGTGCCGTCCCCGAGCGGCGACCATCTGGTCACGTCCTGGGGGCCGGACGGACCCGGGCACCTGCTCGTGGTCGGCCACTACGACACGGTCTGGCCGGTCGGGCGCCTCGCCGACATGCCCTACACCGACGACGGCACGACCATCACCGGCCCCGGCGTCTTCGACATGAAGGGCGGCCTCGTCGCGCTGGAGACCGCGTTCCAGGCGCTCGACGCCGCCGGGATCGCGGTGCCCGCGCCCGTCCGCGCCGTCGTCGTCGCGGACGAGGAGGTCGGCAGCCCCACCGGCCGCGCGCTCGTCGAGGCCGAGATGGAGGGCGCCGCGGCGGTCATCGGCCTGGAGTCGCCGCACCCCGACGGCGCGCTGAAGTCCGCGCGGCGCGGCAGCACCCGCGTCGCGCTGCGGGTCCGGGGCCGCGAGTCGCACGCCGCGCTCGACCCGGGCCGCGGCGTGTCCGCGATCGACGAGCTGCTCGACCAGCTCGCCGCCGTCCGCGCCGCCGTCCCGGACGACGGGACGACCCTGCTCAACATCGGCCGCATCGAGGGCGGCCGCCGCGCCAACGTGATCGCCGGGGACGCCTGGGCGGAGATCGGCCTCCGCTTTACCGACGCCGGATCCGAGCGCCGGATGCTGGACGTGCTCCGCGCCGCCCGCCCGGTCCGGGACGGCGCTCAGGTCGAGGCCGAGGTGCTGACGTCCCGCCCGACCTGGCAGGACGACCCCGGCAACCCGCTGCTGGCGCACCTGGCGGAGGTGGGCGCCGCGCTCGGGCAGACCGTCCGGGGCCGTCCGGCGGCGGGCGCGGGCGACGCGAACCTGCCCGGCTCGCGCGGCCTGCCCACGCTCGACGGCCTCGGCCCGCGCGGCCGGGGCGCGCACGCCGCGGACGAGCGCATCGAGGCCGCCGACCTGTCCCGCTGCGCCGCCCTCCTCGCCGCGCTGATCGCCGCGCCGTTCCGCCCCTGACCCGTCCAGAACGTCGGAAACCGGTCGACTCCGCGAGCCGGGCGGGCAAGACTTGACCTTGTGAAGATCAGGCTCGCGGGCGGAGTCGTCGCCTCGGACATGGGCGCGTGGACGGCGGGTCCGTCCGGCGCCCCGGTCCGGGTCGCCGACGGGTCCGGGGCGCAGCCCGGCGCGGCCGTCGCGCTGGGGCCCGCCGGCGCGTCCGGCGAGGACGTCCGGCACGCCGTCGGGGAGCTGTCCGCGCTGGTCGAGGCCGGTGGGGTGGTCGCCGCGGGGGCGGGCGCCGACCTCGGCGCCGGGTTCCGCTCCGCCCGTCTGGAGGGGGCGCGCGGCGACCAGCGCGACGCGGTCCTCGCGGCGTTGCGGGCGCTCGGGCTGGAGCACGCGGACCGGCTGGGCGACCGGACCCGGCTCCTGGTGGCGCTGTTCGGCCCGTCGGTCACCAGGCGGGTGGGCGCGGCGGCGGCGAAGGCGGCCGGCGAGGGACGGTGGGCGGCGCTGCACCTGGCGTCCGCCGCGAGCGACGTCCTCGGGCCCGAGCAGCTGGAGCGCGTCCTCGACCTCGACGGGCCCGACACCGCCGTGCCGGGGTCGCCGTCCGTGCTCGCCGGCTACCTGCGCCGGGTGCTGGCGGACGTGCCGCGCCCGCGCCGGCTCGACCTGCTCCTCGACCTGTGGGCGCGGGTGCTCGGACAGCAGGAGCGACTCGGCCGCCGCGACCGCCGCCTGGCCACGCAGGGCCGCCGCGACCGGCTCGACGACCTGCGGGAAAGCCGCGTCCGCTACGAGGACGAGGTGGTCGCCGGATGGCTGAGGGGCGAACTCGGGCACGAGCCCTCGCTCGCCGACGCGGCGCGGTGGACGCCGCCCGACGCCTACTGGCGCGACCAGCTCGTCCGGACGTTCCAGGACGCGATCGCCGCCACCGCCCTGCTGCGCACCGCCGTCGCGGTCGCCGACCACGGTTTCGAGGAGGGGCTCGCGCGCTCCGCGGCGCTCCTCGGCGCCGTCATCGAGCGGTGCCCCGCGTGGGCCGGCGGCCGCGGCCGTTCCGGCGGGCTACCCGCCCGGCCCACCGTCCCCGTGGGGGAGATCCACCGCAGGCTGTCCGCCGGCAAGCCCGTCGACGCCCGGCTCTTCGGCTTCGTGAAGCCGCGGCTGACCCGCGCCAAGGAGTTCGGCGTCCTCGTCGTCGAGACCGTCGAGGCGGTCATGGACCGGATGATCGGGCACCACGACGACCTGCTGCGCGACTGGGGCGGGCACGGCCTGCGCGGCTGGCGCGCCGCGTCCGGGTACAGCGCGGTGCGGCCGCTCGCCGGATGGGGCGGCATCCCGCCGTGGACCGGCCCGCTCCTCGGCGACCGCGAGCCGCTGCGCGAGCGCGAGGAGCTCGTCGGCGACCTGCTCTGGTACGTCGACCTGATCGACGCGCTGGCCCAGCTGCACGGGCACGACGCGGCGCGCTCGGTGGACGGCACCGGCGCCCCCTGGTTCGACCACGACCCGCCGCCGCCGGAGGAACCGGAGCCCCTCACGCCCCGGCTCGACTCGGTGACGCTGGCGGTGTCGGGCGCCGCGCAGCTCATCGCGCTCGGCGGCGTCCCGCCGAAGGGCGCGCGCACCTGGACCGGGTTCACCGCGGGCCTGGCCGCCGGGACGGCGATCAGGGAGGCGCTGACCGGCGCGTTCAAGGTCCCGCCCGCGCTGGCCGCCCTGGACGGGATGGCCGTGCCCGGCGCGAAGGTCCGGGTGAAGGCGGCCCGCAGCGCGCGCGACCTCGCCGAATGGTCGGACTACATGGGCAACTGCATCGCCGGCCACTGGTACGTCGAAGACGCCCGCGAGGGCCGCGTCGCCCTGCTCGGCCTCTACGACCAGGACGGCGTGCTCGTCGTCAACGCCGAGGTGAGCCCGCGCCGCCCGCTGTCGCGCGGCTGGCGGGTCACCGAGATCGCGGCGCGGTTCAACGAGGCGCCCGACCCCGAGCTGGAGCGCCGGTTCCGCGCCTGGGTCGGCGCGATCCCCGGCACGAGGCCGCCCGAGGAGCCGGTGCCGGACGAGGTGCCGCCCGTCCGGACGCCGCGCCGGCGGGCCGCGCCGCGCCTGGTCGAGGAGGTCGGACCGGCGCTCGGCGACCTCGCCCGCGCGGCCTGGGACCGCACCGGCGCCGGGACGCTGGAGGTGTTCGCCGCGCTCGCCGCGACCCCGCCGGACGCGGCGCTCACCCGGCTGCGCCGCCTCGGGTCCGCGCAGCTCACCGCCGCCGTCCGCCGCGCGCTCGGCACCGGGGCCGTCCCGCTCGTCCGGCTGTGGGACGCGACGGGCGCGCGGCCGCTCGCCACCGCGCTGGACGGCCTCGACCCGGCGCTGCGGGAGCGCTTCGACCGGCTGCCGCTGCTGCTCGGCGAGCCGCCGCTGCCGAAGACGCTGCGCAGGCTCGTCACGCTGCCCGCGATCGCCGGCCCGTACGCGCTGGACCTGGTCGCGCGCCGGGTCCGCGCGGCGGTCGGGCGGCTGGCCGTCCAGGACGATCCGGCCGTCGCCCGCGCCGTGGCGCACCGCACGACCGAGCCGCCGCTGTGCGCGCTGGCCGTCCTCGTCACCTGCGACGCGCCGGACGTCCCCCTCGCGACCGTCGTGCCGCCGCGCGAGGTGGCCGTTCCCGGCTATCCGGCGACCACCCTCGAGGACGAGGACGGGCCGTGGCGGCGCGCGCTGCCCGATGCCGCCGAGCTCGGCGCCGACACCGCGCTGTTCTGGGACGAGATCGCCGAGCACGGGCTGCGCGTCCCCTCGTCCTGGCTCGGCGCGGGCGGCTGGACGGCCCTGTGGTCGCGCGCCCACAGCCACCGCTGACGGCCGCCCCGCGGACCACCGGTCCGCGGGACGGCCGCCGGCGGACCGCCTACCTCTCCGCCTCGGCCGCCTCCAGGTCGGCCTTCGCGGCGCGCGGGCTCCACCGCCCGGCGAGCGGCAGCATCAGCGCGAAGAACAGCAGCTGCGCGACGATGCACACCCACCACCAGTGCTGCCACTGGTGCGGCGCGTCCGCCGCCGCCTGCTTGATGTCGGCGAGCTGGTGCATCAGCGCCGCCGAGGGCGCGTGGCCCGCCTCCTGCGCCGCCTTGGCCTCCGCGAGCTTCCCGGGGGCGTCGACCAGGGTGTTCGCGCTGCTCACCACGTACTGCAGCGCGAAGACCGAGCCGGCGACCGCGATCCGGGTCGTCCAGCCCCAGACGGCGAGGCCGTGCGCCATCACCGCCGGGTTGCGGCGCTCGATCGTCTCGGTGAACGCCGCCATCCACGGCGCGTACGCGATGGCGAGGCCGACCGCCAGGAGGCTGACGATCGTCGCCAGCGTCGCGAAGCTCGTGTGCGGATGGGAGGCGCGGGTCAGGAACACGTACGTCATGACCACCGCGAGGACGGTCCCCGCGGCCATGAACGGCTTGCGCACCCGCGTCCGGTCGGACACGACCCCGACGATCACCAGCGCGATCGCGTCCATCGCCCAGTACCAGGTGTTGATGCCGTTGGCGCGGGACGTGGAGAACCCGAACGTGGTGGTCAGGTAGATGGTGAAGAACCCGACCGCCGTGTAGTAGATGATCAGGAAGATGGAGATCCCGGCGGCCGGGGCGAGGATGTCGAGCTTCATCATCTGCGCCCACGGCCGGCCGAGGTCGGCGCTCGCCTCGGCCTGCTCGGCGCGCGCCTCCACCTTCGCGCGGTCCTCGGCGCTGACCATGACCTGGCTGCGCAGGCCGGGGTTCAGCTCCCGCAGGCCGCCGAGCGCGATCGCGAACACGACGAGCCCGAAGGCGCCCATGATGTAGTACTGGCTGGCCCAGCTGTCGTCGAGGCGCTCCAGCGTCCGGTTCGCGACGAAGCTGACGATGAGGCTCGCGACGACCGGGCCGAGCGTCCAGAAGCCCATCGCCGACGCGCGGCCGAGCTGCGGGGAGAAGTCCCGGACCAGCGCGGGCGTGGCCACCAGGATCACCCCCTCGACCATCCCGATCACGGTGAGCAGCACGACGAACGCCCACTTGTTCGGCATGGACGGGATGAGCAGCGTCAGCACGCCGGTGACGCCGAGCCCGTAGGCGACCAGGTTCGCGCGGCCCCATTTGTCGCAGAGGCCGGCGGCGAGCGCGCCGAACGCGCCGACCAGGCCCCCGATGACCAGCGCGTTGACGTAGAAGAGGAAGGACATCTCGAAGTGGGCGAGCACCAGCGGCGCGACGCCGCCGGTCACGTACTGCTCGCAGTACAGGACGATCGTGGCGAGGACGACCACCGCGAGGTACCACACGCGGGGGCCGGTTTCCGGGTAGCGGTCGAGGTCGCGCTTCCAGAGGCGGTCGATCGCGGCTCTGGGTTCAGGGGCGGCCGGGTGATCGAGGGTGGTCATGGCACCTCTTTCCGGTTGTCCCGGCGGGGGGCTTTCGGGCCCGGTGGTTCTAGAAGCGAACTCTAGATTCGGGTCCTTAAATTTTCCAGAGCAAAGTTCTAGAATCTCGATCTAGAACTCTCAACGAGGAGGGCGATGTCCACCGCCTCCAGGCCCGCACCGTCCAAGGCCCAGCCCAAGGCACCGTCCAAGGCCGTCCCGCGGCCCACCCCCGACACCCGGCCGTTCTGGGACGGCGCCGCCGCCGGCGAGCTGCGCGTCCAGCGCTGCCGCGGCTGCGCCCGGCACTTCTTCTATCCGCGCCCCGCCTGCCCGCACTGCGGCTCCGGCGACGTCGAGTGGGTGACCGCCAGCGGGCGCGCCACGCTCCACTCGTACGTGATCAACCACCGTCCGGCGCCCGGCTTCGAGGACGAGGCGCCCTACGTCATCGCGATCGTCGAGCTGGAGGAGGGCGTCCGGATGATGAGCAACCTCGTCGGCGTCCCAGCCGACCCCGAGCACCTGCCGCTCGACCTGCCGCTCCGCGTCGTCTTCGAGCCGCGCGGCGACGTGCGCCTACCGCTCTTCACCCCCGCGGAGGCCCGGTGAACATCGTCATCGCGGGTGCGGCCGAGACCGACGGGATCGGCCGGCTGCCCGACCACTCCACCCGGCAGCTGCACCTCGAAGCCGCCCGCAACGCCCTCGCCGACGCCGGGCTGACCAAGGACGACATCGACGGCGTCGCCGCCGTCGGCACCCCCGGCCCGGTCGAGATCGCGCATTCGCTGGGGATCGAACCCGCCTGGCTGGACGGCACGCAGGTCGGCGGCTCGTCGTTCCTGTTCCACGTCCGGCACGCCGCGGCGGCGATCAGCGCCGGGATGTGCCACACCGTCCTCATCACGCACGGCGAATCGGGCCGCTCCCGCGTCGGCGCGCCCCGCTACGCCCGCTCGCCCGACTCGCTGAGCGGCCAGTTCGAGGCCCCGTACGGCGTGTTCGGCCCGACGAGCGCCTTCACCCTCACCGCGCTGCGGTACATGAAGGACACCGGCCTCACCCACGAGCAGCTCGCCGAGGTCCCGGTGGCGCAGCGGCGCTGGGCGAACCTCACCCCGCGGGCGATGTACCGCGAGCCGATCACGGTCGAGGACGTCCTCGCGTCCCGGATGGTCGCCTACCCGTTCCACCTGCTGGAGTGCTGCCTGGTGACCGACGGCGGCGGCGCGCTCGTCGTCACGTCCGAGGACCGCGCCCGCGCGCTCGGCACCCGCCGCCCGCTCGTGCACCTGCTGGGGGCGGGGGAGTCCGCCGAGTCGCCGATCATCTCGCAGATGGCCGACCTGACCAGCTCGGCGGGGTTCCGCCGGGCGTCCCGCGCCGCGTTCGCCGAGGCGGGCATCGGGCACGGCGACGTCGACCATGTGATGATCTACGACGCGTTCGCGCACCTGCCGATCTACGGCCTGGAGGACATGGGCTTCGTCGGGCGCGGCGAGGCGGGCGCGTTCATCGCCGAGGGCCACACCTCGCCCGGCGGCCGGCTCCCGCTGAACACCAACGGCGGCGGCCTGTCCTACACCCACACCGGCATGTACGGGATGTTCGCGATCCAGGAGGCCGTCCGCCAGCTCCGCAAGGAGGCCGCCGCGCAGGTGCCGGACGCGGAGGTCAGCGTGGTGCTGGGCAACGGCGGCATGTTCATGTCCGCCGCCGTGCTCGTGCTGGCCTCGCACCGCTGAGCCGCGGTGTGCCGCCCCCCAAGGCAGGCCGTCACAGGGGGCGGCGCACCGCCACGGCGTCAGTTCCAGGTGATGAGGGCGTCGAGGATCTCGACCTCGGCGCCGTCGACGCGGAGCGGGTTGACCTCCAGCGCCTCGAGCCGGTCGCCGAGGGACGCGGCGACCGCGGCGACGCGCGCCACCACGTTCGCGACCGCGTCGAGGTCGGCGGGCTTGGCGCCGCGCGCGCCGTTGAGCAGCGCGGCGCCGCGCAGCTCGCCGAGCGCCTCCCGGACGTCGCGCGCGTCCACCGGCAGCAGGCGCAGCGCGGAGTCGCGCAGCACCTCGACCCACACGCCGCCGAGCCCGACCGCGAGCGTCAGGCCCCACGCCGGGTCGCGGACGATCCCGGCGAGCAGTTCCACGCCGCCGGACCGCTGCGGCTGGACGAGCGCGCCCGCACCGGCGTGCCCCGCGAGCGCGGCCACGACCTCGCGGTAGGCGGCGCGGACCGCGTCCGGACCGGCCAGGCCGAGGCGGACGCCGCCGATGTCGCTCTTGTGGGCGAGGCCGTCCGCCGCCGCCTTCAGCACGACCGGATAGCCGAACCGGTCCGCCGCCGCGACCGCCGCGTCCTCGCCGCCGACCAGCTCGGACGGCACCACGGGCAGCCCGGCTCCGGCGAGGAGCGCGGCGGCGCGGTGCTCGGCCCACACGCCGGTCGCGCCGTCCACCGCGATGCGCTCGCCGGCCGCGGGACGCTCCGGGCGTTCCAAGGCGCGCCGCCGCGCCGCCGACCAGCGGACGGCCGCGCCGATCGCCTGCATCCCGTGCTCGATCCCGCCGACGACGTGCGGGAACCCGGTCTTCTCCTGGACGGTCCGCCCGAACTCCGACACGTCGGTCAGCGTGTTGCCGACCACCACGACCGGACGCGGCGACGCGGCGATGCGGCGGGCGTGCGCCTCGAAGTTCGCCATCGGCACCGACGGGTCGGGCGGCGTGAACCGGGGCAGGTCGGTCAGCAGTATCACCGCGTCGATGCCCGGATCGGCGGAGACGATCTCCAGCGCGCGGCCGAGGAGCGTCCGGTCGATGAGGACGTAGCCGGTGACGTCCAGGGGGTTCTGCACGGTGGCGAACGGCGGCAGGATCTCCGCCAGCGCGGCGGTGGTCTCCGGGGCGTACGCGGGCAGTTCGAGGCCCTCGTCCTCGGCCCGGTCCGCGATGATCTCCGACGCCCCGCCGGACGGGGTGACCACGCCGATCCGCGGCCCCGGCAGCGGCCCGGCGGAGGCCAGCAGCCCGGCGGTGACCATGAGGTCCTCCAGCGACCGGACCCGGATCACCCCGAGCCGCCGGAACGCCGCGTCCACCACGCCGTCGTCGCCGACGAGCGCGCCGGTGTGCGCCCGCGCGGTGCGCGACGCCAGCCGGCTGCGCCCGATCTTCAGCGCGACGACCGGCTTGCCCGCCGCCAGCGCCCGCCGCGCCGCCCGCGCGAACGCCTCCGGGTCCCGCACCGACTCCAGGAACAGCGCGACGACCCGGGTCGCCGGGTCGTCCACCAGGTAGTCGACGACGTCCGGCACGGTGACCAGCGACTCGTTGCCCATCGAGGTCAGCAGGCTGAGCCCGATGTTGCGGGCCTGCGCGAACGCCAGCACCGAACTGGCCAGCGCGCCGCTCTGCAGCACGACGCCGACCGGCCCGCGCAGCAGCGGCGGGGGGATCGGCAGCCCGTACGGGGTGATCCCGGCGGCGGCGTTGATGTAGCCGTTGCCGTTCGGGCCGAGCACGGTCAGCCCCGCCTCCCGCGCGAACGCGACGACCTCGGCCTCCAGCCGCGCGCCGTCCTCGCCCGCCTCGCCGAACCCGGCGGTCAGCACGACGTAGTTCCTGATGCCGGCCCCGGCGCCGTCCCGCAGCACGGGCAGGACGGCGCGCGTCGGCACCATCACGTAGGCGAGGTCGACCGGCCCGGGCAGCTCCGCCAGGCTCGGGTACGCGGCGTGCCCGTGCACGAGCCCGCCGCGCGGGTTGACGAGGTGGACGGGGCCGGCGAACCCGTGCGCCCGCAGGTTCCCGAACGTGCTCACCGACCAGCCGGACTTGTCGCTCGCGCCGACCAGCGCGATCGAGCCCGGATTGAACAGCGCGCGGACCCCGGCCCGCGGATCGCGAGAGGTCATCTCACTCCCCGATGGCGCCCAGGCGGACGTGCCCCCTGAGCAGGTTGCGGGCGATGGTCCGGCGCTGGATCTCGTCGGTGCCCTCGAAGATCCGCAGCAGCCGCAGCTCCCGGTACCAGCGCTCGATCGGCAGTTCCTTGGTGTACCCCATGCCGCCGTGGATCTGCAGCACCCGGTCCACGACCTGGTTCGCCATGACCGCGCCGTTCAGCTTGGCGATGGACGAGGCGTGCCGCGCGTCCAGCCCCTCCTGCACCCGCCACGCCGCGTACAGCGTCAGCCACTTCGCCGCCTCGATCTCCACCTGCGAGTCGGCGATCATCCACTGGATGGCCTGGTAGTCGGCGATCGGGTGGCCCATGGACACGCGCACCTTGGCGTAGTCGACGGCCATCTGCAGCATCCGCTCCGCCGCGCCGATCGCCCGCGCCGGGATCATGTAGCGGCCCTGCCCGATCCACCGCATCGCCAGGTCGAAGCCCTTGCCGACCTCGCCGAGCACGTTGGCGCCGGGCACCCGGACGTCCTCGAACACCAGCGACGCCGGCCCCCACTCGCCCATGGTCGGGATCGGCTCGGACTTCCAGCCCATGTCCCGGTCGACGAGGAAGCAGGTGACGCCGCCGTCCGCGCCGAGGTCGGGGTCGGTCACGGCGAACACCATGACGAAGTCGGCCTCGTTGCCGCCGGTGATGAAGGTCTTCTCGCCGTTGATGATCCAGTCGTCGCCGTCGCGGACGGCGCGGGTGCGGATGCTGCGGGCGTCCGACCCGGCGCCGGGCTCGGTGATGGCGAAGCACGACCGCCGCTCGCCCTCGATCGTCGGGACCAGGTAGGCGCGCTTCTGCCGCTCGTCGCAGGCGTACAGGATGTTGTCGGCGGTGCCGCCGAAGCTGAACGGGACGAACGTGCGGCCGGTCTCCATCGCCACGATCGCCGACATCAGCGGGCCGAGCGCGGCGCCGCCGTACTCCTCGGGCGTGTTGATCCCCCAGAACCCGGACCGGCGCGCCTTGTCGCGCAGGTCGCGCAGCACCTGCGGGTCGAGCCCCGGGCGCCCGGCGCGCTCGTTGCGCAGCACGTCCGGTTCGAGCGGCACGACCTCCCGCTCGACGAACGAGCGGACGGTGTCGCGGATCTGACGTTCCTCGGCGCTCAGCGAGAAGTCCATGGGCCGGCCCTCCGATCAATCCTAGAATCTATTTCTAGGAATCGGTTCTAGGTTGCGCATCGGGCCGTCCCGCCGTCAAGCCGTCCGGAGCGCTTTCTAGAATCTGTTCCACCGACGGCCGGACGGCGGCCGCCGACGGACGGGGGACCGATGGCCCGCAAGCCGAGCGGCAGGGGCGGTTGGGAATGGAGCCGCACCGCGCAGACGCGCCGCACGATGCTCGAGGCGGCGCGCGAGGTGTTCTGCGCGCACGGCTTCGCCGACGCCGCGATCTCCGAGGTCGTCGAGCGCGCCGGCTCCAGCGTCGGCAGCCTCTACCACCACTTCGGCGGCAAGACCGAGCTGTTCCTCGCCCTGTGGGAGGAGCACGAGGGCGCGCACGAGAAGGCCGCCACCGCGAGCGTCGCCGAGGCCAAGAACGCCGGCGTCGACGACCCCGTCGAGCTGTTCATCGCCGGCGCCCGGGCGTTCCTCGCCGGCTCCTGGGAGCGCCGCGACCTCGCCCGCCTGTTCATGGACGGCGACGGCCCGCCCGGCTTCGACCTGATGCGCCGCACCCGCCGCCGCGACTGGGTCCGGCAGAACGCCGTGCTGCTCGCGCTCGGCGGCGAGCCGATCGACCGCCTCACCGTCGCCGTCCTCACCACCGTCATCGGCGAGGCCGGCCGTGAGGTCGCCACCAGCGAGGACGAGGCCGAGGCCCAGGAGGTCATCGACGCGGCGATCGAGCTGATCCGCCGCTTCGACCGCGCCACCGCCTGCTGACCGGGCCCGGATTACGGACGTTTCCGCGAATGGAAAAGGGACGCCGCATTTCGGAACGCGACGGCGGCATGCGGTAACACTTTTCTGCTCTTTACATGATTGGTTGCGCCACATAGAGTCACTGGCGTTGACCGCTTGTAACGAGCGGAATCGACCATGTCGTCACGGGGTGTGCACCCGGGGGAAAGCGAGGGCAGCAAATCCATGAGCATGTCCAGTGGAATCGCAGGGGCTCGGCGCAAGGCCGGAATCGCCGTCGGACTCGGCGCGGCCGCGCTCGCGCTCGTCGCCGCGGCGCCTCCCGCCAGTGCCGCGGCGGCACCGTCCACGTCGCCCGCCGTCTCGCACAAGTACTACAGCAATGCCGGAAATATTCCGAAATGCCCTTCGGGGCGCGCCTGCGCCATCGTCTCCTACGGCAGCGGATACTACGTTTTCGACTTCTACAAGTACGGCACCTACAACCTGAGCAATTGGCGCGGCCAGGGCGGCCTCACCAATGCGCAGACCGGCGGCGCCGCGGTCAGGCTCTACAACCGCGGCGGCGCGCAGATCGACTGCGTTCCCGCGGCTCCCATCACGGCCGAGGTCGACTGGACCCCGGCCTGGAAGATCAGGCTGACCCGGAGCGGCTGCTGACCCGGTGTCCCGCCCGCGCGGCCGGCTCACCGGCCGCGCGGGCGGGACGTCCGCTGGGCCGCGAGGAGCGCTTCGGCGGCGGGGGTGCGGTAGTAGAGGACCGAGCGGCCGGCGCGGCGGCGGCGGACGAGCCGGGCGTCCAGCAGGATCTTCAGATGGCGGCCGACGCTGCCGAGGCCGCGGCCGGTCAGGGCCACGAGCTGGGTGGTGCTCTTCGGGGTGTCCAGCAGGACGAGCACCGACGCGCGCACGGGGCCGAGCAGCGCGCCGAGCGCGTCGGGCACCGGGGCGGCGTCCGCGTCGGCGAGGGTGCCGGAGCACGGGTAGACGATCGCGTACCGGGACGACGCCCGATCCCAGGAGACCCAGGACTGCCCCGGGGTGACCGGCACGAACATCAGCGGTTTCCCCGCCAGGTCGCGCGGCGGGTAGTCGGCGGTGTTGATCTGCAGCCGGTTCGCGCCGAGCCAGCGCATGCCGGGGCGCATGTCGCTCAGGGCCGCGGCCCAGCCGCCCTGGCTCAGGTGCGCGACGCGGGAGACGATGTCGGCCTCGATGATCCGGCGCCGCCGCGGCCAGTCGGGCCGGACCATCTCCCGCCACACCCAGGTGAGCAGGCCGGCGGCGCGTTCGGGCAGGTCGTCGCGGTCGAGGACGGACGGCGGCGGGCCGTCGAGGGAGACGGCGAGGTCGGCGCGGGCGGCCTCGGGGGCCGTGCCCCGGATCCACTCCAGTTCGGCCTCGAACGACGCCTCCGGCTCGCCGGTCGGGGTGGGCGTGACGAAGTCGGCGTTCCACCTCGGCACGAAGGCCGCCTGGACGAGCCGCGCCGTCACGGGGTCGGCGGCCATCCGCGCGCGGTAGGCCGGCAGGTGGGCGTCCAGCCACGCGCGTTCGGCCGGGTTCCCGGCCCTCTCCCAGCGCAGCGCCTTCAGGCAGGCGGTGGCCTCGGCGAGCGGCGAGACGACGAACCGGCTCCCCGCGAGCGTGTCCGCGTTGATCTCCCACCAGCCCAATGGTTTCGCCTCCCCGCGAAAGAGTAACGGGCCCGGCGGGATGCCCCGGAGAATTCGATCATGCGCACCTACGGGGACCTGTTCCGCACGCCGGAGTTCACGCCGCTGTTCCTGACCTCGGCCGGCCAGGTGGCGGCGCAGACGGTGAGCGGGCTGGCGCTCGGCACGCTCGTGTACGCCAGGACCGGTTCGCCGCTGCTGTCGTCGCTGGCGATGTTCGGGCCGATGCTCGCCCAGCTCGCGGGGGCGCTGACGCTGCTGTCGGCGGCCGACCGCCTTCCGCCGCGCGCCGCGCTCGCGGGCCTGTCGCTGCTGTTCGCCGCCGGCACCGCCGCGCAGGCCGTCCCGGGGCTGGCCGTGTGGGGCGTGTTCGCCCTCGTCCTCGCCCTCGGGGTGGTGAGCGCGGTCGGCGGCGGGGTGCGGTACGGGCTGCTGAACGAGATCCTCGACCGGGAGGGGTACCTGCTCGGCCGGTCGGTGCTCAACATGTCGGTCGGGCTGATGCAGATCATCGGGTTCGCGATGGGCGGCGTCCTGGTCAACGCGCTCTCCGCGCGCGGGACGCTGCTGATCGGCGCGGCCCTGTACCTCGCGGCGGCGGCCACCGCCCGGTTCGGGTTGAGCGCCCGCGCGCCGCGCGCCACCGGGCGCGCGACCGCCGGGGAGACGTGGCGCAACAACGTCCGGCTGTGGTCGTCGGGGCCGCGGCGGGCCGTCTACCTGGCGCTGTGGGTGCCGAACGGGCTGATCGTCGGCTGCGAGTCGCTGTTCGTCCCGTACGCGCCGCGGAACGCGGGGCTGCTGCTCGCGGCCAGCGCGGTCGGCATGCTCGCCGGGGACACGCTCGCCGGGCGGTTCGTCCCGCCGGCCTGGCGCAAGACCCTCGACGCGCCCATGCGGCTGCTGCTCGCCGCCCCCTACCTGGTCTTCGCGCTGAACCCGCCGCTGCCCGTCGCGGTGGCCGCGATCACCGCGGCGAGCGTCGGGTACTGCGCGACCCTGCTGCTCCAGGACCGGCTGCTGCAGCTCACCCCGGACGAGCTGAGCGGCCACGCCCTCGGCCTGCACTCGTCGGGGATGCTCGCCATGCAGGGGGTCGGCGCCGCGCTCGCGGGCGGGATCGCGCAGGCCACCTCGCCGGCGACGGGAATGGCGGTGATGGGGGCGGCGTCGGTCGCGGTCACCGTGTCCCTCGTGCCGGGGCTGCGGGTGCGTCCCGCACCCGGCACCGCACCCGTGGGCGAGCGGGTTTAGCGGGCGGGCCCGGTGGCAGGTTGAGGGACATGCGTGCCGCCACCTATGACTCCTATGCCTCCGACAACTCCCGCCTCACCGCCGGCGAGGCGCCCGACCCGAAGCTCGGCCCGAGCGAGGTGCTGGTCGAGGTGCGCGCGGCGGGCGTCAACCCGGTGGACTGGAAGGTGATGTCCGGCGGGCTCGACGCGATGATGGACGTCGTCTTCCCGGTGATCCCCGGCTGGGACGTCGCCGGGGTCGTCCGCGCGGCCGGCCCGGACACGCCGGAGTTCGCGCCGGGCGACGAGGTCATGGCCTACGCCCGCAAGAGCGTCGTGCACGCCGGGACGTTCGCGCAGTACGTCGCGGTTCCGGCCGTGCACTGCGCGCGCAAGCCGGCGGCGCTCGGCTGGAACGAGGCGGGCGGGCTGCCGCTCGCCGGGATGACCGCGCAGCGCTCGCTCGACCGGCTGGAGGTCGGCAAGGGCGACGTGCTGCTCGTGCACGCGGCGTCCGGGGGAGTGGGGGGCTTCGCGGTGCAGATCGGCGTCGACCGGGGCGCCCGCGTCATCGGTACCGCGTCCGAGTCCAACCACGACCACCTGCGCGAACTCGGCGCCGAACCGGTCGCCTACGGCGACGGGCTGGTGGAGCGGGTCCGCGAGCTCGCGCCGGACGGCGTCACGGCGGTCGCCGACTTCGTGGGCGGGCAGCTTGACGCGACGCTCGCCGTCCTCGCGCCGGGCGGGCGGCACGTGTCCGTCGCCGACAACAGCGTGGAGCAGCACGGCGGCCACTGGATCTGGGTGCGACCCGACGGCGCGAAGCTCGCGGACCTGGCCGCCATGGTCGAACGCGGCGCGCTGCGGGTGGACGTCGCCAAGACGTTCTCCCTCGACGACGTCGGCGCCGCCTTCGACGAGAGCCGGAGCGGCCACACGCGCGGGAAGCTCGTCATCACGCCGTAGGACCGGGCCGCCCCAGCGGACGGCCCGGTCCGGGGTTCAGCAGCCGGAATCGGCGATGACGTAGTAATTCGTGGAGGTCTCCTTCAGCGTGTGCGTGACGAACACGTTGTAGAGGCCCATGTTCTGGTTGGAGCCGTTGGCGTAGGTGTAGCCGCCGCTCATGTGCGCCCGCCCCGCCACGACCTGCGCGTAGTTGCTCGCCGTGAAGCACTGCTGCGGCCCGCCGGGGTCACCCGGGTCGCCGGGGTCACCTGGATCGCCCGGGTCGGTGCCGTCCGAGCCGTCGAGCCCCCAGAACTTCGCCGTGTACGAGGTGGAGCAGATGGCGTCGAGGAAGTACGCGCCGGTGGTGCCGCACTGGTCGGTGCCCGAGCCGGGGTCGACGGCGAGGCCGTGGCCCATCCCGGAAATGGAGTACACCTCGACGGCCGGTTTCCCGTTCGCGTCGTTGTAGACGCTCTGCGTGGTGCCGCCGGGCAGGCTGTGCGTGCTCGACGGCGTCTGGGAAATACCCCAGACGTTCGTCCACTGGTCGCGCAGTTCGGTGGCGTTCACCGGATAGACGGTGTAGTCGGAGGTGCCCTGCCAGATGGCGACGCGCGGCCACGGTCCGGTGTAGCCGGAGTGGCTGTTGCGGACCTTGTCGCCCCACTGCGCGGGCGTGAGGTTCTGATTGTTCATCTGGCAGCCGCTCGCGGCGGCGAGGCTGGTGGCGCACTGCGCCGGAAGGCCCGAGTCGATCGCGCCGCCGGCGAAGACGTCCGGGTAGGCGGCGAGCAGGTCGGCCGTCATTCCGCCGCCCGCCGAAAGCCCGGTGGCGAACACCCGGTGCGGATCCGAACCGTGCTTCTGCTCGGCGTAGGAGACCATCTGGACGATCGACGCCGACTCGGTGCCGCCGCGCGCGTCCTTGGCGGGATCGAACCACTGGAAGCATTTCTGGATGTTGTTGGACGTGGTCGTCTGCGGGAACACGACCGCGAACTTCCACTGGTCGGCGAACTGCGGCCAGCCCGAATGGGAGTAGTAGTCGTCCGCGCTCTGGGTGCAGCCGTGCAGCGCCACCACGAGCGGGGCGCCGGACGGCAGCCCGGCCGGGACGTACTCGTACATCTGCAGGTTCCCGGGGTTGGACCCGAATCCGGTGACCTGCTGGTAGGTGCCGGTCGCGGCGTGCGCCGGGGCGGTGGTCGCGACCGCGCCCAGCACGGCGGCGGGCAGGGTGAGGGCGGCGGCGGACGCGAGCCATTTCGCGAGGCGCCGCAGAATGCGCGGGGGTGGTCGATGCATGAGGGCTCTCCCGGATCGGTCGAACGGGGTGGGGATCGGGAAGGAGGGGCGCCCATCCGGCAGTCAAGCCAATGCGGTGCCCTTTCGAAATGTGCGGGGCGCCCATGTCGCCCCCGGCCCGCTATGGGGCCGTGCCCCATGCGTCACGGGTGGTGATCGGGGAAGACCCTCCGTATGCGCTGGCGGTCGTGGGGCTGGTACGTCCTCGCCGCCATCGTCATGGCCGGTGTCACGGCCGACGTTCTGGCGGACGGCCCGCTCCGGCATCTCGACTGGACGGTCCACAGGTTCTACGACGCCGATGTCCGGGGCGGGTGGATGTCGGTCGTCGGGGTTTTCACCCAGCTCGGGCAGCGCGGCGTCATCGTGGAATACGTCCTCGTCCCCCTGGCGGTTCTCGGGGTTCTCCGGACGCGTTCGCCGCGTCCCGCACTGGTGCCGTTCGCGGTCGTGGTTCTGCTGTCGCTGCTCCAGATCGGGGTGAAGTCGGTGATCCCGCGAACGTATCCGTACGGGAACACCGACGTCCTGTGGACGCACGGCGACGCTTATCCGTCCGGCCACACCCTGAACGGCTTCCTGCTCATCTGGGTCGCGGTCGAACTGCTCGTCATCGTCGTCCCGGCCCTCGGCCGGCGGCTGACGGCGCGGGCCCGGCGCGACGCCGCGCTGGTCACCGGGTTCCTGACCGGCGCGTCCCTCACGCTCGCCGACGAGCACTGGCTCACCGACGTGCTGTTCAGCCTGGCGCTCGGGCCGGTGCTGCTGACCGGGCTGGTGGCGGCGGACCCCTTCACCCGCCGGTTGTGGCCGGGCGAGCCGGTGCGGGCCGGCTACCCGCGGATATAGCGGATCACCAGCTCGGCCAGCTCGTCGATCATCCGCTCGCGGGGGATCGGCGGCCGGTCCAGCACGTACTTGATCGACAGCTCGCCGACGGCCTCGGCGAGGATCCACAGCGCGGCGTCCACGTCCAGGTCGTCGCGGAACGCGTCCCGGTTCACCAGCAGGTACACCCGGACGAGGTCGGTCAGCCGCCGCTGCAGCGCGGCCAGCTTGTCGAACGGGCCGAGCCGCGGGATCTGCTCGACGATGATCCGCAGCAGGTCGGCGTGCTCCTCGAACAGCCGCATCTGCACGTCCAGCAGCGCGCGGCCGGCCTCCTGCCACGACGCGTGCATGGTCGACTCGATCTGCGCGCCGAGCCGGTCGGCGAGATGGTCGGCGAACCGGTCGATGACCGTGATGACGATCGCGTCCTTGTTGGGGAAGTACTGGTAGAGCGAGCCGTTGCTGATCCCGGCCGCCCTGGCGATGCGGTTGGTGGACGCGCCGTCGTAGCCGTGCTCGGACAGAACGCGAGTGGCGGCGTCCAGGATGCGCTCCACCGTCTGCCGCGACCGGTCCTGGCGCGGCGTCCGGCGGGGCGAGAGCCCAGGTGAGCGGGGCATCGGGGGACCCTTCCGGAACGCGACTTGTAAGCGACTACTTATTCGCGTTCCACTGTAATGCGAGACGCATCGGGAGGCGAGACCATGACGATGACCGAGAACGCGGCCACCGCGCCAGCAGCGGACGCCGCGGCCCGGGGCGCCGCGCGCCCCGAGCCCGTCCCGTTCGAGCCCGGCTCGATCCTCTGGGACACCATGGGGCTCTACACCTCGGCGATCGCGGGCAACAGCGTGTTCATCCTGCAGACCATGCATCCGGCGATCGGCACCGTGGTCGACCGGTTGTCCAGTTTCCGCCGCGATCCGCTGGGCCGCGCCGCGCGCAGCTTCGCGTCCGTGCAGACCTGGGTGTACGGCGGGCGGACCGCGATCGAGGAGGGCAGGCGGCTCCGCGAGATGCACAAGCCGCTCAGCGCGGTGGACGAGGAGGGCACCAGCCACCACGCGCTGTCGGCGGAACCATGGGCATGGGTGCACCTGACCGGCTTCTACGCCGCCGTCACCGCGTCCAAGTACTTCGCGCCCGCGCCGATGACCCCGGACGAGCAGCAGCAGGTGTTCGACGAGTTCCTCAACCTCGGCCGGATCCTGCAGGTGCCCGAGCGGATGCTGCCCAAGACCATCGAGGAGTACTGGGCGTACTTCGACGACATGGTGGAGAACACCCTCGTCCCGCACAAGGTCGCCCTCGAAGTCCTCGACCGGATGGACAAGCTCCCGCCCGGCGTCCCCGCGCCGCTGCGGCCGGTGGCGACGCCCCTGATCGCCGCCACCGGCCGCCTCGGCCGCCTCATCTCCGTCGGCACGCTCCCGCCGGGCGCCCGCGAGAAGCTCGGCCTGTCGTGGAGCAAGGCCGACGAGCGGAGACTGCGCGCCGTCGGGCAGGTCATCGGGCGCAGCACGCCGCTGCTGCCCGAGCGCCTCCGCTACATGCCGATCGCCTACCGCGCCCGCCAGGCCGCCCGCGCCCAGGAGAAACTCCGGCAGGTCCTGGAGACCCGCCCCCTCTGAGGCCGGGTCACTCGGTGCGGAGGGCGGTCGCGGTGCGGGCCTTCGCGGCCCAGCCGGCCGGCAGCAGCGCGCCGAGCATCGCGATCGCGATGCCCCCGAGCGCCAGCGGGACGACCAGCGGGACGTCGTAGACCGCCGTCATGCGCGCGGTCAGCCGGGTGCCCGCGGCGTCCCCCATCAGCGGCATGACCAGGTGGTGCAGGGCGACGCCCGCGGGCAGGCCGAGCAGGCCGCCCGCGGCGCCGAGCCCGGCGACCGAGGCGAGCACCATCGCGATGGTCTGCCGCGGTGCCATCCCGATCGCCTTGCAGACGCCCAGGTCGTGCACGCGTTCCCGGGTGTCCAGCACGACCGCGTTCAGCACGCCGAGCCCCGCCACCGTGACCAGCAGCAGCGTGAGCAGTGCCGCCAGCGAGTCCAGGACGACGATCGTGCTGCTGGTGTCGCCGCCGGTCGCCATCGCCTGCACGCCGAGCGGCTTGAGCGCGCGGTTCAGCCCGCCGAGGTAGGACGCCGTCGAGACCCCCGGCTTCAACCGGACGAGGTACTCGTCGGCCGCGCCCCGGTCCCCGACTCCGGAGAACGAGGAGGCGGCGGCGTGCACGCGCATCCCGTCGTTCTCGAGGTCGAACGCCTCGCCCACGATCCGCAGCCGCACCGCGGTGCCCTGGTCCAGCACGGTGATCGTGTCGCCGATGCGGTGGCCGGTCACGTCGAGGAAGTGCGTCGGCACCACGGCCTGGCCTGGGCCGGTGACCCAGTGCCCCGCGATGATCTCGTACGCGCCCGCCCGCAGATCGTCCTGGTAGAGCCGCATGTCGACCGCTCCCACGACGCCCGTCACGGTCGCCTGCGCGCTGCGGACTCCGTAGAACGACGCCGTGCCGGACTGGGCGGAGATCGCGGCCTTCACCTTCGCCCCGTCCATCGGAGGCGGCCCCTGCTCAGGTCCTCGCGCAGGTCCTTGCGCCGGTTTCCGCTCCGGTCCCTGGCCGGGCGGCGGCCCTGCCTCCTGAGGAGCGAGCCTCCCGCCCATCACGCTGACGGCGGCGGACGTGGCGGGGTCGCGGGCGTCGCCGATGACGTTCAGCGACGCCGCCAGGCCGATCGCGAACGTCGCGGCGGCGGTCCCGAACACCACGGCCGCGAGCATCGACGCCGACCGGACGGGGCGCGCGAAGGGCGTCGCCAGCCCGAGCGTCACCGCGCGCGGCAGCGGCAGCCGCCCGGCGATCCGCTGCGCCCGCCGGCCGCGTCCCGTGCTCGGCGCCCGGCCGACCGCGATCGCCTCGGCGGTCCGCAGCCGTCCCGCCCGCAGCGCCGGGACCAGGGCGGCGACCGCCACGACCAGCAGCGCGCCCGCCGCGACGGCGGCGTCGACCCACCAGGCGACCGACAGGCCGGTCGTCCCGTACACCTGCTGCACGTCGCCGAGCAGCGGGTAGGCGATCAGGTTCCCGGCCACCACGCCGAGCAGGGTCCCGACGGCGGCCGGGACGAGCGCCTGCGCGACGTAGGCGCGGACGACCTCGGCGGGCGTGCAGCCGATGGCCTTCAGTATCCCGATCCGCCGCAGGTTCGCCCCGACCGTGCCGCCGACCACGCCGGCGACGACGATGATCGACATGCCCAGGCCGAGCGCGCCGAACGCCATCAGGAACGGAACGAACGTGGCCGCCTCGCGGTCGGCGGCGTACTTGGCGTCCAGATACGACTGGGTACCGGCCAGCGCGCCCTTCGGCAGGGCCGCCGCCAGCTTCGCGCGGTCGGTGGCCAGCGCCGACTTCGCCGGCGACCCCGAGAACCGGTACAGCATCTGCGTCGTCGCGGGCGTCTTCGCCGTGCGGAGCGCGGCGAGACCGGCCGGGGTCGTCCACGCGTCGGCGGAGCCGGTGACCGAGCGGGCCTGCCCGACGACCTTCAGGGTCCGCCCGCCCGGCGCGGTCAGCACCGCCCCGACGCCGACGTCGGGCGGCACCTGCACCGGCATCACGATCTCGCCCGGCCCGGACGGCCACCGGCCCGCCGTGATCTCCAGCCGGTCGACCGGGCCGCCGGAGGAGGACCGCCCGGCCACGGTCAGCTCGGGCAGGGGAGCCCCGCCCCGCGCCGTGAGCGAGACGACCGCGACCGGGAACGGCCCGGCGCTCGCCGTGACGCCCGGCAGGTCCGCGGTCGCCGCGGCCTGCGCGGCCGTGGCCTTCCCGCCGTCGAGCTGCGCGGTCAGGTGCGCGCCGTGCGCCCGCCCGAACGCGTGGTCGAACGGCGCCGACGAGGCCACCATGAGCGACCCGGCGACGACCGCGGACGCCACCGACATCAGCGTGGCGAGCGCGACCACCAGCGTCTGGACGCGCCGCCGCCCCACGCCCGAGCGCACGACCCGGCCGAGCGCGCTCATCGCCGCGCCCCCGCCCGCTCGTCGGCGGCGATCGCGCCGTCGACCAGCGCGACCGTCCGGCTCGCCAGCGACCGCGCGAGCGCCATGTCGTGCGTGACCAGCACGATCGTCTGCCCGCCCGCGTGCACCTCGGCGAGCAGCTCGCGCACCTCGTGGCCGGACGCGGTGTCCAGCGCGCCCGTCGGCTCGTCGGCCAGCAGCAGCGCCGGCCGGTTGACCAGCGCCCGCGCGACCGCGACGCGCTGCCGCTCGCCGCCCGACAGCCGCCCCGGGTAGGCGCCCGCGTGCCGGCCGATGCCGAGCGTCTCCAGCAACTCGGCGGCACGGTCCGCCGCCTTGCGGCGCGGCACCCCCGCCAGCTGCGCGGGCAGCCGCACGTTGTCGGCGACGGTGAGGTCGTCCAGCAGGTTGAAGAACTGGAACACGAACCCGATCCGCTCCCGCCGGAACCGGGCGAGCGCCGCCTCCCCGAGCCGGTCGACGCGCCGCCCGTCCACCGTCACAGTCCCGGCGGACGGCCGGTCCAGCCCGGCGACCAGGTTCAGCAGCGTCGACTTCCCGCTGCCCGACGGCCCGACGACCGCCAGCGCCTCGCCCTCCTCGACGGCCAGCGACACCGGCCCGAGCGCCGGCACGGCCGCGCCGCCGTACTCCTTCGTCGCGCCGTCCAGCTCGATCACGTCTCCCATGAGGCTCCCGCCCTCCGCCTGCGGGCGGCACGCCGCCGCCCGGTGTCAGCGGACGTGAAGCTATGCGCGGCGGGCCGGCCGGGGCGTCCGCCGCCGCACCGACATCCGGTCCGCCGCGCGGACGACTCCGCCGGGCGTCATCCTCGCGATGTACGCCGCACGGGCGAGGATCCCGCCCGCTCAGCCGATACCGGGCCGGCGCGGGGGGAGACACAATGTGGGGCATGCAGGTGGACGGACCGCGCGACTGGCGCGAGGGGCTGCGCGGGCTGCTCCGGCCCGAACCGGCGGACGAACCGCCCTCGCGCCGCGCCCTCGCCACGGACGCGGCGTTCGCCCTCATCCTGACCGCGGTGGCGCTGCTCGTGGCGGCGAAGACGGGCGGCGACCATCCGCAGAAGATGGACTTCGGCCCGGACGCGCCGCCCGCCCCGCCCGCCCCGCCCGACGGCGTCGACGACGGCACCGGCGCGGCCCACCCGTCCTGGAGCCTGACCGTCCTGTCGGTGCTGCCGCTGGCCTTCCGGCGCGTGTACCCGCTCACCACGTTCTGGGTGGTGCTGGTGGCGGCGTGCGCCCTGAAGAACGGGCTCAGCTGGGTGACGGTGCTCGCCTGCCTGGTCGGCGGCTTCAGCGCCATCGCCCACAGCCGCTACCGCACGCAGGCCGTCGCGAGCCTGGGGGCCGCCGCCGTCCTCGCCGGCCTCGCCTACCGCGGCACCGCGGCCTCGCTGCCGGACTGGTCGGCGCCCTTCTTCATCCTGCTCGCCGCCGGCGTCCTGGCCATGACGGTGCGCTCCTGGCGGCGCCGGCTCGCCGAGACCGAGCGGGAGCGGGACGAGGCGGCGCGGCGCGCCGTCGAGGTGGAGCGCGCCCGGATCGCGGCGGAACTGCACGACGTGGTGACCCACAATGTGAGCGTGATGGTGATCCAGACCGGCGCGGCCCGCAAGGTGGTGGACGCCGACCCGGAGCTGTCGAAGAAGGCGCTGCTGGACGTCGAGGCCAGCGGGCGCGCGGCGATGGCGGAGCTGCGGCACGTCATGGGCCTGCTGGCGCCGTCCGTCGACGAGGCCGCCGGCGTGCCCGTCCCGCAGCCGGGCCTGGACCGGCTCGGCCCGCTCATCGACCGGGTCCGCGCCACCGGCCTGCGCGTCACCGCCGACCTCGACCCGCCGCCGGGGCCGCTGCCGCCCGGCGTCGACCTCACCGCCTACCGGGTCGTCCAGGAGGCGCTGACCAACGCGATGAAGCACGCGTCCGGCGCGTCCGCCGCGGTGGCGGTCCGGTGCGACGGCGACGACCTGCGCATCGAGATCACCGACACCGGCGGCGCGCCCGGCGAGGGCGCGGCGGGGGCCCGGGCGGGCAACGGCCGCGGCCTGATCAACCTGCGCGAGCGGCTCGCCGTCTACGGCGGGACGCTGGAGTCCGGCCGCACCCTGGCCGGCGGGTTCCGCGTCGCCGCCACGATCCCCTGGCGGGCGCCGTGACCGGGCCCGGCGCCGCCGCCGCGGGCGGCGCGGGCCTGCGGGTCGTGATCGCCGACGACCAGGCGCTCGTCCGCACCGGCTTCCGGATGATCCTCGCGGCCGACGGCATCGACGTCGTCGCCGAGGCCGCCGACGGCGCGGACGCGGTCGCCGCCGTCCGCCGCACGCGCCCGGACGTGGTGCTGATGGACATCCGGATGCCGGAGACGAACGGGATCGAGGCGACCCGGCAGATCACCGCCGCCGGCGGCGGCGCCCGCGTGCTCATCCTCACCACCTACGACCTGGACCACTACGTCTACGCGGCGCTCACGGCGGGCGCCAGCGGCTTCCTGCTCAAGGACGTGACGCCCGAGCAGCTCACCGCGTCGGTCCGGCTCGTCCAGGCGGGGGACGCGCTGCTCGCGCCGGCCATCACCCGCCGCCTCATCGAGCGCTTCGCGCCCCGCGACGAGGCCCTCGACGCGGTCCGGCCCGCGGTGCACCGCGACCTGTCGCAGCTGACGCCGCGCGAGCTGGAGGTGCTCGGGCTGCTCGCCACCGGGCTGTCGAACGCCGAGCTCGCCGAGCGCCTCACGCTGAGCGCCGCGACCGTCAAGACGCACGTGGCGCGGATCCTGTCCAAGCTGAACCTGCGCGACCGCGTCCAGGCCGTCGTCCTCGCCTATGAGACCGGGCTGGTGTCGGCGGGCCGGGGACCGTCCGGAGGCGGCGATTCCGTTCCTTGATCGCGCGTCCGCCGGACGGTGTTCTCCCGGTCCGGTGAATTCACCGGAGCGGGCGTTCACATGGTCGATCCTCTGAATTTCGGCGAGGCCGATGCCGGCCTTCCGCAATTTCCCGGAAGATCGGCGGTTCGCGCGGTCAGCACGGCCTGAGCGCCAGTTCGCTCGCCATCTGCGCCCAGGCGTCGAGCGCGTCGTAGGAAGTGTCGTAGCAGTGCGCGAGGTTGAACCCGGAAGCCGAGCGGACGGCGAGGTGCGCGCGGCCGTCCGGCGGGCCCTCCAGCACGACGGCCGCCCGGGTGCTGTTGACCCGCATGTCCGCCAGATGGCCGCCGGCGTCCTGGATGGCCAGCGTGACCACGTCCCAGAACACCCGCTCGGCGGCGCCGTGGTCGACGAAGCTGCCGAGCCGCAGGATGCCGTTCGCGCTCACGCACAGCAGGGCGGGCACCGCGGTGCTGGTGAGCATGTACCGCCAGGTCCGCCATGTGTATTCCAGGTGGACGGCGTGCTCGGTGAAGTCGTCCTCGTCAATGTCGGCCATCGCGCGCTCTTCTGGACGATGCTCTCGGCATGGCGGCCCCGCGTGCCGAAGGGCACCGGGGTTGATGTGGTACGGGACGGTACCACGGTGCGGAACGCCCGCCTACCGTGCCGGAGAAGGGAAATTCGGCGGCGCGGGCGCCGTTCGGAAGATCAGTTCCGCGGGTCCGCAATACCGTCGTCGTAACGCGGCGGGCGCGCGCCGCCGGGCATCGGCGCCGGGCCGTTCTCGGGCACCGGGCGGAACAGCGCGATGGTCGCCTCGACCGCGACCTCGGTGATGTCGCCGACGTCCGCGCCGTCCTCGACGAGGGTGGCGGTGAGCTCGCGGAGCCCGCCGATCAGCAGCAGCGCGAAGGGCCGGCCGACCGGGCGGGTGCCGGCCCGCAGCATCCCGGCGTTGCCCGTCACGTCCTGCAGCAGCCGGAACAGCGCGTCGACCGCCTCGCGCTGCATCCGCCGGGCGGTGCCGGCGCCGAGCGCCTGCAGTTCGCGGATCCAGCTCAGCGTGATCTCCGGCTCGGAGGCGACCATCTCGACGTACGCCTGGACGCCCTGGCGGATCTGCGTCTCCCACGGGGCCGCCGGGTCGATCGCCTCGGTGACGCGGCGGCGCAGGATCCGGTTGGTGACCTGGAGGAGCTCGACGAAGCAGGCGTCCTTGGTGGGGAACTCCGCGTAGAAGGTGCGCCGGGACGTGCGGGCGTGGCGGACGATGTCGGAGACGGTGGTCTCGCGGAAGCCGCGCTCCCGGATCGAGTCGGCCAGCCCCGCCAGCAGGCGTCCGCGGAAGGACGCGGGGCTCCCGGCGTGCGCGGCGTCGCCGGCGTGCGTGCCGTCGTCCCGGCCGGGCCGCCGCGCCCCGCCGAGGGACACTCCAGCGGATTCCACCGTTGGAAGCTATCCCATCGGGCCTCCCGGCGCCGGTGCGCCCGTCCATCCCGTCCGGCGGCGCCGGTCCCATTGACATCCGGGTGTTCCCGTCGCATGGTTTTGAAAGTTAATTCTAGAAACCAACTCTAGTTAAGCGTGCGCCGGAACGGGTGCCCGGCCCGTCCGCGGCGGGAGGGAGCGAGCATGTCCGCGATCGCCGACGGACGGGTGGTCATCGTGACCGGGGCGGCCCGGGGGATCGGCCGCGAGCACGCGCTGGAGTTCGCCCGGCACGGCGCCCGCGTGGTGGTCAACGACCTCGGCGCGCAGGTGGACGGCACCGGCTCGTCCGCCGGCCCGGCGGGCGAGGTCGTCGAGGAGATCCGTGCGATGGGCGGGGAGGCCGTCGCCGACGGCACCGACGCCTCCGACTTCGAGGGCGCCCGCCGGCTCGTCGCCTCGACCGTCGAGCGGTTCGGCGACCTGCACGTCCTGGTGAACAACGCGGGCATCCTCCGCGACCGGATGCTGGTCAACATGTCCGCCGAGGAATGGGACGCGGTCATCAACGTCCACCTGCGCGGCACGTTCGCGCCGCTGCGGCACGCCGCCGCGTACTGGCGGGAACGCCACAAGGCCGGGCACGAGGTCGACGCCCGCGTCATCAACACCAGCTCGTCGTCCGGCATCTACGGCAACGCCGGGCAGGGCAACTACGGCGCCGCCAAGGCCGGGATCGCCGCGCTGACCGTGATCGCGGCCCGCGAGCTGCGGCGCTACGGCGTCACGGTGAACGCGGTCGCGCCCGCCGCGCTGACCCGGATGACCGAGAACCTGGCGCCGGGGCGCGAGCGCCCGCGCGAGGGCTTCGACCCGGCGGACCCGTCCAACATCGCGCCGCTGGTGGTGTGGCTGGCGAGCCCGGGCGCGCGCGCGATCACCGGCCGGGTGTTCAACGTGCGGGGCGGGCGGATCAGCGTCGCGGAGGGCTGGCGCGCCGGCCCGGTGGTCGACAAGGGCGCCCGCTGGGACCCGCACGAGCTGGACGACGTCATCCCCGCCCTGGTGGCGAAGGCCCGCCCGAACGTCATGCCCGACGGCGTCACCCCCGAACCCGGAGCATGACCGGGCCGCCCCGCGCCCCCAGGTGACGGCACGCCCCGGACGGGGAAGAACACCCGGGCATCACCGTTGCGGCAGAGAGGACGCGGATGACCCGGGAAGAACGGTACGGACCGCAGTTCGGCCCCGACATCACCTTCCTCGGCGTGCCGCGCTGCACCTGGTCGGACCCCGCGACCTACACCGGCGCCGACGTGGTCGTCCTCGGCGCCCCGTTCGACGGCGGCACCTCGCACCGGCCCGGCACCCGGTTCGGGCCGCAGTACATCCGGCAGACCTGCTACCTGCCGCAGGACGGGTCGCGGCCGTCGCTGGCGCTGCGCGTGGACGGCCTCCGCGGCGACCTCACCGTCCTCGACGCCGGGGACGTCGAGATGTACTCCGGCGACGCCGCGCGCTCCGTCCGCGACCTGGAGGAGGCGGTGTACACCGTCACGAGGAACGGGGCGATCCCGCTGGTCCTCGGCGGCGACCACACCATCGCCTGGCCCGACGCCGCGGGGGTGGCGCGGCACCTCGGGCAGGGCCGCGTCTCGATGGTCCACTTCGACGCGCACGCCGACACCGGCGACGTCGCTTTCGGCTCGCTGGTCGGGCACGGGCAGCCGATGCGGCGGCTGATCGAGTCCGGGGCCGTCCGCGGCGACCGGTTCCTGCAGCTCGGCCTGCGCGGCTACTGGCCGGGCCCGGAGACGCTCGCCTGGATGGCCGCGCAGGGCATGCGCTCCTACGAGATGACCGAGATCGTCGCGCGCGGCCTCGACGCATGCCTCACCGAGGCGTTCGCGACCGCCACCGACGAATGCGACGGGGTGTTCCTGTCCGTCGACATCGACGTCTGCGACCCCGGCCACGCCCCCGGCACCGGCACCCCCGAGCCCGGCGGCCTCACCGCGCGCCAGCTCCTCGACGCGGTGCGCCGCGCCGCCTACGAGCTCCCGGTCGCCGGCGTCGACGTGGTCGAGGTGTCACCGCCCTACGACCACGCCGACATCACCTCGGCGCTGGCCAACCGCGTCGTCCTGGAGGCCCTGTCGGGCATCGCCCGGCGCCGCCGCGACGCCCGGGACGGCGCCGCCTGGGACCCCCGGCGCCCGCTGCTGGACGGCCGCTGACCCGGATCAGGGCTTGCGGGCGACGCCGCAGAGCGTGGACGTGACCGGTGTGTCGCCGAACGGATTCGGCTCGGGACGCCATTTCTCGCAGGCCGTCACGCCGGGCTCGACCAGCTCCAGTCCGTCGAAATAGGCGGTGATCTGCTCGGGCGGGCGGAGCCGGTAGGGGACCGCCCCGGTGTCGTCGTACTGCTGCTGCGCCTCGTTGTGCGCCTCGTCGGTGTCGGTGTCGTCATAAAGGGCGAGGAAGCTGCCCGAGGAGAGGCCGCCCGTCAGCGTCCGGATGATGTGCAGGACGTCGTCGTAGGAGTCGATATGGCCGAGCACGCCCATGAGCATCACCGCGATCGGCCGGTCGAAGTCGAGTTTCTCCCGTGCCATGCGCAGGACCTGCTCCGGGTCGCGCATGTCGGCCTCGATGTAGCTGGTCTCGCCCTCGGGACGGCTCGTGAGCAGGGCGTGCGCGTGCGACAGGACGAGCGGGTCGTTGTCGACGTAGACGATGTGCGAATCCGGTGCGACGCGCTGCGCCACCTCGTGCGTGTTGTCGACGGTCGGCAGCCCCGTCCCGACGTCGAGGAACTGCCGGATTCCCTGCTCGCCCGCCAGGTGGCGGACGGCGCGGGCGAGGAAGTTGCGGCCGGCCCGCGCGATGTCCGCGATTCCCGGGTAGACCTGCAGATACTGGTCGCCGGCCTCCCGGTCGACGGGATAGTTGTCCTTGCCTCCGAGCCAGTAGTTCCAGATGCGCGCGGAATGCGGTACGGACGTGTCGATGATGCTGCCCGCCTCTTCGGCCACGGCACACTCCCCAATTCGCGGTCGGCCTTTCCCCGTAAAACTAGCCGCGATGGGCGGGGCTCGCGCGCCCCATTCGCCGCCGTGCCGAATCGGTTTCGGCCGCCATCGGTCAGGCCCGGGTCGCCTTGCGGGTCAGCCAGGTCTGCGACGGCCGGCAGGCGAGGAGCGTGCCGTCCGCCCGGCACCAGGTCTGGTAGCCGCCCGAGTAGAGCCGCTCTCCCAGCCAGCGGTAGCCGGTGCGCGGCTCGTCCCGGGGCGTTGCGGCGGTGAAGTTCGCGGCGTCATCGGTGCTGCCCGTGCCGTCGTAGCGCGCGACCTGCGGATAGGGGTAGACGGGACGGGTGCGGGTCGCGGTGCCGTCCGCCACCTTGGACGCGACGATCCTTCCGGGGCGCCGGCCGCTCTCCGTCCACGCCATCACGGGCGTGAGCACGTCGAAGGTGTCGGGCCCCTCGCCGCCGCCGCAGTGCGCGACCCCGGGGAAGAGGTAGAGCCGGGCGAAGTCGTCGACGGCCTTGCGGCCCATGGTCTTCTGCATGGCGTCGTAGTAGGCGAGCGTGCCCTGGGGCGAGATGTGCTGGTCGCTCCATCCGTGCCACAGAAGCAGCTTCCCGCCGCCGCGCTGGAAGCGGCCGAGGTCGGGGTCCATCGCCGAGAGGTGGCCGGACGACTGCACGGTGTTCCAGAACGATTCGACGGTGAACTTGAGGTCGGACAGTTTCCAGTCGGGCCTGACCTGGTTGGTGTAGCCGAGATAGCGGGCGAAGGACTCCACGAAGTTCTGGCTGCCGACCGTCTGCCCCTGCCTGGACGGGATGAACAGCGTCCATTCGAGCTCGGAGCCCCACTCATGGGAGATCGCGGGCTCCAGCCGCGTGCCGTGCTCGTCCACCGCGCCGTCGTGCAGCCGCCGGACCACGCCGGCCTCGGCCTTGCTCAGGCACGTCGACGGATCCTGCCCGGACCCGCACAGCAGCGTGGCCGGGTCGAAGTCGCAGCGCCGCGGGTCGCCGATCAGGCCGTCCTTCAGGCCGTCGAGCCCGTCGCACGCCGACAGCACGGCCCGGTGCACGAGCGGCAGCCTGCCGGCGAGCAGGATGGAGTGCCCGTCGCCGTCGAGGTTGGTCAGGACGTTCCAGGCGTGGTGGAAGGTGTTCTGGACGACCATGTCGTTCGCGGGCGCGCCGGCGGCGATGCCGTCGAAGTCGCCGGGGTACCGCTGCGCCTCCATCAGCGCCTCGCGGCCGCCGTCGGAGCAGCCGTCGAAGTAGGAATAGGCCGGGGAGCGGCCGTAGAACCGCTCGATGAGCGCCTTGGCCGCCTGCGAGGTCACGTGCACGCCCCGGTAGGCGAAGTCGATCTGCGCCTGCGGGGCGTTCGCGGCCCACGACCCGTCCGGTGAGCCCTGGTGGCCCATGTCGGTCGTGGCGCTGGCGATGGTGCCGTCCGCGACCGGCGCGCAGGTCGCCGCCTGGGTGTAGTTGATGTTCGAGCTGCCGCACTCGCCGCCGCAGCCGGTCTGCAGGTAGCGCTGCGTCCAGCCGTGGACGGGCAGCCGCATCACGATGGTGTCCGCCGGGGCGATGGTGCCCCGGACGTCGCAGTACGGCGCCGGCGCCCCCGCGGTCGAGACCGCCGCGGACGTGATCGTGACGGGTGCGTCGGTGACGCCGTCCAGGCGGAGGCCCGCCAGGTCGGCGCAGTCCATCACCGGTTCGACGGCGGGCAGGTCGGCGAGCCCGTCCGCCGTGACGCGCTGGTGCCGGGGCTGCGCGGACGCGCCGCCGGTCCCGAGCGCCGACACCAGGGCCGCTACGAGCACTGCCGCGACGAGCGAGCCGACGATCGGCCGCAACCGCCCGCGCACCCGCCTCAGGACGCCCGTTCCGAACACCGTGCCCCGAGTGAAGAACCCATGCATGGAGTACCGCCTCCTCGGAAGGGCGGGCCCGCCGCCGGCGGGCGGCCGCCGCGGCCGGGTGAACCGCAGGGCGGATGCTACAAAAATGGTGACAATCAAACAAGCAATCTGGAGTACAAAGTCGGGATGTAAGTCCAGAGCCCACGCGTGCTGCCAGGGGGTGTGGCGCTGCCAGGCCACGGGCGACCGAAACTGGACACCGAGAAGCGCCGCCACTTTGGTTCCCAAATCGTTGACAATCTTGTCCGCCGGTCCTTAGCATCGCCGTCACGCCAGAGGGGTCCCCCACCCGACCGACGCCCAGGAGAAGCACTGTGAACAGAATCCGGGCGGCTCTGGCCGCCGCCTCCGTACTCCTCCTCGCGGCAGCGTGCGGCGGGGGCGGTGGTTCCTCCGGCGCCTCCGGCAAGGGCCCGGCGACGGTGAAGGTGAGCGTCATCCCGATCGTCGACGTGGCGCCCATCTACCTCGGGGCCCAGCAGGGCTTCTTCGCCGAGCAGAAGCTGAAGCTCCAGTTCGAGACGGCGCAGGGCGGCGCGGCGATCGTGCCGGCCGTCGTCAGCGGCCAGGTCGACTTCGGGTTCAGCAACTACACCTCGCTGGTCCTCGCCCGGTCCAAGGGCCTCCCGCTCAAGGTCGTCGCGCCCGGCAACGCCTCGACCGGCGCCGGCAAGAAGGACTTCGGCGGGGTGGTCGTCAAATCCGGCAGCCCGATCAGGACGGCCAAGGACCTCGTCGGCAAGCGCGTCGCCGTCAACACCCTGAACAACATCAACGACACGACCGTCCGCGCCTCGATCCGCAAGGCCGGCGGCGACCCCAAGAACGTGAAGTTCACCGAGTTGGCCTTCCCCGACATGCTCGCCGCGCTCGACAAGGGGAACGTGGACGCGGTCCAGGTCGTCGAGCCGTTCCTCACCACCGCGCTGAAGAACGGCGGGCGGCTCGTCGCGTCCAACTACGTCGACACCGCCCCGAACCTGAGCATCGCCGCCTACTTCACCTCGCAGAAGACCGCCGCGTCCAAGCCCGGCCTGGTCAAGCGGTTCGCGGCGGCGATGCGCAAGTCGCTGCAGTACGCCGACCAGAACCCCGACGCGGTGCGCAAGATCCTCGGCACCTACACCAAGATCGACACGTCGGTGGCGAGCGCGCTCACGCTGCCGAAGTTCCCGGCCCAGGTCGACCAGGCCGGACTCCAGACGCTGGAGAACCTCGCGGTGCAGGACGGGCTCGTCGAGAAGGCCCCGGACGTCAAGGACCTGCTGCCGTGACGGCGGCGGTGACGGCGGACGCCGTGGGGGACGGCTGGGGCGGACGCCGTCACCGCACCGTTCCCGGCTGGCTCCTCGGCCTCGCCGGCCTGGCCGCGCTGATGGCGCTGGTGGAGGCCGTGCCCCGCGCGGGGCTGGTGGAGAAGCGGTTCCTGCCGCCCTTCAGCGACATGGTCTCCGCGCTGGCCGACGAGGCCGGGACGGGCGCGTTCTGGCGCGCGCTGCTGGAGACGCTGCGCGGATGGGCGATCGGGCTGGCGGTCGCGACCGCCGCGGGCGTGGTGCTGGGCATCGCGATCGGCGGCCTCCCGCTGGTGCGGGCGGCGTTGTCGTCGACGATCGAGTTCCTGCGCCCGATCCCGTCGGTCGCGCTGATCCCGCTGGCCGTCCTGCTGTACGGCACCACGATGCGCTCGACCCTCCTGCTGGTCGTCTACGCCTCCTTCTGGCAGGTCCTCGTGCAGGTCCTCTACGGGGTGCGGGACGTGGACCCGGTGGCCCGCGAGACAGCCCGCTCGTACCGGTTCCGCGCGCTGACGCAGGTACGGACCGTCCTGTGGCCGACGGCGCTGCCGTACGTCATGACCGGTTTCCGGCTCGCCGCGGCGGTCGCGCTGATCCTGGAGATCACCGGCGAGCTCGTCATCGGGTCGCCGGGGCTCGGCAAGCAGATCGCGGTCGCGCAGGGCTCCAACGCGGTCGCCTCGATGTACGCCCTGGTCATCGTCGTCGGCCTGATCGGAGTGGTGGTCAACGTGATCGTGCGGGCGGTCGAGCGCCGGGTGCTGCGCTGGCATCCCTCCGTCCGCCGGGAGGTGGTCTCGTGACGGTCCTGGACGCGGTGCGCCGGGTCCTGCTGCTGCTCGGCGTGCCGGTCGTGCTGGTCGCCGCCTGGTGGGTGGCGACGGCGGACAGCACCGACTTCTTCTGGCCGCCGCTCGGCACGATCCTCGGCACGTTCGACGACACCTGGTTCCACGGCCGGATCACCGGCGACGTGCTGCCCAGCCTGGGCCGGCTGCTCGCGGGCTACCTGCTGGCCCTGGCGCTGGGCGTCGGCCTCGGCGTCGCGATCGGCTCGGTCCGGGTGCTGCGGGCCCTGCTCGAACCGGTCCTGGAGTTCTTCCGGGCGATCCCGTCGCCCGTGCTCGTGCCGATCCTGATGCTGTTCGCCGGCATCGGGAACGGGATGAAGATCCTCGTCATCGTCTCCGGCTGCGTCTGGCCCGTCCTGCTCAACACGGTCGAGGGCGTCCGCGCGCTGGACGAGGTGCTGCGGGACACGGCCCGCTGCTACCGGATGCGCCCGCGCTCGCGGCTCGTCCACCTGGTGCTGCGCGGCGCCAGCCCGCAGATCACCGCCGGCGCGCGGCAGGCGCTGTCCATCGGGATCATCCTCATGGTGATCAGCGAGATGTTCGCCGCGAGCAACGGCGTCGGCTTCACCATCATCCAGTTCCAGCGCGGCTTCTCGATCCCACAGATGTGGAGCGGGATCATCCTGCTCGGGCTGATCGGCATCGCCCTGTCGGCCGCCTTCCACATCGTGGAGGCGCGGGTGCTGCGCTGGTACACCGGCCTGCGCCGGGCACAGCGGGAGGGCTCGAGATGACCACTGCACCGACCGGCGGGGCGCGGCGCCCGGACACCTCCGCGGCCCTGCTGGACGTCCGCCGGCTGAAGAAGGTCTACCAGGGCCGGGGACGCGCCGTCGAAGCCGTCCGGGACCTGACGTTCACCGTCGGCGCGGGCGAGCTGGTCTGCATCGTCGGGCCGTCCGGCGCGGGCAAGACCACCCTGCTGCGCTGCGTCGCGGGCCTGCTCGGCTGCACCTCCGGGGAGGTGGTGCTCGAAGGGGAGAGGGTGACGGGCCCGCCCGCCGGCATGGCCGTCGTCTTCCAGGAGTACGGGCGCAGCCTGTTCCCCTGGATGACCGTGCGGCAGAACGTCGAGCGCCCGCTGAAGGAGAAGCGGACCGCCAAGGCCGAACGGCGGCGGCTCGTGGACGAGGCGCTGGAGGCCGTCGGCCTCGCCGAGGTCCACGACGCCCACCCCTGGCAGCTGTCGGGCGGCATGCAGCAGCGCGTCGCCATCGCCCGCGCGGTCGCCTACGAACCGCACATCCTGCTGATGGACGAGCCGTTCGCCGCGGTCGACGCGCAGACCCGCGCCGACCTGGAGGACCTCGTCCGCGCCCTGTGGAAGCGCCTCGGGGTGACCGTCCTGTTCGTCACCCATGACATCGACGAGTCGGTGTACCTCGGGCAGCGCGTCATCGTCCTGTCGAACTCCCCGACGGTCGTCCTGGAGGAGGTCGCCGTCGACCTGCCGGACGAGCGCGACCAGCTCACCACCCGGTCCGACCCGCGCTTCGCCGAGCTGCGGGCGCGCATCTACAAGCTCGTCCAGCAGGCCAAGGACGGCCACCGGCCGGCGGAGTGAGGCCCCGGCGCCGCCGTGCCCGCGGGCGCGGCGGCGCCGGGGAGGCGGGACGGGCGGCGGGCCCTAGAATCGGTCGCCGGATCCTTCGACGATCCACGCGGCGACGCGGCGGGCGCGCGCCCGGCGAAGGCCGCGAGTGAGGAAGCATGTCAGCGCACGAGCAGACCACGGATGCCCCCGGGGGCGGACGCCCGGACGTCGCCGGCGCGATCCGCGAGGCCATCGTCCGGGGCGACTTCGCCCCCAACCAGCGGCTGGTCGAGGCGGACCTGTCGGACATGTTCGGCGTCGGCCGCAGCAGCGTGCGCGCCGCGCTGTTCGAGCTGACCAACGAGGGCCTGGTCGAGCGCGTGCAGAACCGCGGCGCCCGGGTCCGCGCCGTGACCGTGGCGGAGGCGATCGAGATCTCCGAGATCCGCATGGTGGTCGAGGGGCTGTGCGCGGCCAAGGCCGCCGAGCGCGTCACCGACGCGGAGATCGCCGAGCTGCGCGGCCTCGGCGCGGCCATGCGCGGCGCGGTCGCGCAGGGCCACGTCCTGGAGTACTCCGAGCTGAACAAGGCGCTGCACCTGCGCATCGTCGAGATCAGCGGCCAGCGCACCGCCGCCGGGGTGCTGGGCCGGCTGCGCGCCCAGAACGTCCGGCACCAGTTCCAGCTGGCGCTGGTCCCCGGCCGCCCCGGCGTGTCCGTGGCCGAGCACCTGGCCATCATCGACGAGATCTGCGCCCGCGCCCCGGCCGCGGCGGAACGCGCGGCCCGCCGCCACCTCCTCAGCGTGATCGACGCCCTCAAGAGCATCTGACCGGCCGCGATGTATGTTGAGGTGAGGGGGAGCCGATAGCGGTCCGGACGGCGACTTGGGGGAGGCGCCTTGGGCGGTGACCGGGCGCGCGGGGACGGCGGCCTGGCGCTGGAGGTGTTCGACCGGGCGCCGGTCGCGGTCGCCCTGATCGCCGGGCCGGACCACCGCCTCGCCTACACCAACGACGCCTTCCGCGAGATGTTCGGGGAGCGGCCGGTCGGGCAGCGGGTCCGCGAGGCGTTCCGCGACCTCGTGCAGCGCGGCTACTTCGGCCTCCTCGAACGCGTCCTGGAGACGGGGGAGCCGGTCACCCTCGAGGAGGCCCCGGTGAGCCTGTTCTTCCCCGACCGGGGGTACGAGGAGCGCTTCTTCTCCTTCAGCCTGTCCCGGGCGCCCGGGGAGGGGCCCGCGGTGCTGTCGGTGGCGGTGGACGTCACCGACCACGTCGCCGCGGTCCGGCGGGCCGGCGCCACCGCCGACGAGCAGCGCCGCGTCCTGCGCAGGTTCCAGAGCCTCATCCGGGTGAGCGCCGAGATCGTGTGGGTGACGAACACGGCGGGCGAGCCCGTCGAACCGAGCCCGGGCTGGGAGCGGGTCACCGGCCAGACCTGGGAGGGGTTCCGGGGGATGGGCTGGACGCGGGCCCTGCACCCCGATGACCGCGAGGCGGCCGTGCGGTCGTGGAAGCGGGCGATCTCGCAGGCCCGACCCTGGCGGTACGTCTACCGGCTGCGGACGGTCGGCGGCGACTACCGGCACTTCGAGGTCAACGCGGCGCCGGTGTACGAGGCCGGCGACGTGGTCGAATGGGTCGGGACCTGCGCCGACATCGAGCAGCGGTGGCGGCGGGACCGCCGCCGGCGGCTGCTCGACCGCACCGCCGCCGCGACCGCCGAGCACACCGGGCCGCGCGAGATGCTCGGCGCGGTGGCGGACGTGATCGTGCCGGCGCTCGCCGACGGCTGCGGCGTGCACCTGCTGCCGGACTACGTCGACCGGCCCGACGGCGCCCCGCTGCTCACCGAGCGCGTCGCCACGGCCGCGCGGGAGGGGATGCCCCGGCAGCCGCCGTTCGGCCAGGAGTGGTACCCCGCCGACAGCGGGTTCACCCGGACCGTGCAGCGCGGCCGCCCGCTGCACCACACGTTCGCGCCGGGGCGGCCGCCCGCCGACATGCTGCCGGAGGGCACCACCGCCTGGCTGGCCGCGTCCAACGCCAACAGCGTGGTGGTGATGCCGGTGGCCGTGGACGGGACGGTGGCGGCCGTGGTGACCGCCGCCGTCTGCGGGGACCGCCAGCCGCTCGGGCAGGACGACGTCGACCTGATGCGGCAGATGTTCGACCACGCCCACGACGCGCTGAGCAGCGCGATCGAGTACCAGCGCACCCAGCGGGTGGCGCTGGCCCTGCAGCACGGCCTGCTCGCCGAGCCGCCCGTGGTCCCCGGCCTGGAGATCGTCGCGCGGTACCGGGCCAGTCCGGCGACCGCCGAGGTGGGCGGCGACTGGTACGACTCGTTCGTCCTGCCGGACGGCGCGGTCGTGCTGGCGATCGGCGACGCGACCGGGCACGATCTGGCCGCCGCCGTGGCGATGAGCCAGCTCCGCAACATCCTGCGCGCCCTGATCGTCGACCGCCCGGAGCCGCCGGGGCGGATCCTGCGGCGGCTGAACATCGCGATGGAGACGCTGATCCCCGACGGCTCGGCGACCTGCGCGCTGGCCCGCGTCCAGGAGTCCGGGCCGGGGGAGCTGCGGCTCGACTACGCGGCGGCGGGGCACCCGCCGCCGCTGCTGGTCGGCCCGGACGGCCGCTCCCGCCTGCTGGAGGAAGCCTCCAATCCCCTCCTCGGCCTGGGCCTGCTCTACGACGGGCCCTACGACAGCGCGGCCCTGAACCTCATGCCCGGCTGCACGCTCCTGCTGTACACCGACGGCCTGGTCGAGCGGCCCGGCGAGAACCTGAGCGCGGGCCTGGACCGGCTCTGCCACGAGGCCGGGCTGCTCGCCCGCAGGCCGCTGCCGGCCTTCTGCGACGGTCTGCTCACCCATCTCCCGACCGCCGGCATCGACGACCTCGCGCTGATCGCCCTCCGCGTCCCGGACGCCGAGGTCGCCGCCGGTTCGTAGCCCGTCCCGGGCGGCCGGGCGGCGGTCGCCGGCCGGTGGGGCTTTGCACGATTCCCACAACTCCGGCGGCGCAGCGTGCGATGTCAGCGACATGGAGCTACCCGCGGGTAACCGGAAGGGTGGGCACAGCCGAGAGCCATCGTTTCCCGGCGCACATCGTGGTCTACAGGAGGGCTCGGTCGGGTGTTCAGTCGTGTCGCCATCGTCAATCGTGGTGAGGCCGCCATGCGGCTCATCCACGCCGTACGGGACATCGCCGCCGAGACCGGGACGCGGATCGAGACCGTCGCCCTGTACACCGACGTGGACCGCACGGCCACCTTCGTCCGCGAGGCGGACCTGTCCTACGACCTCGGCCCCGCGTCCGCGCGCCCGTACCTGGACCTGAAGGCGCTGGAGCGCGCCCTCGTGGAGACCGGGGCCGACGCCGCCTGGGTCGGGTGGGGCTTCGTCGCGGAGGACCCGGCGTTCGCGGAGCTGTGCGAGACGATCGGCGTCGCCTTCGTCGGGCCGAGCGCGGACGCGATGCGCCGGCTCGGCGACAAGATCGGCGCGAAGCTGATCGCCGAGGAGGTCGGCGTGCCGGTCGCGCCGTGGAGCCGCGGCGCGGTCGAGACCCTGGAGGCCGCCCGGGCCGCGGCGGCCGGGATCGGCTACCCGCTGATGCTGAAGGCGACCGCGGGCGGCGGCGGGCGCGGCATCCGCGTCATCACCGGCGAGGCCGAGCTCGACGACGCCTACGAGCGCACCAGCCAGGAGGCCGCGCGCGCGTTCGGCAGCGGCGTGGTGTTCCTGGAGCGCCTGGTCACCGGCGCCCGGCACGTCGAGGTCCAGGTGATCGCCGACGGCGAGACCGCGTGGGCGCTCGGCGTGCGCGACTGCTCGGTGCAGCGCCGCAACCAGAAGATCATCGAGGAGTCGGCGTCGCCGGTGCTGCCGCCCGCGCGGGTCGCCGAGCTCAAGGCGTCCGCCGAGCGGCTGGCGGTCGCCGTCGGCTACCGCGGCGCGGCGACCGTGGAGTTCCTCTACCACCCCGGCGACGACCTCCTGGCGTTCCTGGAGGTCAACACCCGGCTCCAGGTCGAGCACCCGATCACCGAGTCCACCACCGGGTTCGACCTGGTCAGGGCGCAGCTGCACGTGGCGTCCGGCGGACGGCTGGAGGGCGCGCCGCCGGCCGAGCGCGGGCACGCCATCGAGGCCCGGCTGAACGCCGAGGACCCCGACCGCGACTTCGCCCCGTCCCCGGGCCGCATCGCCCGGCTGGACCTGCCCGCGGGGCCCGGCGTCCGGGTCGACACCGGCGTCGGCGCGGGCGACACCATCCCCGCCGACTTCGACTCGATGATCGCCAAGATCATCGCCTACGGCCGCGACCGCGCCGAGGCGCTCGGCCGGCTGCGCCGCGCGATGGCCGAGACCACCGTGATCATCGAGGGCGGCGCCACCAACAAGAGCTTCGTGCTCGACCTGCTCGACCGGCCCGAGGTGATCGACGGCAGCGCCGACACCGGCTGGATCGACCGCGTCCGCGCCGAGGGCGGGCTCGTCTCGCACCGGCACTCCGCCGTCGCGCTGGCGGCCGCCGCCATCGAGGCCTACGAGGCGGAGGAGGCCGCCGGGCGGCGGCAGCTGCTGTCGACGGCGTCCGGCGGGCGCCCGCAGGTCCGGCACGAGAGCGGCCGGCCGCTGGAGCTCAAGCTGCGCGGCGCCGGCTACCGGGTGCGCGTCGCGCGGGTCGGCGCGCAGCGGTTCCGCGCCGGCATCGAGGCGGGCGACGGCGAGGTCCGCACCGCCGTCGTCGAGCTGGACCGCTTCGACCGGCACACCGGGCAGATCGTGGTCAACGGCGCCCGGTACCGCCTGGTCACCGGCACGCACGGGCCGGTCCACCTGGTCGAGGTGGACGGCGTGACGCACCGCGTCAGCCGCGACGAGGGCGGCGTCGTCCGCTCGCCCGCGCCCGCGCTGGTCGTCGCGACGCCGCTGGAGGTCGGCGCCGAGGTCGAGGCCGGCGCGCCGGTGCTCGTGCTGGAGAGCATGAAGATGGAGACGGTGCTGCGCGCGCCGTTCAAGGCGCGGCTGAAGGAGTGCCTCGTCTCCGTCGGCGGCCAGGTGGAGACCGGCGCGCCGCTGCTGCGGCTGGAGCCCCTCGCCGACGCCGACGAGGCCGAGGACGCCGCCGCCGGCACCGTCGAACTGGACCTGCCCGCCGCGCCCGCGGCGGTCCCGGCGGCGGAGCGCGCCGCCCGCGCCCGGGAGGACCTGCGCTGCCGGCTGCTGGGCTTCGACGCCGACCCGCACGACGAGCGCCGGGCCCTGGACGACTACCTCGCCGCGCGCCGCGCCGCCGCCGCGGACGGCCGCAGCCCGCTGGCCGCGGAGCTCGCGCTGGTCGAGGCGTTCGCCGACCTCGCCGCGCTGAGCCGCGACGCCCCGGCCGCCGGCGACGGCGCCGACGGCGGCCACGTGCACAGCGCCCGCGAGTACTTCCACACCTACCTGCAGAGCCTCGACGTCGAGCGGGCCGGGCTGCCGGAGGCGTTCCAGGCCAAGCTCGCCAACGCGCTCGGGCACTACGGGATCACCGACCTGGAGCGCACGCCCGAGCTCGAGGCCGCGGTGTTCCGGATCTTCCTCGCCCAGCAGCGCGCGTCCGCCGACGCCGCGGTCGTGCTGGCGCTGCTGCGCGCGTGGCTGCAGGAGCCGCCGCCGGACGAGTCGCTGCGCGAGCCCGTCGGCCTCGCCCTGGAACGGCTGGTCGCCGCGGCGCAGGTGCGCTTCCCCGTCGTCTACGACCTCGCGTGCGGCGTGGTGTTCGCCTGGTTCGCCCAGCCGCTGCTGCGCCGCAACCGCGCCCGCGTCTACGCCGGCGTCCGCCGGCACCTGCGCCACCTCGACGCGCACCCCGACGCCCCCGACCGCGCCGAGCGCATCGCCGAGATGGTGCGCAGCACCGAGCCGCTGGTGCGGCTGCTCGGGCAGCGGCTCGTCCGCCACGACCAGGACAACTCGGTCATGCTGGAGGTGCTGACCCGGCGGTACTACGGCAACAAGGGCCTCACCGGCGTCCGCACCGTGGTCGTGCCCCGCCGGGACGGCGACACCGCGGGCTGCCGGTTCGTGGTCGCCGAGCGCGCCGGGTCGTCCCTGGTGTCCGCCGCCGTGCGGTTCGAGTCGCTGGGCGACGCCCTCGACGGGCTCGCCGAGCTGGCGGGCGGCGAGGACGCCCTCGACGCCGACATCTACCTCGCCTGGGAGAACCAGCCCGAGGACTTCGACGCGATGGCGGCCGCGCTGCAGGAGGTCATCGCCGAGCATCCGCTGCCGCGGCAGGTCCGCCGGCTCACCGCCACCGTCGCGGGCAGCGCCGGCGACGTGATGCACCACCACTTCACGTTCCGCCCGTCCACCACCGGCATGGCGGAGGAGCGGCTGATCCGCGGGCTGCACCCGCACATCGCGCAGCGGATGCAGCTGGAGCGGCTGGGCAGGTTCGACCTCACCCGGCTGCCGTCGGCGGACGAGGAGGTCTACCTCTTCCAGTGCGTGGCGCGGGAGAACCCGTCCGACGACCGCCTCGTCGCGTTCGCGCAGGTGCGGGACCTGACCGAGCTGCGCGACAACGAGGGCCGGCTCGCCACCCTGCCGATGGCCGAGTACTCCATCGCCACCTGCCTCGACTCGATCCGCCGCGCGCAGTCGCGGCGGCCGTCCAAGAACCGCTTCAACACCAACCGGATCGTGCTGTACGTCTGGCCGCCGATCGACCTCACCCGCGCGGAGCTGGAGACGATCGTCGGGCGCGTGCTGCCGACGACCGCGGGCGCCGGGCTGGAGGAGATCCTGCTCATCGGGCGGCAGCGCGACCGGAGCACCGGCGAGCTGACCAAGATCGCGGTGCGGCTGTCCTTCGACGCCGCCGGCGGTGCCGAGCTGACCATCGGGGAGCCGTCGGACGAGCCGATCGAACCGGTCGACGGCTACCGGCAGAAGGTGCTGCGCGCGAGCGCCCGCAACACGGTCTACCCGTACGAGCTGACCGGGATGCTCGGCGACTTCGTCGAGCACGACCTAGACGACGACAACGCCCTGGTGCCCGTCGACCGGCCGAAGGGGCGCAACACCGCGGCGATGGTCGCGGGCGTCGTCACGACCCGGACCGACCGGCACCCGGAGGGCGTCACCCGGGTCGTGCTGCTCGGCGACCCGACCAAGGCGCTCGGCGCGCTGTCGGAGCCGGAGTGCCGCCGCGTGATCGCCGCGCTCGACCTCGCCGAGCGGATGCGGGTGCCGCTGGAGTGGTACGCGCTGTCCGCCGGCGCCCGGATCTCCATGGAGTCCGGCACCGAGAACATGGACTGGGTGGCCGCGGCCCTCAAGCGGATCGTCGAGTTCACCCAGGACGGCGGCGAGATCAACATCGTGGTCGCGGGGATCAACGTCGGCGCCCAGCCGTACTGGAACGCCGAGGCGACGATGCTGATGCACACCAAGGGCGTCCTGGTGATGACGCCGGACTCGGCGATGGTGCTGACCGGCAAGCAGGCGCTCGACTTCTCCGGCGGCGTGTCGGCCGAGGACAACTTCGGCATCGGCGGCTACGACCGGGTCATGGGCCCGAACGGGCAGGCGCAGTACTGGGCGCCGAACCTGACCGCCGCCCGGGACATCCTGATGGCGCACTACGACCACACCTACGTCGCGCCCGGCGAGCAGGCGCCGCGCCGGGCCGTCACGACCGACCCCGTCGACCGGGACGTCTCCGACTTCCCGCACGTCGTGGAGGGCAGCGACTTCGCCACCGTCGGCGAGATCTTCTCCGCCGAGGCCAACCCGGACCGCAAGAAGCCGTTCGACATCCGGACCGTGATGCGGGCGCTGTCCGACCAGGACCACCCGGTGCTGGAGCGCTGGGCGGGCATGGCCGACGCGGACACCGCGGTGGTCCAGGACGTCCACCTGGGCGGCACGCCGGTGTGCCTGCTCGGCATCGAGTCGCGGGCGGTGCCGCGGCGCGGCTTCCCGCCCACCGACGGCCCGGACGCCTACACCGCGGGCACGCTGTTCCCCCGTTCGTCGAAGAAGGCGGCGCGGGCGATCAACGCGGCCAGCGGCAACCGGCCGCTGGTGGTGCTGGCGAACCTGTCGGGCTTCGACGGCTCGCCGGAGTCGATGCGCAAGCTCCAGCTGGAGTACGGCGCCGAGATCGGCCGCGCGGTCGTGAACTTCCGCGGCCCCATCGTGTTCTGCGTGATCTCGCGGTACCACGGCGGCGCGTTCGTGGTGTTCTCCAAGGCGCTGAACCCGAACATGACCGTGTTCGCGCTGGAGGGCTCGTTCGCCTCGGTGCTCGGCGGCGCCCCCGCCGCCGCGGCGGTGTTCAGCCGGGACGTCGACGCCCGCACCGCCGCCGACCCGCGCGTCCGGGACCTGGAGGCCCGCGTCGCGGCGGCCACCGGCCCGGTCCGCGCCGCCACGCTGACCGCGGAACTGGACGAGCTCCGCTCCTCGGTCCGCGCGGAGAAGCTCGGCGAGGTGGCCGCGGAGTTCGACCGGGTGCACGACATCCGGCGCGCCGTCGAGGTCGGCTCGGTCGACGCCGTCATCCGCGCGGCGGAGCTGCGCCCGCGGATCATCGAGGCCATCGGGGCCCGTCCGGTGTGAGCCCGGCCCCCCTTCGCCGCGCCGGACGCATGTGCCCTGGTCAGCCGGGTACCAGCGGGTTGTGCCGCCGGCCTGACGGCGGCGCGCCGAGGGGGGGGAGCGGAAGATGAACGACGGACCCGGCAGGGCGGACGCCGAGACGGACGTCAGGCGGCGCGTCCGGCGCGTCGGCACCGGCGCGAGCGGTGCCCGCGGGAACCTCGGGGCGGACGCCGCCCCGGGCGCCGGCGACGCGGAGACCGACGTCGAGCGGCGCGTCCGGCACATGGGGACGGGCGGCGACGACCACGTCGGAGGCGTCCCGCCGGACGCGGGCCCCGCCATCGAGGACGCCCGGGCGGACGTCCGGCGGCGCGTCGGGCACGTCGGCACGGGCGCGAGCGGGGCCGGCGGGGACCTCCTGGGGCACGCGGTGCCCGGCACCGACGGCGCCAGGAAGGACGTCGAGCGGCGCGTCCGGCACATGGGCACGGGCGCCAGTGACGCCCGCGGAGACGCGACGAGGGCCTGAACCCGGCCGTCCGGTGATCAGGACGCGGGACCGGGGCGTCCGGCCGCGCGCGAGCGGAAGGTGCGGCGGTAGGTGTCCGGAGGGACGCCGACCGTGCGGTTGAAGTGCCGGCGCAGCGTCGTGGCGGTGCCCATGCCGGTGGCCGCCGCGATGGCGTCGACGCCGTCGTCGGTGGTCTCCAGCAGCTGCTGGGCGTGGCGGATCCGCTGGGCCAGCAGCCATTGCAGCGGGGTCGTACCGGTCACCGCCCGGAAGTGGCGGCCGAGGTTGCGCGGGCTCATCCGCGCCCGGCGGGCCAGGTCCGCCACGGTCAGCGGGCGGTCCAGCCGTTCGATCGCCCAGGGGAGCAGGCCCGCGAGCGGGTGGTCGCCCGGGGCCGGGACCGGGGCGGTGACGAACTGGGCCTGGCCGCCGTCCCGGTGCGGCGGCACGACCAGGCGGCGGGCGACCGTGTTCGCGACCGCGGAGCCGCGGTCGAGGCGGACGAGGTGCAGGCACAGGTCCATGGCGGCGGCCTTGCCGGCGGAGGTGAGCACGCTGCCGTTGTCCACGTAGAGGACGTCGGGGTCGACCTCCACCCCGGGATGGCGCTCGGCCAGGGCTTGGGTGTGCGCCCAGTGGGTGGTGGCGCGCCGCCCGTCCAGCAGGCCCGCGGCGGCCAGCACGAACGCGCCCGTGCAGAGGGAGGCCACGCGCGCGCCCGCCTCGTGGGCCGCGCGCACCGCGTCGACCAGGCGGCCCGGCGGATCCACGTCGACGTCCCAGCCGGGGACGATCACGGTGTCGGCGGACGGCAGCCGGTCGAGGCCGTGATCGGGCTCCAGCCGGAACCGGCCGGCCCGCACGGCGCCCTCACCGCAGACGACGAGGTCGTACCAGGGGCCGGGGACGCTGGGCGGTTTCGAGCCGAAGACCTCGTACGCCATGGACAGCTCGAAGTGCAGCATTCCCTCGGCGACGGCCAGCGCGACGGTGGTCATGGCCGGAATTGTATGGGTAATGGCGTTACGGACACTCACGCCCGGAAGCCCGCGCTCGCCAGGATGTCCACGACGGATCGAAGCAGAGCACGAGGTGGAGAAACCCATGGACAAGGTCGCGGTGTTCGGCGCGTACGGGCACACCGGACGTTTCGTGGTGGACGAGCTGCGGGCGCGCGGGTACGTCCCGGTCCCGTCCGGCCGCGACGCGGGCAAGCTGGACGCCCTGGCATCCGGTGCGGGGCTGGAGGCCCGCCCGGCCTCGGTCGACGACCCGGCCTCGCTCGACCGCGCGCTGGCCGGTACCGCGGCCGTGATCAACTGCGCCGGGCCCTTCGCCGTGACGGCGGCGCCCGTCATCGAGGCGGCCCTGCGCGCCGGGATCCCGTACGTGGACGTGGCCGCCGAGATCGAGGCCAACGCCGACACGCTCGCGCACTTCGCGGACCGCGCCGGCGGAACGGCGGTCGTCCCCGCCATGGCCTTCTTCGGGGGCCTCGGCGACCTGCTGGCCACCGCCGCGCTGGGCGACCGGACGGAGGCCGACGAGGTGCACGTCGCCTACGGGCTGAGCAGCTGGCACCCCACCCGCGGGACGCGCGCCGCGGGCGCCGTCTCCCACCGCCGCCGGGACGGCCGGCGCGTCCGCTACGCCGGCGGGCGCCTGGAGTACCGCGACGACGCGGCGCCGACCCTGGAGTGGCCCTTCCCCGACCCGATGGGCCCCCGGACCGTCATCGGGGAGTTCGCCATGGCCGACGTCGTCACCGTCCCCAGCCACCTGTCCGTCCCCGAGGTGCGCACCTACATGACGGTCGAGGCGGCCAGGGACCTGGCGGACCCGGACACCCCGGCCCCGGCCCCGGCCGACGAGCGCGGACGGTCCGCGCAGACCTTCCTCGTCGACGTCGTCGTCCGTTCCGGCGGCACCGAACGGCGCGCGGTGGCGACCGGCCACGACATCTACGCCGTCACCGCGCCGCTCGCCGTTGAGGCGGTCCACCGCCTCCTCACCGGCCGGACCAGGACGGCGGGCGCCGCGTCCGCCGGCAAGATCTTCGACGCCCCCGACTTCCTCCGCGCCCTCTCCCCCCACATCACCGTCGACCTGCCCGCTCCGGGCGCTTGGTGAAGGGGAGGACGAGGCGGGAGGGGTGGGCGGCGTCTCGGTAGACCTTGTGGGTGACGGGGCGGCCCACCGGGAGGGGCTGAGCCGCGAGGAGATGCTCGAGGAGCTGACCGACAGCTGGTTCGGCCTGCTCGGCGCCCGCTGACCGCCCGGCCGCCCCGGCCTTACCGTGTCAGATCGCGCTCCAGCCCGTCGGCCACCGTCCGCAGCGTGGCGACGAGCGCGGGCAGCCGCTCCTTCTCGTAGCGGGCGCCCGGCATCGACACCGAGAGGCCGGCCACGACCTCGCCGTCCGGTGCGTGCACGGGGACGCCGATCGCGACCACGCCCCGCTCGGAACGGCCCTGGTTGACGACGAACCCGTTGCGGCGCACCCGCGCCAGCTCCGTCCGCAGGGCGTCGAGGTCGGGCCGGTCGTCCGGGTACTGGTCGTAGCGCTCGGCCGCATAGAGCGTCTCCAGCTGGTCGGGCGGCAGCTCGGCGAGGAGTAGCAGGCCGGCGGTGGTGCGGTGGGCGGGGAACACCATGCCCTCGCGCGAGCCGACCCGCAGCGCCTGCCGCGACTCGGCGCTGGCGATGAAGCGCACCGTGTCGCCGGTGCGGACGGTCAGGTTGGCGGACTCGCCGAGCAGCTCGACCAGCCGTTGCAGGTGCGGCAGCGCGGCGGCCCGCAGCCGGGCCGCGGCCGACTGGGAGTGGGCGGCGAGCTCCAGGACGGGGCCGACGCGGTAGGCGCGGTCGGCGTCGCGGACGGCGAAGTCGCGGTAGACGAGCATGGCGAGCAGCCGGTGCGCGGTCGAGTTCGCGACGCCGAGCCGCTGTGCGACCTCGCTGACCGTGAGCGGGCCCTCCAGTTGCAGCATCGTCGCGATGCGCAGCGCGTTGTCGACGCTCCTGATCGCGTACGGCGGCGGTGCCTTGAGCGGCTTGTCCACCCGGTCCCCGATTCTGGACAACAGAATTTTCTCTTCTTCACAGCGTACAAGCAGGACGATTCCCCCATGACCAGCACTCCAGCCGACGCTCTCGCGGCATCCTCGGCGGACTCGCCCGTGCAGCTGCGGGCTGTCGAGGCGCCCGGCCAGCCGGACGCCACCCCGGAGCTCGAAGACCTCTACCGCGGCTTCGAGGCCGAACTGCTCGTGCCGCTGTGGACCGAGATCGGCGGCCTGATGCCGCCCCATCCGCGCTCCAGCGCCGTCCCGCACGTGTGGAAGTGGGACCGGCTGGTCCGCCTCGCCGAGCGGGCGGGCCGCATCGTCCCGGTCGGCCGCGGCGGCGAGCGCCGCGCGATCGCGCTGGCCAACCCGGGGTTGGGCGGCCGTCCGTTCGCCACCCCGACGCTGTGGGCGGCGATCCAGTACCTGATGCCCGGCGAGGACGCGCCCGAGCACCGCCACACCCAGCACGCCTTCCGCTTCGTCGTCGAGGGCTCCGGCGTGTGGACGGTCGTCGGCGGCGACCCCGTGCCGATGAACCGGGGCGACTTCCTCCCGCAGGCCGGCTGGAACTGGCACGCCCACCACAACGCGACCGACCGTCCGATGGCCTGGATCGACGGCCTCGACATCCCCTTCCAGTACCTGACCGAGGCGCAGTTCTTCGAGTTCGGGCGGGAGGAGATCTCCGACGCCGAGCGCATCACGCCGGAGCGGTCCCGCTCCGAGCGGCTCTGGGGCCATCCCGGGCTGCGCCCGGTCGGTGTCGGCCACACCGCGCCCGGCTCGCCGCTGCTGTCCTACAAGTGGGAGCACACCGACCGGGCGCTGGCCGACCAGCTCGCGCTGGAGAAGGACGGGCACGCCGCCACGGTCGAGCCCGGCCACGCCGCCGTCCGGTACACCAACCCGGCCGACGGCACCGACGTGCTCCCGACCCTGCGCGCCGAGTTCCACCGGGTGGCGCGGGGCGCCGAGACGGTCCCGGTCCGCGAGACCGGCTCCAGCGTCTACCAGGTCTTCGACGGCTCCGGCACGGTGACGGTCGGCGGCCGGACCTGGTCGGTGACCCGCGGCGACCTGTTCGTCGTGCCGTCGTGGGAGCCGTTCTCGGTGCGGTCGGAGGCCGGACCGTCCGACTCCGACTCCGGGGCCCTCGACCTGTTCCGCTTCGGCGACGCCCCCGTCTTCGAAGCCCTCAAACTCCACCGAACCGCCAAGGACGACGCCTGATGAAGCTCTCCACCATCCGCACCGCCGCCGGTACCCGCGCCGTCCGCCTCGACGACGGCGGGCTCGTCGACCTCGGGTACCCCGACCTCGGCGCCCTCCTGGCCGAGCCGGACTGGCGGGCGAAGGCCGCGGACACCGCCGGGACGGTCCACGGCCTGGAAGGCGCCGACTTCGCGCCCGTCGTGCCCCGCCCGTCGAAGGTGATCTGCGTCGGCCACAACTACTCCAACCACATCAAGGAGATGGGACGGGAGCTCCCGGCGTACCCGACGCTGTTCCCGAAGTTCGCCGACTCCCTGATCGGCGCGCACGACGACATTGTCAAGCCCGCCGAGACCGACGCGCTCGACTGGGAGGTGGAACTCGCCGTCGTCATCGGCGAGGAGGTCCGCCGCGCCGACGACGCGCAGGCCGAGGCGGCGATCGCCGGGTTCACCGTCATGAACGACGTCTCGGTGCGCGACTGGCAGTTCCGCACCATCGAGTGGACCCAGGGCAAGATCTGGGACTCCTCGACCCCCGTCGGCCCCTACCTGGTCACTCCGGAGGAGGTCGGCGGCGTCCGTCCCGCGCTGCGCGTGCGGACGGTGGTCGACGGCGAGGAGATGCAGTCCGACGACACCGGCACGCTGCTGTTCGACCCGGTCTTCCTGGTCAAGTACATCTCCACGATCATCACGCTGCGTCCCGGCGACCTGATCGCCACCGGCACCCCGGCCGGCGTGGGCCACGCCCGCGACCCGAAGGTCTACCTGACCGGCGGCGAGACGGTCGTGACCGAGGTCGAGGGCCTCGGCGCGTGCACCAACCGCATCGTCAAGGACGCCTGATGGCCCGCACGCCCGCCGACGCCCTCCGCTGGATGCAGGACGGCACGAAGCTGTTCCTCGACGCCGCCGGAGGCCTGACCGAACCGGAGTACGACGCCCCGAGCCTCCTGCCCGGCTGGACCCGCAAGCACCTGGTCGCGCACGTCGCGGCGAACGCCGACGCGCTCGGCAACCTGGTGCACTGGGCGGCCACCGGCGAGAAGACCCCCATGTACGCCTCGCCGGAAGAGCGCGCGGCCGGCATCGAGCGCGGCCCCCGGATGAGCGGTGCCGAGCTGACCGGCCGGCTGACCTCCTCCTGCGCGGCGCTGCGGACGGCGATGGACGCGCTCACCGACCGGCAGTGGCAGGCCGAGGTCGTCACGGCGCAGGGCCGCGGCGTCCCCGCCACCGAGGTGCCGTGGCTGCGCTCGCGGGAAGTCCTCGTCCACGCCGTCGATCTCGACCGGGGAATCTCCTTCGCCGACCTGCCGGGCGGCTTCCTGGAGGCCCTCGTCACCGAGATCGCCGCCAAGCGGAAGCCGGCCGCCGCGACCCTGCCGGACGGGCCGCTGCCCGAGGTGGCCGCCTGGCTGGCCGGACGGCCGCACGCCCTCGCCGGCGCCCCGGACCTCGGTCCCTGGCTCTGACGCGTCCGGGAAGGAAGACACCATGATCGACCCTGATGTGATCGTCGTCGGCGGCGGCATCGGCGGGCTGGGCGCCGCCTACGCCCTGACCCGCCGGGGCCTCGCCGTCCGCGTGCTCGAACGGGCCGCCGCCTTCGGCGAGGTCGGCGCCGGCATCCAGCTCGCCCCCAACTGCACGCGCATCCTCGACGACTACGGCCTGCTGGACGAGGCCCGGAGCCTCGGCGTCCGGCCGGACGCGATGATCATGCGCGACGCCGTCGACGGCACGGAGCTGACCCGGCTCGACCTGCGCGACCTGGAACGCCGCTACGGCTTCCCCTACCTGGTCATCCACCGCAGCGACCTGCACGCCATGCTTTTGCGCGCGTGCGAGCGCGCCGGCGTCGACCTGCGGACGTCGCAGCAGGTGACCGCCTACGAGAACACCCCGGACGGCGCGCGGGTGACGCTCGCCGGCGGCCGCGCCGAGGAGGCGCGGATCGTCATCGCGGCCGACGGGCTGCACTCGGTGGCGCGCAGGCTGCTGGTGGACGACGAGCCGGTGTCGTCGGCGTACGTCGCCTACCGGGGCACCACGCCGGCCGCGAGCGGCCGGGCGGCGGACGTCGACCTGTCCGAGGTCGTCGTGCACGTCGGCCCGCGCTGCCACTTCGTCCACTACGGGCTGCGCGGCGGCGAGCTGCTCAACCAGGTCGCCGTCTTCGAGTCGCCCAAGGCGCGCGCCGGCGAGGAGGACTGGGGCACGCCCGACGAGCTGGACGCCGCCTTCGCGCGGACCTGCGACTTCGTCCGCGGCGGCCTGCCCGACATGTGGCGCGACCGCTGGTGGCGGATGTACGACCGCGATCCCGTCATGACCTGGGTGAACGGCAACATCGCGCTGCTCGGCGACGCCGCCCACCCCCCGCTGCAGTACATCGCCCAGGGCGCGATCATGGCGATCGAGGACGGCTGGGTGCTCGGCGAGCACGTCGCCCGCCACCTCGCCGAAGAGGGCTGGCCGGCGGTCCTCGCCGCCTACCAGGCCGTCCGGCCGGAGCACTGCCGCCGGGTCGTCACCACCTCCCGCGCCTGGGGCGAGCTGTGGCACCTCGACGGGCTCGCCCGGCGGCAGCGGAACGTCCTGCTGCGGCAGCGCGACACCTACGACTACACGTTCGTGGACTGGCTCTACGGGCCGACCGCGCTGGACCCCGCCGACGAGCCCCCGATGTTCACGCCGATCCCGCTGTCGTCCGCGAAAGCGGACGCGCTCACCGGCATCGGCGGCTGAGCCCGGTGTCGGGCCGGCGGGCTCGGCCGCCGGCCCGACACCGGACCATCCCGGCCGTTCAGGCGCCCTTGAGGGGGACGGGCACCCGGTCGCGGAGCTCGTCGACCGTGATGCCGAAGGTCTCGCGGACCGCCGCCCCGTCCGGGCCCACGTCGATGACGGCGACGTCGGTGTAGACCCGGCTGACGCAGCCGACCCCGGTCAGCGGGTAGGTGCACGCGGGCACCAGCTTCGACCGGCCCTCCTTGTCGAACAGCGTCATCATCACGAAGACCTGCTTGGCGCCGATGGCGAGATCCATCGCGCCGCCGACGGCCGGGATGGCGCCCGGCGCGCCGGTGCTCCAGTTGGCGAGGTCCCCGGTGGCCGACACCTGGAACGCGCCCAGCACGCACACGTCCAGATGGCCGCCGCGCATCATCGCGAACGAGTCCGCGTGGTGGAAGTACGACGCCCCGGGAAGCTCGGTCACCGGGACCTTGCCGGCATTGGTGAGATCGGGGTCGACCTGGTCGCCGGTCGCGGCCGGCCCCATGTTGAGCATGCCGTTCTCGGTGTGCAGCACGACGCCGGAGCCGTCCGGGAGGTGGTCGGCGACCTTGGTGGGGCGGCCGATGCCGAGGTTGACGTAGGAGCCCGCCGGGATGTCGCGGGCGACGACCGCGGCGAGCTCGTCCGGAGTGAGGGACATGTCAGCGCGCTCCTTGGACGGTGTAGTGGCGTTCCTCGACCCGCACCACCCGGTCGACGAAGATGCCGGGCGTGACGACCGCCTCCGGATCGAGGTCCCCGGCGGAGACGACCCCGCCCACCTGCACGACCGTGGTGGTCGCGGCCGTCGCCATGACGGGGCCGAAGTTGCGGGCGGTCTTGCGGTAGACGAGGTTGCCCATCGTGTCGGCGCGGTGGGCGCTGATCAGCGCCACGTCGCCCTTGATCGAGTACTCCAGGATGTGGACGCGCCCGTCGATCGTCCGGGTCTCCTTGCCCTCGGCCAGGGGGGTGCCCACGGCGGTCGGGCAGTAGAACGCGCCGATGCCCGCGCCCGCCGCGCGCATCCGCTCGGCGAGGTTGCCCTGCGGCACGACCTCCAGCTCGATCTTCCCGGACCGGTACAGCCCGTCGAAGACGTGGGAGTCGCTCTGCCGGGGGAACGAGCAGATCACCTTCCGGACGCGCCCGGCCTTGAGCAGCGCGGCCAGCCCGACGTCCCCGTTCCCGGCGTTGTTGGACACGATGGTGAGGTCCTTCGCGCCCTGCCGGATCAGCCCGTCGATGAGGTCGAACGGCATGCCCGCGAAGCCGAAGCCGCCGACCAGGACGGTGCTGCCGTCCTCGATCCCGCGGACGGCCTCGTCGACGCTCTCCAGGATCTCCGCCCGGCTCATGCCCCCGCCTCCGCGCCGTTCACGCCCGTGTTCTCCAGGACGACGGCCAGGCCCTGCCCGACGCCGATGCAGATGGCGGCGACGCCCCAGCGCTCGCCGCGCTCGCGCAGCACCTTCGCGAGCGTGCCGAGGACGCGGGCGCCGCTGGCCCCGAGCGGGTGGCCGATCGCGATCGCGCCGCCCCTGGTGTTGACGATCTCCGGGTCGATTCCCCAGGCGTCGACGCAGACCAGCGACTGGACGGCGAAGGCCTCGTTGAGCTCGACCGCGCCCACCCGGTCCCAGCCGATCCCGGCCCGCGCGAGGGCGCGGTTCGCCGCCTCGACCGGGGCGTACCCGAACTCCTGCGGGTCGAGGGCGAACGCGCCCCGTCCGGCGATGCGCGCGATGGGCTCCAGGCCGATCCGGTCGGCGGCCTCGGCGGAGCCGAGCAGCAGCGCGGACGCGCCGTCGCTCAGCGGCGAGGCGTTGCCGGCGGTGATGGTGCCGTCCGGGCGGAAGCTGGGCTTGAGCCCGGACAGCTTCTCCAGCGAGGTGTCGGCGCGGATGCCCTCGTCCCGCTTCAACCCTTCGACGGGGACCACGATGTCGTCGTAGAAGCCCTCGTCCCACGCGGCCGCCGCGAGCCGGTGCGAGCGCAGGGCGAACGCGTCCTGGCGCTCGCGGCCGACGCCGTACTTCTCCTGGAGCAGCTCGTTGGCCTCACCCAGGGAGACGGTCCACTCCTTCGGCATGCGCTTGTTCACCAGCCGCCAGCCCAGCGTGGTCGAGACGGCGGTGAGATCGCCCGCGGGGAAGCCCTTGGGCGGCTTCGGCAGCACCCACGGCGCCCGGGTCATCGACTCGACCCCGCCGGCCAGCACCACGTCGGCGTCGCCGGTCTCGATCGTCCGGGACCCGGTCATCGCCGCGTCGAGGCTGGACCCGCACAGCCGGTTGACGGTCGTCCCCGGCACGCTCGTCGGCAGCCCGGCGAGCAGCGCGGCCATCCGGCCGACGTTGCGGTTCTCCTCGCCCGCACCGTTCGCGTTCCCCCAGACGACCTCGCCGATCGCCGCGGGGTCCAGCCGGGGCGCCCGCTCCAGCAGCGCGGTGATCACGCCCGCCGCGAGGTCGTCGGGCCGCACGCCCGACAGGGCGCCGTTGAACCGCCCGAACGGGGTCCGGACGGCCGAGTACAGAAAGGAGCTCATGCCCCGAGGCTAGGTGACCTCCCTTGATACAGTGAAGTATCAATATTCGCTCCCATTGATATGCAGCAAATATGGATCTACGTCACCTGCGGTACTTCGTCGCCGTCGCCGAGGAACTCCACTTCGGCCGCGCCGCCGAGCGGCTCAACATGGCCCAGCCGCCGCTGTCGCAGGCGATCCGCCGGCTGGAGAGCGACCTGGGCGTCGAGCTGCTCCACCGCAGCACGCGCCGGGTCGACCTCACCGACGCGGGCCGCGGCTACCTGGCCCGCGCCCGCAGGATCCTCGGCGAGGTGGACGAGGCGGCGCACGAGGCCCGCCGGATCGCGGCCGGCGCGGTCGGCCACCTCACGATCGGCTGCGTGGGCTCGGCGACCTACAGCCTGCTGCCCGCCCTGTCCCGCGGCCTCTCGCTCGAGCTGTCCGGAGTCGACTTCTCCTTCCGCGGCGAGATGCTGGTGCCCGACCAGGCCGCGGCCCTGCGGACCGGTGCGATCGACCTGGCGCTGCTGCGCCCGCCGATCGCCGACCTCTCGCTCACCGTCCTGCCGCTGCGCCGGGACCGGCTCGTCGTCGCCGTCCCCGCCGACCACCCCCTGGCCGCCCTCCCGCGCATCGGGGTCACCGACATCGCGCACGCCGACCTCATCGTCCACTCCGCGGACCGCCGCTCGGTGATGTACGACGTCGTGCTCGGCCTCTTCCGCGACGCCGCCGCCGAGCCCCGGATCCGCCACGAGGTCGGCGAGACCTCCACCCTGGTCACCCTCGTCGCGGGCGGCCTCGGCGTGGCCGTCGTCCCCGAACCCGTGACGGCCCTGGCCCTGGACGGCGTCGTCTTCCGCCCGCTGGTCCGGCCCGCCGTGAGCGTCGACCTCGCGCTCGCCCACCGAACCGACCGCACGGAGACCCACCTCGCCCGAGCCGTCGCCGTCGTCCGGCAGATCGTCCGAGGCACGCCAGCGTGAGCCCACCACAGTCGCCCGCCAGGGGCGCGCGGTTCCGCGGCGGCCCTGGCAGGACAGCCGTGCCCCGTCCGGCTACTCCGGGTGCGGGGAGGTGCGCTCCTGCTGCAGTTGCGCGTTGATGCGCTGGGCTTCGGCGAGTTGGTCTTCCAGAATGATGATGCGGCAGGCCGCCTCGAGGGGGGTTCCCTGGTCGACCAGGTCGCGGGCACGTTGCGCCATGCGCAGCTGGTAGCGGGAGTAGCGGCGGTGGCCGCCGGAGGAGCGTTGCGGGACGATCAGCCGGGAGGTGTCGAGGCTGCGCAGGAACGCGGGGGTCACGCCCAGCATCTCGGCGGCGCGGCCCATGCTGTAGGCCGGGTAGTCCTCGTCGTCGAACTTGTCCTCGAGTGCGCCTGCGAGCGCGCCTGTACGCGGGTCGTCCTGGTGTGACTGGTCGCCGGCGCGGGCCGACTCGGTTGCGTTCACTAAACCTTCCGTACTGCCCTCGGTCGGCAGCGACGACAACAGGGGCCCCGGCGCCAGACTGCGGCGCCGGGGCCCAGAGGTACAACACCATCTACCGGCTCTGACGAACCGGTCTTCCACGTCGGCCGCCCAGACGGGGGCGGCGTCGCAGGGATCGCGGATGTGTGACCGTAGACCACCGTCCAATCCGTGGAGCTGCGGTACCCGTGCGGCGTGACTGGAGCCTGCAGCGGGCGATCCCGATGGCGTCGAACCCTCCTTTCCTCGACATCACTACCGGTACTACGTGTTTCTCTGAGTACTGCGTTTTCCTGCGTTGTGTCGCTCACCGCGGCCCGTTGGCCGCGGTGCCGGCCGGCTGCCGGAGCCCCTTCCACTGCGTTGGCCCCGGCACGCCCGGTCGGCGTCATCCATACGTTCCGGCAGTTCGTCCTCTGCCGCCTCTCATGGACTCGTCTCTCTTCGATGACAGGAACACTACCCGGCCTCGGTTCGAAAATCTACCTCGATCACTACAGAGTTTCGTAGATCACATTCCCTGCTTCCCTGCATCGATCATGAGTGCTCCGGCCGCGCGGGGGTAGACCGTCCGGCACTTGGAGGTGAGACGGGATGACGCAGATGGCCGCTTCCCGGGAGGGAGCCCCTCAAGGCCGGTTGCGGGTCCAGATCGAGCACGCCGCGTCCTGCGCGGTGGTGCACGTCCATGGAGAGATCGACGTGTTCACCGCCGGCGAGCTGCGGGAGCGGGCGATCGCGACGACCGCCTCGCTCAGCCGGCCGCGGATCGTGCTGGACCTGGACCAGGTGACCTTCTGCGACTCGTCCGGGCTCAACACCCTGGTCGCCATATGGAAGACCGTCCGCTCCCACCGCGGGGACCTGGTCGTGGCCCGGCCGCCGGAGGTGTGCCGCAGGATCCTGGCCCGCACGGGCCTGGACCAGCACATCGGGGTCAGTCCCACCGTCCGGCACGCCATCCACCGCATCGCTCCCCACTGACGGGGGTGTCCGCAATGGGCTTGACCGTGAAAAGCCGGTTCGCGCCGGACGGTGCCGGTCTGGCCGTCGTGTCGCTGGCCGGTGACCTGGACGTCGCGTCCGCCTCCGAGCTGCGCGGTCACCTGGCCGCTCTGCTCGGCGACGGCGCCGACCATCTCATCCTGGACTTCGCCCGCGTCGAGTTCGTCGACTCCAACGGCCTCAGCGTGCTGGCCGGCCTGCACCGCCTCCTCCAGCCGTCACAGCAGGCGGACGACCGCGGCGATCAGGCGGGCACGCTCGCCGTCGCGGCGGTGAACCAGCGCGTTCGCCAGGTGCTGCGGACCACCGGCTTCACCCGAATCATTCCGATCTATCCCTCGGTGGAGGCGGCCGTCGTGATCCACCAGGCCGGGCCGCACGGGCCCGGCTGACCGGAACGGCCCTGCCGATAGCCCGGTACCGGGCGGATAACCGTTCGCCCCCGCACCGGTGAGAGCGGGAAGGAGCACCGTATGTTGGAGTGGTGGGGGCCAGGACTCCCCGGTACAGGGAGGTGAGCCTCATGAGCGGGACGATGCCCGAAGTGTGGATCATGGCGGCCGACGGGGATCTGATCCGGGCCGATGCGATCGTGATCCTCCGGCTGGACAAGACCGGCCGGCTGACCGTGCAGCTGCGCGACGAGGCGAAGGTCAGCGTGACGTTGCTGGAGGGCTCGACGGGCGGCGCGAACCCGCCCGACGACTTCCACCGCCGGCTGATCCGGACGATCGCCGAGGTCGCGGACTCCGGCAGCCCGCAGTTGATCAGCGCCCGGCCCGCGGACGGCGGCTGGCAGTGGGTCAGCGAGCCCCTGTAGCCGGGCACGGCCGCCGGCGCCGGTGCCGGTGCCGTGCGGTCGTCACGCCGCGGACTCGATGCCTCCATGCGGAGTCAGGGGGGTGCGGAACACCCGGTCCAGCCCGGTGAGGTGGAGGAGTTCGGCGAGCTGCCCGCCGGGTGCGTCGAGGCGGACGGTGACGCCCAGCGCCGCGGCGCGGTGCAGGGTGCCGACCAGGACCGCGAGCCCGGTCTCGTCGCCGGACGGCACCCCGCTGAGATCGAGGGTCAGTAGCCGGCCGCAGTTCCGCAGCACGCCGATCAGGTCCTCGCGCAGCGCCGGTGCGGCCGCCGCGTCCAGGGCGCCGTGCAGCGCGACGATGGTGTGGGCCGGGCGCCGGTGAGCGGGCATCGCCACTTCGGCGGGAGCCTTGGCCGCGGCCCCGGCAACGGCGGCGGCGGTGATGAAGGTGGTCATGGTGGTCTCCGATGACGGAAGGGGTCCCGGCCTGACGGCGGCCGGGGAGCCGTGCGGAAGCGCGGGCTCAGGGCCGGGCGGTGGAGATGTCGCAGGAGGCCAGGATCTCCGCCGGCAACGCGTCGCCGGTCCCGGCGGCGGCTTTGGCCAGGGCCTCCTCCGCGCAGGAGCGGGTCGTCTCGGGCGGGACGACCAGGAGCAGGACCGGCTCCGCCCGGCCGCAGGTGACCGCGACCATGCGGTCCAGGTGGGGCAGCCAGCCGACCCTGATCTCCCGGTCCAGGACCGTGATACGGAGCGGGACGTGGTCCCAGTCGTCGAAGTCGATGGTGAGGCGGGTGACCATGCCCAGCCTCTCGACGAGGGCGATCACCAGCTCGGGGAGTTCGGCGGCCGCGTCGCGCGAACGGGGCCACCAGCCGCCGTCCATGACTCCGCGTCCGGCGTCGCCCGGCGCGAACCGCAGCCGGGACATGGTCGGCGGCGGGAGCAGGGGCGAGGCGGAAGGATCCGTGGATCGGGCGCTGCGGGCCATGTCGAAGGCCCCATTCCCGGCCCGTCGCGGGCCGTGTCGCAGATCGCCGAGGACGGCGCGGGCCTGACGGCCCGCGCACGAAGCGCCTTCGGTACCACCAGACTACGCCAATGGACGCGTCCCGAGCGAGGACGCGAGGCTGCCGCCGCCCCCGCGCGGCGGCCTCGCGCCCCGGCGGACGCGTTCAGATGACGCCGGCTTCGGCCAGCCAGCGCCACAGTTCGTCCTGGTGGACGACCGTGACGCCGAGCTTCTCGGCCTTGCCGGTCTTCGCGGCGCCGACGTTGGCGCCGGCGAGCAGGTAGTCGGTGCTGGCGGAGACCGACGAGGCGGTCGCCGCCGCCGCCTGCTCGACCAGGCGGGTGACGTCCGGCCGGCTGATCTTCGCGCCGGAGCGCGGGTCGGTGAAGGCGCCGGTGATGACGACCGACCTGCCCTTGAGCGGCGAGTCGCCCGCGGCCGCCGCGTCGACCGGCCGGTCCTCGGGCAGCACGTCGAGGTTCACGCCGCGCTCGCGCAGCGCCGCGATCTCCTCCCGGACGTCCGCGCGGGCGAAGAAGGCCACGACGCTCTCGGCGACCTTCGGCCCGATGTCGCGGATCGCCACCAGGTCCTCGGCCGTCGCCGCCGCGATGTCCTCGATGCGCTCGTAGCCGGCCAGGCACAGCCGCTTGGCCGTGCCCTCGGAGGCCATCGGGATCGCCAGCCCGATCAGCGCGCGCCGCAGCCCCATGCCCGTGGACGACGCGATCGAGTCGACCATGTTCCGGGCGCTGACCTCGCCCATCCGCTCGTAGCCGAGGAGCTGGTCGGCCGTCAGGTCGTAGAAGTCGCTGCGGCGCTTGAGCACGCCGTCCTCGGCGAGCTTCTCGATCCAGACGTCGCCGACGCCCTCCATGTCGGCCGCCTGGCGGGAGGCCCAGTGCATCAGCCGGCGCGTCGCCTGCGCCGGGCACTGCAGGTTGAGGCACCAGCGCTCCTCGCCGGTGCCGCGGACCTCCAGCTCCGAACCGCACGACGGGCAGTGCGTCGGCGGGACGATCTCGACCTCGCTCCCGTCCCGCTTCTCCGGCAGCGAGCGGCCCGCGAACGGGATCACGTCGCCGCGCCGCACGACCGCGACCGTGTCGCCGATCCGCAGGTCCCGTTCGCGGATCAGCCGCGGGTTGTGCAGCGTGATGTTCTCCACGGTCACGCCGCCGACGAACACCGGCGCGACCTTCGCGCGCGGCGGGACGCGGCCGATCTTGCCGACGGGCCACTCGACCGACAGCAGCGTCGTCAGCTTCTCCTCCGGCGGGTACTTGAACGCGATCGCGCCGCGCGGCTCGGCGCTGTTGAAGCCCGCCGCGTCGAACGCCGCCGGCTCGTGCAGCCGCACGACCGCGCCGTCGATGTCGTAGTCCAGCCCGTCGCGGCGGCTCCCGATCTCGGCGATCGCGTCCACCACCTCATCGGCACCGGCGCACACGTACTGGGCGACCGGCTCGAAGCCCGCCGGAAGGTCCAGCGCGTCGCCGTCGCGGTCGGCGCCGAACGCATAGAACCGCAGCAGTCGCTTGGCCTGCGCGGCCGCCCCGGGGTCCTTCAGCACCAGCGTCCCGGCGGCGCCCGACCGCGGGTTGGTCAGCGTCTTGTCCGGGTGCGCCTCGTTGTAGGCGGCCCACACCGACCGCAGCATCACCGCCTCGCCGCGGACCTCGACGCGCCCGGGCGCCTGGATCTCGGCCGGCAGGCCCGGAATCACGTGGCGCACCTTCTCGGTCACCAGCTCGCCGACCGTGCCGGTGCCGCGCGTGGCGACGTAGTCGAGTTCGCCGTCGTTGTAGACGACGCTGAGCGAGAGCCCGTCGAGCTTCTCCGAGACGCGGAAGACCTGGCCGCCGAAGCGCTCGCAGAACGTGCGGATCTGCTCCTCGCTCGTCGCCTTCGCCAGCGACAGCATCGGGCGCGCGTGCCGCATGGTCGGGCCGGTCAGCTCCGCCGGCGCGTTGACCTTGCCGAGCGGGCTGTCGGCCGGTTCGAGCTCGGGATGCTCGGCCACGAGCGCCGCGAGCTCGTCCTTCAGCGCGTCGTAGTCCGCGTCGGGCAGCGGGCTGTCGCCGGTGCCGTAGTACAGGTCGTTCAGCCGCTTGACCTCGGCGGTCAGCTCGGCGATGCGCTCTTCAACGTCCACTCCTCGATTAAAGGCGATGGCACCGACATTGTCCGCCCCCGCCCGGCGCCCGCGCGCACGGCGCCGGGCGGAGGGGACCGGCGGCCCGTTCAGCCGAGGATCAGCGGGAGGGTCTCCCAGCCGCGGACGGTCGAGGTCTGCCCCAGCTTCGCGTTGTCCCAGTCCACCTCCCAGGCCGGGAAGCGCTTCAGGATCTCCTCCAGCGCGATCCGGCCCTCCAGGCGGGCCAGCGCGGCACCGAGGCAGTAGTGCCCGCCCAGGCCGAAGGTCAGCAGGTGGCCCATGCTGCGGTGGACGTCGAAGCGGTCGGGGTCGGAGTAGCGGTCCTCGTCCCGGTTGGCGGAGGCGACGATGAAGACGACGGCGCTTCCGGCCGGGACGGTGCGGCCGTGCAGCTCCACGTCCTCGGTGACGTACCGGGCGATGGAGTGCCCGGTCGGCTCGTAGCGCAGGATCTCCTCGATGGCGCCCGGAATCAGCGACGGGTCGGCCACCAGTTCGCGGCGGGCCTCGGGATGGCGCGCCAGGACGGCCCCGGCCCAGCCGATGAGCCGCCCGGTCGTCTCGTTGCCGGCCCCCGCGACGACCGAGACGTAGGTCAGCACCTCGTCGCGGGTGAGGGTGCGGGTCCGCCCGTTCTCGTCCTCGAACCGGGCGGTCAGCAGCTCGGTCATGAGGTCGTCGGACGGGTGCTCCCTGCGCCAGTCGATGTACTCGCCGAACGCCTCGGTGTTGAGCAGGGCGCCGCCGTCGAGGTCCATCTGCCCGCCGTCCTCGGTGCGGAGCGAGTCGTCGACCATGTCGCGGATCGCCGGCTGGTCGGCCTCGGGGATGCCGAGCAGCATGCCGATGACGCGCATCGGCAGTTCGGCGCCGACGGCGGCGACGAGGTCGAAGCCGTCCGCGCCGGTGAGGGGGTCCAGGGTGCGGGTGCAGAAGTCGCGGACCTTCGGTTCCAGCATGCCGATCCGCCGGGGGGTGAACAGCCGGGACAGCAGGCGGCGGTGGATGCCGTGGGTGGGCGGGTCCTCGAAGATGACGGTGCCCGACGGGATCTCCAGGCCGGACTGGACGATCTCCAGGATGTCCCCGCGCGCGGAGGAGAACGTCCGCCAGTCCGGCAGGCCGCGCTCGACGTCGGCGGCCCTGCTGAGGGCGTAGAAGTCGTGCTTCTCGTTGTAGTAGAGCGGCATCTCCTCGCGGAGCCGGCGGTAGACGGGGTAGGGGTTCTGGGCGATGCCCGCGTCGTAGGGGTCCCAGTAGATCTCGCCGCTGGTCTCCACCTTCTGCTCCTCCCGGACTTCTGCGGATCGCGGTCCTCGGTCTCGGGTGTTCACTTGAGCATCGCGCCGGCGTCGATCGGCAGGGGGACGCCGGTGACGTAGCGGCCCTCGTCCGAGACCAGGAAGAGGATCGCGTTGCTGATGTCCACGGGCTCGACCCAGGGGACCGGCAGCGTGTTCATCATTTGCGAGATCGGCGCCATGTCCTCGGCGGTCGGGTTCTCCAGGTCGGGCCGGAACATCCGGTAGGTCATGTCGTTCATCAGCATCGGGCTGTTGACCTGCGTGGGGTGCACCGAGTTGACCCGGATGCCGTGCTCCGCGAACTCGACCGCCATGCTGCGCATCAGCCCCACCACGCCGTGCTTGGACGCGATGTAGTTGCCGATGTTCGGATGCGACTTCAGCCCGCCGACGGAGCTGGTCAGCACGATCGCACCGCCGCGGCCGCCCTCGATGACGTGCGGGACGGCGGCCTTGACGGTCTGCCAGACGCCGGTGAGGTTGACGTCGATGGAGTCCCGCCACAGCTTCTCGCTCATCTTCTGGATCGCGTCGCCCGCGGCGGCGAGGCCGGCGTTGGCCAGGATGATGTCCAGCCGGCCGAACCGGCCCACCCCCTCGTCGACCGCCGCCTTCAGCGCGGCGTAGTCGCGCACGTCGGCCTGGACGGCGTGGATCCGCCGGCCAGCCTTCTCGACCTGCGCGACCGTCTCCTCCAGGTCCTCGGGGGTGGACATGGGGGTGGGCACGCTGTCGATCTGCTTGCAGACGTCGACGGCGATGATGTCGGCGCCCTCCTCCGCGAGGCGCACGGCGTGGCTGCGGCCCTGGCCGCGGGCGGCGCCGGTGATGAACGCGACCTTGCCTTCGACTCTTCCGGGCATGGTGTCTCTCCTTCTCGACGGTTGCGTCTGGGCGGCTTTACTCGGACGGGTCCTTCTCCGCCGCCGGTGGTCCGGCCGCCGCGCGGACGGCCTTGAAGATGCCCTGGTAGCCGGTGCAGCGGCACAGGTTGCCGGACAGGGCGTCCCGGATCTGCTCGTCGGTGGGGTCGGGGTTGGCGTTGAGGAACGCGGTGGCGGAGATGACGAACCCCGGAGTGCAGAAGCCGCACTGCAGGCCGTGGTGGTCGCGGAAAGCGGCCTGGACGGGCGAGAGCGTCCCGTCCGGGGACGCGATCCCCTCGATGGTCGTGATCTCGGAGCCGTCCGCCTGCACGGCGAACACCAGGCAGGCGCGGACGGCCTCCCCGTCGAGGAGGACCGTGCAGGCGCCGCAGACGCCGTGCTCGCACCCGAGGTGCGTGCCGGTCAGCCGGCAGTGCTCCCTGAGGTAGTCGGCGAGGGTGAGCCGGGGCTGCACCGTCCCGCGCCGCACGGCGCCGTTGACCTTCATCTCGATGTCGACGTCAGTCACCCTTGGCCTCCTCGACGGCCTTCTGCCAGGCCCGCGCGACCATGGCCGCGCCGACGCGCGTGCGGTAAGCGGCGGATCCGTGCAGGTCCGACGGGATGGACGCGAGCCGGGACACGGCGGTGCGGCCGACCTCGGCGGCGTCGATCCCGGCGGCTTCGGCGCCGGTCGCGGCGGCCTCCGCGGCCGGCGCCCGCTGCACGGCCGGGCCGAGCCCGAACAGGCCGATGCCGCAGCGCCGGACCCGGGCGTCCTCATCGAGTTCGACGGCGACGGCGGCGCCCGCCAGGGCGAAGTCCCCGCGCCGGCGGGCGAACTCCTCGACGGCGAACCCGCTGCGGGGCCCCCGGGCGGGGAAGGTGACCCCGGTGAGCAGCTCGTCCTCCGCCAGGCCGGTGCTCCACAGCCCGGTGAAGAACCCGGCGGCGGGGATCGTCCGCCGCCCCCGCGGCGAGAACGCCTCCAGCCGGGCGTCGAGGGCCAGCGCCACCGCCGGGTACTCGGCGGCGGCGTCGGCATGGGCGATCGACCCTCCGATGGTGCCGCGGCTGCGGATCTGGAAATGGCCGATCAGGGGAGTGGCGCGGGCCAGCAGCGGGACGCTCCGGGCGATCTCGGCGGAACGTCCGATCGCGGCCTGCGTCGTGCCCGCGCCGATCCGGACGGAGCCGTCGCGGCGCTCGATGCCGCGCAGGCCCGGCACGCGCCGCAGGTCGACCAGATGGCCGAAGACCGCCAGCCGCAGGATGAGCATGGGGGCGAGGCTCTGCCCGCCGGCGATGGCCTTGGCGTCCTCGCCCAGCTCGGCGAGCAGGGCGACCGCCTCGTCGAGGGACGACGGGGCGTGGTACTCGAACGACGCGGGCTTCATGAGCGGGCCCCCGACGAGGCGGCGTCGACCGATTCCACGATCGACGCGGGGGACAGCGGCAGCCGGGTGATCTTCACGCCGAGCGGCGCCAGCGCGTCGGCGACCGCGTTCGCCACCGCGGGCGGCGAGCCGATCGCGCCGCCTTCGCCGACGCCCTTGTAGCCGCCCGCTCCGGGCCCCGGGGACTCGACGTGTCCGTACTCTAGGGTGGGCACCTCGGTGCTGGTGGGCAGAAGGTAGTCCATGAAGGTCGTGGTGAGGGGGTTGCCGTCCTCGTCGTAGGCGAAGTGCTCGTAGAGCGCGCCGCCGATCCCCTGGACGGTGCCGCCCGCGATCTGCCCCTCCACCACATTCGGGTTGATCATCGGTCCGCAGTCCTCCGCGACGATGTACCGCAGCAGCTTCACCCCGCCCGTGACGACGTCGACCTCGCACGTGCACACGTGCGTCGCGTTGGCCCAGATCGCCATGCTCTGCGCCCGGTACCGGCCGCTGGCCTCCAGCCCGGGAGGCACACCGGACGGCAGGTGCTCCGGCTGGAAGTAGGCGATGGAGGCGATCTCGGCGTAGGACAGCCCCGCGTCGGGCGTCCCGCGGACGCAGGCCCGCCCGCCGGCCAGCTCGATGTCCCCGATGGCCGCCTCCAGGCGGTGCGCGGCGATCGCCGTGATGCGCTCCCGCAGGACCGACGCGGTCTCGGCGATGGCTCCGGCGGTCATCGAGCCGGACCGGCTTCCGCCGGTGCCGCCGCCGAACGGCGTGACGGCGGTGTCGCCCTGGATCGTGTTGACGTCGGCGATGTCCACGCCGAGGGCGTCCGCGGTGAGCTGGACGACGGTGGTCTCGATGCTGTTGCCGCTCGACCCGCCCGCCACGTACACGTTGACCTTGCCGGACGGCTCGATCCGGATCGTCGCGCCCTCGGTGGCGTGGAATCCCATGCCGCTGGTGGTCGGCTCGATGTAGGTGCACGTTCCGACGCCGAGGTAGCGGCCTTCGGCGCGGGCCCGCACCTGCTGTTCGCGGAAGGCCTCGTAGTCCAGGATCTCCAGTGCGCGCTCGAACGTCTCCAGCGGCGTGACCTCGGTGTAGGGCATCCCGTTGGGGTTGGTCAGCGGCAGCTCGTCGCGGCGCAGCAGGTTGCGGCGGCGCAGCTCCACCGGGTCGATCCCCATCTCCCGCGCCGCGATGTCCAGGAGCATCTCGCGCGCCAGCGACTCGAACTGCCAGGGGCCGCGGTAGGCGGTGCGGCCGGTGGTGTTGGAGAACACCGACTTGCAGGTGAACGTGGCGTCGGGTACCCGGTAGGGGCCGGGGAAGAGCAGCCCGACGACCATCGTCGTCTGCACCGGCCACGGCGTCGGGTAGGCGCCCGCGTCCTGCACATGGTCGATCGCGGCGGCCAGGATCCGGCCGTCCTGGTCGAACGCGATCCGGGCGTCGCCGTGCTCGTGGCGGCCCTGCCCGGCCGCGATGAGGTTCTCCTGCCGGTCCTCGATCCACTTCAGCGGCCCGGGCACCTTGCGCGCGGCGAGCATCACGCACATGTCCTCGCGCTGCGGCACGGCCTTCTGCCCGAAGCCGCCGCCGGTGTCGCGCATCACGACCCGGATGCGGTGCTCGTCCAGGCCCAGCAGCCGGCCGCAGAACAGCCGCGTCTCGTGCGGTGTCTGGGTCGACGCCCAGATCGTCATCTCGCCGCTGGAGGCCGACCACTCCGCGATCAGGCCGCGCGTCTCCATCGGCACGGCGGCGTAGGTCTGCTGGTAGATGGTCTCCCTCGCCACGTGGGCCGCCCGCTCGAAGAGCTCCGCGAGGTCGTCCGCCGGGCGCCCGGCGAGCTCCCCGGCGAGGTTGCCGGGATAGCCGGGGTGCACGCGCTCCGCGGACTCGTGCGCCGTCTTGTAGTCGACGACCGGCGGCAGCGGCTCGTAGTCGACGACGACCAGTTCGGCGGCGTCCTCGGCGAGGTAGCGGTCGTCGGCGACCACCAGCGCCACCGGATCGCCGACGAACCGCACCTCGCCCTCGGCCAGCGGCGGGCGCGGCGTGTCCGGCACGTCGGGGCCCATCAGCGAGTACCACGGCTCGTGCACGTCCGGGTTGAGGTCGGCCGCCGTGAAGACGGCGTGGACGCCCCGCAGCGCCAGCGCCTCGGAGGCGTCGACGCCGAGGACGCGGGCGCGTGCCAGCGGGCTGCGGATGAAGTGCGCGTGCAGCATGCCCGGCCGCACCACGTCGTCCACGAACGTCCCGTGGCCGGTCAGCAGCCGCGGATCCTCCACCCGAGGCGTCCGTGCGCCCGCGTAGCGGGCGGCGGCCGCAGGCCCGCTCACCGTTTCGCCCATGCCGGGACGCCGCCGGTCATCGCCGCCGGTCGATTGACGCGGGAAGGCGCGTTCAGTGCCATCAAGCAGTTTCTCCGTTCTGCTCGGAGGCCGATGGTTCGAAGGGCCGCATCCTGTGCTAAACGACTGTTTAACACCCGTGCCGTGGACCGTCAAGGAGACTGAGACATGAGTTCGCCTCGCCGTATGGGGCCGGAGAATTCCAAAACCCGATTCCTGCTGCTGGACATCGCCGAGCGGCTGATGCTGGAGGAGGGCTACGCCGCCGTCGGGATCCGGCGCGTGGCGCGGGAGGCCGACGTCACGCCGGCACTGATCCACTACTACTTCCGGACCCTGGACGACCTGTTCCTCGCCCTGATCCGGCGACGCTCCGAGCAGGAGCTGGAAGCCCAGACGCGCGCACTGGAGTCCGGCCGGCTCCTGCACTCCCTGTGGGCCTACAACAGCCATCCCAGGGGAGCCGCGCTGAACGTCGAATTCATCGCGCTGTCGAACCACCGCAAAGCGGTGCGCGCCGAACTCGTCAGCTATGCCGAACGAGCTCGCGAACTCCAGAAAGAGGCGCTCGCCAATTATTTGAGAGCACGCGGAATCGACCCCGAGGCTCTTCCTCCGCTCGCTCTCACCGTTCTGATATCGACGGTCTCCCGAGCCCTCACAATGGAGGACGCCATGGGGCTCACCATGGGCCATGACGAAGCGATGGCACTGGTCGAGGAATACCTTCAGAAGATCGACGGCGCTCCTGCCCCGGAGACGGAGTGAACCGTCCGAGGACACGAGGCGCAGGTCTGCCCCGGCGTGCCACGGCACGCCCGGCGGCGGCGCACGGGGACGCGTTGCCCGCATGTCACGCGCGGATGTAGACGTTCTTGGTCTGGAGGAACTCGAAGAGTCCTTCCCTGCCTCCCTCACGTCCGTTGCCGCTCTGCCCGTATCCTCCGAACGGCGCACCCGGCGGCTGACCCGAGACGCCGTTGACCTGCACGCTGCCCGACCGCAGGAGCGGCACGATCCGGTGCACCCGTGACACGTCGCGGGTCTGCAGGTAGGTGCCCAGGCCGTAGGGGGTCGAGTTGGCCAGTTCGACCGCCTCCGCCTCGCTGCCGAAGGGGATGACCGACAGCACCGGGCCGAAGATCTCCTGGTTGGCGGCCTCGCTCGCCGGGTCCGCATCGGCCAGGACCGTCGGCTCGATGAAGTAGCCGTCGCGCACGCGCGCCGGCAGGGACGACCGGTCGACGGCGTGGCCGCCGATCACGACCCGGGCGTCCTTCCGCGCCCGGTCGATCACCCCGAGGACGCGGTCGCGAGCGGCCTGGTCGATGACGGGGCCGACGGCCGTGCCCGGCTCGAACGGATCGCCGGTGCGCAGGTCCGCGACGCGCCGGCGGGTCGACTCGACCACCTCCTCGTACACCTCGCGGTGCACCAGCATCCGGGTGGCGAGATTGCAGCCCTGACCGGCGAGGATGTAGCACGACCGCACCGTCAGGGCGACCGCCTCGTCGAGGTCGGCGTCGGGGAACACCACGTTCGCCGACTTGCCGCCCAGTTCCAGCAGTACCGGCTTCAACGTGTGCCGGGCCGCGTCCAGGATCTTCTTCGCGGTCGGGATCCCGCCGGTGAACGACACCTTCCCGACGTCCGGATGGCGGACCAGCCGGTCGCCCGCCTCCGCGCCGCCGGGAAGGACGTGCAGGACCCCGGGAGGAAGGCCCGCCTCCAGGGCGATCTCCGCGAAGCGGGCCACCGTGTACGGCGCGAGCTCGGACGTCTTGACGACCACGCAGTTGCCCGCGGCCAGCGCGGGCGCCACCTTCATGCCGATCGACGTGATCGGCCCGTTCCACGTCACGATGACGCCGACGACGCCGTACGGCTCGGGGAGGGTGTAGTCGAAGCCCGTGTCGAGCACGGGGCTGAGCGGGATCGTCGCGCCCTCGATCTTGTCCGTCCAGCCGGCGTAGTACCCGAACCAGCCTGCGGCCAGATGCGCGAGCGCCGCCGACATCAGGGCGGGGGCGCCGATCTCGAGGGTGGTGAGGCGGCCGAGCTCGGGGACCCGGGCCTCCATCAGCTCCTCGACCCGCTGCAGGATGCGCCGCCGCTTGTCGGGCGACATCGACCGCCACCCGGGAGCGGCGGCCTTGGCCGCCGCGACCGCCGCGTCCACCTCCTGCGGCCCGCTCTGCAGGACGGAGCCGTTCACCCGGGCGGTCGCGGGGTCGACGTGGTCCGCCGCGTCCAGGGACGAGCGGTCGAGCCACGTGCCGTCGATGAGTGCTCCGGTGACGCCGAGGTCGTCGTCCGGGGTGGTCTGGGATGTGGTCATCGTGCGGATCCCGCCTTGTCCATAACGGCGCTCCGGTCCCGTCCGGCGGGTGTCGCCGCCGGGCGGAGGAGAGGAGAGTTTGCAGCTCTGAGAACCTCGCTACCACCAACGATGGCATCGAACCATGCCGCGAAGCCGAAGTCAACCGACTTAATATCCAGTCGCATACATCAGTGCAGTTCACAGGCCTAAGTCCGCACTGTTCAGTGCCGAAGTTCGATGCAGAACGTGATTCTCTTGTCTAGTGAAGTCCTGCGACTTAAAGTTAAGCTGTTCGGATTCTGCAAGGCCGACCGGAGGACGTGGCATGGGCAACGCACTCGCCGACAGGACGTATCGCGAGGTCATGACCCGGGAGGCGCCGGCACCGGCCACCCCGCTCGAGGCGGCGACCCGGGACTTCGTGTTCGGCGAGGTGTGGCGGCGACCCGGGCTGAGCCGGCGGGACCGCCGCTGGGTGACGCTGACCTGCGTCGGCGCGGCGGACGCGCCCGAGCCGATCGACGAGCACGTCTACGCCGCCCTCAACAGCGGGGACATGGAACTGGAGGCGATGCTCGAGTTCGTGCTGCAGTTCGCCGTCTACTGCGGCTGGCCGAAGGCCTCGCACATCGAAGGCGTGATCCGCCGGCAGTGGGCCCGCATCCTGCAGGAGCGCGGGGAGGAACCCGGTCCGCTGCCGGTGCTCGGCAACGAGACCCTGGGCATCGGCGACTGGGATGAGCGCATCAAGCGCGGCGCCGAGGAGTTCGTCGACGTCAACCTGATCCAGGCGCCGAGGCCCGAGACCCCGTACATCCATGCCGGGATCCTCAATTTCGTCTTCGGGCACGTCTGGCAGCGGCCCGGGCTCACCCGCCGCGAACGCCGCATCATCACCGTGGCGAGCGTCGCCGTCTGCGACTCGCCGACGCCGCTGCGGTCGCACGTCGGCGCCGCGCTGAACTCCGGCGACGTCTCCAAGGAGGAGATGGACGAGATCGTGCTGCAGTTCGCCGCCTACTACGGTTTCGCCAAGGGCGAGGCGCTCGGGAGCACCGCCGACGCGATATGGGCCGAACGGAGCCGCTGACCATGCCGGTCTCGACGTCGTCCACGAAAGCGGAGATCATCCGCGCCGCCGAACGCCTCTTCGCGGAGCACGGCATCGAGGGGGTGTCGCTCCGCCAGATCGGCGCCGAGGCCGGCAACGGGAACAAGTCGGCCGTCCAGTACCACTTCGGGAGCAAGGAGCGCCTGCTCCAGGCGATCTGCGAGCATCGCCTGCCCGACATCCACGAGCGGCGCCGGATACTCGTCGCCCAGCACCGCCCCCGCGACCTGCGGACGTGGGTCGAGTGTTACGTGCTTCCGCTCCTGGAGCAGGGCGAACGGGAGGGCAGCCGGTACCTCGCCTTCGTCACCATGCTGCGGCATCACAACCGCCAGGACGTGTTCGAGCGGCTGCCCGAGGAGTTCCGGGCGTCGACGCACGAGTTCGGCGAGCGCGTCGCGGCGCTGCTTCCGCACCTCCCCGAGCCGCTGCGGCCGCACCGCATCGGCCAGGTCGTGTCCTTCGGCGTGGACGCCGCGTCCGACCGTGAACGGGCCCAGGTGAACGGCTACCCGGTCGTGCCCTTCGCGCTGCACGTCGCGGACCTGCTCGACGGCCTCGTCGGATTCCTCCAGGCCCCGGCGTCACCGGCGGCGCTCGCCGCCCTGGAGGACGCACCGCCCGGTACGACCTGGCCGCCGTACCTCTGACGGCGGCCGGGCGGCCCCCGGGCTACCTGATGGTGACACCGGCGTCGACCTTGAACTCCAGGCCGGTGACGTGCCGGGACTCGTCGGAGACCAGGAACAGGACGGCGTTGCTCACGTCCCGGGCCTCGACCATCGGGACCGGGAGCGCGTTGGCGTAGATGGGCGCGAGGTCGGGGCGCTGCTCGGCGAGCAGGCCGTGCAGCGAGGCCGGCGCCATGCCGGTCGCCACGCCGGTGGGATGGACGGTGTTGACGCGGATGCTCTGCGCCGCCAGCTCGTTCGCCAGCGCCTGGCTCATCCCGACCACGCCGTGCTTGGACGCGGTGTAGGGCGTCGTGAGCGGGCTTCCCTTGATGCCGGCGGCGGAGCTGATGTTGACCAGGCTGCCGCCGTGCTCGATGAGGTGCGGGATCGCGGCGACGCAGGTGTTCCACGAGCCGATGAGGTTGGTGTCGAGCACGAGGCGCCACTGCTCGGGCGTGGTGGTGTCCCAGGTGCCCGCGGTGAGCACGCCCGCGTTGGCGACCGAGGCGTCCAGGCCGCCGAGTTCGGCCGCCCCGTCGGCGACGGCCTTGCGCATCGCCTCGGCGTCGCGTACGTCGGCGACCTTCGCCACCGCGCGGCGGCCCTGGTCGCGCACCAGGCGGGCGGTCTCTTCGAGGTCCTCCTTGGTGGACAGCGCGTACTCCAGGCCGGGCGGCGACTCGCACAGGTCGACCAGGACCAGGTCGGCACCTTCCTCGGCCAGCCGCACCGCGTGGCTGCGCCCCATGCCGCGCGCCGCCCCGGTGACCAGTACCCGCTTTCCCGCCACGCGTCCAGACATCGTGCCGCCCGTCCCGTCAGAGCTTGTTGTTGAAGCCGGCGTCGACCGGCATCGCCACGCCGGTGATGAACTTGGCCTGGTCGGAGGCGAGGAACGCGACGGCGTCGCTGATGTCGCCGGGTTCCAGCATGTCGATCGGCATCGGGTTCTGCAGGTGCGGCCCGCCGCCCTCGGGGTTCTGCTCGAGCCACTCGGTCATGCCCGGATTGACGGCCATCATCGTCCGGACGGCGGTCGGGTGCACCGTGTTGACCCTGATGCTGTGCGGCGCCAGCGCGTTGGCGAAGGTGCGCATCAGCCCGACCACGCCGTGCTTGGACGCGGCGTAGCCGACCCCGCCGCCCTGCGTGCCGCCGAAGCCGCGCAGCCCGGCGGTGGAGCTGGTGATGATGACCGAACCGCCGCGACCGCCCTCGACCAGGTGCGGCATCGCCGCCTTGAGGGTGTTGAACGTCCCCGACAGGTTCACCCCGACGACGGCGTCCCAGTGTTCGAGCTCTTCTTCGATGGTCAGCTCGCGGAACGCCATCGGGGCGATGCCCGCGTTGGCGCAGACGATGTCGAGCCGGCCCAGTTCGGCCACGCCGGCGTCCAGCGCGGCGCGCAGCCCGTGGAAGTCGCGCACGTCGGCGACGCTCCCGATCATGCGCCGGCCCTGCTCCTTGACCAGCGCCTCCGTTTCGGCCAGCTCCTCGGGGCTGCCCATCGCGTAGCTGTTGGCGGGGATGTCCGCGCAGATGTCGACGCCGATGATGTCCGCGCCCTCGCGGGCCAGGCGCACCGCGTGGCTGCGCCCCTGCCCGCGTGCCGCACCCGTGATGAAGGCGACCTTGCCGTCCAGTTGTCCCACTGCTTCTCGGCCCTTCCCGCTCCATGCCGGCGCGCGGCGACGCGCTTGCGTGCTGCGTCGCGGCCGCTGATCGAACCGATCCTTCGCATTGCTATAACAAAAAGTTCTTTGCAGTCAAGAGCCGGAGACCGTCCCGGAATCCGGTAGGTTGTGCTCCATGGCTCGTCCTGCGCCTGCGTCCACCCGCGCGGCGACGATCATCTCCTTCCTCACCGCGCATCCCCTGCAGGGCTTCACGATCAGCCAGCTCGTCCAGCACCTCGGGATGAACATCGCCTCGGCCCACGCCACGCTGGCCGTGCTGAGCGACTGCGGGTTCGTCCTGCGGGACCCCGTCCACCGCACGTACGCGCTGGGGCCGGCGCTGGCGGCGACGGGCTTCGCGGCACTGGAGCGGCACCCGTCGATCGGCGCCGCCATCGCCCAGGCCGAAGTGCTCGCCGCCGAACTCGAATGCGAGACCGGCGTCACGGCCGTCGCCGGGCGCGACATCGTCATCCTCGCCCAGCGTGGCCCGGAGCCGGCCATGTCGGGCATCGGCTATCCCGGCGACCGGTCGCCGCTGCTCGCCCCGATGGGCGCGCCGTTCCTGGCGTGGGCGGACGACGGAGCCGTCACCGCCTGGCTGGAGCGCGCCGCCGTCGCGCCGCCGCTCGACGCCCTCTACCGGCGCATCCTCGCCCAGGTGCGCGCCCACGGCTACAGCGTCGCCACGTCCGCGATCGCGGCGCCGGCGGTGGTCGAGGCCATGAGCCGGCTGCGCGCCGAACCGACCGATGACGGCGCGGAGCAGAACCTCACCGAGGTCCTCCAGGCGGCCGACGAGATGCTCGTGCTCTTCGACGGGCTTGCGGATTCGGACGAGATCGTGTTCAAGGCGATCGCCGCACCGGTCTTCGACCCGACCGGCCGGGCGCTGCTGGCGCTCAGCATCACCGGATCCGGGGAGCCGGTCCGCGTCGACCGGGTCCTGGCCCTCGGCCGCCGGCTGGTCCGGGCGGCGGGAATCGCGACGCGCGAGTCCCGGGGCCGCGTGCCGCGCCGCGACGCGCAGCGCGCCGGAACCGAGCCCGCCGACGCGCTCGGCGGCTGACGCCGGACCGCGCCGGTTCCGGAGCCGGGACCTGTTGACGGGCTTTCGCCGGGGATGTTAGACATGGCCCCTCCCAGCCTGCTGAACACCTGTTCGGCACACCCGGCTATTAAAACGTTTTAATGAGGAGTGGCACGTGACGGCCGTCCCCCCACCCCGGCGGCGCGGGCTCCGCCGACGTACCGCGCGCACCACCCGGCCGAGGGCGTCCCTGCCTGGCCGTGGCACCGCGAAGGTGCTGGTCGCAGGAGCGGCGGCCGCCGGCATGAGCATCGTCCTGACGGCCGGTGCCGTCGCCGCGGCCCCGTCGTCCCCGCCGAGGACCGCCGCCGGCGCACCGGATCGCGTACCGGCCCTGACAGCCGCCAGTTTCCAGAATCCGCCCGCGAGCGTCCGGCCCAAGTACCGGTGGTGGGTGCCGCTCGCCGACACCGACGACGGCGAGCTGCGCGCGGAGGTCGAGCAGATCGCGGACTCCGGCGCGGGCGGTGTGGAGGTGGCCCCGTTCGGCGTGCCGGGAGCCGGGAACCAGGAGGCCGGCTTCCTGAAGACCTATGGCTGGGGCACCGCGTTGTGGACGCACAAGCTGCAGGTCATCCTCGCCGAGGCGAACAAGCACGGCCTGACGGTGGACCAGAACATGGGTCCCCACTACCCGCCGACCGTGCCCACCGTCAAGGACGTCAACGATCCGGCGGCCGCCCAGCAACTGGTGTACGGCTCGGCGTTCGTGAAGGCAGGGGCGGCCTTCACAGGGAACCTGCCCGCTCCCGGGGCGGGCGTGCCGGCCGGAGCGAAGACGACTCTGGTCGCCGTCGCCGCCGCCAAGTGCGCTGAGGACGGGTGCCCCCTCCCCGAAGGCGCCTCACGGAAGCTGGATCGCTCGACGGTCACCGACCTGACCAGGCAGGTGAAGAACGGCGAGCTGACCTGGACCGCGCCCGCCGGCTCGGGCACCTGGGCGCTGCTCGCCTTCTACCAGACGGCGGACGGCCTGACGAAGACGGCGTTGTCCGCGACCTCGCCGAACTACGTCGTCGACCACCTGAGCGGCACCGGAGCGAAGGCGGTCGCCTCCTTCTGGAATTCGGCGATCCTCACTCCCGGGACGCAGCGGCTCATCGACCGCATGAACGGGCGCGGCTCCATCTTCGAGGACTCCCTGGAGATGGGCTCCAACCAGCTCTGGACGTGGGACTTCGCGAGCCAGTTCACCAAGCGCCGCGGCTACTCCGTCGTCGACGCGCTGCCGGCCCTCACCGGCGTCGGCGCCCAGGGAACGGCGACACCGGGGTTCGACTTCGGCGACGGCAGCGGGGCCCGCTACCGGCAGGACTACCGCCAGACCTGGAGCGACCTCTACATCGACCGGTACGTCACCGGCCTGCAGCGCTGGGCCGAGTCGCACGGGCTCGACTACCGCGCCCAGCCCTACGGCAACCCCATCCAGACCGGCAGGGCCGCCCAGGTGACGGGCGTCCCCGAGGGCGAGTCGCTCAACTTCGGCAGCCCCAACGCCTACGGCGCCGAGCAGGACTACAAGGTGCTCGCGGGCGGAGCCCACACCGCCGGCACGACGCGGGTCTCGACCGAGTGCTGCGCCGTCTTCAACGGCGCCTACCGGTCCACCGTCGCCGGACGCGACCTGAACCAGGACATCGAGACCGCCCAGCCGTGGGTCAACGGCGACGCCCGGAACGGCAACCTCGACACCGCCTACAAGGCGTTCGCCGGTGGCGTCACCCAGGTCGTCTGGCACGGCTTCGCCTACAAGGACGCACCGGCCGGGCTCGCCTCGCCGAATCCCGGCGAGGGCGGCGCGTGGCCCGGCTACAACCCGTGGAACATCCGCGGCTACCTCAACGTGGGGGAGCTGTTCGGGCCGCGCATCCCGCAATGGCAGGACTACCGGTCCGTCAACGACCACCTGTCCCGCCTCCAGCTCGTCCTGCGGCAGGGCAGCCCGCGGCTCGACCTGGCCGTCTACTACCAGGACCTCGGCCTCGCCGGGCAGAGCGTCAGCCCGCAGGAGGCACCGGAGCACATGCTCGGCGTCGACTCGGCCACCGCCGCCGCGGGCTACACCTACGAGTACCTGACGCCTGACACCCTCGCCGGCGCCGCCTACAAGGGCCACCGCCTCTTCCCCGACGGGGCCGCCTACAAGGGGCTCGTGCTGAACGACCAGACCACTATCACCACCGACGGCGCCGAGCGCGTCCTCGCGCTCGCCCGCCGCGGCCTGCCCGTCTTCGTCATCGGCGCGACCCCGTCGGCCGTGCCCGGCGCGGCCTCCGTCGGCCAGGACGCACGGGTCAAGGCTCTGACCGCGCGGTTGCTGCGCCAGCCGAGCGTCCGGCGCCTCACGAGCGAAGCCGAGCTGCCGGCCGCGCTGGACGAGGCCGGCCTGCGGCCCGACGCCAAGGCCGCCTCGGCTCCGGGCGCGCTCGAGACGGTGCACCGGAGCGCGGACGGCACCGACTACTACTTCGTCTACAACCGGTCCGCCGCTCGAGTCGACACCACGATCTCCCTCAACGGCAGCGGACGCCCCTACCGGCTCGACACCTGGAAGGGCGCCGTCGAGCCGATCGCCGCCTACTCCAAGGACCGGGACTCGGTCAGGGTCCCTGCGAAGCTGGGCCCGTACGGCGTCACCGTCTTCGCGGTGAGCGGCAAGGGAGACGGCGCCGAGCCGGGCACCCGGCACGCCGTCAGCGCGACGACGGACGTCCGGTACAGCGGTGACGGCTCGCTTCTGGCGCGTGCCACCGGCGCCGGTACCTACACCGCCGCCCTCGACAACGGCCGCACGGCCTCCACCGTCATCAAGAGCGTCGCGTCCCGGCAGACGCTGACGTCGTGGCGGCTTTCCGCCGAGTCCTGGACACCGGGAGCCGGCCAGGACAAGACGACCAAGACCACACTGCCCGCGACCGAGCTGACCGCCGGGCAGGACGGTGCCCTACCGCCCTGGAACGAGATCACCGGCCTCGGCCATGCCTCCGGCATCGGCGCCTATACGACCACCGTCGTGCTGCCCGCCGGCTGGACCGGGCGCAACGGCGCCTACCTGGATCTCGGCAAGGCGGCCGACACCGTGCGCGTCGAGGTCAACGGCCAAGCCGTCAACGGCATCGACCAGAGCGACATCAGCCGCATCGACCTTGGCGGACGGCTGCGCCCCGGCTCCAACACCATCACCGTCACCGTCGCGACCACCCTCTACAACGCGGTGCACGCCACCGGGGGCGCCACCTACCGCGCGCCCGATCAGCGAACCGGCCTGATGGGCCCCGTCGTCCTGACCCCGTACGCCGAAGCCCCGCTGCGCTGAGACCGGAGGAAATCCGAGTTCCGCGAGCTTGCGCCGGTGCTCGCCGGGTAACGCTTGCATGCCCCCCTCGACGCGACAGGGGAGGCGTTCGTGGCCGAGCAGACCGAGCGTGAGGGCGCGTGGGCCCAGCGGGCCGAGGCCGAGCTGCCCGCCCGCAGGCACCAGGAGGAGGTCGAGCGGCGTCTGGCCCACGGGCTGGACGCCGCTCCCACGATCGGGGACCGGACGATCCCGACCTTCGCCAGAGGCGAGATCCCGCACTTCGCCGGCGAGACCGGCACCTTCCTGAAGTGCCCGTACGTGGAGGACGTCCACGACGTGGGGGACGCGGAGGTGGCCGTGTTCGGCGTCCCGCTGGACGCCGGCGCGACCTACCGGCCGGGCACCCGGTTCGGCCCGCAGGGCATCCGCCGCTGCACCGGCCTGTTCGGCACCTACAGCTACGAACTCGGCGTCGATCTGCGCGAGCAGCTCAACATGGTCGACATCGGGGACGTGTTCACCATCCCCGGCAACCTGGAGAAGTCCTTCGACCAGATCAGCCAGGCGATGTCGCACGTGGTGGCCGAGGGGGTGTTCCCGGTCGTCCTGGGCGGAGACCACTCGATCGGGTTCCCCACCGTCCGCGGGCTGACGCCCCATCTGGACGGCAACGTCGGCATCATCCACTTCGACCGGCACGTGGACACGCAGGAGACCGACCTCGACGAGCGCATGCACACCACCCCCTGGTTCCATGCCACCAACATCAAGAACGCCCCCGCGACCAACCTGGTCCAGATCGGCATCGGCGGCTGGCAGTCGCCGCGCGCCGGCGTCAAGGTGGGCCGGGAGCGCGGTACCACGGTCATCACGGTCGGGGACGTCGAACGCGTCGGTGTGGAGAAGGTCGCCGAGACGGCCCTGGAGATCGCCTGGAAGGGCGCCGAGGCCGTCTACCTCTCCTTCGACATCGACGTGATCGACGCCGGGTTCGTCCCGGGCACCGGCTGGCCGGAGCCCGGCGGGCTGCTGCCCCGCGAGGCGCTCAACCTGGTGCGGATGGTCTCCGAACCGGGCCTGGCCGGCATCGAGGTCGTCGAGTGCTCGCCGCCCTACGACTGGGCCGAGACGACCTGCCTGCTGAGCAGCCGGATCGTCCTCGACAGCCTCGCCGTCCAGGTGCGCTCGGGCAGGCTGGGCCGCAGGCCCTCCACCTCCGGGCGGGACGCGTGGGGCCCCTACCCGCCCTGATCGTTCCGGCACGTCCGGGAGGTCTTCACGGGCGCGGCCAGGTGCGTCCGGAGAGGCGCTCGATGTCGGTGTTGAAGCGCCGCAGGTAGGCGGTGAAGGCGGCGATGTCCTCGTCGGTCCAGTCGGCCATGACCTTGTCGAGGCCGCTGATGATGCTGTCGCGCTCCTGGTCGAGCAGGCGGGCGCCCTTGGCGGTGATGCGGAACTTGCGGGCGATGCCGCCCTCGGGGTCGGGGATGCGTTCGACGAGTCCCGAGCGCATCGCCGCGGCGGTCTGCCGGTTGAGGGTGGAGGAGTCGAGCCCGAACGCCTCGCTCAGTTCGCTGATGGACATCGGGCCCTGGACGCGGATGCGGCTGAGCAGGACGTAGGCGCTGCGGTCCAGGGCTCCCGACCGGTGGCGCAGCAACTCGTGCCGGCTGAGGAGCATCTGCTCGTACTCGAGCCGGTGGGTCGGCTTGGTCATGCTCGGTGCCTCCTGCTCCTGCCGGGCCGCCCGCGCACCCGGGGCGCGGCGGCGGCCTGGGTCCATCATCCCACAGCATATGTATCGGGCATATGATATGTATGATGCACTTCGAGTGCATGATGCATATGTCGCCTCCGAAGCACCCGAACCCGACACGGACTCCATGACGAGGAGCTTTTCCATGGTCGCCTCCCCATCCACGGCCTCCCCGCCCGCGAGCCGGGCGGGCGGCGTGGTCGCCACGCTGGCGCTCGCCGGCGTGACCGCGTCGATCATGCAGACGCTGGTGACCCCGCTGCTGGCGGACCTGCCCGCGATCCTGCACACCTCCTCGTCCAACTCCGCGTGGGTGATCACCGCGACGCTGCTGGTGGCGGCGGTGTGCGTGCCGGTCTTCGGCCGGCTGGGCGACCTGGTGGGCAAGCGCCGGATGCTGCTGGTGTGCTCGGCTCCGCTGGTGGCGGGGTCGGTGGTGTGCGCGCTGTCGTCCTCGGTCGTCCCGATGATCATCGGACGGGGCCTGCAGGGCATGGGCATGGGCATGGTGCCGCTGGGCATCGCGCTGCTGCGCGACGTCGTCCCGCAGGAACGGCTCAGCCCGTCGATCGCGCTGGTCAGCGCGTCCATGGGCATCGGCGGCGGCCTCGGCCTGCCGATCGCCGCCGCGATCGCCCAGTACGCCAGCTGGCGCGTGCTGTTCTGGGGCTCGGCGGGCCTGGCGCTGGCCGTCGCGGTGCTGATCTTCCTGCTGATCCCCGACGTGCCCGCCGGCGCCAGGGGCGAGCGCTTCGACGTCCCCGGCGCGGTCGGGCTGGGGATCGGGCTGGTGTGCCTGCTCCTCGCGGTCTCCAAGGGCGCCGACTGGGGCTGGGGCTCGGCCGCCACGCTCGGGCTGTTCGCCGCCGCCGTCGTGGCGCTGCTGGCCTGGGGCGCCTGGGAGCTGCGCACCCGGCAGCCGATCGTCGACCTGCGCAGCACCGCCCGTCCGCGGGTGCTGCTGACCAACCTGGCCTCGATCTTCGTCGGGGTCGGCATGTACTCGGCCATGCTGGTGATGCCGCAGCTGCTGCAGTTCCCCAAGGCCACCGGCTACGGGCTGGGCCAGTCGATGCTCGCCGCCGGCCTGTGGATGGCCCCGGGCGGGGTGATGATGATGCTGGTCTCCCCGCTCGGCGGCAAGCTCACCAACGTCCGCGGACCCAAGTTCACGCTGATCTCCGGGGTCCTGGTGCTGGCCGCCGGATACGGGGTGTCGCTGGCGCTGATGGGCTCGGCCTGGGGCATCATGCTCGCCCTCATGGTCATCAACAGCGGCGTCGGCCTGGCCTACGGCGCGATGCCCGCCCTGATCATGGGCTCGGTGCCGCTCTCGGAGACCGCCGCCGCCAACGGCTTCAACACCCTCATGCGCTCGCTGGGCACCTCGGTCGGCGCCGCCGTGATGGGCGTGGTCCTGGCGCAGCTGACCACCACCATGGGCGGCCACACCCTGACCTCCGAGAACGGCTTCCGCACCGGCCTGCTGATCGGCTGCGGCATCGCCCTGCTGTCCGCGCTCGTCGCGGCCACCATCCCCGCCGCCCGCCCCGCCGCCGCCGGCGGCCGGACCGCGGAGCCGAGCGCCGTCCCCGCGCAGGCCAGGATCGGCAAGTGACCCCGGCGGGCGGTCGCGAGGTTAACGGGGCGGCAATGATCGCGTAACGCGACCGCGCCGGTGGGTGCGGTCCCATGCGAGGGCAAACCTCACAAACCCCTCCTGACATCGTGCAACCCTCCCGTCGCACGATGTTTCGGGGTTCTGTCCTCGAAAGGCACCGCATGCGCGTGCACAGACGCGGCCGGCAGGCCGCCGTGGCGGTGACGGCCCTGGCGGCGGTCGTCCTGTCCGTCTCCCCGGTCAACGCCGCACCGACCCCCCCGTCCTGGACGGTCGAGAAGGTCCAGGGCGGGCACCGCCTGACCCTCCGGCTGGACGCGCCGCTGCCCGTCCGCGACGCCATCCCGGAACTGGCCGTGGACGGGAGGTCGCTCGGCCCGGCGCAGGAGTCCCCCGACGGGAGGACCCTGACCATCGTCACCGCCGCCCCTGAGGCCGCCGACCCGTCGTCGGTCAAGGTGGCCTGGAACGGCGAGGTGCCGTCGACCGCGGCGCCGAAGTCGGCCAAGGCCGCGCCGGCGCCCGCGCCGTCCGCCAAGGGCGGGAAGCTTCCGGTCGACCCGGCCGATCCCGGTCCGTACAGCGTGAAGGTGACCGGCTACGACCTCGGTGACACCGCGATGGAGCTGTCCGGTCTCGGCGGCCGCAAGGCCGAGATCCGCGCGGAGGCGTACCTGCCGGACAAGCGGGGCAAGGGGCCGCTCGTGGTGTTCCTGCACGGACGCCACTCGGCCTGCTACGACCCGGTCGCCTGGACGACGTCGAACTCCCAGTGGCCCTGCCCGGCCGGGCAGAAGCCGATCGACAGCTACAAGGGATACCAGGAGCCCGCGAAGGTCCTGGCCAGCCACGGCTACACCGTCGTGTCGATCAGCGCGAACGGCGTCAACGCGGCCGACAACCCCTACAGCGACGACCGCGGCGCCCTCGCCCGCGGCGAGCTGGTGATGCGCCACCTGGACCTGCTGGCCCAGGGCACCAAGGGCAAGGGCCCGCTCGGCGCGATCTTCGACAACCGGCTCGACATGAACGACATCGGGCTGATGGGGCACTCGCGCGGCGGTGAGGGCGTGGTCAAGGCCGCCCTGCTCAACGACGGCCGCGACCACCCCTACGGCATCAACGCGGTGCTGCCGCTCGCGCCCACCGACTTCGCGCGGGCGACGCTGCCGAACATCCCGATGGCGGTGCTGCTGCCGTACTGCGACGGCGACGTCTCCAACCAGCAGGGGCAGCACTTCTACGACGACACCCGGTACGCCGACGCCGGCGACCGCTCGTTCCGCGCCGCCCAGCTGGTCATGGGCGCCGACCACAACTTCTTCAACACCGAGTGGACGCCGGGGACGGCGCACTTCCCGGCGGGCGACGACTGGTCCAACAACGCGGACCCGGTCTGCGGGAACACCGCGCCCACCCGGCTGTCGGCCGCCGAGCAGTACAAGGTCGGCACGGCCTACATCGCCGGGTTCTTCCGGCTCGTCCAGGGCGGTGAGGACGCGTTCCTCCCGCTGTTCGACGGCAGCGGCGGCACCGCCGCCTCGGCGGGCCGCGCGGTCGTGCACACCGTCGCCCAGGCCCCGGCGAAGGAACGTTCCGACGTCGCCTCGTTCACCTCGCTGCCGGGCTCGGTCACCGTCGGCGGCGCGGCCACCGGCGCGATCTGCGCGAGCATGTTGGATCGCTCCATTCAGAGCGGCCTGCCGTCCTGCGCGACCCGGCTCACCACCTCGCAGGCGCCCTCGTGGACGCCGGCGACCTACGCGCCGAACGTGCCGTCCACGCCCGTCCTGCACTTCACCTGGACGGACCCGACCGGATACGTCAACGCCGCCGTCCCCGCCAAGTCCGGGAACGTCAAGCGGTACGACGCGCTGACGTTCCGCGCCGCGCTGGACGAATCCACCACCGCGGCGGACCTGACCGTCACCGTCGCGGACGACAAGGGCGGCAGCAAGAGCGTCCGGCTGTCGGACGTGAGCGACGCGCTCACCCCGTTCCCCGGCACCGTCTCGCCGCTGCCCAAGACCTGGCTGCGGACGGTGCGGATCCCGACGTCCGCGCTGAAGGGCGTCAAGCTGTCCTCGGTCGCCTCCGTCCGCGTCTCCGCGGCGAGCGGCACCGGCGGCGTGTACCTCGCCGACCTGGCCTTCACCGGTGCGGACACCGGCAAGGCGGACGCGTCGGCGCTGCCGCAGGTGTCGGTGGGGGACCTGACCGTTCCCGAGGGCGACGGCCCGGGCACCGCGACGATGACGCTCACGCTGTCGCGCACGAGCACCGTCCCGGTGACGGTGAACGTCCAGTCGATCACCAGCGGCGCGGCACCGGTCATCGCGCAGGTCGCCCGGCAGGTCGTCGTCCCCGCCGGGGCGACGTCGGCCTCCTTCGAGGTGCCGCTGGCCGGTGACACGACCGCCGCGGCGGCCGTCCAGTCCTACCAGGTGGTCGCGTCCGCACCCGAGAACGCCGAGATCGGCGACGGCTTCGCCCGTCTCGTCGTGACCGACGACGAGACGGCCTGACCCTCTCCCGCGCCGGGCGCGGCCGCCGGCATTCCGGCGGCGGCCGCGTCCCGGCGGGTGATCGGTCCTGTCGCAGACCACCGCGATCGAGCCCGGTCGGTCATGACCGTACGTTTGAATCGGCCTCGGCGGGCGTGCGCGCGATGTACACCGTGTTGGCGGCGGTGCCGTCCTGGAGTGGGTTGGGGAACTCGACGACGTGCGCCGTGACCTCGGAGAAGACCGTTTCGAGGACGGCGGTGAACGCCTCGTCGGGGGGCTCGTTCGACCAGAGCGCGAAGACGCCGCCGGGGTGGATCCGCCGGGCCAGCCTGCCCAGCGGCTCGGGCCGGTAGAACGACGCGTGACGCGGGTCGAGGACGTGGCTCGGCGAGTGGTCGATGTCGAGCAGGACGGCGTGGAAGCGGGGTCCGGGCGGTTCCTGGCCGACCGGCTCCTCCGCCATGGCGAAGAAGTCGCCCTGGACCAACTGGCAGCGGTCGTCGGCCGTCAGCCGCTCGCCCAGCGGGATCAGCCCTTCACGGTGCCACTCGATCACTTCGCCGAGCGTCTCGATGACGACGAGCGAACGCACGCGGGGGCTTTCCAGGACGGCGCCGGCGGTGTAGCCGAGCCCGAGTCCTCCGACGGCGATGTCGAGACCGGTGCCCTCGAGCGCGGCCAGGCCGAGCCGTGCGAGTTCGGTCTCGCCGGCCGTCCAGAGGCTCGACATGAGGAACTCGTCATCGAGTTTGATCTCGTACACCTCGACGCGCAGGAGAGGATCCCTGCGGCGCCGCAGGCTGATGGCGCCCATGGGCGTCGGGCGCCAGTCGAGCTCTTCGAACAGTGCGCCCATGCGGTCCTCGTGTTTCGGTAGTGGTTCTCGAAGGGCGTCGCCAATCTTCCACCATCATGCTCCACCGACCGGGGCCGGCTGGTCCCGAACGGTCAGACCGCGTCCACTTCGCTAGGTCAGGGTCAGCGGGAATGTGCGCAGGCCGCGCAGTACCGGGCTGTTGATCCGCTCGGGTTCGCCCGCCGCGCGGGGCGTCAGCCCGAGCCGGAACAGCGACTCGATCGCCACCGTGCTCTCCAGGCGGGCCAGGGCGTGCCCGATGCAGAAGTGGATGCCGGTGCCGAAGGCCAGGTGGTCGATCCGGCCGCGGTCGAGGCGGAAGGCGTCGGGGTCGGGATGGTGCCGGGGATCGCGGTTGGCGGAGGCGATGAGCGGCAGCACGCGTTGCCCGGCGGGGATGGTGACGTCGCCGAAGGTGACGGCGGTCCTGGTCATCCGCAGCAGTCCCTGGCCGGGTCCGTCGTAGCGGAGGGTCTCCTCCACGGCGGCTCCGGCCAGGCCAGGGTCGGCTTGGACCGCCTCCAGCGCCTGCGGGTTGTCCAGCAGGGCCAGCACGGTGTTGGAGATGAGGTTCGTCGTCGTCTCGTTGCCGGCGACCAGCAGCAGGATGCAGAACGTGATGAGTTCGCCGGTGCCGAGCGGCGCCTCGTCGTCGTCGGCGCCCTCGGCCACCAGCAGGCTGATCAGGTCGTCGCGCGGGTTCCTGCGGCGCTTGCGCACGGCGCCGGCGAAATAGGCCGCCATCGCCCCCGCGCCGTGCAGCGTGTTGCGGACGGGCCCCTGGGTCAGCAGGCCGTCGATCGCCTTGTCCGACCACCGCTTGAACCGGTCCTGCATCTGCGACGGCACCCCCATCATCTCGGCGATCACCGTGGTCGGCAGCGGCGACGCCAGGTCGCGCACCAGGTCGACCGGTGCGTGCCGCGCCGTCATGCCGGCGAGCAGCCGCTCGGTGATCTCCCGGACGCGCGGCTCCCACGCCGCGATCCGGCGCGGGGTGAAGGCGCGGGCGACCTTGCGCCGCAGCATCGTGTGGTCGGGAGGGTCGCTGGTCAGCAGGACGCGGGGCGCGGGCAGCCGCCGGGCCGCCCGGGCCACCGCGCCGGGCACCTTCACCGCCGGGTTGAACGGGTTGGCCGACAGGTCCGACCAGGGGCCGCCGGTGTCGGAGGAGAACCGGCCGGCGTCGCGCACCGCCGTGGCGACGTCGTCGTGCCGGCTGAGCACCCACAGGTCCCGGCCGGGGTCGTGGTGGACGGGCGCATGCTCGCGCAGCCAGGCGTAGTGCGGGTAGGGGTCCGCGATCAGTCCGGGGGCGCCGAGGTCGAACCCGGCCCGGGTCATCGCCCGGCTCCCAGGACGAGCAGAAGGGACTCGACCCACTGCCGGACGAATCGTTCCTCGTCCATGCCGAACGGCGGGCCGCCGTGCAGGTCGCACCTCAGCCAGTAGTTCTCCAGTGCCCCCAGCCAGAGCACGGTGAGCGCCTCGAAGTCGAGGCCGGGCGCATCGGGGGCCTTGGACGCCAGCCATCCGGCAAGGAAGTCGTAGGACTGGGCGAACAGGCGGGTGCGCGCGTCGGTCATCACCGCCGGGAACTGGTCGCTCTCCTTGGTCATGACCCGGATGAGGTGGCGCCAGTTGTTCATCAGGACGAGCGACCCGCGGGCCACCAGCGTCAGTTCGGCCCTGAGGTCGCCCAGCGGCAGCATCGGCGCCAGGGCGAAACCGGTCTCGGCGAGGCGGACGGCGTCGTCCACCGCCGCCGACATCACCTCCTCCTTGGATCTGAAGTGGGTGTAGAGCGCGCCGGACCGCGGGGACAGTCCGGCCGCCTGCTCGATCGCCCCGATCGAGGTCGCGGCGTATCCCTTCTCGGCGAACAGGCGGAGCGCCTCGGTGATGATCCGTTCGCGGGTGCCGTCGGCCATGAGCCGTCCAATCGCTCGTTTGGATAACCCAAACGTACGATTACCCGCCCTGCTCGGCCAGGGGATGACCGGATCCGGCCCGGGCCCTCATCGCAGGAGGAGGACGGGGATCTCGCGCCGGGTCGCCGCGCGGTAGGCGGGGAAGTCGGGCCAGGCGGCGTCGGCGACCTCCCAGAGGCGCGCCTTCTCCGCGCCGGTGATCTCGCGGGCCCGGAGCCGCAGGACGGCCGCGCCGTCCTGGATCCGGGCGGACGGGTCGGCCACCAGGTTGTGGTACCAGGCGGGATGGACGTCCGCGCCGCCGTAGGAGGCGACGACGAGGTAGGCGTCCTGGTGCCGGATCTTCAGCAGGGGCGTCTTGCGGATCCGTCCGGTGCGGGCTCCTCGGGTGGTGAGGATGACGACCGGTCTGCCGTTGAGGGTGCCGCCCTCCCGGCCATCGGTGGCCTCGTAAAGGGCGACCTGGTCGCGGATCGAGGTGAACGGGCTGGGCTCGTATTCGTGCATAGGGGTACCTAAGTTCGACGTGGGGCTTGGGATGCGGCCAAGACCCGTGCCGGGGTCAGAGCGGCGGGGTCAGGCTCGGGTGAGTTCGGTGACGAGGAATTCCAGGAGGCCGAGGCGTTCGTCCGTGCTCCTGGGCTGGGTGAGCAGGCCTTCGACGAACACGATGATCGCGGTCGCGACCTGGTCGAGCCGGTCGGGCGGGACGTGCGGGGCGAGCAGGTCCCGCAGGCGCGAGCACAGCGTCTCCTGGAGGGCCGCCTCCAGCTCGGCGGCGACCTCGGACTGCCGGGCCCGTTCGTGGAGGGCGTGGGTGAGCGGCTGCAGGACGGTCAGGCGTTCGACGGCCCACCGCAGCCGGGCCATGACGTCGGGGTCGTCGGGGGGCGTCCCCAGGTCCTGCGCGTACACGTCGGCCATGGCCGCGGCGAACAGATCGTCCTTGGTGGGGAAGTACCAGTAGATCGCGGCGCGGGCCAGGCCGAGGGCCTTGGCGACGGCGCTGTGCGACAGGGCGGGGTAGCCGCCGTCCCGCAGGAGGTCCACGGCCGCGCGACGGATCTCGGCGACCTTGATCTCCCGCTCGACGTCCTGCCGGTTGCGTGGCATGCCACGGAAGTTACCTCAGCGGGCGTGCTCCCAGGCGGCCTTGGCCTCGGTGATCATCGGGTGGTCCGGGCCCACGACGAGGCCGTCGGTCACCTCGTCCGGCAGGCGGGTGATCCGGCCGACCGCGTCGGCGATCGTGGCGCGCAACTCGGCGGGGTGGCCGTACGCCCGCTCGACGGTGGCGGCTGGGTAGAAGACGCGGTCCTGGCCGCTGTGGACGGCCGAGACGATCAGGCCGGCCAGCTCCGCCGCCGTACCGGTGCCCAGGGTGTCGTCCAGGAGTTCGACCAGGCCCGGCAGGAGACGGCTGGCACCCAGCGCGGCGGTGTCGACCGGCCCCGGGATCACCTCGGTCACGCTGACTCCCGTTCCACCAAGTTCGAGGCGGAGCGTCTCGGTGATCTGCGCGAGCGCCGACTTCGCCGCGGCACTGTGGCCCAGCGACGGCCACGCCAGCACCTGCCGGATCGACGTCACGTTGACCACGGCTCCGGCGCCGCGCTCCCGCATGCCGGGCACGAGCGCGGCGATCAGGGCCAGCGGTGACCACCAGTCCACCTCGAACATGCGGCGCGCCTCCGGCCGGTCGCCGACCGCCCACACCGAGCCGCCGGTCTCGCTGCCGGCGTTGTTCACCAGGATGTCGACCGGCCCGGCCTGCTCGGCCACCCGGGCGGCCGCGCCCGGCGTGCTCAGATCCGCCACGATCACCGTTGCCGGACCGCCGATGTCCTCCTTGAGCCGCTCGAGACGTTCGGCTCTGCGGGCCACCACGATCGGCTCGGCGCCCGCCGCCGCGAACGCCCGCGCCGTCTCCCAGCCGATCCCGCTGGAGGCCCCGGTCACCAGGACCCGCCTGCCATCGATCTCCATCGGCTTTCCTCTCTTGTCGTTGTGACAAGAGACTAGAGGCGGTCTTGTCGGGGCGTCAAGAGCTGATGCGGCGTCGTCCCGGTCGCTCCGCCGGCTTGTGAATATATGTAACGCTCCCTACAGTGACTTCATGGCCGGTGGAGCGAGCAAGGCGAGTCGAAAGGGCGAGCGATCTCGCGAGGCGATCCTGGACGCCGCCGAGCGGTTGATGGCGGCACGGGGGTACGCCGCCACGTCGATCTCGGCTATCTGCAAGGAGACGGGGCTGCCCGCGACGTCGATCTACTGGCACTTCAACAGCAAGGAGGGGCTTCTGGCGGCGGTCATGGAGCGCGGGGCCGCACGATGGTTCGCCGCTCTGCCGCGTTGGGAGAGCCTTGAAGGCGATCCGGCTGATCGGGTCGCGGCGCTGATGACGGCGGGCGCCGACGCCGTGGCGGGTCATCCGGGCTTCCTGCGGCTGTTCTACCTGTTGGCCCTGGACGACGGGAGCGACGCGCAGGTGAGCGAGCTCGTGCGGACGGTCCGGGCTCGCGCCTTCAGCTACTTCCAGGACGCGGTGGAGAGGGTCCTGGCGCTCGACCACGACCCGCAGATCGCAAGCGCGGCCGCAGCCGAGTTGTCGCGCTTCGCGGTGGCCGCCTCCGACGGTTTCTTCTTCGCGCTTCAACTAGAACCGAACGAGGCCGACATCCGCCGCCTCTATGGGCAGCTCGTGCTCGCCCTCCAGGCCGTCGGCGCGGCCGTCGTCGCTGAGATCACCGCTCGCCGCGAACCAGAGGAGTGAACGTGAGCAGCACTACCGGAATCCACTATGTCCGTGATCAGTCTCGAACCCTTCCCGTGCTCCGGTGAACAACGACAAGACGGTGGTGATCACCGGCGGAACCGGTGGGCTCGGCTACCAGGCCGCCAGGGCCGTCGCGGCGTCCCGCACCGGATGGCTGGTCGTCGTCGCGGGCCGGGACGAGCGCAGGACCGAAGACGCGACACGACGCCTGTGCCAGGAGACCGGCAACGAGATCGTGGGAATGCCGCTCGATCTCGCATCACTGGCGTCCGTGCGCCGGTTCCCCGGCGAACTCGCCGCCCGGCGATTGCCGCCCCTGCGGGGACTGGTGTGCAACGCCGGCGTCCAGGTCGTCGGCGGCCTGACCCGCACCGAAGACGGCTTCGAGGAGACCTTCGCCGTCAACCACCTCGCACACTTCCTGCTCATCAACCTGCTGCTACCGGATTTCGCCGAACAGTCCCGGATCATCCTGGTCGCCAGCGGCACCCACGACCCCCAACGGCGCACCGGCATGCCCGCACCGCACTACGCCGATGCCGCCACGCTCGCCGACCCGCCCGAGTCCGCCGACGGCGCCACCACGGCCGGACGTCGCCGCTACACCACTTCCAAGCTGTGCAACGTCCTCACGACCTACGAACTCGCCCGCCGCCTGGCAGCCGGAACGGTCCCCGGCGACCCGACGATCCGCGTCAACGCCTTCGACCCCGGCCTCATGCCCGGCTCCGGCCTGGCCCGCGACTACGGCCCCCTCCAACGCCTGGTGTGGCGCCACCTCCTGCCGGCGGCGACCCTTCTTCCCATCAACGTCCACACCCGACGCACCTCCGGCAAGGCTCTGGCCGGCCTCATCACCGCCCCGGCACTGAACGACGTCACCGGCGGCTACTTCGAGGGCCGCAAGGCGGCCCGTTCCTCCGAGGAGTCGTACGACCGGCACAAGGCCGCCGAACTCTGGCAAACCAGCACCAACCTGCTAAGCCGGGCGAGCGAGGGTCATGCACGCGAGGCGAACTGCTGGCCCCCGTCGATGTCGTAGGTCGCGCCGGTCACCGCGGTGTTGGCCATCAGATGCACGGCCAGCTCCGCGACGTCGTCCGGCTGTACGACGCGTTCGATCGGCAGGGAATCGCGCAGTTGCTCGCGTCGCTGTTCCAGTTGGTCGCCCAGCAGCCGCGCCGACAGCGGAGTGTCCACGAAGCCGGCGGCGATGAGGTTGGCCCGGACCGGTGCCAGCTCCAGCGCCAGCACGGCGACGAGTGCGGGCAGCGCCACCGTCAGCGGCGACGACACCGCCAGGCCGAGGGCCGGACGCCGCGCTCCGGTCCCGCCCATGAACACCAGCGACCCCCCGGCCGGCATCCGTCCCGCCGCCGCGCGGGCGATGCGGATCGGCAGCCACAAGTGCTCATCGACCTGCCGCTGCGCCTGCGCGAAGTCCAGGTCGGCCAGGCGCGCGTAGTAGTTGCTCCCAGCCGTCACCATCACATGGTCCACGGGGCCCGGCAAGCCCTCGAAGAACCGCTCGAGACGCTCGGGATCGGTCGCATCGAACGCTTCGCTGCTCGCCGCGCCCACGTCGGACGCCGCTTCCCGCAGCCGTCCGGGATCACGACCGACGAGCACGACATCGGCGCCCTCGGCACGCGCCAGGCGAGCCGTCTCTCGCCCGATGCCGGAGCTTCCGCCGATCACCACCACCGTTCGCCCCTGCAACCGCGCGTCGCGCTCTTGAGAAGAACCGGGTCCCGTCATACCGTTTCCCCTGGTCACGAAGTATGTCCGTCGCCAGCCCCCTTCCCACGCCACCCCCGATGCCTCCGCCCGGACCTTGATCCTGGAACGGGCAGCGCCCACCCTTGACCACCCCCTTGCCCACACCCCGAGCCCAGCACCGCCGTCATGCCCGGCCCTCCCGTCGCCCAGGGGACCCGACCCAGCGGATCGAGGACCTCAAGGCCGCCGTCTCGTTCCTCACCACGCGGCCGGAAATCGACACCGGACGCATCGCCGCGCTCGGCATCTGCGCCCCCGGCGGCTACGCCCTGCCCGCCACCGCCCGCGGCGAGGACCCCGGAGCGCTGCCCCTGTTCCCCGCGACCGCCGAGGAGGCCCGCCGGCTCGGCGGCGAGCACGGCGCCGAAGGCTTCGCCTACTACCGGACCCCGCGCGCCGCGCACCCGCGCTCGGCGGCGGTCCTCGACTGGACCAGCGTCGACCGGATCGCCGCCTTCGACGCCTTCGCCTCCGTCCCGCTGATCGGCCCGCGGGAGATCCACTGGGGTGGACGGCGCGAGCCACGTCGACCTCTACGACCGCGAGCGGACGTCGGACCGGTGGCGGAGAAGAAGCCCGCGTCGCCGGCTTGGATTTCTACGGACCTGTGGCCAGGTCCATGACGAACGGCACTGCGCCGGTATTCGGGGTGAATGTCACGAAGCGACTGTTGATGCCTTTGCCCCAGGCTGCCCGGTTCCCCCGGAACTTCAGTTCGAGATCCGCGTACAGGAGGAGCCCGTTATCGGGCGTCCACGAGGCGCCCCACACCTTGTCCAGGACGAGATCGCCATCGGGTTTCCGTGACGCGCTGCGCACATTGGCGACCCGGCCGCTCGTGAGCACCGGCGCGTCGGCGTCGCTGGCGGCCTGCTGGTCAGGGACGAGATAGGTGCGGCTCGCCCGGACGTAGCCGTCCTTCCTCCAGCTGTCGAGGAAGTCCTGCAATTCCCGGATCGCGGCCGAGCGCGAGGGCGGCCGAGCGGCCGTGGTCGGACGCTCGGCAGGCACGGCGGCGGTGGGACGAGGACCGGGGGAAGGTGTGGTGGTGGGTGCGGCATGGTGATCCGCCGTGAGCTGCAGTATCGGCACCACGGCGGCCGCCGCGGCGACAGCCGCCGCGACACCCAGGAGCGGCGCGCCGCGGCGCTGTGGCAGGCGATGCCGCCAGGTCCGCTTGGTGAGGATCATGGTCAGGGAGTCCTGCGCCTCAGGGCTGCGGCTTCCGCTGACGGGCGCGTCCGCGCGTACGGGATTGGCGGCCGACATCAGGGCCCGCACCCGTCCGGTGTCGTCGATCTCTGGGTTCATCTCTGCTCCCGGCCCTCGGCCAGCTCGTGCCGGCCGTCGTTGTGTCCGTCCTGGGCCCTGGTCAGGGCGATCTCCAGCCGGTTGCGCGCCCGGTGCAGGCGGACCGCGGCCGCGTTCTTGGAGCAGTCCACCGCGACGGCGATGGCCGCCAGGTCGAGTTCCTCCCAACCGGCCAGTCGCAAGATCTCCTGGTCTTTCAGCGGCAGGCGCTCCAGCGCTTCGAGCAGGCACTGCACCGAGACCACGCCTCCCGCGAGGTCTCCCGTTTCCGCTCGCGGCTCGAAGGACAGCCGCGCGATGAGCCGGTGCCGCCGAATCCTCGATCGACGCGTCCCGGCGAGCACCTTCCCGGCCACCCCGTACAGCCATGGAAGGGCCTGCTCGCGGTCATTCGGCACCTCGGCCCAGCGGCGCCAGGCGACCAGGAACGTCTCGGCGACCACGTCTTTCGCCGCGTCGTGGTCGGTACGCCGCAGGGCATACCGCAGGACAGCCTCGTAATGCGCCCGGTACAGGGCCGTGAACAGCTCCTCGGCAGCCAATCGCCCGTCCTCTCGGCCGGCTGTTTCCAGCCTCTTCCCCCTATGGCCGGATCCAGGTCCCTGATTACAGGCCGCACCCCGGACACATCATCTGCCCGCCGGCCCCCTCATGGGAGCCTGCGGAGGGCCTGGCCGGCTGTGGTGAGCCGCAGTTGCCGGACCGGGCCGTCGCCGCCGGCGCTACCCACCTGTGCTCCGCCGGCGACGAACCATGGCCCGCCGAGGTCGACGAGCGGCTCCGCCGTCCCGCGCGCCGCTGCGCCGTGCTGCGCTACGAGCTCACCGCGCCCCTCACCGTCCCGACGCGCTGCACGAGCTCGCCGCGATCACGGCCCCGGCCGTCCCGTCCGGCGGCGGGCGACGTTCCTGGTCAGACTCTGTCCAATCCCTAATGCGCTGGTCGCGCTCGCGCTCGCCCGGCAGGACGACGTCGAGCTGCACGGCTACGAGATCATCAAGAGGACCGGGCGCAACGCACCGACCATCTACCGCCTCCTGGCCGACGGCTGGGTCACCCGCCGCTGGGAGACCGAGGAGCCGGTCCCCGGCAAGATCCGCCGCCGGTTCTACCGGCTCACCGACGAAGGCGCGGCCGGCGCCCTCGCCGTGACCGAGCAGCGCCGCCCGGACGCGCTGCGCCCCGCCGACCGCACGGCGCGTCCCGGCTGGGGGCCCGGGACCATCTTCCCGTCCCTGGGGAGCCGGTGATGGACGCGCTGCCGCTGATCTCGGTGCCCATCGCGAACATGAGCGTTGCCGCGATCGGCCTGCCCCTCGTCGGGCGCATCCGCAAGCTGGCCCTGCGGTTCATGGCGCGGCGCGTTCAGAGCCGAGGCCGCAACCTGGTCGAGTAGCAGTTGTACGCTGCGCCCCCTGAGGACCCTCCCCGAAGGCGGGCCCGGCCGACCAGGAGCCCCGGTGACCGACCCACTGTCCCCAAGCCCGCCGTCCGAGGACCCGCCCCCGGCGGACGCTCCACGCCCCGATCCTCTACCTGTCCCGTCCCTGTCCCGCCCCGACCTGCTGTGGGAGATCGTCGGGTTCGCCAACGCCGCGATCGTGGGGGGCGTCCTCGGCAACCGCGCCGACGCCGGCGTGGTCACGACCGTCCGGTGGCTGCTGCGCCGCCACCGACCGCCGCGGGACAGCGAACCGGTCCGGCCGCTCATGACCGACGCGCAGGTCGTCCATGCGGCCATCCGCGCCGCGGTCGCGGTGGGCCATCCCCGCCGCCGCATCCGCTACATGGACCTCGAACGTCTCGCCCCCTCCGGCCCCGAGCCGGACGAGCGCGTGGTGATCCTGCGTCTCACCTGGAGCCGGCGCCTGCTGGTCGTCCGTATGAACCCCTATGACCCGGACCGCTACGAGATCCGCACGATCAGGATCTTCCTCCGGCGGCGCTGACCGGCCGTGCTGGCCGCCGCGGACGAGGAGGACCCCGGTCGACGTGGGCCAGGCCGCAGTCCCGGGAAACGCCGCCGCCGGGACCGGGCGCGGTGAACGGCAGTTCCCGAACGAGGGGGCGCTGCCTGGAGGAGGTGATGATGCGGGCCGCCGCCCAGCTGGGTGGTGCCGGCGACACGGTGGCGACATCCGAACTGACACGCGGACGTACCGGGCGTGGGTCTTGGCGTGTAAGCGTGTGTTTATGCAGGTCAGGGGTGGCGCGCCCGGCAGGATTCGAACCCGCGACCGTCGGTTTAGAAGACCCCTGCATAGCCACAGTCCCCGTGCCGCCGCCCGCCGACCCGTGCGCTTCTGTGGCGCTCTGTCCGCCGCACGGCCAACACTGATGACGCCCTGTGCCGTCCCTTGCCGCGCCGTTCCACGACATACGAGCAAACAACGAGCGAACATCCGGGTGCCGTGCGCTGTCGGCGCGGGCGCGATCATTGTCTGGGACGCGGGCGTTAGGTGTCGAGCTGGAATTTCTTGGTCAGAGTGTCGATGGTGAAGCTGCTGCGCATGGGGCAGGCGCTGTTCTGGTTGGCAAACAGGCCAGCGACCCAGAACGCGTCCGCCTGAGGACGGATATGCTCCCACTCGACGGCGACCACGTACTCGGTGATGTCCTCGTCCTTGTCCGTGCTGTGGACGTAGGTGCCTTGGAGGTCCAGGTCACGGAGACGCTGTTCTTGGCCGTCGAAATCGACCACGGCTTCGGTGAACGGCTGGGCTTGGCGGGTCACGGTGCCGACACCGACATAACCGCTCTGCGGGATGTGGACGAAGACGCGGTCACCAACGGGAAGCTTGCGGAGGGTCTTGCTGTACCAGACACCGCCGCCAGCTGAGATGAATCCGTACTGGCGGGCGTCGTCCCAGACACGGATGCCGGTGTTGTCAACGCCGAAGGCTACGTACCAATCCTGGCCGTTCCATCGCTCTCTGGTCTTCTTTGCTGAGCTGGTCTGAGCGGTGATGGCGTTTTCACTGACCAGCCAGGTGCGGGCCAGATACTTTCGGCCGTCGTCGGTGAAATAGCGAAAGAACGCCACGTTGACCGGCACGTCGAAGGCGCTGAGGTAGGTCACGATGCGTTCGGTGGCGGCGTCGGCATCGTGTGCGACAATGGTCAGCGTGTGGGAGGAGTTCAGCTCGTCGGGCGGGCTGGTGCCGAACGTCTTGGAGAACGCGGCCTCGAACGGGACGGTGTGCTTGCAGGCCTCGTAGAGGGCCTTGATGTCCTTGTGGGTGAGGCCCGAGACCCAGGAGCCGTAGTCGAGTGCCTGGGCGACGACTTCGCGGGGTGTGCGCCCACGTTTGAGTTCCAGGACGTGCAGGTTGCCTTCCTCGTCCATGCCCAGCAGGTCGATGGTGCCGCCGGTCTTGGTCTGAACCTGGCGGCCGATGATGAGCAGCGGATATCCGAGGATGGCCGGATCCTGCTCGATCAGGTCCTCAAGTTGCTTCTCGAGCTCGATAGCGGTCGAGTTCATCCGCTGCGGTTTGCCGCTGTCCACCCGCCACAGCCCTACCTCGACTGGCATGCCATCTCCCTCGCTCATGAGGACATCAACACGGCGCGAACATGGAATCTCCGCGCTCTCGGCTTTCGCGCTCATTCCATAATGTCGGAGGATGGAAAGTTATGGAGCGAACCGCTGCATGGGTTGGTGCTCCGTTGCGGCGGGTAGTGGAAGGCAGGGCTCGGGGGCGGGGTGGGTGCGGCGGTTGCGAGGGCGGATCGTGAAGCCCGCCGGATCCTCGCGCGAAGTGGTCGGATGGTCCATCGATTCGACGTAGACCGCCACGCTGGGCACCAATGACCTGGGCATGGCTACCCAGAACCGCCGACCCGACCCCAGCACCTTGATCCACTCCGATCATGGGGCAGTTCACCTCTTGGGTGTTCAATCAGCGCGCCAAGGCCTCCGCGCTGGTGGCCTCGCCGGACCCCTTACACATGGCTGGCTGCCTGCGTGAAAATCAGCGGATCTACTGTGTGGTGTCGGGTTTCAGTACGAGCAGGATCTCCTGGTAGAAGCGGTCCATGGCCAGGTCGATGCTGCGGACGAAACCGGTCTCTTCGGTGCCTCGTTTCGTGCCCATGCCGGAGGACAAGGTCAGTCGAAATGAGGTGATCTGCTCGGTGTCGTCGGGGACGAGGAGGCCGGGTTCGGCGATGAGGTTCTTCAGCAGGTCGCACGGGCCGGTGTTGTGCCCGGGGGTGAGCGCTTCGACGCGGAGTTCGGGCGGGGCTTGGTCGAGTTGGCGCAGTAGCCATTGGACGCGGGTGAGCGAGCGTGCGCGGGCTGCGGCGGGGATCTCCACGGTGGTCTCGATCTGACCGGTGCGCAGGTCGGCTTCGAGGAGGACGGGGCCGCCGGCGTTGGGGATCCGGATTTCGGCGCTCATGCGTCCGGCCTCGACCAGCGAGGTGACGGTCTGCAGGCGGCGTACTGATGCGTCACCGTCCCGTCGTTTGCGTAGGACGGGGGCTACGGTCAGGCCGGTCTGGCCGCTGAGGCGCAGGCACAGTTGGCGTATGAGTTTCTCCCAGCTTTCGGCGACGTGCATGGCGCGGCGGTCGCCCAGGCGCAGTGTGCCGGCGGTGATGGCGTTGCGGACCGGGACCCAGGCGGCGCCCATGTCGCGGAAGCCTTGGCAGCCCGCGTTGTCCTGGCGCAGGTAGTGCAGCAGTTCGCTGAGCAGCCAGGCGTGGACGGGGTTGACCACACCGTCGTGGTGACAGAGCATGTCGGCTTCGTGTGCGACCTCGGCCCAGGACAGGTGGCGTAGCGCTACCTTGCGCAGCAGCCGTTTGTCGACCTGTAGAGGATGCTCGTTGGTCAGGGCCAGGTCGTTGGACAAGGTGATCACGGTCTCGTAGCCGTGCCGGGCCGCGACTTGCAGATAGGACTCGACCTGGTCGGCTTTGAGGGGGTTGCCGCCGGTCTTGGTTTCGATGAGAGCGGTCCAAATTCTGCCCGCGCGGGCGACACGCAGCACGCCGTCGGGCCGGACCTTGCCGTCGCCGTGCTTGAAGCTGGCCTCGGCGAAGGTCTGGATGGTGCCGGCCGGCGCATTGAAGCGCGCCGTAAGGCGGCGGCCGAACTCGGGGACCTGGGCCATCACCGCCAGCAGGGTGGCCGTGGCGCGTGCTTCGCGTTCCTGGTCGTTGCGCAGTCCGGTGACCGGGAACAGGCGTGCATGCTGCCAGGAGGGGTTTTCGGCCAGATTGACCTTTGCTGCTTTGGGTGCGGTGATCTTCTTTTTGGCCGTCCGGACCCTCTGGGGGCGCTTGCCGTCGGTGGGGGGCGCTTCGGCGGTTGTCTGGTCGGCGACGGCGGGGCGTGCGCGCTCGGGTCCGTCGGCGGTGGGCAGATCGGCCGGCTGTGCGGGTACCGGATCAGGTTGTTGCTCGTCGCTGTCGTCGGCGCTGATGCCGAAGTCGGCGGCCAGTCCGGCGAGTCCGGATGCATACCCTTGGCCGACGGCTCGAAATTTCCAGCTGTCCTCTCGGCGGTAGAGCTCTCCGAAGATGAACGCGGTTTCGCTGTCGGCGTCCTTGATGGGGAAGGCCAGCAGTTCGGCGCCGGTGCTGTCGGAGATCGTCAGGCACAACTCGTCCAGGGCGCCGAAGGTTGCTCCGGCATAGCGGCTGGCGGCGATGACAACGCGTTGCACATCGGGGCGCAGGGCGCCGAGATCGACGAGGAAACGATCCTCGCTGCCCGTGGCAGTAGGTGATTTGCCCAGCAGCCGCACTGATTCGTCGGCAGTCGTGGGCTGGTTGTAGAAGACGAAGTCGGCGTCGCTGCCGACCTTGCCGTCGACGTTGGCCAAGAGCACCGAGACATCGGCTTCTCCTTCTCCCGAAGGATCGATCCAACTCAGCGCCACAGTCAGAGATCCGGTCGCGGCGGTGAGGCTGGACAGGTCGATGTTGGCGCCCTTGGACATCTGCTGCACTCTTCGGCTCCTCGGCTGATGGCAGTTCGCGTCTGCATAGGGAGTTGTGAGAGCCACATACCGTGAAAACACGGAGAGCGACCATCTGTACACGTGACGCCAATGTACGATGACGGGCCCGCTGTCCGAGACCCTCGGCAGGCGAGCGGCCACACCCGGCCATCACGAGCCCATGCAGCTCGGGTGTCGGTGAACGTCCCGTGCGCAGGGTGGTCGCTACTTCTGAAAAGCGGACGGTCGGCGTTCTCGTCGCTGGCCCTTCTCGGGAAGCCGAAGAATAAGTCGAGGCCATGAGCATTCTGGTGGCGAGATTGAGCGCTTGGGCGGCCGCGTCGTGAAGCAATTCGTGCAGTGCCGAGTGGCAGCTTCGGCCAGGGGTTCGATCTTCTTTGAGGTGCATGAGATTGTCTGGTCGTGCCGGAGCGGATGAGGGGGTTGGAGGGGGCCTTGGCTGAGGCGTTGTCTCCTTCGTGGAGGCAACGTGTCCGGGCCGGGCGTGGCCTCGCCGCCTTCGCTGATGTTCCAGAGGCTGCGGAAGCGCTGCTGGGGCTGCTGTTGGACGTTGAGGACACTGCGGTGACTCGGCAGACGGCAGAGGCCCTGGCCCGGGTGGGGTCGGTGGCCGCCATAAGGCTCATCGCTCTCGCGGTTGCCGGGGCGGACGCCAACCAGGCCGACTGGCTGCAGACCGGGGTATATGACGCGCTGGGACCGGACGGTGTGCCGGACGTCGCAGCAGCTTGCGGGAAGCTCGCCCGGGACCCGGAAGAAGTTGTTCGTCGGGGTGCCGCGGACATCTCGGCCTGGACAGACGGCACAAGGTGTTGACCGAACGTGGGGTGCGGTGAGGTTGGCCGTCATGGCCGCGGCCCCCGAGCCCTGTGCTTGCCGAAAAGTACGTCCGCACAGGTGAGAGCCCTAATGTCCGGTGGGTGGCGGTGCAGGTTGGGAACCGTCGTGGGACATGCCACGACGCTGCCATCGCCCTGGGATGATGGGCGGTTGTGTTCTTGCGACTGGCCTACTTGACTGCGGCGAACGCCTTCGCGGTGCTGCGTCTGCTTCCGATGACCGATCGGGAGAAGGACGCCGAGATCTTGGTGCTGCGGCACCAGATCACCGTGCTGGAGCGCCGGCTCGACGGTGAACGGGTGCGGTTCACCATTCCGGACCGAGCACTGCTTGCGGCGCTGCTGCACCGACTCCGTCCCGGCGTGTTACGGCGGATGCGGTTACTGGTGCGGCCAGACACGGTGCTGCGCCGGCACCGCGACCTGATCGCGGGCCGGCACGCCGCCCGATCCAAACCCAACGGGCCGGGTCGCCCACCGACCGTCCGCTCCATCCGCACGCTGGTACTTCGCCTGGTGCGGGAGAACCCGGGGCTGGGGCTACCGGCGGGTGCACGGCGAGTTACTGGTGCTCGGCGTCAAGGTGGCGCCTTCCACGCTCCGGGAGATCCTCAAGGACGCCGGCGTCGATCCGGCACCTGAGCGTTCCGGCACATCCTGGGCCGGGTTCCTGCGTTCCCAGGCCGAGGCGCTGCCGGCGTGTGACTTCCTGGAAACGGTGACCTTCACTGGCGCCCGCATGTACGTGCTGGCGGTCATCGAGCACCACACCCGCCGCATCCGGGTTCTGGGCGCCACTGGCCACCCGACCGCAGCGTGGGTGACCCAGGCGGCGCGGAATCTGGTCATGGACCTGGAGGACGCCGGCTGCCGGGCACGGTTCCTGATCCGCGACCGCGATGGTAAGTTCCCCGATCTGTTCGACGCTGTCCTGGCCGATGCCGGCGTCCAGGCGGTGCTGACCGGTGGGTGCAGACCTGCCGCCGGGAGCTCCTGGACCACACGTTGATCTGGAACCAGCGGCACCTGCTCCACGCCCTTCGTGAGTTCGAGACCTTCTACAACCAGCATCGGCCTCACCAGGGCATCGCCAACGCCCGCCCGTTGAAGCCGCTGCCTCCACCGATCACCGAACCAGAGCGCCTACCTGAACGTCCGAAGACGGCAACGTCTGGGCGGGATCCTCAACGAGTACGAACATGCCGCTTGCTGCACAGACGAGGTTTTCGGCAGGGGCAAGGGTGGACCTGCTGGAGCGGGGCGGATCCGTATCCAAGGCCTCGTGCGAGCGACGGTCCTCGACCGTGCCCTGCTGGACCCTCGAGGCAGAACGTACTCACCACGCCCCGCGGCGCATCCGGTGGCCACTGTGCGATCGCGAGACGGACACGAGGATCAACCGGGTCGAAGCGGGCCATGCCTCAAACATCGAGGCGAAGTGTCACCACGTAAGGGCCCCGAAGTGGCACTGATCTATTGATGCAGAAGCGTCACCGATGCCCCGATACATGACATCCATGTACGGGCTTTGCGATGCATCAGGACATCGGTGACAGTTATGCGTCACGCCTTTGGTAAGGCATGAGGTCCCCCGGCGCTTTTGGTCGATTCAGTGAAGCCCGAGTGATACGCGTGCGCTCCTGAGTTCGGGCGTTGGTGTCAGGAGCGAAGGGTGCGCAGGCCGGTGCGGATTTCGTTGATCAGGATCTCGGGCTGTTCCAAGGCCGCGAAGTGGCCGCCCTTGTCGGCCTCGCCGTAGTGGATCAGATTGCTGTAGGTGTCTTCGATCCAGCTTCGTGGCAGCCGTGGGATGTCTTTCGGGAAGACGGTCACGGCGACCGGAAGTGTCAGCTTCGGGCCGGCGAGAGTGGCCGATCTGTTCTCCCAGTAGATGCGTCCGGACGACGCTGCGCTGTTGGTGAACCAGTAGAGGGATATCGCGTCGAGCATGTCGTCCATGCTGAGGGTGTCCTCGGCGAGCCCGTGGTTGTCGGTCTTGGATTGGAACTTCTCGTAGATCCAGGCCGCCTGACCAGCGGGGGAGTCCGCCAGGGCGAATCCGACGGTCTCCGGCTTCGTGCCCTGAAGGTGGTTCGACCCGCCGAGATAGCCGGTGTAGAGGGCGAGGGTCTCCACGGCGTGGCGCTGTTCGGGCGACAAGGTGTCGGGTATCTGTGCGGGAAAGGCGTACTGGGTGTTCAGATGGATTCCGAGAAGTCCCTCGGGTTGCATGGCCCCGAGGGCGGTGGTGATGACGGCACCCCAGTCGCCGCCTTGTGCGGCCCATCTGGTGTAGCCGAGACGCTTCATCAGCTCCGCCCACGCGCTTGCGATGCGCGATACGGTCCACCCGGTCTCCGTGGGCTTCTGGGAGAATCCGAACCCGGGGAGCGATGGGACGACGACGTCGAACGAATCGGCGGCGTCTCCTCCGAGCGAGACCGGGTCGGTCAGCGGGCCGATCAGCTTCAGGAACTCGACGATCGAGCCCGGCCACCCGTGCGTGAGTATCAGCGGCATCGCGTTGGGATTCTTGGACCTGACGTGGATGAAGTGGATGTCGAGCCCATCGATCTCGGTCAGGAATTGGGGGAAGCGGTTGAGTTCGGACTCGAAGCGCCGCCAGTCGTAGCCGTGCTCCCAGTAGTCGACCAGAGATCTGGCGTTCTCTACGCGAACCCCTTGCGACCAGTCGCCCACCGTTTCCGGATCCGGCCATCGCGTTCTGGCCAGTCGCTGCTTCACGTCGTCGATCTCCGAGTCCGGGATCGAGACGGTGAACGGGCGGACGAGGGCCGAGGCCGGCGTCGTCGGTGCGGTCATTGCCTTCTTCTCTTCTCTTGAGCTTCGAAGCACAGTGCAACGTTGCATAGTGGTGTGCAGCCTGCTGAGGAGCGGGCGTGGTCACAGCAGGCCTCGCCAACCACGGGGTGGGGAACCTGGACTTCGCCCTCAGCATCACCGAACTTCCCACCTGGGCAAACGGGCTCTTCGCACCTGCGGCGGGCACGTACCGCGCCCGCCGCAGCTCGCGGTTACCGCGTTGCGGTGGCCAGTGCCGCGCGGATGGCGTCCTCGCTGGCCGTCTGGCCCTTCTCGTTCGAGGGCGGCCCGTATGGGGTCCCCCACACCGGCGTGTCCGTCGCCTGCCGCCAGCTGTCGGCCAGCGACCCTGCGTCCACGACGCTGTACCCGATGGATTCGATGAATGCGGTCACCGCCGCCCTTCGCCGGCGCGGAGTCCCCGGCGATCGGCAGGTAGGAGCGGTCAGCCGCCCCTTCCGGGCGGGTGAGTGAAAGCAGGTGCTTGAAGAAGATGTTGTTGAACGCTTTCACGACCCTGGCGTCTGGGATGTATCGCAGCAGCAGTTCGCTCGAGGTGAGCGACTTGCTGTCGAGCTCGGGGATGTGCCCGTCACGCTCGGGGCCGTAGTTGCACGTGTCGATGACCGTCTTCCCGGCCAGCGGCGCGGCGGGCACGTCAGGGAAGGCCGTGACCGGCACCGTGACCACGACGATGTCACCGGCCGCAGCGGCCTCCCCGGTCGTCGCGGCGGACGCTCGCGGCCCCAGTTCCGCGACCGTGTCCGCGAGCGTTTCGGGACCGCGCGAGTTGCTGAGCACGACCCGGTACCCGGCCTCGATGGCGAGCCGTGCGATGGTACTGCCGATGTTTCCGCTTCCGATGAATCCCACCGTGGTCATATTTTCAGCATCCCTTCAGAAGATCCGCATGATTGTAGGTGCCGAATTCGTCGTGATTCGGGTCCCTGCCGTCAGCTGGCGGGGAAGTAGTGGCCGTTGTCCAAATCGGCGAGCAGGCCGGGCTGAGCGGGTTCCCAGCCGAGGGTCCGGCGGGTGATGAGGTTGGACGCCGGGTAGCTTTGCGTGACGATGTTCGCGAGGAGCCCGAAGTATCCCGGCACCATCAGTTCGTCTGCGGGAATGCTGACGGCGGGCAGGCCCAGGCGGCTACCGATGGCCTCGGCGATCTCGCGGAACGGGATGCCCCCGTCCTCGACTGCGTGCCAGAATCTGCCGGCCGGGCCCTTCTCCAGCGCCAGGCGGAACAAGGAGGCGGCATCGCGGACGTGCACGGCGTTCCACAGGTTCGCGCCGTCTCCGGGGTAGCCGGCGAAGCCCTTGTCCTTCGCGAGCGCGATCAGCATGGCGAGGAAGCCGGCATCGGCCGTGCTGTGCATGATGTTGGCGATCCGCACGACCGAAGACCGCACTCCACGCTCGGCGAGGTCGATGACGGCGGTTTCCACGACATTGCGGACCCGCAGGGTGCCCTTGTGCTCATCGCCGACGGGAAGGGCCGGGTCCTCCTCGGTGGCCGGGCGGCCCAGCTTCCCGGACGAGCCGATGCTCCCCGCCGCGACCAGCGGCTTTCCGGTTCCCGCGAGTGCCTCGCCGTAGGCGAGCATGACCGGGAGCTCCGCGGCGGACACGGCGTCCATCCCGCCGAGCGGAAGCAGGTCCTGCCTGTGCGCGACGTGGATGACGCCGTCGGAGTCCGCGGCCGCCTCCATGAGCCCGTCGAGATCCTCGAGGTCGCCGCGGCGCACCTTCGCGCCGAGCGCCGAAACCGCCGCCGCGGCCGTGTCCGACCGGGCCAGGCCGGTGACCTCGTGCCCGGCTGCGATGAGCTCGGGGATGATGTACGAACCGGAATGGCCGGTCCCGCCAGCGACGAAAACGCGCATGCTACTGCTCCTTGTGAATAATGTGGCGCGAGAAGTGGTGGCGCGGGCGCGTTCAGCCAGAGACGTTGACGCCGAGGTCGATGTTGAACCCTGCGCCGTGGCGGGCCGGGCCCCCATCAGCAGCGGGCCCACTCCTTCCAGCCACCCAACGCGAGCGGCACTCCCGGACCGGTGACGTCGATCTGCCATCACCGGTCCAGGACCCGCCGGAGTTCGATCACTTGGCGAGCGCAGCGGCCACGTCCGCCCGGGCCGAGCGACGGACGGGGACCACGTGACCACGCCGGTCTGCCAGCCACATGAGCACGACGGTGGCCACCACGCCGAACACCACGGCGTACACACTGCCCTCCGGTCCGAAGTCACCGCCCGTGACCAGCTCGGAACCCGACATCGTCGCGTCCAGCAGGCCCTTCGGGGTGTTGCTGCCGGACACCTCGGTGCTGAAGATGGCGCTCGCGGCAATGTTCCAGCCGAAGTGCAGACCGATCGGCACCCACAGCTTGCGGGTGGCGATGAACGCGGCGGTCAGCATCCCGCCTGCCTCGATGGCGATGGCGATGGCGCCCCACAGGGTGGCGTTCGCGTTGAGCAGGTGGAGCAGGCCGAACAGCGAGCCGGTCAGCACGAGCGCGATCCAGGTTCCGGTCCAGCGCTCGACGTTCCGGAACAGGACACCGCGGAAGACCAGCTCCTCGGTCACGGCGGCACCCGCCATGATGCCGAGCAGGCCGACGGCGCTCGCCGGCGAGCCCAGGCCGTTGATCGTGTAGTCGCCGAACAAGGCGATGTTCGCGATGACCGCCCCGAACAGTGCGATGCCGAGCAGCGTGCCCCAGCCGATCCCGGCGCCCGCTCCCTCCAGTGACACCTCGACGGGGGCCCGGTGCTCGGTGCGCCGCACCACCCAGCCGTAGACCGGGATCGCGACGACGGCCGTCAGCAGGCCGGCGACGAGCGCCGGCCAGGGGTCGTCCTTCACCGCCGCGATGCCCAGATTGCCGAGGATCCAGACCGCCACAACCGCCAAGAGTTGCCATATCAGACGCACGATGACTCCTTCGAGGAGAGTCCGCGGGGGGAGCGCCGCGAGCTACTGGCAGGGGAGCGCTCAGCCGGGGAGGTCGACGCCGAGGGCGATGTCGAAGGTCCCCGCTCCGTTGCGGGCCAGGCCCATCAGCAGCGGCCCGACCCCTTCCAGCCAGCGGGCCATTTCCAGGCCGCCGACATCGAGCGGGCGCAGTCCGAGGCTCTCGATGAACGCCGACACGTCGGCCTTGGCCCGCGCGTCATCTCCGGCGAAGAACACGTCCAGCCGGCGCCCCTGGGCCAGCACGTGGCCGAAGACCGTGTTGAACGCCTTCACGACGTGCGCGCTCGCCGGGACCGCCTTGGCGATCTCCTGCGCACCGGACGTGCCTTCAGGGGTGACGAGCCCGGTGGCGTCGGCGTTGAACGTGTTGGAGATGTCGATGACGAACTTGCCGGCCAGTGCATCCCCGTACTGGGCGACGACCGGCACGGCGCTGGCGTATGGCACGGCCAGGACGACGATGTCTCCGACCGGGACGGCGCCGAATGTCCCGACCGTGGCCCCGCCGCCGAGCGTCGCGGCCAGGTCCTTCGCCTTGGCCGCGTCGCGGCCGATGAGCTCGACGGAGCTGCCGCCGGCGACCGCGCGTGCGGCTATGGCGTGGGCCATGCCGCCCAGGCCGATGACACTGATGCTGCTCATGGTGCGTGCTCTCTTTCTCTGTTCTGAGATGAACGGCATGCCCGCCCGTCATGCGTGTCGATGCTTTCCGTGGCAGCCGATTCGTTCGTTCTTTCGGTGGTCACAACCGGCCGGTACGCGCGATCACCTGAGCGTGCTGGTGTTCAGGCGTATCCGGCTGGTCGCCACCGCAGCGAGGGTCCACAGCGGCATCGGATCGAGGGAGCGGGTCGTTCTGCGGCCCGTGGGCCAGATGGCTGCTGTCCGTATCAACGGGCGTGACCAGGTGATCGCCGACCCACGGGGTGTCGTTGAGGAAGGGCCCGGCAACGGGAATGACAAGACCGAGCCTCATCGCGACTCAGCCGGCGGTCTCGTTGACGCCGAGGGCGAAGTCGCCGTGGCCGACTCCGTTGCCGGCGAGGCCCACCGTGACCACGCCCATTCCTTCCAGCCAGTGCGCCATTTTCAGGCCGCCGACGTCCAGCGGGCGCAGTCCGAGGCTCTCGATGAATGTCGCTACGTCCGCCTTGGCTTGCGCATTGTCGCCGGCGATGAAGACGTTGGGCCGGCCGTTCTCCAGGACACCACGGAAGATGGTGTTGAATGCCTTCACCACGGCGGCGCCGGCCGGGGCGACCTTGGCGACTTCCCGTGCGATGGAGGTCTCCTCGCCGTGGGCCAGTCCGTCGAACGCGGCGTTGAAGGGGTTGCTGATGTCGACGATGACCTTGCCCGCGAGGGCGTCTCCGTACTCGGCGACGACCGGAACGACACCGGCGTACAACACGGCCGTGATGACGATGTCCCCGGCCGGAACGGCGCCCCACTTGCCCGCCGTCGCGCCGCCGCCCAGAGCCTTGGCCAGGGCATCGGCCTTGGACTGATCGCGTGCCATGACCTCGATGGTGTTGCCGCCCGCCACCGCGAGCGTGCCAATGGTACGGGCCATGTTTCCCGCGCCGATGAAGGTGATGCTGCTCATGAGGTGTGCTCTCTTCCCGTTTTGAGGTGTCGCTCTGCATTCCTGGTAGGTGGTTCAGATGGTGGTGGTGCCGCCGTCGGCGACCAGTTCCAGGCCGTTGACGTAGCTGGAGTCGTCGGAGGCGAGGAACAGGGCGACGGTGGCGATTTCTTCGGGGCGGCCCATCTTTCCGCGGGGGATGAGGGACTCGAATGCGGCCTTGGTTGCCTCGTCGAACAGTTCTTCCTGTTTGGCGGTGGCGACCTGGCCAGGGGTCAGGACGTTGACCCGAATCTTGCGGTCGCGTAGTTCGTTGAGCCAGACGCGGGCCCAGGCCTGCTGGACGGCTTTGCTTCCCGCGTAGAGGCTCCAGCCGGGGAAGGCGCCGAGGGAGGCGTTGGATCCGGTCATGAAGATCGAGCCGTGGTCGTTGATCAGCGGCAGTGCCTTCTGCACGGTGAACAGGGTGCCGCGCGCGTTGAGCCAGAACGCGCGGTCGAACTGTTCCTCGGTGATCTCGCCGAGGGCGGCGGGTTCGCCCATCCCGGCGCTGGCCCACAGCACGTCGATCGAGCCCTTTTCCCGCTTGACGGTGTCGTACAAGCGGTCCAGGTCGTCCAGGTCGGATGCGTCACCCTGGACGGCGGTGACGTTGCGGCCGATCAGCTTGACGGCCTCGTCCAGTGCCTCCTGCCGCCGGGCCAGGATGAAGACGTGCGCTCCTTCCTCGACGAACAGCTTGGCGCCGGCCAGTGCCATGCCGGTGGATCCGCCGGTGATCACCGCTCCCTTGCCATCGAGCTTTCCCATGATCACTCCTTGAACTGATGGGTGTCCGGACCGGCCCGACTCTTATGTACACCAGGCAGTGTGCGTAACGTAGCCGATGGCCGCCCGGAGCGCAAGTTATGTACACCGGTTGGTACCGAACGGTCTATGCTGGAGGCATGACGGAGTTGGAGAAGGGCCCTCAGGGCCGCCGCCGCGGCCGGGGGGCCCGCGAGCGCATCATCAGCGCCTCACAGCAGCTGTTCCGCGAGCAGGGCATCAACCGCACCGGCATGGACCAACTCTGCGCCGTGGCCCAGGTGTCCAAGCGCACGGCCTACCAGCACTTCGCCGGCAAGGACGAACTCGTCGCCGAATACCTGCGGCGATTCGATCCCGAGGTCATGTCCGGAGTGTTCGACCGCACCGACCTCACACCCCGCCAACGACTCCTGGCCGCCTTCGAGATGCCCGCGTCCACGCCCCTGTGCCCCTACATCGCGGCGGCCGTCGAACTCCACGACCCTCAACACCCTGCATCCCAGTACGCACGCGAGTACAAGACAGCCATCGCCGCGCGGCTCACCGAAACCGCCCGCGAAGCCGGCGCCACCGACCCCGAACAACTCGGCGAACAACTGGCGCTGCTCCTCGACGGCGCCGCGGCCCGCACCCGGGTCCTCGACAGCGACTCCTTCCCCACCGCCGCCGCCATCGCCGCCGTCCTCATCGACAACGCCATCCCCACTTCACCTGCCCGGTAGCTCCCTCCGCCGCCGGCGCCGGTGACCACCGCGATTTTGCCCTGCGGTCCCAAATCCATTTCGATCCCTTCCTGACGGCACCGACCGCAGAGCCGCCGGTGGTGGGCTACGCGGCGGGTCGCTACCAGCTCGCCTGGAGGCCGTTTCCGGCGAGCCAGGCCAGCAGGCGTCGGCCACCTCACGCCAGCCGTGGTCGATGGTCAGGGTGTGGCCGCGGTCGGGGAACCTCTGGAGTTCGGTGATCGCGGTGGAGTTGCGGTACTGCTTGAGCGTCGCCTTGGTGACGGTCTCGGGGACGGTGTGGTCCTTACCGCCGGCGATCAGCAGCAGCGGTCCCCGGTCGTTGTTGGTGGTGTCGCCTTGGCAGGTGAGCGGGGGGAGAAGTTGGCGGCGGCGGCTTCGAACAGCGGTTTGCCGGGGGCGGGGATGGTCCAGCGTTCGTACAGCTCAGCGGCTTCCTGTGCCGGGACGGCGTTGCCGAACTGGTCGAGGGTGAGGGAGACGGCTCGGTGCTTGTTGGCCGGGTTCCTGAACACCGGCAGGGTCGAGCGCAGCCCCGACAGGGGGCAGCGGCAGTACTCCCTTGATCTGCGCGGCGTCGATCGCGGCCGCGGCCAGGTCCTGGCCGAGCAGCTTCTCGGCGATCATGCCGCCGAGGGAGTGGCCGATCAGGATCGGTTTGACGTCCAGAGCGGTGATGATCTGCGTGTAATGGGCGACGACGTCGTCGATGCCATGGTCGGCGATGCTCGCCGGGTCCTTGCGGGACAGTTCGACGGTCTCGCCGTCACCCGGCCAGCCGGGAGCGATCGGTTCATAGCCGGCGGTCCTGAACGGCTCGGCCCAGGAGGACCAGGAGGTGGCGTGCAGCCATAGGCCGTGGATGAAGATGACGGGAGTGGCCGGTGTGGTCATCGGTCGCTCCTGTTACTCGTCGGTGTACGGAATGCGGCTGGTCATGACTGGGTGATGTTCTTGATCGCCTGGGTCGCGGTCGCGGCGGTACGGATGTGGCCGGCGACGGCTGCCGGTTGCGACAGCGCGATCGCGTGTGATGCGTCGACCTCGATGGTGTCGGCCCCGGCGCGCTGGGCCATGTGACGCTGGGCGGCGGGGTGGATCGCCTGGTCGGCGGTCGCCACGACGTACCAGGACGGCAGGGTCTTCCAACCTGCGTCAGGGGAGCTCTCCTCGAACGCCACGGCGGCGATGGGGCGCTGCGCCACGGCCGCCACCGCGGTGAAACGGTCGGGCAGGTCCGCGGCGAACACCGCGGCGAACCGGTCGGTTTTGAGGAACAGTTCCACTGCCTCCTCGCCGTCGCCGGTGCGGAAGGTGGCCGGGCGCAGCGCCGGGCCCAGCAGGCTGTCGGGAAAACGGCCCGCGACGTCCAGCACGCTCTCCCCTGCCTCCAGCGCGAATGCGGTCACGTAGACCAGCCCGACCACGTTGCCCGCCTGGGCTCCGACCCGGGTGATGACCACACCGCCGTAGGAATGGCCCACCAGCAGGACGGGACCGTCGATCGCGGCGACGACGCCGGCGAGGTAGGCGGCGTCGGTGGCCTGTCCACGCAGCGGGTTGGCCACCGCGGTCACGGCGAACCCGTCGGCCTGCAGGTCAGCGATCACGTCCGTCCAGCTTGAGGCGTCGGTGAAAGCGCCGTGCACCAGGACGATGGTCGGTGTGCTGCCGTTTCTGAACGAACTCCGTGTGAGCATGGCCCCACCGTAGGAAGCCGCCCGCGCCCCTCGCGTACGTCACATGACTGCGTCACTGAGCGTCACCCGAGCGAGGGGGGCGCCGTTCGGTGAGATCAGGCCGGTGTGTGCAGGGCCGTGCTCAGCTCGGAGCGCGAGGTGATCGCCAGCTTGGGGAAGATCCGGTAAAGGTGGGAGCTGACGGTCCGATGCGACAGGTAGAGCTTCTCGCCGATCTCCCGGTTCGTCAGGCCGTCGGCCGCCATCTGGGCGATCTGGAATTCCTGTGCGGTGAGCACATCGCGTGCTTGGCGGCCGCGGCTGCGGCTGTTCTCGCCGGAGGCCCGCAGCTCCTGGCGTGCGCGCTCACTCCAGGGGATGACACCCAGGGCGTCGAACGTCTCGCGGGCTATCCGCAAAGGCGCCCGAGACTCGGCCGTGCGCCGCTGGCGCCGGAGCCATTCGCCGTAGGCCAGCTGAACCCGGGCTCGCACGAAGGGCCATCTCCGCAGGTCCGCCGCGAGCGCGGCTTCGAAGAACGGCTCCGCGGCGGCCTCATCGGCCAGGACCGCCCGGGCGTAGCGCAGGTCGGCGTGCAAAGCCGGCGATGGCGTGGTCAGAGCCATCGTCTCCAGTTCCTCCATGATGCCGGCGATCGCATGGCTTTGACCGGTGTGCACTGCGGCATCGGCGAGTTCGGCGACGGCGAAGCAGCGCAGCGCCAGGTGGAAGGCCGGATCGGCGGGGTCGTGCATCCTTCGCAGGTGGTCGTAGGCGTCGGCATAGCGTCCTTCACCCAGCGCTGCCAGACCACGCGCCAGCTGCACCGTGGCCAGCACCGGGCGGGCACCGACCGGCAGGGCCACCTGCTCGGCCGCCGCCGAGAGGCTCTCCACGCGGTCCTGGTCCCCGCGCAGCGCGGCGACCATGGCTCCCGAGGCCTGGGCGATGGCCCGCATCAGCGGCTGGGACGTCTCGTGCGCCACAACACACTGGTCACCTACCGGCTCTCCGACACCGCACCAAGCGCGGTCACCACGCAGACGCTCAACGACTCGGCCGGCTACGTCACCTCGACCGCGCTGTACGACGCGATGCTGCGCCCCATACAGACCCAGTCGCCCTCCCCGCAGAGCGGGCGACTGGTCACCAACACCTACTACGACACCCGCGGCTGGACCTGGAAGGTCAACAACCCCTGGTGGGACTCCGGGAGCGCACCCAACACCACCCTGGTCGGCATCGATGACGCCAAGGTGCCCAACCAGACGGTGACCGACTACGACGGGCTCGGCAGGGCCATCCTGACCACCTCGTACTACCAGTCCCAGATCCGGGAGCGGACCGCCACCGCCTACTACGGCGACAAGACCGTCACCGTCCCGCCCAAGGGCGGCGTCGCGACCCAGACCCTCACCGACGCCCTCGGCCGGACGACCGAGGCTGACCAGTTCACCACCCTGCCCGACGTCACCGTCTCCAACAGCGGCGGCTCCGCCCCGATCACCACGGTGACCATCAGCGGTGGCAGCACCAAGACGGCCAACGGTAAGACCCAGGGCACCGCCTACACCATCGACCCCCTCGGGCACCAGACGGACGTGACCAGCCTCGCCTCAGGCGACGCCTGGCACGCCGACTACAACACCTGGGGCAGGTCACCACCAAGAAGGACCCGGACGCCGGCACCTCAACGCTGCTCTACGACCTGACAGGAAACCTGCTCCAGACCACCGACGCCAAGGGCGCCACGCTGTCGTTCACCTACGACGCACTCGGCCGCAAGACCGGCTCCTACCACGGCCCCGCGACCGCCCAACCCGCCCCCGCGCAGCAGATCGCCTCCTGGACCTACGACAACCGCAACCCGGACGGGTCGGTCGCCGTCACCGGCCTCACCAATCCCATCGGGCACCTGACCTCCTCCACCGCATACGGGCCCGGCGGCAACACCACCGTCAACGGCCAGACAGGCCTGCAGCGCGGCTACACCTCCCAGATCACCGACGGCTTCGACGCCTTCGGCAACACACTCGGCACCACCGTCACCTTCCCCAAGAGCGAGGGGGGCTTGGCGGGGGACTACACCTTCTCCCGGAGCTACACCGACACCACCGGGCTACCCTCCTACGCCCTCTATCCGGGCAAGGGGACGCTGTCGGATGAAGAGGTCGACTACGGCTACACCGGGCCGCTCGACCTGCCCGCCTCCATCGGCGGCGACAACGCCTACGCACTCGAGGCGACCTATACCGCCTACGGCCAGGTCGCCCAGACCAAAGTCGGATCAACGCGCACCAACGCGTTCATCACCAACGCCTACGACGACCACACCCAGGCGCTGACCGACACCCAGTTCACCAACCCCGCGGCCACATCCGTCCCCATCGACCAGACCAGCTACAAATACGACCTGGCCGGCAACCCCACCAGCCAAACCACGATCCGCCAAGGGACACAAGCCGAAACCCAATGCTTCGGCTACGACGCTCTGGACAGACTGAGCCAGGCATGGACCGCCACCGACGCATGCAAGACCGACCCCAGCAGCAACAACGGGGCCACCGTCGGGTCCGGCATCCAAGGCGGCATCTACTGGAGCACCTGGACCTTCGACGCGCTCGGCCAACGCCAGACCGAGACCCGCCACGGCACCGGCGGCGCCGGCGACACCGCCACCACCTACACCTACAACGGCGCCGGCAACCCCCAGCCCCACGCGCTGACCGCGACCAGCACCACCACCGCCGCGGCCCCCGGCGCCACCCCCACCACCACACGCACGCAGGCCTTCACCTACGACAAGACCGGCGACACCCTCGAACGCACCACCACCAGCGACCCCGGCCAAGCGGACGAGAAAAAGAACCAGGACACCCTCGGCTGGGACGACACCGGCCAACTCACCTCCGTCACCAACGGCAGCGGCGGCCCCAGCTACATCTACGACGCCGACGGCCAACTGCTCCTGCAAAAAGACTCCGACACCAAAACCACCACCCTCTACCTGCCCGCAGAGCAACTCACCCTCAACACCACCACCGGCGCCATCGGCGGCACCCGCTACTACGCCCTGCCCGGTGGCGCCCAAGCCGTCCGCACCGCCGACGCGACCGGCACCAAGTACTTCTTCCAGACCGCTGACCAGCACGGCACCGCCGACCTCACCATCGACCCCGCCTTCTCCACAGCCACCTGGCGCCAGCAGACCCCCTACGGCGGCCCCCGCGGCACCAAACCCGCCAACTGGCCCGACAACCACGAATTCCTCGGCCAACCGCAAGACGACACCACCGGCCTCACCAACATCGGCGCCCGTTGGTACGACCCCGACCTCGGCCGCTTCGCCAGCCTCGACCCCATCTTCCAAGCCACCGACACCCAACAGCAAAACGGCTACACCTACGCCGCCGACAACCCCATCGCCAAAAGCGACCCCAGCGGCCTGTGCGCACCCGACATCGGATGCCCGACAAACCCCGACCAACGCCGCGGAACCGGCCGCCACAGTGACGGCGCCGCCGGCGGATGCGCCTACTGGACCATAGCCGGATGCGGCACCGGAAATGGCGGTAGCTCCGGCAGAGGGAACTACGGCAACGGCGGGACCGGCAGTGGCGGCGGCGGAAGCAGCGGCGGCGGCGGGGCCGGCAGTGGCGGCGGCGGAAGCAGCGGCGGCGGCGGGGCCGCGTCGCATCCGCGCCCCAGTTGCAGTGTCATGTGTCAACTCAGGAACGTGGGCAATGGCGTTGTCGATGGAGTCGGCCAGGTCGGGGCCGACCTGGGCAAAGAAATCGGCCACTTCTTCACCAACCTCGCCGGCAGCCTTGTTGGACTCGGATGCATTGGCATGCCAACCGTACAGGGCGCATGCCTCGGAAATACCGAAGCTAACGAAAACGCGCAAAACAAGAAAATCGACGAGCACCTAAATGTTCACGTCAATCTCGGAGGTGATACCAAGAGCCCCACATATAAGATCACTAAGACCGTCACGGAAATCGTTGCTCCAGCGCTCATCCCGGGCGGCGAAGAGGAGAGCGCGGCGGTCGGCGCCGGCATAGTCAGACGCACCGTATCCCGCATTGCGCGAAGGTTCGGTAAAAGCGACAGTTTCTCCGGCGCGACTCCCGTGCGCTTGGCCGACGGCGCCACAAAACCCATCAGCCAGATCAAGGTAGGCGACAAGATAGCCGCCGCCGTACCGATAGGGCTTGCTGGGAGCCCGGCGCCTGACCAAGCCCACAGGGTCACCGCCATACACATCACCCACACCGACCGCGACTACACCGACGTAACCATCCCCACACGCGCCGGCCCCCAGGCGATTCACGGCACAGCCCACCATCTCTACTGGGACGTCACCAATTCCGCATGGACCCCCGCCGACCACCTCCGTGTCGGCGACCAGCTCCAAACCGCCAACGGCCACACGTCACGATCGCCGGCCTGCACACCTTCACCGCAGCGATCACGACCTACAACCTCACCATCGACGGCCTCCACACCTACTATGTAGAAGCAGGCGCCACCCCCGTCCTCGTCCACAACTGCGGGAAAATCTCGGACGAGACGATGAATCACGTGCTGCATGGAAATGTCAACACAGATGGCGAGTTCGGTGGCTGGCACATGCATCCCGGAAGCGACCCTGAGGCGTATCCAGCGGGTCGTTTTATCAACGGTACACTGGAGATGAATCCAGATGGCACGGCGACAGTACGCGGTACAGTCGGATCATACGACGAAGGTTGGAATCTTACTGCGAAGAATAGTATTGGCCATACCTTCTTTCCGGAGGGCTGGGGGCCGGAGGAGATTGCTGCGGCAGGTGAGGATCTTCTTGCCAATGGCACTTACAGTCGTAACGGGAGCATCGTGACAGGCATGCATCGCGGAGTTTCGATGACTGGCCTATTGTCAAAGGGGGAACTTTCAACGTTCTTCCCGAATGGTGGTTGATATGTCAAATTCGGATGTCGGGGCGTGGATTTTCAACTATTCCGGGCAGTACTGGGTGCCTTCTCGGAGCCCGGCAGCTGATGTGAATCTGTTGCGTGCGGTGGAGACGTTGGCGCTCTCCTTTCGATTTAAGGTGTGGCCCGTCGAACTCGCTCTGGAGGCTTGGCTTGAGAATGCTGACGATCGTGCCGATGACGGCATAAATCTCACTACTGTAGTGATAAGGAGAACTGGAAATGGATTGGCGGAAATACGTGATAAATACGGGCAGTTCGATAACGTCCACGTTCCGGTTGAAGAGATCGAGTTGATCTTCAGGTCGTTGATGGAGGCCATTGAGGGACGTTTGGAATAGGTTGAATTTTTCACGGAGTCGCCTTTGTTCGTTAAAGTTTGACAGGGGAATGTGCTGATGAGTTTCTGAGACCTTCATGGCTTCATGACGGATAAATTGATATACGAGGAAGCCCGGGCCCAGTTGGCGTCATAGAAGAGGGCCCAGCCTGCGCGTATCTGGCTGGCCCCTCGGGTCAAGGATAGCCAGCGGCCACGAAACGGTTCCGTCTTCGCCCCGACACGGGGCGAAGACGGAACCGCCGCGCCTCCCATCCCCGCCCCCCGGGGGGCCGGCACGATATCGTCGCCGGCCCTGGACGATGCCTCCGACAGTGACCGCACACAAGCACTTCATAAGCACTCGCGGAGCGACACCGCTTGACTGACTGGGCGTTTCATCCTGCGAGTTCCGTTTGATTTCGGGTCAGGTGCCCCGCCATGTGGGAGTGGATTCGCCGGTGAGGCGGCGGCTCATGAGGTCGATCATTGCGAGGTGGATCATGGCGGTGGAA
>NZ_JBGNUT010000011.1:0-277855 GCF_041951385.1 Actinomadura sp. NTSP31 | reverse complement strand
CCGCCGCGGGGGGGGGGCGCGGCCCCCCCCCGCCGCGGCGAACGCGACGAGAGAGGGAGACGGGTGTCCGACACGCCGGTGCAGACGTCGGCGACGGTCCTCACGGTCCGCCAGGTGCAGGACTACCACGCGATGACGCTGGTGGCGCCCGCGATCGCCGAGCGGTTCCGGCCCGGCCAGTTCGTGGCCGTCGCCGTCGGCGGCGAGCACACCGCCCGGCTGGTGCGCCGCTGCTTCGGCGTCCACCAGGTGCAGTCCGACTACGGCGGCACGGTCGAGGTCGTGTTCGCCGACACCGAGCCCGGCACCGGCTGGCTCGCCGGCCGCCGCTCCCGCGACCAGCTCGACCTGCTCGGCCCGCTCGGCCGCCCGTTCCGGCTGCCCCGCGACCCCGTCAGCTGCCTGCTGGCCGCCGGCGGCCCCGGCGGCGCCGCGGTGTTCGCGCTCGCCGACACGCTGCTGCGGCGCGGCTGCCAGGTGCACTTCGTGCTCGCCGGGCCGACCGCCCGGCAGGTGTTCGGGTCCCGGATGGCGCAGCGCATCGGCGACTCCGCCACCGTCGTCACCGAGGACGGCTCGCTCGGCGAGAAGGGCGCCATGCGGGACGTGCTGCCCCGCGTCGTCCAGGAGACCGGCGCCGACGTCGTCTACGCCTGCGGGCCGACCGGGCTGCTGCGCTCGGTCACCCAGATCGCCGGCGAGTTCGGCCTGCCGTCCCAGGTGTCGGTGGAGGAGTTCCTCCAGCGGACCGGCGCCTGCGGCATCGGCGCCTGCATGACCTGCGTGCTGCCGATCCACGGCGAGGACGGCGTCACCCGCATGGTCCGCGCCTGCGCCGACGGGCCCGTCCTGCGCGGCGACCGCGTCCGCTGGGGCGACCTCGGCACCATCCCGTTCGACGCGCTGGGCGCCCCGCGCGTCCTGAGCGTCACGGAAGGGGGCTCGAAGTGAGCGACCGGGTCACCACCACCCTCGGCGCCCTGGAGCTCCCCAATCCGGTCCTGACGGCCTCCGGGTGCGGCGGGACTGGACGCGAGCTGGCCCAGTTCTTCGAACTGTCCCGTCTCGGCGCGTTCGTCACCACCTCGGTGATGTCCCAAGCGCGCGCGGGACGCCCCACGCCGCGCGTCACCGAGACGCCGAGCGGCCTGCTCACCGCCATGGGCCTGCCCGGCCCCGGCGTCGAGGCGTTCCTGGAACGCGACCTCCCCTGGCTCATCGAGCAGGACGTCCGCACCATCGTGTCCATCGCCGGCAACAGCGTCGAGGAGTTCGGCGACCTCGCCCGCCGGCTCCGCAACGTCCCCGGCGTCGCCGCCATCGAGGTCAACGTCGCCTGCCCCAACGTCGAGGACCGCGGCCGGATGTTCGGCTGGCACCCGTCGGCCGCCGCGTCCGTGCTGCGCGCCGTCCGCGCCGGCGCCCGGCCCGGCACCCCGGTGTTCGCCAAGCTCGGCCCCGACGTCACCGACATCGTCGGGATCGCGCTGGCCTGCGTCGACGCCGGCGCCGACGGCCTCACCCTGATCAACACCATGGACGGCATGGCGATCGACCCGCACACCCTGCGGCCCGCCCTCACCGGCGTGTCGGGCGGGCTGTCGGGGCCCGCGATCCGGCCCGTCGCCGTCCGCTGCGTCTACCAGGTGCACGCCGCGCTGCCGGCGACCCCGATCATCGGCGTCGGGGGCGTCTCGACCGGCCTGGACGCGCTGGAGTTCATCCTGGCCGGCGCGTCCGCCGTCGCCGTCGGCACCGCCCTGTTCCACGACCCCGCGGCCGGGCCCCGCGTCCTGCGCGAGCTGGAGGAGGCCCTCGCGGCCCGCCGCATCGGGCGCGTGGCCGACGCCGTCGGGCTCGCCCACAAGCCCGCCGGTTACGTGCCGCCCCAGGTGCGGCCGACCGAGCCCGAGAAGGAGATGCCGTGACCGCAGCCCCCATCGCCGTCGCGCTGGACGCCCCCGACCTGGAGACCGCCGCGCGCTGGGCCACCCTGGTCACGCCGCACGTCTCCACCATCAAGGTGGGCCTGGAGCTGTACCTGCGCTACGGGCCCGACGTCGTCGCCAGCGTCCGCGGCGCGAGCCGCGTCCAGGTGTTCCTGGACCTGAAGCTGCACGACATCCCCGCGACCGTGCGCGGCGCCGCCCGCGCCGTCGCCCGGCTCAAGCCGTCGTACCTGACCGTGCACGCCGCCGGCGGCCCCGCCATGATCCGCGAGGCGGTCGAGGCGGCCCCCGCCACCAAGATCGCCGCGGTGACGGTGCTGACCTCACTGGACGAGGCCGACCTGCGCGCCGTCGGGCTCGACGGCCCCGCGCCCGACGCGGTCCGGCGGCTCGCCGCCCTCGCCGTCGGCGCGGGCGCCCAGGCGCTCGTCTGCTCCCCGCAGGAGGCCGCCGCCGTCCGCGCGGAGGTCGGTCCCGACATCACCCTCATCACCCCCGGCGTGCGGCCCGCCGGCGCCGACACCCAGGACCAGGCCCGCGTCGCCACCCCGGAGGCCGCCCTCGCCGCCGGCGCGGACCTGCTGGTCATCGGCCGCCCCATCACCGGCGCCCCCGACCCCGGCGCCGCCGCCGCCGCGATGGCCGCCGCCCTCCGCAAGTTCCCGGGGGAGCGACCCCCCGGAGCCCCCCGTCACGGCCGGTAGGCCGCCGGGCATGCCCGCTGCGCTCGCTGGCGCTCGCTCCGCGTGCCTGCCCGTGGCGGTGGCCGGGCTGCGGGCTTCTGCGGCGGTGCTCAGCTGGGTTCCCGCGCGGATGCGTGTGCCGAGTGGGCTCCGCGGATTGGGATGCGGGGGATGGATTTGGTTTTGGGGGTCGATTTAGCGCGGTGTTGTTGGGCGTGCGGGAGCGCGCATTGTCGTTTTACTTCGCTTGCGAATGCCGGGCCGGGGGTCCGCAAAGCGATACGGGGCGGACGGCGAAGTCGGTTCAGCCCGATTCGCGGTCCGGACGCCCGCGGGGCCGGACGGGGGCGTCCGGGCACGGGGAGGCGGGGCGTGCGTGGGGGAGCGGGGGGATGCGGGCGGCGGGCGGCTCCGGGTCCGGCTGAATGATCTTGGCGGGTGTGCTGTCGAGGATGGCAGTTGCGGTGCGCCCGCGACGTGCGGAACGGCCCGGCGTGACGAGCGTCACTCGGTCGGGACCGGCTGTGGGGGACGTCACACCGGGCCCGCGCGGTGGGCCGGATCCGGCCCGGCGGGGGGTGACGGGATCATGGCGGGGAGCCCCCCGGCGGGCGCGGACCGCCGCGCCGGGGCGGTGCCGGGTGCCGTAAATCGGGACAGAATGGGCGGATTTTCACGATCATGCGAAAGTCCCAGCAAGGCAAGGGGATGGGCCGTCGGAGGCCCCGAGTCGAGTACACTCTGTATTCAGGACACTCCGGGGAGTGATTTTCGTGATTTTGTGGCGGGCTAAACGGCACTTCACGTTGCCTTATGGGGCGTGAACTCGCTAGTTTCCCAACCCGTCCGACTCCGTCGAGTGGAAACCTGAGGTGACCCGGCGTGGCTCTTCCGCCCCTAACCCCCGAACAGCGCGCCGCAGCCCTGGAGAAGGCTGCCAAGGCTCGCAAGGAGCGGGCCGAGGTTAAGAACAAGCTCAAGCACGGGGGAACCTCGCTCGCCGAGGTTCTCAAGGAGGGTCAGTCCGACGACGTCATCGGGAAGATGAAGGTGTCGGCCCTCCTGGAGTCCCTGCCCGGTGTGGGCAAGGTCCGTGCGAAGCAGATCATGGAGCGTCTGGGCATCGCCGAATCCCGCCGCGTGCGGGGCCTCGGCGCCAACCAGCGCGCCTCCCTGGAGCGTGAGTTCGGCGGAAGTGCGAACCGCTGACGCGCGACTCACGGGCGGGCGCGGCGGCCCCTCAGAGGGGGAGACCGCCGCGGCCGGGTCCGGGCTCCCCGGATCCGGCACCATCTCGTCCGGCTCCGGCGCACCCATCGCTGCGCCGGAGGGCTCCGAACAACCGCATGGCCCGCTCGTGTCCCGCCTGACGGTCCTGTCCGGGCCGTCGGGCGTCGGCAAGAGCACGGTCGTCGCCGAGATCCGGCGCTCACACCCCCGGGTGTGGCTGTCGGTCTCGGTGACCACCCGGTCCCCCCGACCGGGTGAGACCCACGGTGTGCAGTACTTCTTCGTCGACGACGCCGGTTTCGACCGGCTCGTCGCCGAAGGGGAGCTGCTCGAGTGGGCCGAGTTCGCGGGCAACCGCTACGGCACCCCGCGCCGGCCCGTGCAGGAGCGCCTCGCCCGCGGCGAGCCGGTCCTGCTGGAGATCGACCTGCAGGGCGCCCGGCAGGTCCGCGAGACGATGCCCGGCGCGCGGCTGGTCTTCCTCGCGCCGCCCAGCTGGGAGGAGCTGGTCCGCCGCCTCACCGGCCGCGGCACCGAGCCCCCCGAGGTGATCGAACGCCGGCTGGACGCGGCCCGGGTCGAGCTGGCCGCCGAGAAGGAGTTCGACGTCACACTGGTGAACACGTCCGTCCAGGACGTGTGCCGTGAGCTGCTAGCCTTGATGGCTGTACGTTAGTGTCGGCGACCGCCGTGTCCGGCGGCCGGCATCGCAGTGGATCACTAGTGGAAGGCCACGGAGTGGCAGCCAGCAGCGAAGGCATCACCAACCCGTCGATCGACGAGCTCCTCGAGGTCGTCGAGACCAAGTACGGCCTCGTGAGCATCGCGGCCAAGCGCGCCCGGCAGATCAACGCCTACTACGCCCAGCTCGGCGAGGGCCTGCTGGAGTACGTCGGCCCGCTCGTCGAGACGCAGGTGCAGGAGAAGCCCCTGTCGATCGCGCTGCGCGAGACGCGCGAGGGCCTGCTCAACGCCGAGCCGATCGAGGGCTGACCGCCCCGGTCCCGTCCGGGGGGCGACCCCCCGGACCCCCGGTGCGAAGCGGCACCGGGGCCTGATGGAACAGTGTCCGCATGACCTCCCGAAAGCCGCGCGTCGTCCTCGGTGTCAGCGCCGGGATCGCCGCGTACAAGGTGTGCGAGCTGCTGCGGCGGCTCACCGAGTCCGGCCACGACGTCACCGTCGTGCCGACGCGGGACGCGCTCCGCTTCGTCGGCGAGCCGACCTGGGCGGCGCTGTCGGGCAACCCGGTCTCCACCGCCGTGTGGGACGGGGTGGCGCAGGTCCCGCACGTCCGGCTCGGGCAGGGCGCCGACCTGGTGCTCGTCGCCCCCGCCACCGCCGACCTGCTCGCCCGCGCCGCGCACGGCCTGGCCGACGACCTGCTCACCAACACCCTGCTCACGGCCCGCTGCCCGGTGGTGTTCGCGCCCGCGATGCACACCGAGATGTGGGAGCACCCGGCCACCCGGGCCAACGTCGCGACGCTGCGCGAGCGCGGCGCGGTCGTGGTGGAGCCCGCGTCCGGGCGGCTCACCGGCAAGGACACCGGCCCCGGCCGGCTGCCCGACCCCGCCGAGCTGTTCGAGGTGGCCCGGCACGTGCTCGCCCGCGGCACGGCCGGACGCGACCTCGCCGGACGGCACGTGGTGGTGTCCGCCGGCGGGACCCGCGAACCCCTCGACCCCGTCCGGTTCATCGGCAACCGCTCGTCCGGGCTGCAGGGGTACGCGCTGGCCCGGACGGCGGCGGCGCGCGGCGCGCGGGTGACGCTCGTCGCGGCCAACGTGGCGCTGCCCGACCCGGCCGGCGCGCAGGTCGTGCCCGTCGGTTCGGCGGAGGAGATGCGCAAGGCCGTCCTCGAGGCCGCCGGCGCCGCCGACACGGTGGTGATGGCCGCGGCCGTCGCCGACTTCCGCCCCGTCGACTACCGCGGCTCGAAGATCAAGAAGACCGAGGGGGGCGAGCCGGAGCCGATCCGGCTCGCCAAGAACCCCGACATCCTGGCCGAGCTCGGCGAGCGCCGGCGGGCCGGGCAGGTGATCGTCGGTTTCGCGGCCGAGACCGACGACGTCCTCGCCAACGGCCGCGCCAAGCTCGCCCGCAAGCGCAGCGACCTGCTCGTGGTCAACCAGGTGGGGGAGGACCTCACCTTCGGCCGCCCCGACAACGCCGCGGTGATCCTCGCCGCGGACGGGTCGAGCACCGAGGTGCCGCGCGGCGCCAAGGAGGCGCTCGCCGAGGTCGTCTGGGACCTGGTCGCCGCGCGCCTGGACCCGCCGCCCGCCGATTGACCCGCGGAACGGCCGGAGGCCGCCCGGCCGCGGCCGAGCCCATTCCGGCGCCCGGTGACGATCGGGCTAGACTGCGGGCTTGCACCTTGGATACCCGCGCGGGGGACGTCCCCGCCGAACTCGATGACATATCCGTCCTGCGACGTCAGTCAGCAGCCGCTGCAAGGAGTTCACGTACGTGTCTCGCCGCCTGTTCACCTCGGAGTCCGTCACCGAAGGACACCCGGACAAGATCGCGGACCAGATCAGCGACGCGATCCTCGACTCGATGCTCAAGGACGATCCGAAGAGCCGGGTCGCCGTCGAGACGATGATCACGACCGGTCAGGTGCATGTGGCCGGTGAGGTCACCACCGAGACCTATGTGGACATCCCCGGCGTCATCCGGGAGAAGATCCTCGAGATCGGCTACGACTCGTCCAAGAAGGGCTTCGACGGCCACTCCTGCGGCGTGTCGGTGTCGATCGGCGCGCAGTCGCCCGACATCGCGCAGGGCGTCGACGACGCCTACGAGACCCGCGAGGGCGAGGACCGCGACAAGCGCGGGGACGACCTGGACCGGCAGGGCGCCGGCGACCAGGGCCTGATGTTCGGCTACGCCACCAACGAGACCCCCGAGCTGATGCCGCTGCCGATCACGCTGGCGCACCGGCTCGCGCAGCGGCTGTCCGCGGTCCGCAAGGAGGGCACCGTCCCCTACCTGCGCCCCGACGGCAAGACCCAGGTCACCATCGAGTACGACGGTGACCGCGGCGTCCGCCTCGACACCGTCGTGGTGTCCAGCCAGCACGCTCCCGACATCGACCTGAAGGAGCTGCTCGCCCCGGACGTCAAGGAGCACGTCGTCGACCCCGTGCTCGCCCAGTTCGACCTGGACACGAGCGGGTACCGGCTGCTGGTGAACCCCACCGGCCGCTTCGAGATCGGCGGCCCGATGGGCGACGCCGGCCTCACCGGCCGCAAGATCATCGTGGACACCTACGGCGGCATGGCCCGGCACGGCGGCGGCGCGTTCTCCGGCAAGGACCCGTCCAAGGTCGACCGGTCCGCCGCGTACGCGATGCGCTGGGTCGCCAAGAACATCGTCGCGGCGCAGCTCGCCGACCGCGCCGAGGTCCAGGTCGCCTACGCGATCGGCAAGGCGCACCCGGTCGGCGTGTTCGTGGAGACGTTCGGCACCGAGAAGGTCGACCCGGACAGGATCGAGAAGGCCGTCGCGGACGTCTTCGACCTGCGTCCCGCCGCGATCGTGCGCGACCTCGACCTGCTGCGGCCGATCTACTCGCAGACCGCCGCCTACGGCCACTTCGGCCGCGAGGTGCCGGACTTCTCCTGGGAGTCCACCGACCGCGCCAAGGACCTGGCCTCCGCCGCCGGCCTGTGAGCCGCCGGCACCACTGATCGCCGCTGAGAGGGCCCTGGAGACGTTCCGGGGCCCTCTTCGCATATCCGGCACCCTCAGCCCGTCAGAGGCCGCCACGCACCGCCTGACGGCCCGCAGGCGCCGACGGATGATCCAGAGGGCCGCCGACCTCGTTCCAAGGAACCTCAGCCGTCACGCGAGTGCGCTATCTGACCGGTGGGCGAAGCCGAAGGCGAGTCCCACCGGGAAGCTCGCGGAGCGAGGTCGCGCTCGCCCGAGCACGGTCAAGGCGCGAGCCGCCAGGCGAGCGTCTTGGGCCGGGCTTGTCAGGAAGCAGGGCAGTGGTTGCCGCGGTGGAGGCCGTAGTGGGCGGCGATGGTGTAGCGGCCGGCCTTCTGCGCCTTCATCCGGACGAACTCGCCCGCGCGGGCGAGGCAGGCGTCGCCGCCGGTGACGCCCAGCCACGGCGACCAGGAGGCCCGGACGAGCACCGAGCCCGCCGCCGGCATGTCCACGACCAGCTCACCGGAGTTGACCTCGTGGACGGTGGCGGGCGGGTCGACCAGCTGGGTGGGGTAGGCGACGCGGAACAGCCGCCAGTGCTCGTCGTGCCACACCTCCGCCAGGTACGGCTGGCCGGCCGTCACGAGCGCGGCCTCGTCCTTGCCGGACCAGTCGGTCTCCTGCTGGGGCAGCACGACGTACTGGACCGCCCACTTGTGGAGCCAGTCGCGGTAGGAGACGGGGGTGAGCGCGTCCTTCTCGTAGAACAGCTCGTGGCGTTCGGCGTCGACCTGCCGGTTCCAGCCGCGCGCCAGGATGAAGTGCCGGCTCATCCCGGCCGCCTCCCAGTGCGAGCGCAGCGGGACGACCTCGATGCGGGTGCGCTGCGCGCCGAGCGCGTGCAGCTCGTCGACGAGGCCCTGGGCGTTCGCGGCGGCCGAGGCGGCGGGGACGGTGTGGACGAGGTCCTCCATCGGCTTCACCACCTGCCACGAGGCCGTGAAGATGAACGCCACGGACAGCACGGCGATGCGCACCCGCCCGTGTGCGCGCGCGACGGCCGACAGGCAGAACATCCCCCCGAACACCAGCGAGAGGCGCTCGACGTTGCTGCCGACGGGCGAGGGGATCAGCCAGGTGAGGGCGATGCCGAGCAGGTAGACGCCGGCGCCGATCCGGACGAACCGCCAGTTCGGCGGCGCGAAGACCAGGATCGCGATCACGCTGACGATGCACCACACCACGATCGCGGTGAACGAGATCGGCTGGACGCCGCTGAACGGGAACAGCAGGCTCGTCGTCCCGACGACGATGGGCATGCCGATCGCGAGGGCGATGCCGGCGCGGCGCCGTCCGGTCAGGAAGAGGGTGGCGGCCAGGACCAGCAGGAACAGCCCCGCGACGGGACTGGACGCCGTCGCCAGCAGGCCGAGCCCGACCATCCCGGCGCAGCGCAGCGCGGGGGTGCCGCGCGGGGTGAACGCGACGATCACCGCCATCAGCGCGAACATCAGGCCGAGCCCGAACGTTACGCGGCCGGAGGCGGTGTTGCACGACAGCGCGAACGCGGCCCACAGCGCGGCGGGCAGCGCCATGGGCGCCTTGAACCGGACCAGGAGCTGCGCGGTGAGCGCCGCGGAGATGGTGCCCGCCACGACGGCGACCGTGCGGATCCCGAACAGCGCCATCAGGTACGGCGACAGGACGCTGTAGGAGGCGGGGTGCATGCCGCCGTACCAGGCGAAGCTGTAGGCGGCGGTGGGGTGCTTCCAGGCGAAGTCGGTCCAGGCGGCCTGGGCGGCGAGGTCGCCGCCCTCGGCCGCCAGGTACAGGGCCCAGACCAGGTGCATGACGGCCGCGGCCACGGTGGCGGCCACGATGGGGTTGCGGGGGTTGGTCCACCGCTTCCACCAGGGCGCGCGGGGACGGACCGGGCGCGCGGAGGGCGCGGCCCCGGCCGGGGCGTCGGTCAGCTCTGGACTATGCGCTGTGGTCACATCGCCTGCACGTGATCGTCGGACGGCGAGGGCGCGAAGGGCATCGGGCGATCCCACGTGTCCGCGGATCCACCGAATGCGCGCCCCATTCAAACGGACCACACCTTAGCGTGCGCCGATGACTGTCGGGCTGATCTGGTAGGACGGGGGACGTGACGGAGGACGGAGGGGGAGCGGACCTGATCCCGGGCCTGGACGACGTGCCCAGGGTGCCGGTGGAGAAGGCCCCGCAGGGCAAGGGGGCCGCGGGCAAGGCCGGGCGGAAGACCCCGAAGAAGGGGGCCCGCCGTCCCGCGGAGGAACGGCCCGTGGCGCGCGTCGCCGTCGACATGTCCCTGCCTCACCTCGATCGTCCCTTCGACTATCTGGTCCCGGCCGAGCTCGACGCGGCGGCCGTGCCGGGTTGCCGGGTCAGGGTCCGCTTCGCCGGGCAGCTCGTCGACGGCTTCCTGCTGGAGCGCGCCGAGGAGAGCGGCCACGACGGAAAGCTTCTTTACCTGGAACGCGTGACGTCTCCGGAACGCGTCCTCACCCCCGAGATCGCCTCCCTGGCGCGGGAGATCGCCGACCGTTACGCCGGGACGTTCGCGGACGTCCTGCGGCTCGCCGTCCCGCCGCGCCACGCCCGTGTGGAGGCCGAGCGAGCCGAACCCGCCGAATCCGCCGAGCCCGCCGGCGACGAGCCGTCGGGCGAAGGCACCGAGCCGGCGGACGGCGAGAACCCTTGGCTGGAGTATCCCGCCGGTGCATCGTTCTTGAAAGCGCTGGCCGACGGGCGGGCGCCTCGGGCGGTGTGGACGGCGCTGCCGGGGCCGCAGTGGGCGGAGGCCATCGCGCGGGCCGTGGCGGTGACGCTGCGAGGCGGCCGCGGGGCGCTGGTGGTGGTGGCCGACGGCCGCGACGTGGCCCGGGTGGACGCGGCGCTGGAGGCGGAGCTGGGGGACGGGCGGCACGTCGCGCTGACGGCGGAGCTGGGCCCGGCCGAGCGCTACCGGCGGTGGCTGGCCGTCCTGCGGGGCCGGGCGCGGGCCGTGGTCGGGACGCGGGCCGCGATGTTCGCGCCGGTCGCCGACCTGGGGCTCGCCGTGCTGTGGGACGACGGGGACGACGTCCACGCCGAGCCGCACGCGCCCTACCCGCATCCGCGCGAGGTGCTGGCGCTGCGCGCGCACCGGGCGGGCGCCGGGGCCCTGATCGGCGGCTTCACCCGGACCACGGACGCGACCGTGCTGGTCGAGACGGGCTGGGCGCACGCCGTGGCCGCCGACCGGGCGCGGGTGCGGCGCGCGATGCCGCGCGTCCGGTACGTGGGGGACGACGCGCAGCTCGCCCGGGACGCGGCCGCCCGCACGGCACGCCTGCCGAACGTGGCGTTCGAGGCCGCGCGGGGTGCGCTGGAGCACGGGCCGGTGCTCGTGCAGGTGCCGAGGCGCGGCTACGTCCCGGGCATCGCGTGCGCGCGGTGCCGGACTCCCGCGCACTGCGCGGCGTGCCAGGGGCCGTTGGCGCTGCCGTCGTCGCATGCGGCTCCCTACTGCCGGTGGTGCGGCCGCATAGCGGGCGACTGGCACTGTCCCGAATGCGGGTTCTTCCAGATGCGCGCGATGGTCGTGGGCGCGAAACGGACGGCGGAGGAACTGGGGCGGGCCTTTCCCGGCGTACCCATCCGCACGTCCGGGCGGGAGGCGATCCTCGAACGGGTCGGCACCGAACGGGCGCTCGTGGTGGCGACGCCGGGCGCGGAGCCGCCCGCCGACGACGGCTACACCGCCGCGCTGCTGCTGGACGGCTGGGTGCTGCTGGGCCGGCCCGACCTGCGGGCGGGGGAGGAGACGCTGCGGCGCTGGATGAACGCGGCGTCGCTGGTCCGTGCGGAGGGGCCGGTAGTCGTGGCGGCGGAGGGGACGCTGCCGGCGGTGCAGGCGCTCGTCCGCTGGGACCCGGTCACCTATGCCGAGCGGGAGCTGGCCGAGCGCCGGGAGGCGGGGTTCCCGCCGGCGGCCCGGATGGCGTCGCTGACGGCGACGCCCGCGGCGATCCGGGAGCTGCTGGAGGACGCGCGGCTGCCGGACGGCGCGGAGGTGCTCGGCCCGGTGCCCGTCCCGCGGCAGCCGGGGGCGGAAGGGCCGGAGAAGGAGCGCGCCCTCGTCCGCGTCCCCCGCGCGGCGGGCCAGGCGCTCGCGCGCGCGCTCAAGGAGGCGCAGGGCGTCCGCAGTGCCCGCAAGGCCGCCGAGACCGTCCGCGTCCAGATCGACCCCCTGGAGCTCATCTGACGGGCCGGCCCGGTGAAGCCGTGCCGTCGTGTTCGGGTTCGGCCCCCGGGGAGGGCACCGACCAATAGGGTTCTCGGGTGGCCGACAACTGGGTTGAGACGACCGCGGGCGACCTGCGGAACTGGGCGGACGAACGCGGCGAGAAGCTCGACGAGCAGGGCGCGCACCTGCTGCTCGACCTCGCCGGGCGGGAGATGGGGCTGGCCGGGCCGGGCGAGCTCACCCCGGAGGCGCTGCGCGAGCTGCTGCTGGAGGTGTTCCCGGAGACGGTGGTCGCGGGCGCCGACGAGGTGCCGTCCGTGCTGGACGCGATGCGGGCCGTCGCGGCGTTCCTGGGCGAGTCCGGCGCCGTGCCCGCCGGCCGCGCCGCGGAGCTGGCCGCGGAGATCGACCGGCTCGCCCCCGAATTCGCCGAGGTGGTCGCCGAGACCGACGGCGCCGAGCGGCAGGTGGCCGCGGAGGTCGTCGCGGGGCTGATGGAGGGCGACGGCGTCGCGCTGGACGACCAGGACGCCGTCGAGGAGTGGATGCGGCGGTTCGAGGCGCTGCCCGACGAGGAGCGCTACACCCGCGCCGAGGAGTACCTGCGGCGGACCGAGGAGCTGGTCGTCCCGCCGGTGCGGCTGGCGCCGGCGGCGGAGCTGGCGGACGCGGCGCGCCGCTCCGGGCTGACCGCGGAGGTCCGGGCGCTGGCCGAGTGGACGGGCGAGCGGCCGCTGACCGAGATCGACGAGCTGACCGCGGCGGACGCCGAGGCCGCGGTGGCCGCGCTGGGCCTGGCCACGCCGCGCCGCCTGCCGGACGCCGAGGTCGCCGACCAGACCGATCTGCCGGAGCTCGACCGGCTCTGGTGGGCCGCGACGGAGGCGGAGGTGATCCTCGCCAAGGGCGGCAAGGCCGAGCCCGGGCCGGCGTTGCACGACCTCGACTCCGACGACGGCGAGCGCGTGCTCGGCGTGTGGGTGCGGCTGCTCGACTCCGTCGCCGTCCCGGAGCACGACCCGTCCGACGGGCTCGACGCGATCGAGCTCGTCCAGAACGAGCTGACCGGCGTGCTGATCCACCTGTACGAGCAGGAGGAGCCCGCCACCCTCGACGAGCTGGCCGACGCGCTGCTCGGGCACGTCGCCGAGGCCTACGAGATCTCCGACCGGGGGGCGCTGGCCGAGGCGGTGCTCGACGCGCTCGCGCTGGAGCTGGACGACCTGGCCCGCTGGGGCGTCGTCGAGGAGGCCGGCGAGAGCGGCCGCGTGCTCACGCCGCTGGGCGTGTGGGGCGTCCGGGAGCTGCTGCTGGCCGACGGGTTCGCCGCGCCGGTCGTGGGCGAGCTGGCCGGCGGGTCCGCCGCCGAGCTCGTCGCCGGGCTGGCCTGGCACCGGCCCGAGACCGCCGACGAGGAGATCGACGGGTGGCTGGCGGCCCACGACGTCAAGGACGCCGCCGCCGACCTGCTGGACGTGATGCGCGGCGGCGGGCCGGGCGCCCGCAACCTCGCCGCCGCCGTCCTGCACCGCGTCGGCCCGGAGGCCGCGCCGGTCGTTCGGGCGGCACAGGAGCATCCGCTGGTGTCGCCGTACGCGGCGCTGTGGCTGAACGCGGCGGGCGACCCGGCCGGGCGGGAGCTGTCCCGCGCCGAGTACCTGTGGGTGTTCGTCGACACCGTCGCCGGGATGCTGGAGACCGCCGAGCCGGACGAGGCGGTCGCCGCGGCGCTGGTCGACGCGCCGCCCGGGACGGAGATGCGGGAGATGGTGGACGAGCTGTGGCGCACCGACCACCCGGGCGTCGCGGACGTCCTGGAGGCGCTCGGCGACCACCATCCCGACAAGGCGACCGCCAAGGCGGCCCGCACCGCCGCCTACAAGGCGCGGTCCGGCGGAGGCGCGTGACCCGAGACGCGTGACCAGAGACGCATGACCGGAGGCGCACGACCGCCGGCGCGTGGCCGGCGGCGTGCGAGATCCGCGTGATCCCTCCGTAGACTGGGGACGCGACATCCACGGTCCCGCCCGGCGCGCGCCCGGGACGGGCGGCGCGCGGCGCCCCACCCGCAGGAACGGAGTCCTCGTTGGCCGTCAAGCCCATCCGCCTCTTCGGCGACCCAGTGCTGCGCACCCCGGCGGAGCCGGTGAAGGACTTCGACAAGGAGCTGCGCCAGCTCGTCAAGGACCTCACCGACACGATGATCGACGCTCCCGGGGCGGGCCTGGCGGCGCCGCAGCTCGGCGTGGGCCTGCGGGTGTTCACCTACTACGTCGACGACCGGCTCGGGCACGTGGTGAACCCGACGCTGGACCTGTCGGACGAGCAGGAGACCGACGACGAGGGGTGCCTGTCGCTGCCCGGCCTGGCGTTCCCGACGCCGCGCTCGGTCGGGGTCGTGGCGAAGGGCTTCAACATGCACGGGGAGCCGATCACGCTGGAGGGCACGCACCTGCTGGCCCGCTGCGTCCAGCACGAGACCGACCACCTGGACGGCATCATCTTCATCGACCGGATGGACGCCGAGCAGCGCAAGGCCGCGATGAAGGCGATCCGCGAGGCCGAGTGGTTCGGCGACCCGGCGCCCGTGGTGAAGGCGTCGCCGCACCGCACCTTCGGGAAGGCGATCTAGATGCGGCTCGTCTTCGCCGGGACCCCCGAGACCGCGCTTCCCGCGCTCGACGCGCTGCTCGCGTCCGGCCACGAGGTGGCCGCGGTGGTGACCCGCCCGGACGCCCCGTCCGGCCGCGGGCGCCGGCTGGAGGCCGGCCCGGTGGCGCGGCGGGCCGCCGAGGCGGGCGTCGAGGTGCTCAAGCCCGCCAAGGCGCGCGACCCGGAGTTCCTCGACCGGCTGCGCGAGATCGCGCCGGACTGCTGCCCGGTCGTCGCCTACGGCGCGCTGCTGCCGCGCGAGGCGCTGGACATCCCCCGGCACGGCTGGGTGAACCTGCACTTCTCGCTGCTGCCGGCCTGGCGCGGCGCGGCGCCCGTCCAGCGCGCGATCCTGCACGGCGACGACGTGACCGGCGCGGCGACGTTCCAGATCGAGGAGGGCCTCGACACCGGGCCGGTCTACGGGGTGCTGACCGAGCCGATCCGCCCCACCGACACCACGGGCGACCTGCTGGGACGGCTGGCGACCGCGGGCGCGGGCCTCCTGCTCGACACGATGAACGGGATCGAGGCCGGCGTCCTGGAGGCGCGGCCTCAGCCCACCGAGGGCGTGTCGCACGCGGCGAAGCTGACCCCCGAGGACGCCCGCGTCGACTGGACCGCCCCGGCGCGGCACATCGACCGGCTGATCCGGGCCTGCACGCCCGCGCCGGGCGCCTGGACGATGTTCCGCGACGCCCGCGTCAAGCTCGGCCCGGTCCGCCCGGCCGAGCCGGACGGGGGCGACGGCGGGAAGCTGTCGCCCGGGGAGCTGCGCGCCGGCAAGGCGGAGGTGCTGGTCGGCACGGCCACGCACCCGGTCGTGCTCGGGGACGTCCAGCCGCAGGGCAAGCGCCGCATGGCCGCCGCCGACTGGGTGCGCGGCGTCAACCTCATCGGTAAGGACGCGCTGCACTGATGCCGCCGACCCGAAGCGGCCGGGGCCGCCCCGACCGCAACCGCAGGCCCGGCGGCCCCCGCCAGACGGGCCGCCCGCAGGACCTGGTCCGCCGCACCGCGTTCGACGTGATCCGCGCGGTCGAGACCCGCGACGCGTACGCGAACCTGCTGCTGCCCACCCGCCTGCGCGACCGCGGCATCACCGGCCGCGACGCCGCCCTCGCCACCGAGCTGACCTACGGCACGCTGCGCGGCCGCGGCACCTACGACGCGGTCCTCGCGCTGTGCAGCGACCGCGAGCTGCGCCGCATCGACGCGCCGCTGCTGGACGTCCTGCGCCTCGGCGCGCACCAGATCCTCGCCACCCGCATCCCGCCGCACGCCGCGGTCGGCACGGCGGTGGAGCTGGCGCGGTCGGTGTCGGGCCCCGGCCAGGCCAAGTTCGCCAACGCGGTGCTCCGCAAGGTCGCCACCCGCGACCTGGACGCGTGGCTGGCGATCGTCGCACCCGCCGACGCCGACACCACCACCCGGCTGTCGATCGCGCACAGCCACCCCAAGTGGATCGTGTCCGCGCTGCGCGACGCGCTCGGCCCCGACCGCGACGAGATCGGCGACCTGCTGGCGGCCGACAACGCGCGCCCGCGCGTGACGCTGGTCGCCCGGCCCGGGCGCGCGACCGCGCAGGAGCTGTACGACGCGGGCGCCGAGCCGTCCCGCTACTCGCCGTACGCGGCCGTGCTGGGCGAGGGCGACCCGGCGGCCATCGACGCCGTCCGCGACGGCCGCGCCGCCGTCCAGGACGAGGCGAGCCAGCTGGTCGCCCTGGCGTTGGCGGCGGCCCCGCTGGACGGCCGCGACGCCCGCTGGGCCGACGTCTGCGCGGGCCCCGGCGGCAAGGCCGGCCTGCTGTCGGCCGTCGCGGCCGGGCGCGGCGCGCGCCTGCTGGCCGCCGACGTCCAGCCGCACCGCGCCGGGCTCGTCGGCCGCGCGGTGGACGACCGCACCGGTGTCATCGCGGCGGACGGGACCGTCCCGGCGTGGCGGCCCGGCGCGTTCGACCGCGTCATGGTCGACGCGCCCTGTACCGGCCTCGGCGCGCTGCGGCGCCGTCCCGAGGCCCGCTGGCGCCGCGGCCCCGAGGCGGTCGCCGAACTGGGCCCGCTCCAGCGCCGGCTGCTGGCGTCCGCGCTGGAGTCGGTGCGCCCCGGCGGCGTCGTCGCCTACGTCACCTGCTCACCGCACCTGGCGGAGACGCGGGTGGTGGTGGACGACGTGCTGCGCCGCCGTGACGACGTCGAACGGCTCGACGCCCCCGCCGCCCTCGCCTCGGTGGCGCCGGACCTCACCGGCCTGGGAGACGGCCCCTACGCGCAGTTCTGGCCGCACCGGCACGGTACCGACGCCATGTTCCTCGCCCTCCTCCGCCGCGGGGAGTGATACGCCGGTGCTCACCGGCTTCATGCTCGCCATGACGTACCTCGGCAGCGCCGGGTTCTACATCCCGGCTCTGGCGGTCCTCTACTGGTGCGTGAGCCCGCGGTTCATGGCGCGCGCGACGGTGCTGCTGGCGTTCGGGTCGACGCTCAACACCGTGTTGAAGCTGGTGTGGCACGAGCCCCGCCCGTTCTGGACGGACCCCACGATCAAGGAGCGGCAGCCGCTCGCCTCGTTCGGGATGCCGTCCGGTCACGCGCAGAACGCCGTCGTCACCTGGGGCTTCTTCGCGTCCCGCACGAGACGCGTTGCCGTGTGGGTGGCCGCGGCCGCCGTCATCGCCCTGATCGGCGCGTCGCGCGTGTACCTGGGCGTGCACTCGCTGAACCAGGTGCTGGTCGGCTGGGCCATCGGCGTCGGCGTGCTGGTGCTGGGGCTGTGGCTCGAACCGCGGGTCGTGCCGTGGTGGAGCGCCCGCCCGCTGCTGTTGCAGCTGGCCATGGCTCTGGCGATCTCCCTGGCCTTCCTGGCGGGGGCGTGGCTCGCCGTCCGCTCGCTGCACGGATGGCAGTGGCCGGACGCCTGGGCGAAGGCCATCACCACCGCCGGCGGGCACACCCGGCCCGTCACCGTCAACGAGGCGGCCGCCGCCACCGGCGGCCTGTTCGGGATCCTGGCGGGAGTGTCGGTCTGCGCCGCCCGCGGCTGGTTCGACCCGGGGGGCTCCGCCGGGCACCGCCTCGCCCGCGTCTTCGTCGGCGCCGCCGGCGCGGCGGTCCTGGCCGCGCTGGAGCTGCTGCCGGGCCCGCGCCCGCCGGAGGCGTTCGCCGTCCAGGCGCTGCTCGGCCTGTGGGCGACCGCCGGGGCGCCGGAGGCCTTCGTCCGGCTCCGCCTGGCGCGCCGCACCACACCCCCGCTCACCCGCCCGGGTGATGAACCGGCCGAAGTGCGGCAATAGACTCGGGGAATCATGGCTCCACAGATCGCACCCAGCATCCTGTCCGCGGACTTCGCCCGTCTCGCCGAGGACGTCGCGCTCATCTCCGGCACCGCCGACTGGGTGCACGTCGACGTCATGGACAACCACTTCGTGCCCAACCTGACCCTGGGCCTGCCGGTCGTCGAGGCGCTGCTCAAGCACAGCGCGCTGCCCCTCGACTGCCACCTCATGATCGAGGACCCGGACCGCTGGGCGCCCCAGTACGCCGAGGCCGGCGCGGGCAGCGTCACCATCCACGCCGAGGCGGCCAGGGCGCCGATCCGGACGCTGCGCGCCATCCGCGCCGCCGGCGCCCGCGCCGGGCTCGGCGTGAACCCCGCCACCCCGGTCGAGGGCTTCGAGGACCTGCTCGGCGAGATCGACATGCTGCTGCTGATGACCGTGGAGCCCGGCTTCGGCGGCCAGAGGTTCCTGGACGTGGTGCTGCCCAAGGTCCGCCGCGCCCGCGAGATGATCAAGGGCCGGGACCTGCCCGTCTGGGTCCAGGTCGACGGCGGCGTCAGCGCCGAGACGATCGAGCGCTGCGCGGACGCCGGCGCGGACGTCTTCGTCGCCGGCAGCGCCGTGTACGGCGCCGACGACCCGTCCGAGGCCGTCCGGAGGCTGAAGGCCCAGGCGGAGAAGGCGACCGCCGCCGCGGCGTGGTGACCGGTGACCGCATGGTGACGCTGCCCTGCGCGGCGGTCCTGTTCGATGTCGACGGCACCCTCGTCGACTCGACGCCGCTGGTCGAGCGCGCCGCCCGCGTGTGGGCCGCCGAGTACGGCATCGACGCCGACGAGTTCCTGTCCGACGCCCACGGCCGCCGCACGAGCGACCGCGTCGCCGACTTCCTGCCCGCCGGCCGGGTGCGCGAGGCGACCGCGCGCCTGGACGCGCTGGAAGCGTCCCGCACCGACGGGATCACCGCGCTCCCCGGCGTGCCGGACCTGCTGGCCGCGCTGGACGACCTGCCGTGGGCGCTGGTCACGTCCATGGACAAGGAGCAGCTCCGCGTCCGTACCGGAGTCGCCGGCGTGCCGCTGCCGCCCGTCGTCATCACCGCCGAGGACGTCCCGCGCGGCAAGCCCGACCCGTCCGGCTACCTGCTGGCGGCCGGCCGCCTCGGCGCCGACCCGTCCGCCTGCCTGGTCGTCGAGGACGCCCCGGCCGGCGTCGCCGCGGGCCGCGCGGCCGGCGCCACCGTCGTCGCCGTCACCACCAGCCATCCCGCCGGGTCCCTGACGGCCGCCCACCACATCGTCCCCGACCTGACCCATGTGCTGCCGGCCCCCGGCGGCCTGCGCCTTACCCGCACGCTGTGACCACGCCGCCCGGCTGAGCGCTGTCGGCGCGTGCCGTAGGTTTGGGGCGTGCCGAAGCTGTGGGACGAGACGATCGAGGCGCATCGGAACGCGGTGCGCGAGGCGACGCTGAAGACCACCGCGGCACTGGTGGCCGAGCACGGCCTGGCGGCGGTGACGATGTCGCGGATCGCCAAGGAGACCGGCATCGGCCGCGCGACGCTCTACAAGTACTTCCCGGACGTCGAGTCGATCCTGGTCGCCTGGCACGACCAGCAGGTCGGCGGGCATCTCGAGCGGCTCGCCGCCGCGCGCGACCGGGCCGGGACGCCCGCCGGGCGGCTCGCCGAGGTGCTGCGGACGTACGCGGTGACGACGCACGAGCGGCCGCACGGCACCGAGCTCGCGGCGCTCGTCCACCGTGGCGGCCGCATGGCCGGCGCGGAACAGCGGCTGCGCGAGCTCGTCGGGGGCCTGCTGGCGGACGCGGCCCGCGACGGCGCCGTCCGCGGTGACGTCCCGCCGGAGGAGCTGGCGGCCTTCTGCCTGCACGCGCTCGGCGCGGCGGGCGGCCTGCCGTCGCGGGACGCGGTCGAGCGCCTCGTCACCGTGACCCTGGACGCGGTGCGCGCTTCGGAGTGAGCCGGCCCGCCGGGCCGCGCCTTCCGGCAGGCCGCGCCGCCGGGCCCAGGTCGGGAATGGCGGTCACCACGGGCCGCGGCGGCACGGAGTCGGGGGAGCGGGCCCTGCCGCGGGGCCTACCCGGTGCCGGAGATCGTTGAACGTTGAACCGGGTAAGAATAACCCTAACGAGCGCTTGGTAGGTCGCGCGGATCCCGTGGCGATCCTCACATGGGCGGGGGAATGGTTCGCGTGGCACACTGGTTGGCAAGCATGAACGCGTGCTCCGGGGTCGGTGAAATTCCGAACCGGCGGTGACAGTCCGCGACCCGGCCGAAGCCATCGGCCGGTTGACCTGGTGGAACTCCAGGACCGACGGTGAAAGTCCGGATGGGAGGCAGCGCGCAGCACACCCCTGTGACAGCAGGGGTGCCCGCGACGTCGACGCACGTACACCCCGGAGCCGGGTTCCGTAGCAAACGGAACTAGGAGGCCCGGGAGATGTTCACCGGCATCGTCGAGGAGCTCGGCGAGATCGTTGCGGTCGAGGCCGAGGGCGACTCGGCCGTCCTCACGATCCGCGGCCCGCTCGTCACCGAGGACGCCGTCCACGGCGCGTCCATCGCGGTCAACGGCGTCTGCCTCACCGTGGTCGACGTCAAGGACGGCGCCTTCACCGCCGACGCGATGAAGGAGACCCTCGACAGGTCCAGCCTCGGCTCCCTGGAACCCGGCGCCAAGGTCAACCTGGAGCGGCCCGTCCGGCTCTCGGACCGGCTCGGCGGCCACCTCGTCCAGGGCCACGTCGACGGCGTGGGAACGATCCTCTCCCGCGAGCCGGGCGAGCGCTGGGAGGTCGTCACGATCTCGCTGCCCGCGCACCTGGGCCGCTACCTGGTCGACAAGGGCTCGATCACGGTCGACGGGATCAGCCTCACGGTGGTCGAGGCCGGCGCCGACCGGTTCAGCGTCGCGCTCATCCCGACCACGCTGTCCCTCACCACGCTCGGCCACAAGAAGCCCGGCGACCCCGTCAACCTCGAGGTCGACGTCGTCGCCAAGTACGTCGAGCGGATGCTCGGCGACCGCGTCCCGGCGGGCGGCGCGGCATGAACTGGCTCGGTGCGGGCTTCGACCTCTCCGGCGAGCACATCCTGTGGACCGACCTCGCCGGCAACATCCTGTCGCTCGCCGTGGTGTGGCTCGCCATGCGCAAGACCCTGTGGACGTGGCCGGTGCAGATGGCCGGCGCGCTGCTGCTGCTCGCCGCGTCCGTGCACGCCGACGTCCCCGGCAACGCGCTCAAGCAGGTGCTGTTCGGCTTCCTCGCCGTCTACGGCTGGGCGATGTGGGCGCGCGGACGGCGCGGCGGCGACCCCCTGGTCGTGCGGAGCGCGACCGCCAAGGAGCGCGCCGTGCTGATCGCCGCGCTGATCGTCGGCACCGCGGCGGTCGCCGAGCTGTTCCTCCACGTCGACTGGCTGAAGGCCGCCTGGTCGCCGTGGGCGAACGCCTACATCTTCGTCGGCAGCGCCGTCGCGACGTTCGCGCAGAGCCGCGCGCTCGTCGACTTCTGGATCGTGTGGGTGCTGGTCGACCTGGTGGGCGTGCCGGTGGCCCTGCACTCCGGGCTGTACGTCTCCGGCGCGGTCTACGTGATCTTCTTCGTGATGGTGATGGTCGGGTTCAGGAACTGGCTGCGGGAAGCGAAGGCAGTGCCGGCCCCCGGGAACAAGGCGGTGACCGCATGAGCGGCGACGACGGACTGAGCGGCAGTGACGGACCGAGCGGCGGCGGGATCTTCGACTCGATCGAGGAGGCGGTCGCCGACATCGCGGCGGGACGCCCCGTCGTGGTCGTCGACGACGAGGACCGCGAGAACGAGGGCGACATCATCTTCGCCGCGTCGAAGGCGACGCCGGAGCTGCTCACCTTCACGATCCGCTACACCAGCGGCGTGATCTGCGTCCCGATGGAGGGCGCCGACCTCGACCGGCTGCAGATCCCGCTGATGACCGCGCAGAACAGCGAGCGGATGCGCACCGCCTACACCGTGAGCGTCGACGCCCGGCTCGGCGTCACGACCGGCATCTCCGCCGCCGACCGGGCCCGCACGATCCGGACGCTGGCCGACTCGGCGTCCGAGCCGCGCGACCTCGTCCGCCCCGGCCACATCTTCCCGCTGCGCTACCACGAGGGCGGCGTGCTGCGCCGCCGCGGCCACACCGAGGCCGCCGTCGACCTCGCCCGGATGGCCGGGCTCACCCCGGCGGGCGTCCTCGCCGAGGTCGTCAACGAGGACGGCACCATGGCGCGCCTGCCCGAGCTGCAGGTGTTCGCCAAGGAGCACGGCCTCAAGCTGATCTCCATCGAGCAGCTCGCCGAGCACCGCCGCCGCACCGAGCCGATGGTCACCCGCGTCGTGGAGACCCGGCTGCCGAACCGGTACGGGATGTGGCGCGCCGTCGGGTTCTCCAGCGAGATCGACGGCGGCGAGCACCTCGCGCTCGTCCTCGGCGACATCGGCGACGGCGAGGACGTCCTCGTCCGCGCGCACTCCGAATGCCTCACCGGCGACGTCCTGCACTCCGAGCGCTGCGACTGCGGCACCCAGCTCGACGCCGCCATGGAGCGCATCGCCGAGGAGGGCCGCGGCGTCGTGGTGTACCTGCGCGGCCACGAGGGCCGCGGCATCGGCCTGCTGGCCAAGCTGCGCGCCTACGCCCTCCAGGACAACGGCTCCGACACCGTCGACGCCAACCTGGAGCTCGGCCTGCCGGCCGACGCCCGCGAGTACTCCAACGCCGCGCACATGCTGCGCGACCTGGGCGTCCGCTCGATCCGGGTGCTCACCAACAACCCGGACAAGCTCAAGGGCCTGGACGGGTTCGGGCTCGGCGTGCGGGGACGCGAGACGATGCCCGTCGTCGTCACCGAGCACAACCGGCGCTACCTGACGGTCAAGCGGGACCGTCTCGGGCACCGGATCGAAGGACTCTCATGAGCGGCGCGGGACGGCCCGAGGACACCGCCGTCGACGCGGCCGGGCTGACGCTCGGCATCGTCTGCACCCGCTGGCACGGGCAGATCACCGACCAGCTGCTGGAACGCGCCGTCGCCGCCGCCAAGGCCTGCGGGATCGACGCCCCCGTCGTCGTGCGGGTCGCCGGCGCGCTGGAGCTGCCCGTCATCGCCCAGCAGATGGCCCGCGACCTCGACGCCGTCGTCTGCCTCGGCGCGGTCATCCGGGGCGCGACCGCGCATTTCGACTATGTCTGCGACTCCGTGACGACCGGTGTGACACGCGTTGCACTGGACGAGTCGACTCCGGTGGGCAACGGGGTCCTCACATGTGACACCATTGAGCAGGCACTGGAACGCAGCGGGCTGCCGGGCAGCTCCGAGGACAAGGGATGGGAGGCGACTGTGGCCGCACTCGACACGGCACTGACCCTGCGAGGTCTGCGGCATCACGGTCACGCCGGGCACGGCCTGGAGCATTCGGGCTCCTGAAGGTCACCCGGTCACCCGTTCGCAACCCATCCGAAAGGCAAATCCGTGCTGTCACTCGTCCTGCCCAAGGGGTCGCTGGAGAAGGCGACCATGCAGCTGTTCGACGCCGCCGACCTCACCGTCCGGCGCGCCTCGGACCGCGACTACCGCGCGTCCATCGACGACCCGCGCATCGACCGCGTCCGGGTGCTGCGCCCGCAGGAGATCCCGACCTACCTCGAACAGGGCCTGTTCGACCTCGGCATCACCGGCCGCGACTGGATCACCGAGACCGACTCCGACGTGGTCAGCCTCGGCGAGCTCCAGTACTCCAAGGCGACCTCCAACCCGGTCCGCGTGATCATGGCGGTGCCGGAGGACGCGCCCTGGCAGAGCGTGTCCGAGCTGCCGGAGGGCGTCCGGATCTCCACCGAGTTCCCGGCGATGACCAAGCGGTTCCTCGACAAGCACGGCGTCAAGGCGAAGGTCGTCCCGTCCTACGGGGCCACCGAGGCGAAGGTCCCCGACATCGTGGACGTGATCGTCGACCTCACCGAGACCGGCTCGTCGCTCCGCAAGAACGGCCTGCGCATCCTCGACACCCTCCTGACCAGCTACACCGAGCTGGTCGCCAACCGCGAGGCCTACGAGGACGCCGAGAAGCGCGCCGCGATGGAGGACGTCTCCCTGCTGCTGCAGGGCGCCATCCGCGCGCGCGGCAACGTGCTGCTGAAGCTGAACGTCGCCCAGGCCGACCTGCGGAACGTCCTGGACATCATGCCGTCGATGTCGTCGCCCACGGTCACCTCGCTGGCCGGCGGCGACTCCAGCGCGGTCGAGTCCGTCGTCGCCAAGCGCGGCGTGAACACGCTCATCCCGGCCCTCAAGGCGGCCGGCGCCCACGACATCCTCGAAATCCCGATCTCGAAGATCGTTGACTGAGGAACGGGCCCTTCCGGCCGTGTGGCGCCCCCGCACCACACGCGCCGTCGCCTACACCACGGCGGGCGTGGTCGTCGCCGGCCTGATCGCGCTCGCCGTGGTGGTGGCACCGCAGTTCAAGATGTTCGACCGGGTGCTGATCGTCGTGTTCGGCCTGGTCGTCGCGTGGGTGCTGCACATGCTCGCCCGCTGCCGCGTCGCCGCCGACGAGGCGGGCCTCACGGTCGTCAACGCCTTCCGCACCCGCCGCCTCGCCTGGCCGGAGGTCCTCGGCGTCTCGATGACCGAGGGCGACCCGTGGCCCACCCTCGACCTCGCCGACGGCACGTCCATCGGCGCCATGGGCATCAACGGCGCCGAGAAGGCCCTCGCCGCCCGCCAGCTCACAGAGCTGAAGGCCCTCCTGCGCGCCCGCAGCGAAACCCCCGACCCCACCTGACACCCCCTGTTCTAGGCTGTTGGCAGGACCAGGCGCGCGGCCGTGTGCCAGAGTAGGGGCATGAGCGCGCAGAGTATCGAGTCATGTGCGGAAAGTGGCCACATGGATCCTGAGGCGCTGCCAGACTGGGTGATCCCCCCGCCGGACGGCTTCACCGCCGACGACTTCCTGCGCATGCGCGGTCTGCCCCGGCACACGGAGCTGATCGACGGGAGCCTGGTCTTCGTGAGCCCGCAGTCGCTGTGGCACTTCTTGGTCATCGAACTGCTGGTCGATGGATTGAGGCGGTCGGCACCCGAGTATCTGCGCGTCATTCGCGAGATGACGGTCAAGCTGGGAGAGCGGCAGGTGCCGGAGCCGGACGTCACGGTGCTGACGGACGACGCGTTCCAACGCGATCTCCTTCGGTCCACCTTTGGCGCCGAGGACGTTCTCCTTGCGGTCGAGGTGGTCTCGCCGGGTTCCGTCGAGCATGACCGTGACGTCAAGCCGCGACGGTACGCCGCCGCCGGGATCAAGCACTTCTGGAGGGTGGAGAGGGAGGGGGAGCGGGCCGTTGTGTACGTCTACGAACTCGACCCCGCCAGCGCCACCTACGCGCTGACCGGCATCCATCACGACCAGCTCAAGCTGACAGTGCCGTTCGACATCGACATCGAGATGGATCTCGCACGGGTCGGCTGGCGCCACCAGTAGCCGTTCCACCGACATCCACGGCACGGATTTCGCGATTGGCCGGGTCGGTGAGTGGCCTGTTTCAAACTGCGGCTGCCAGCAGGAGTTGTCCTATGGCGTGTGAAAAGTGGCCACATGGAGCCTGAGGCGCTGCCGGACTGGGTGATCCCCCCGCCGGACGGCTTTACCGCCGACGACTTCCTGCGCATGCGCGGTCTGCCCCGGCACACGGAGCTGATCGACGGGGCTCTGGTCTTCGCGAGGCCCCAGCGCAAATGGCATTCCAGGATCGTCAACCTGATTCGAGGCGAAATCGACCGGCAGGCGGCGCACGGGTGGCGAGCTGAGCGCGGTATGGCTGTGCGACTGGCCGATCGGCAGGTGCCCGTCCCTGACGTCGCGGTGGTGACGGCCGAGGCGTACGAGCGAGAACAACCGGACGACCACTACTTCGGTGAAGATCTCTTGCTGGCCGTCGAGGCCGTGGATCCCGGCTCAGAGGATCGGGACAGGCATACGAAGCCGGTCAAGTACGCGGCTGCGGGGATCGAGCACTTCTGGCGGGTTGAGGACGTCGATGGCCGGACGGTCGTCTTTGTCCACGAGCTCGATCACGCCGCCCGTTCTTACCGCCCGCCCAGCGTGCATTGTGGGCGGCTCGAAGTGAGCGTGCCGTTCGACATCGAGGTCGATCTGGGAGCCGTCGGCGCGCGGTGGTAGGCGGGGTCAGTCGGTAGGGGTGTTGGTGGGGGCGGGTGGGACCCGGTAGGTGTCGGTGGTGCCGAAGGCCCAGTCGAGCATGCGGGCGGCGTCGGTGAAGCGGGCGCTCTCGTTGGTGGTGGAGCTGTTGAGGACGATGCCGGTGAAGGCGTGGCCGCCGCGGCGGGCGGCGAACAGCAGCGAGTAGCCGGCGGCGTCGGTGGTGCCGGTCTTGATGCCGGCCGCGCCCTTGTAGGAGCCGAGGAGCCGGTTGGTGTTGGTCCAGGTGTAGGCGTGGTGGGCCTTGGTCCTGGCGAGCTTGTAGGTCCTGCGGCCGACGGTGCCGCGGAAGACCGCGTCGTCCATCGCGTAGTCGGCGAGGCGGACCTGGTCGCGGGCGGTGGAGCGGGTGGACGTGGCGGTCGGCCAGGGCAGGCCGTCGAAGTTGGCGTAGGTGGTGCGGGTGAGGCCGAGTTCGCGGGCGGCGTCGTTCATCTTGGCGATGAACCTCTTCTTGCCCGGGCCGTAGGTGTCGGCGAGGGCGTAGGCGGCGTCGCAGCCGGACGGCAGCAAGAGTGCGTAGAGGAGCTGCCGCGCGGTGAGCCTGTCGCCCGCGTGCAGGGCGGCGGTGCTGCCGTCGTGCTTCCTGGCGTACGTCAGGTATTTGCGCTTGATGGTGACCTTGCGGCCGAGCCCGCCCTCGTGCAGGACGACGAGCGCCGTCATGACCTTGGTGATGCTGGCGATGGGGCGTTCGGTGTCGGCGGCGCGTGACCACGCGGTGGTGCCGGCCGTCACGTCGTACAGGAGCGCCGACCTGGCGCCGACACCGGCCGGTCCGGCGGCGGGACGCGCCGCCGCGCGGGCCGGGGCCGGGGCCGCCATGAGGGACGGGACGGCGGCGAGCGGCAGGAAGGCGGCGATCGCGTGGTGGCGGGCGGCGAGTCTCATGATCACATTCGGACACTGCCACCCGGACGATCCGTGTTCAAGCACCCCGCGGGCCCGTCACCAGGAACGACGTCCTGTACGGCACCTCCGATGGGAGCGCCTAGAGGGCGGTCGCGAGGGTGACGGCGCCGGCGGTGATGAGGGCGGCGGCCCAGACGCGGTCCAGGTTGAACCAGGCGCGGCGCAGGACCGCCAGGCCCACGACCTCGTAGACGGCGACGGCGATGATCCCGGCGACGGCGAGCATCGCCAGGGTGTGCACGCCGGTCACGAAGATCGCGGCGGAGACGGCGTTCCCGGACGCCGACGCCAGGCCGTGGTGGTGGCCGGCGGGGACGGTCCCGGACGAGGTGAGCACCGGCAGCAGCATCAGCCCCGCGCCGTGCGCCGACGACATCAGGAACGACCAGGCGGCGAGCTGCCACAGCGAGATCCGCATGCCGACCCACCGGAAGTGGCGTTGCGACAGCAGCCGCCACAGCCCGAACCCGACCAGCAGGATCCCGCCGCCGATCGCGACGGCCTGCGTCGCCACGACCGACCGGGTCAGCGCGACGAGGAGCGCGACGGCCCCGACGGAGGCGGCGTGGCCCGCGGCGATCGCCGGGAGCGACTGCAGGACCAGCGCCCTGCTGCGCTCCTGGAGGCCGCGGGCCACGGCGAACAGCCAGCCCATCGCCGGGTTGAGGCCGTGGAACGCGCCCATCGCGACGAGCGCGGCGAGCGAACCGTCCTTCACCGCTACGGGTAGCAGTAGGAGTCGGACGACGCGTCCCCGCCCTGCAGCCGCGTCTGGTGCGGGCGCCGGCCGCGGAACGCGTCGCCGTGCGGGAAGAACCGCTCGTCGAGGGCGAAGCCGTCCGCGGTGGAGTCGAGCTTGGCCATCCAGGCGCCGACGCCGTCGGGGTAGAACTGGTCGTCCCAGGAGCCGTAGAGGGAGTTGGTGACGTAGACGCGCTTCCCGTCGCGGCTGACCTCGACCATCTGCGGCCCGCCGGCGAGGGGCAGGTCCGGGGCGGCCGGGTGCGGGGCGCGGCCGACGATGCCGCCGATGCGCACCGAGCCCGCCTCCACGGGGTGGAACGGGTCGCCGACGTCGTAGCGCTTCAGCTCGCCGGTGCCCCAGCACGACACGTAGAGCCACTGGTCGTCCACCGACAGGTCGATGTCGGTGACCAGCGGCGGGACGGCCCCGAACGGCGCGATGACGTCCGGCAGGGCCGAGGCGTCGGCCGGTTCGGCGGGGATGGTGATGACCTTCGTCGCGGCCCACCGGTCGCCGTCGCGATGCCACAGCCACACCGACGCCGACAGGTCCTCGACGCTGACGACGACGCCGGCGAAGCCGTACTGCTTGGTCGGGTCGTGGGCGGGCCGCAGCTCCAGCACCATCTGGTGCTCGTCGCCGAGGTCCACCTCCTGGACGTGGCGGCGTTTGCGCAGGTCCCAGAAGTGCAGCGAGTGCCCGTACTTGCGGCCGAGCAGTAGTTCGCCGACCACACCGTCCTCGATCATGGACGGCGTGCCCCACTCGGAGGTGATGAGCACGTCGTGGGCGATGTGCCACCAGGCGTCGTAGGCGAAGTACTGGGGGCCGCGGTCGACCTCCCAGCGGCCGAGGATGTCGAACGACGTGTGGTCGAGCAGCGCGATCCCGCCGGGGCCGTCCTCGCCGTTCACGCCCCCGAGCGCGGTCAGGTAGAGGCCCTCGGGGCCGCAGTGGACCGTGTGCGGGCGCGAGTACCCGGCGCGTTTGGCCAGCTCGTCGGGTTCCAGCACCTTGACGATCTCGGGCGCGGTCGGCTTGTCCTTGGTGTCGATGACGTAGACGCGCGAGGACCGCAGGCCCGGCACGATCAGGTAGCGGCGCTCCACGTGCGGGTGCGGCGCGTACGGGCACAGGGCGCTGCTGCACGCGTTCCATCCGAAATGGTGCAGCTCGTCACCGAGGTAGGGCAGCTCCGTCCAGCCGACGACGTCGCCGTAGGACGCCGAGTCCGGGTCCACGTCGAGGACGGCGATCGCGTCCGGCTTCTCGGCGGCGCGGTCGAACGCGGCGACGTAGGCGAGCTTCTCCGGCGGCGCGGACACCGCGTCCCGCGGCGAGGCGTAGAAGGTCGGGTCTGGCTTCCACAGTGCCATGGCGGGTCCCTTCAGGAGACGGTGACCGGGTGGCGGACGACGGCGCCGAACAGATAGCCGAGGGTGTTGTAGGGGGCGGTGGACGGCTGGGACGCGCCGGTCTCGTCGGTGGCGCGGGCGAGCAGCTCGTGGGGGCCGGGGGCGTCGGGCCGCCACGGGAACTCCCACCGGACCCAGCCGCGCGGATTGGCGTGGTGGTCCCGCACGCGGGCGGGGCGCCAGGTGGCCCCGCCGTCCACGCTGACCTCGACCCTCCGCACCCGCCCGTTGCCGGACCAGGACCGTCCGTGCAGGATCTGGTGGCCGGCCGGCAGCGCCGCCTCCCACGGCAGCTCGAAGGCCGACTTGACGTTCATGCGGGTGAGCGGGGCGGTGCCCTCCGGCGGGTAGCCGGGGCCGAAGAGCCGGTAGTAGCGGGTGTTCCAGGGGGAGAAGAGCGGCTCGTCCGCCACCTGGATGTCGCCGAGCCACTTGATGTTGGCGATGCCCACCCAGGACGGGACGACGAGCCGGACGGGGAAGCCGTGGTCGGGCGGCAGCGGCGCGCCGTTCATCTCGTAGGCGAGCAGGACGTCCTTGAGCGCCTTCGCGACCGGCAGGGGGCGCCTGACGCGGCCGAGGTCCTCGCCCTTGTCCACGAAGTCAGCGTCCAACCCGCGCGGGAGAATGTCCACAGCCCGGGGGGTGAGACCCGCGCGTTCGAGGACCGCCGACAGCCGGACGCCCCGCCAGCGCGCGACGCCCACGCCGCCGAGCCGCCACGGGGTGCCCGACACCTCCTGGCCCTGCTGGGTGGCGTAGAAGTTTCGCCCGTTGCCGGTGCACTCGATGAACGAGGTGATGGTCTCGGCGCGCATGCCGAGGAGGTCCTCGTAGGAGAACTCGACCGGGCGTGACTCCGGCGGGGAGCCGTGCAGGCCCGTCCCCCAGAGCTTGAGGCGCCAGGTGCGGGCGTCGATGCGCGGGGTGGCGACGTGGTTGCGGACGAAGAACCGGTCGACGGGCGTGAGGTCGCCCTGCCCGCGCATGGCCTCCCAGCGCATCTCCGCGTTCGTCCCCTGCGGGATGAACAGCTCGGGCGGCAGCGGTTTGACGATCCCGGTGGCGGGTGCGGCGAGCCCCTGCGGGGCGGCGGGGGCGGCGAGCGCCTGCGGGGCGGCGGCGGTGCCGAGGGCGGCGCCGAGTCCCGCGCCCGCGGACAGGCGCAGCATGCCGCGCCGCGACAGCGGCGGGACGGACGGCGCCTGGGCGGAGCGCACGCGTTCGTAGGTCGTCTCGTCGGTCAGGTCGTCACAGGGATCGGGCGGGCAGCCGTGGGCGGTGTCACCGGGTCGCATGGGATCGATGCTGCTGACCGGCCTCCTGAAAGTCAACTTTCCCTACTGAATTACCATGGAAGGATCGCGGAAAACCCGGGATGCGGACGTCTGGGCGCCGGGTGCCCGGCTGGGTAGCCTGGCAGGCATGGCGGAGACGGCAGCCGGCGAGGTCGCCTCGCCCGCGGATCTTGCGGGCCTGCTGGAGCGGCACGCCTACCTCTGCGACGAGGGGCTGGCGACCGCGTGCTTCCTCGCGCTGCGGATGGGCCGCCCGCTGTTCCTGGAGGGCGAGGCCGGGGTCGGCAAGACCGAACTGGCCAAGACCCTCGCGCGCGCTCTCGGCGCGCCGCTGATCCGGTTGCAGTGCTACGAGGGGCTGGACGCCTCCCAGGCGCTCTACGACTGGGACTTCCCGCGCCAGCTCCTGCACCTGCGCGCCGCCGAGGCCGCGGGCGTGCAGGACGTGTCCCGGCTGGAGGGCGAGCTGTACGACCGGCGGTTCCTGCTGGCCAGGCCGCTGCTGCGGGCGCTGGAGACCACGCCGAGCGTGCTGCTGGTCGACGAGCTGGACCGCGCGGACGACGAGTTCGAGGCGTTCCTGCTGGAGGTGCTCAGCGACTTCACCATCACCGTCCCCGAACTCGGCACGATCCGGGCCGAGCGCCCGCCGGTCGTCGTCGTCACGTCCAACCGGACCCGCGAGGTGCACGACGCGCTGAAGCGGCGCTGCCTGTACCACTGGCTGGAGCACCCGTCGTTCGACCGGGAGGTCGCGATCATCCGGCGGCGGCTGCCCGGCGCGGCCGCGCGGCTGGCCGGCCAGGTCGCCGGCGCCGCGCAGCGGCTGCGCGACCGGGACCTGCTCAAGCCGCCGGGCGTCGCCGAGACCCTGGACTGGACCGAGGCGCTGGTCGCGCTCGGCGTCCGCGAGCTGGACCCCGGCGCCGCCGCCGTGACGCTCGGCGCCGTGCTGAAGTACCGCGAGGACCAGCAGCGCGTGCTCGCCGGCGGTCTCGACGCCCTGCTCGACGGGGGCTGAGCGGGTGGTGCGGGACGTCACCGAGACGATGGTCGGGTTCGCCAGGACGCTGCGCGCCGCCGGCGGCGCCGCCGACCCCGAGCGGGTCCAGGCGATGCTCGCCGCGCTCGACCACCTCGGCGTCCTCGACCCGTCCGGCGTGTACTGGGCGGGACGGCTGACGCTGTGCGCCGACCCCGACGACCTCGCCCGCTACGACCGCTGCTTCGCCGCGTACTTCTCCGGCGCGACGGCGGGCCCGTCCCGCCGCCCGCCGCCCGTGGTGGTGCGCCGCGTGACGGTCGCGGAGCCGGACGGCGGCGCGGCCGGCGAGGAGGAGGAAGACGGCGACCTGAAGGCGGCGACCGCCAGCGCCGTGGAGGTGCTGCGCGACCGGGACGTCGCGCGGCTCAGCGCCGCCGAGCGCGCCGAGGTCGCCCGGCTGATCGCGCTGCTGGACGCGGGCGCCGAACGCCGCCGGTCGCGCCGGTTCGCGCCCGCGCCGTCGGGCCGCCTCGACCCGGCCCGGACCGTCCGGGAGACGCTGCGCCGCGGCGGCGAGACGTCCCTGCTGCGGCACCGGGCGCACCGCACCCGGCCGCGCCGCGTCGTGCTGATCGTGGACGTCAGCGGGTCGATGAGCCCGTACGCGGACGCGCTGCTGCGGTTCGCGCACGCCGCCGCCCGCTCCGGCGGCCGCGACGTCGAGGTGTTCAGCGCCGGGACGCGGCTGACCCGGCTCACCCGCGAGCTGCGGCACCGGGACGCGGACGCGGCGATGGCGGCGGCGTCCGCGGCGATCCCGGACTGGAGCGGCGGCACCCGGCTCGGTGAGGAGCTGAAGGAGTTCCTCGACCGGTTCGGGCAGCGCGGCCTGGCGCGCGGCGCCGTCGTGGTGATCGCCTCGGACGGCTGGGAGCGCGGCGACGCGGCGCTGCTCGGCGAGCAGACCGCCCGGCTGCGCCGGCTCGCGCACCGGGTGATCTGGGCGAACCCGCACAAGGCGCGTCCCGGCTACGAGCCGCTGACCGCCGGGATGGCCGCCGCGCTCCCGCACATCGACGACTTCACCTCCGGCCACAGCCTCGCGGCCCTGGAGGAGCTGGCGCGGCTGATCGCCGACGGCGGAAAGGGACGGGCGCATGCGCGACGTGCTGGATGACATCGCCGGCTGGTACGCGGCGGGGGAGACGTTCGGGCTGGCGACGGTGGTGAACACCTTCCGCAGTGCGCCGCGCCCGGCGGGCGCGGCGATGGCGGTGTCGGCGGACGGCGAGGTCGCGGGCAGCGTGTCCGGCGGCTGCGTCGAGGGCGCGGTCTACGAGCTGGCGCAGTCGGTGATGGAGAGCGGGGAGCCGGTCGTCCAGCGGTACGGGGTCAGCGACGACGACGCGTTCGCGGTCGGGCTGACCTGCGGCGGGATCCTGGACGTGCTGGTCGAGCCGGTGGGCCCCGCGACGTTCCCGCAGTTCCCGGCGGTGGCGGCGGCGATCGGGGCGCGCGAGCCGGTGGCCGTCGCGACGGTCGTCGCGGGCCCGGGCCGGATCGGCGCGCGCCGCGTCGTGTGGCGGGACCGGGCGGCGGGCTCCCTGGCGCCCGGCGAGCCGCACGAGGCGCGGCTGAACGCGGCGGTCGACGACGACGCGCGCGGCATGCTCGCGCAGGGCCTCACCGGCCAGCGCCACTACGGCCGCGAGGGCGAGCGGCGGCTGGACGACCTGGCGGTGTTCGTGCACTCGTTCGCGCCGCCGCCGCGCCTTCTGGTGTTCGGCGCGATCGACTTCGCGGCGGCGGTGGCGCGGATCGGCAAGTTCCTCGGCTACCAGGTGACGGTGTGCGACGCGCGCCCGGTGTTCGCGACGCCGAAGCGGTTCCCCGACGCCGACGAGGTCGTGGTGAAGTGGCCGCACAAGTACCTGGAGGAGGCCGGCGGCGCCATCGACGAGCGCACCGCGATCGCCGTCCTCACCCACGACCCGAAGTTCGACGTGCCGCTGCTGGAGGTGGCGCTGCGGACGCGCGCCGGATACGTCGGCGCGATGGGGTCGCGCCGCACCCACGACGACCGGCTCGCGCGGCTGCGCGAGGCGGGCCTCACCGAGGCGGAGCTGTCCCGGCTGCGCTCGCCGATCGGCCTGGACCTCGGCGCGCGGACGCCGGAGGAGACCGCGGTGTCGATCGCGGCGGAGCTGGTGCAGCTGCGCTGGGGCGGTTCGGGACGGCCGCTCACCGACACCGGCGGCAGGATCCACGCCGGCCCGTGACCGGCGGGCTACCCTCACGGGATGACGGCGTATGAGTTGAGCCGGCACGGCGCCCGGTCTCCGGCCGGCCTGCTGCTCGCGGCGGGGGAGGGCAGCCGGCTCGGCCGCCCGAAGGCGCTGGTGGAGCTGGACGGCGAGCGGCTCGTCGACCGGGGCGTGCGGACGCTGCGCGACGGCGGCTGCGCCCCGGTGCTCGTGGTGGCGGGCGCCGCGCAGGTCGAGGTGATCGGCGCGGTGGTGGTGCCGAACCCGGACTGGCGCGACGGGATGGGCTCGTCGCTGCGCGCCGGGCTCGCCGCGCTCCCGCCCCGCTGCCCCGCCGTGGTCGTCGCGCTCGTCGACCAGCCGAAGGTCACCGCCGCCGCGGTCGCGCGGCTGGTCGCCGCGCACGACGCGGGCGCCGAGGTCGCGGTCGCCACCTACGGCGGCGCGCCGCGCAACCCCGTGCTGCTGCGGGCCGCGCACTTCGCCGCGGTCGCCGAGGCCGCGGTCGGGGACACGGGCGCGCGCGGCTTCCTGCGCGCCCACCCGGAACTGGTGACGCGCGTCCCGTGCGACGACGTGGCCTCCCCGGCCGACATCGACACCCCGGACGACCTCGCCGCCTTCACCGACCGGGGCTAGCTAGGACGCGGGCAGGACGCTCTCGTCGAGGGCGCCGCAGTCGACGGCGCGGCGGAGGCGGTCGGTGAGGGCGCGGATCGTGGCGGGCTCGTCCAGGACGCCGCCCGTCGCGGCCTGCTCCTGCCACGCGCGGACGCGGCCGATCAGCTCGTCGGCGCCGGTCAGGTGGAAGGCGTACACGGCGGCGTAGCGGCTCGGCAGGTGCGCGGGGTGCAGGTCCCAGCCCTGGTAGAAGCCGTGCCGCAGCGAGTGGGTGACCTGCGCGGCGTGCGCCTGCCAGGTCGCGTTGACCTCATCGGGGCCGTCGTTGCGGGGGACCACGTTGGACGAGCCGTCCGACAGCCGCACGCCGGTGCCGGCGAACGCGACCTGCATGACGTGCCGGGCGAAGTCGCAGGCGGGGTGGTCGAGGCGCTGCTCCTCCGGCGGCAGGCCGAGCGCGGCGGTGTAGTCGAACACGCCGAAGTGCGCGGCGGTGAGCCGGCCGCCGGCGGCGGCCGCGATGGCGGGCAGCGCGATCCGGCCGTCCGGGTCGAAGATCGCCTCGGTGGTCTCCACCTGGAGTTCGAACCGCAGGATGCCGGACGGCAGGCCGAGCGCGGTCTCCAGCCGGTCCAGGTACTCGGCGAACAGCGCGACGTGGTCGGCCGCGACGACCTTGGGGAAGGTGATGGTGAACCCGCCGGGCAGCCGGCCGAGCCGGTCGCGCAGCGAGGTGAGGAACCCGTCGAGGGTGCGCATCGCCCGGTCCTGGCCGCCGTCGGCGAACGACTTGATCCGCACGCCCCAGTAGTGCGGCAGCCCCTTGACCTGGTAGGCGGCGGCGACGGCCTCGACGACCTGGGCGATGTGCGCGTCCTCCTCGTCGTCGGAGCGCACCCCGTAGCCGTCCTCGAAGTCGATCCGCACGTCCTCGATCGGCTCGCGGGCGAGCTTGGCGGCGACCCGCTCGCGCACCGTGCCGGCCAGTTCGGGGTCGAGGCCGAACGCGGCGCCGAACGACCCGGCGCCGGGGGTGTGGGTGTTCAGCAGGCGCAGCGCCTCCGCGCCGAAGTCGGCGGGCGTCGAGCGGGAGAACCGGTCGGCCGGCACGTAGACGGTGTGCACCGGCTGGCGGCCGTCGGCGCCGCCGGGGAAGCGCTCGCGGTGCTCGTCGCGGACGGCGGCGATGCGCGCGGACAGGTCGTCGAACGAGGAGACGCTGAGGTTCACCCCGCCATGATCCCCCAAGATCCGGGCGATTGTCAGGAGACGTCCCTCCCGGGTCCGGAGACCGGGTCCGGTTCCTCCGGATTGGGGCTACTATAACTAGCCGGGCGGCAAGTAAGTGGTTCCGTGTCGCGGGACCTCAGGGGAAGGTGACCATGACCGAACACGGGACGGCCGAGCGCCCGGCGCTCAGCACCCGGCAGATCTACATCGCCATCTTCGGGCTGATGCTCGGGATGTTCCTGGCGATGCTCGACAACCTGATCGTCGGCACCGCGCTGCCCACGATCGTCGGCGACCTCGGCGGGCTGGAGCACCTGTCGTGGGTGGTGACCGCGTACACGCTGGCCACCGCCGCCGCCACCCCCATCTGGGGCAAGCTCGGCGACCTGTTCGGCCGCAAGGGCATGTTCATGACCTCGATCGTGGTGTTCCTGGTCGGGTCCATGCTGTCCGGGCTGTCGCAGAACATGGGCGAGCTGATCGGGTTCCGCGCGCTGCAGGGCCTCGGCGCCGGCGGCCTGATGGTCGGCGCGATGTCCATCATCGGCGACCTCGTCCCGCCCCGCGAGCGGGGCAGGTTCCAGGGCCTGATCGGCGCGATGATGCCGGTCGCGTTCGTCGGCGGGCCGCTGCTCGGCGGCTTCCTCACCGACCACCTCAGCTGGCGCTGGGCGTTCTACGTCAACGTGCCGATCGGCGCGGTCGCGCTGCTCGTCGTCGCGTTCGGGATGCGGCTGCACACCGTCCGCATCAAGGCCCGCATCGACTACCTCGGCGCGGTGCTGCTCACCGTCGGGATCGTCTGCGTCACGCTGGTGGCCAGCTGGGGTGGCTCGCAGTACCCGTGGGGGTCCGCCCGGATCATCGGGCTGGGCGTCGTCGGCGTCGTCGCGCTCGTGGTCTTCGTGTTCGCCGAGACCCGGTCGCCCGAGCCGATCCTGCCGCCGCGGCTGTTCCGCAGCCGCAACTTCACCGCCGCGCAGATCCTCAGCTTCATGGTCGGCGCCGCGATGTTCGGCGCGGTGAACTACCTGCCGCTCTACATGCAGACGGTCCAGGGCGCCAGCCCGACCAGCAGCGGGCTGCTGCTGCTCCCGCTGATGTTCGGGATGCTCGCCATGATGCTCCTCAGCGGCCAGCTCATCACCCGCACCGGCCGCTACCGGCACTACCCGATCATCGGCGGCGCGGTGCTGACCGGCGGGATGCTGCTCCTGCTGATGCTGAAGGTGGACACCGGCACGGCCACCAGCTCGCTGCTGACCCTCGGCGTCGGCCTCGGCATGGGCCTGATCATGCAGAACACGATGCTGGTCACGCAGAACAGCGTCGAGCTGCGCGACATGGGCTCGGCCAGCGGGTCGGTCACGCTGTTCCGCACCATCGGCGGCTCGCTCGGCGTGGCGCTGCTCGGCTCCGTCTACAACACCCGGTTCGAGGACGAGCTGGTGCGCAGGCTCGACCCGTCCACCGCGCACAAGCTCGCCTCCGGCGGCCAGCACGTGACCCCGGAGATGCTGAAGACGCTCCCCGCCAACGTCCGCAACGCGTTCGAGGCCGGCGTCACCAGCGGCGTGCACGGCATCGCCATCGGCGGGACGGTGCTCGCGGCGATCGCGTTCGCCGTCGCGTGGTTCATCAAGGAGGTCCCGCTGCGGGGCAGCGCCCCGGCCGCCAAGCCCCCCGCCGACACCGTCCCCGCCGCGGACCGGGTGACCACCGCCCCGCCCGCGTCGTGACCACGCCTCCGCCCGCGGCGGGCCGTCGTCATGGCGCGGCCCATGACGACGGCCCGCCGCTCACCCGAGTTCCTGGATGCCCCAGGAGCCGGTGAAGCGCTCGCCCGGCTTGAGGTCGACGAGGCCCTCGCCCGACGCGAACGCGTTGGGCGGGCAGGTCATCGGCTCGACGCCGAGGCCCGCGCGCGGCTCCGGGGCGTTGTCGGCGGTGTAGATCTCCATCCAGGGGTGCGCGTCGTCGGCCCACAGCCGGACGGTGCGGCCGTTGCCGCCGAGCGTCACCCAGGCCCGCCCGTCCTCGTCGCGGTGCACCCCGGCGAACGCGTTGTCGATCCGCCGGGCGCCGAGCACCCGCCCGTCCCGCAGGTCGTGGTCGGTGCCGGCGACGTCGGCGTCCCCGCCGACCGGGATCATCCGGTCGTTCACCGGGATGTAGCGGTCGGCGCGCAGCGTCACGGTGCACGCGTCGATCGGCACCCCGACCGTGAGGTAGGGGTGCGCGCCGTGCCCGTACGGCGCCGTCCGGCTGCCGGCGTTCACGGCCGTCATCCGGACGCGCAGGCCGTCCGCCGCGTCCAGGGTGTACTCGGCCTCCAGGTCCAGCCGGAACGGGTAGCCGGGGGTGCCGAGCAGCCGGTGCGTCAGCCGGACCCGGTCCGCGGTGTGCTCGGCGGCCCGCCACGCCGCCCACCGGACGAGCCCGTGGATCGCGCAGTCCAGGTCCGGCTCGGACACGTCCAGCTGGTAGGAGGTGCCGCCGTAGGTGTAGCGGCCGCGGTCGACGCGGTTCGGCCACGGGATCAGCAGGTGCCCGAACGCGGCGGGGGCGGGCTCGTCGGCGCCGTGCGACAGCACCAGCGGCCGCCCCTCGTGCGTCAGCTCGCGCAGGCTCGCGCCCGACTCGGTGATGACGGCCCGGTAGGGCCCGGCGGCGAGGGCGTACTGCGCTCCGGTGATCGACTCGGTCATGACCCGGACGGTACCCCGGCCCGGGCCCGCTACGCGATCTCCGCCAGGGCCTGCAGGGCGGCACCGAACGCGTTCGACGGCGGTTCGACGATCCCGGCGCCGACCTGGCCGGTCCCCGCCTCCCGGCCGGCGATCCCGGTGTCGATGACGGGCAGGATCCCGGTCCGCACGACCCGCGTCACGTCGATCCCGGCCGGGGTGCCGCGGAACGACAGCAGCGGGATCTGCAGCACCGGGTGCTCGGCGAGCGTGATCTCGTACATCCGCTGCGTGGCGGCGACCGCGTCCGGCACCTCGCCGCCGACGAACCGGACGATCGCCGGCGCGGCGGCCAGCGCGAACCCGCCGAGCCCGGCCGTCTCGGTGATCGCCGAGTCGCCGATGTCGGGGTTGGCGTCGGCCGGGCCGTACCCGCCGAGGTACAGGCCGTCGGGCACCCCGGCCGGGCCGGTGAACCAGCGGTCGCCCGTCCCCGCCACCTGGATGCCGAAGTCGGTGCCGTTGCGGGCCATCGCCACGACCATGCTGGACCCCGGGACGTTCCGCGCGGCGTCCGCGCACGCCTTCGCCGCCGCCATCCCGGCGTTCAGGAAGAAGTGGTCGTTGCCGGCGGCGAACCGCAGCGCCGCGGCGGCCCGGTCGCGCGGCACCTCCTCGGCGTCGGCCAGGTCCGGGGCCAGCTCGCGCAGCAGCAGCGACGTCGCCGCCCGGTTCCGGTTGTGCAGCTCGTCGCCCATCTGCAGCGCCTGCGCGATGATGGCCATCAGGTCGAGCGGGCCGTGCCGCCGCACCGCCGCCCGCAGCGCCGGGCCGAGCACCTCGCCCATCCAGGCCAGCCGCTCGATCACCTCCGGCCCGTACGCCCCGTACCGCAGCACCTTGCCGAGCCCCTCGTTCAGCGAGCAGCACGCGGTGCCGCCGTGCTCGGCGTCCTCCACGACCAGCATCCACATCGACGGGGAGACCACGCCCGCCATCGGGCCGACCGCGCCGTGGTGGTGGCACGGCTCCAGGACGGCCGCGCCGCGCTCCAGCTCCCGCTCGGCGCCGCGCGGCGTCTCCGCGAGGCCCTCCAGCAGCATCGCGCCGATCAGCGCGCCGCGCATCGGCCCGGACGCCCGGTCCCACTCCAGCGGCGGACCCGCGTGCAGGAACGTTCCCTTCTCCAGCCCGAGGACCTCGCGGGCCGGGCGGACGTCCACCAGGTGCGGCCGCGCGGTCGTCATCCGGCGCACCGCCTCGGCGTTCGCCTCCGCGTGCCGGGGGTCGCCGAGCACCGCCGCCAGCGCCGCCTCGGTACCGGCCGGCGGGGGCCGCCAGTCGACCCTCGCGACCGGCACGGCCTGGTCCGCCAGCGCGTCCGCGAGCACCTGCGCGCCCGCCGCGACGACCCGCGGCTCCCGCGTGAGCATCCCGCCGAGCGGTGACCGCACGTCCGTCATCGAGTGCTTCCTCCCGTGCCGCCGCCCTGCGGGCGCGGTCCCTGCACCAGCGCGACCGCGTGCCTCGCGGCCTGCGCGTTCGAGGCGAACACCGCGGCGCCCGCGGCGCGCAGCGTCTCCGCCTGCCGGTCGCGGTCCTGCGGATCGGCGCGCGTCCCGCACAGCGACACCACCGCCGCCAGGTCGGAGCGGTCCGCCAGGGCGGCGGCGACGGCCGGCGCCAGCGCCGCGGCCGGGTCCGGCTCGGCGCCGTGGCCGAGCACCACGTCCAGCAGCAGCACGCCGCACGCCGCGTCGCCCGCCGCGCCGGCGAGGGCCTCCAGCCGCAGCGTCGGATCGATCATCGGATGGGCGCGGCCCCGGGTGTAGGCGTCGTCGCCGAAGTCGGTGAACCGGTGCCCGCGCGCCTCCAGGTCCCAGCCCAGCGCCTCCCGCGCGATCACCTCGGCCTCGTCGCGCAGCGTCCCGCCCGCGAACAGCCCGCGCAGCGAACGCCCCGCCGGCACCCGCGCCGGCCGGGGCGCGGGCCAGCGCGGCCACTGCGGGACGGGCAGCCCGAGCGCCTCCAGCGCCTTCTCCACCGCCCGCGTCAGGTCGTCCTCGCCGGGCGTCGGCAGCGCGAACACCACCGGGGTGTCCAGCCGCCGCGCCGCCTCCCGGATCAGGTCCGCGACCTGCGGCGCCGGCGGCTTGGACACCAGCACGATCAGCTCCGTGCCCGGGTCGGCGTCCAGCGCGGCCAGCGCCGACAGCGCCGACCGGCCGCTGACCTCCGGCGACAGGTCCCGCCCGCCGACCCCGAGGACGTGGCCGACCCCGGCGCCCGCCGCGTCCAGCAGGCACATGACCTGCTGCGCGCCCGTGCCGGACGCCGCGACCACGCCGACCGGCCCCGGCCGCACCGCGTTGGCGAACCCGAGCCCGGCGCCGCAGACCACCGCCGTCCCGCAGTCCGGGCCCATCACGATCAGCCCGCGCCGCGCCGCCGCCTCCTTCAGCGCGATCTCCTGCGCCACCGGGACGTTGTCGCTGAAGATCATCACGTTGAGGCCGGCGTCCAGCGCGTCCATGGCCTCGGGGAACACGTGCGGCCCCGGCACCGACACCAGCGCGACCGACGCCTCGCCGCGCGCCGCGGCGGACGCCGTCGTCCGCGGCGCCGGTGGGGCGCCGAGGAGTCCGTCGGGGCCGCCGTCCGGGGCGTGCGCGGCCTCCCGCAGCAGCCCCTCCAGCGCCTCCCGCGCCCCGTCGAGCCCGCCGTCCTCCGCCCGGATCGCGACGACCAGGTCCGCCGGGCCCGCGTCCGCCGGCACCGCGAACCCCATCCGGCCGAGCATCTCCAGGTTGAGCCCGGTGCCCATCGCCGTCATCGCCGCCGCCACGTCCGCCCGCTCCGACAGCAGCCGGCTCACCCGCATCAGGGTGACCGAATCGCGGTAACCCCCCCGCCGCACCTCGACCCAGTCGGCGCTCATGCCGGCCCGCTCACGCCCTGTTTTCCCGCCGGTCTGCGCACCGGTCCCCCCTCCGCCCTCCGGGGCGCGGCCCCGCTCACGCCGTGTTCTCCGCGGGACGGCGGCGGGCGGGCGAGGTGAGGGCGAGCGCGGCGCGGCAGCCGGCGAGGACGCCCCACGCAAGGTCGGTGCCGGAGGTGTGGCCGATCGCCAGCAGCCGGCGGACGGCCGCGGACGGCGGCTCGTGGCCGGCGACGCAGCGCAGCACCGCGGCGATCTCCCCGCCCGCGCCGCCCGCCGCCGCGCAGTGCAGCAGCGTCGCGGCCAGCGCGGTCGTGCGGGTGCCCGCGTCCGCGGTGACGGCGGCGCCGAGCCAGTCGGCCAGCCACACCGCGGCGTCGCCGCCCCCCACGGCGCCGCCGATCAGCCGCAGCGACACCAGCAGCCCGCACAGGATGTCGTCGCCGCTCGGCGTCAGGCCGGGGCCGAGGCCGACGATCCGCTCGGCCGCCTCGACGGCGCCCGCGAGGTCGCCCTCCGCGCAGCAGTCGGCGAGGCGCAGCGGGTCGGGATGCCCGGCCAGCCCGCCGCCCGCCATCCCGGCGGCGGCGAACGCGTCCTCCAGCACGCCCACGCCGCGGGCCAGCGCGGCGGGGTGCAGCCGGCCGAGCGCGGGCGCCGGGTCCCACCAGCGGCGCACCCGGACGCACAGCGCCCCGGCCTCCACCCGGCCGTCGCCGACCAGCGCCTCGTCGCCCTCGCGGACGGACCGGAACGGCTGCTCGCGGCGTTCGGCGGCGACCACCACGGCGTTCGGCAGCCGGACGGCGTCGCAGCTCACGACGGCGAGCACCCGCGGCTCGGGCCCGCCGCGGGTCTCCAGGTACAGCGCGGACGGGAACACCGCGATGACGCGGGCGGGGCGGCGCGGCGGGTCCAGCAGCGGGCGCAGCGCGGTGCTCGCGGCGCCGGTCGCGGGCGGCCGCCGTCCGGGCCGGGCCGGGAGCCGGATCGGGTCGCGGACGAGTGCGGTCACGGATCCTCCCGGGGCCGGTGTCGGCTGCCGCCCGGATCGCGGGCGGCCCGGCCTCCGGTGAGACGGTAGAACGGCCCTCGCGGCGGACGTATGGGGAAAGCTGCCAAGGATGGTTGTCATCGTTCGTCTTTGTTGTCACTGTTGATCAGGTAGCGGTAGCGAAATCGCCACACGCGGCGATGTACGCACCAAAAGGCGAGGTGACCCCTGGCATGAGTTACACCAGCGCGGACCCGGGCCCACCGGCCCTGCGGCTCGCGAGCACCGGAACACTGACCTACGGCCTGTCCGTCGGCGAGGTCCTCGGCGCCAGCACCCTGAACGGCGCCCGCCTCATCGCCGGGAGGTCCGGCATCGAGCGCGTCGTGCAGCGGCTCAACGTGATGGAGGTCCCCGACATCCTGTCGTGGGTCAAACCCAACGAGCTGCTGCTGACCACCGGCTACCCCCTGCGCAACACCCCCCAGTCGCTGGACAACCTGGTCGCCGACCTGGACGAGCGCGGCCTCGCGGCCCTGGCCATCAAGCTCGGCCGCTACCTGGACTCGCTGCCCGCCGAGATGATCGCGCAGGCGGACCGGCGCGGCTTCCCGCTCATCCTGCTCCCCAACGACGTCGGCTTCGACGACATCCTCAACCAGGTCCTCACCGACATCCTGAACCGGCAGGCGGCCGTCCTCGCCCGCACCGAGGAGGTGCACCGGGCGCTCGTGCAGATCGTGCTGTGCGGCGGCGGCCTCCAGGAGGTCGTGGACGAGGTGGCGACGCTGCTGGACGTGGCGGTCGTGGTGCTGGACGGCGAGCAGCGGGTGCTCGCCGGCGCCGGCCCGGACGAGCACGTCCAGGCGATGCGGGCGTTCGACGCCGGCCGGCACGCGGCGTGCGGGCGCGGCGGCTGCGGCGTCGTCGGCGCGCACGGCGCCGGCGACCACCTGGTGGTGCCGGTCGTCGCGGGCGGCTTCGACCACGGCCGGATCATCGCGTTCAGCCCGTCCGGCGCGCTGCGCGGCTCCGACCTCGGGATCGTGGAGCGGGCCGCGACCGTCGCGGCGCTGGTGGTGACCAAGCAACAGGCCGTCGCGGCGGTCGAGAGCAAGTACCGCGCCGACTTCCTGCGCGACATCCTCGCGGGCCGCGCCGGCGACGACGACCGGGTCGTCGCGCACTGCGGCGGCTTCGGCTGGGACCTGGACCGCCCGGTAATGGTGGTCGTCGCCGAGCTGGACGGGCGGCCGCGCGGCGCGCCCGGCTCGGCGGGCGCGACCGTCCCGGCGCCCGCGGCGAGCCCGGAGAACGACGCGAGGCCCCGCAAGCACGGCGCCGACCCGGCGCGCGGACGCCCCGCCGACCAGCGCGGTGCCGACCACCGCGGTGCCGACCATCGCGCGCCCGAGCAGCGCGGCGCCGACCAGCGCAGGGGCGAGCAGCGCGGCGCGGAGCCCGACGCGGCGATGCGCGGCGTCCGGGGTGCGGAGGAGCGGACGGCGCAGGACCGGCTCGCCGCCGCCTGGAGCACCGCCGTGCGGCGCCACGACCGGGGTGCCGCGGTCGCCAGCTTCGCGCACGAGATCGTCGCGGTCGTCGGCGCGGAACCCGGCGCCGAACCCGGTGCCGACACCGGCGACCTGCCGGCGGGCCCGGTGCAGGCGATGGTGAAGGAGGCGGCGGCGCTGTTCGCCGAGCACCTGCCGGTGCGCCGGACGTTCTCCACCGGCATCAGCCGGACGGTGACGTGCCCGGCGGAGCTGCCGGAGGCCTACGAGCAGGCGGTGAAGGCCGTCCGGGTCGGGCGCCAGCTGCACGGCGCGGGCGCGCGGGCGCACTTCGACCAGCTCGGCGTGTACCGGCTGCTGAGCCTGGTGTCGGACCCGGCGGAGCTGCACGCGTTCGTCAAGGAGACCCTCGGCGACCTCGCGGGCGACGACGAGCCGGAGCTGGTGGACCTGCGCCGCACCCTGCAGGTGCTGCTGGAGACCAACCTCAACGTCGCCGAGACGGCCCGCCGGCTGCACTTCCACTACAACACGCTGCGGTACCGGATCGGCAAGCTGGAACGGATGCTCGGGGCGTTCACCGAGGACGCGCATCTGCGGCTCAACCTCACCCTCGCCCTGCACGTGCTGCGCATGCGCGGTATCTGAGCGTAGCGGCGCCGTCCGGGTCCGCCCGGACGGCGCGCCGAACTTCGGCAGATGTCGCCGATGCCCGCCCACCGGGGTAGATCTACGTTGCGCGCAAGCGCGTGCCCGGCCGGTGGCGGGGTGTGCCCGCGGGCGGACACGACGAGCAGGAGGGGCCCCGATGGTGATCGGCTGGAAGCTGCACGGGGACGGGCGCACGCCGCCGCCCGGCGAGGTGGTCGGGCCCGGCGAGCGGCTGTCGTGGCCGCGCACCGCGGGCATCGGCGCCCAGCACGTCGTGGCGATGTTCGGCGCGACGTTCGTGTTCCCGGTGGTGATGGGCCTCGACCCGAACCTGTCGATCATGATGTCCGGGGTCGCGACGGTCCTGTTCCTGCTGATCGTCGGCGGCCGGGTGCCGAGCTACCTCGGCACGAGCGCCTCGTTCGTCGGGGCGGTCGCGGCGATCCGCGCGGCGGGCGGCGACAGCGCGCGGGTGACCGGCGCGATCCTGGTCGCGGGCGCCCTGCTGCTGGTGATCGGCGTCGTCGTGCACTTCCTCGGCGGCGAGGTCGTCCAGCGGGTGTTCCCGCCGGTGGTGACCGGCGCGGTCGTCATGCTGATCGGGTTCAACCTGGCGCCGGTGGTGGCGAACACGTACTGGCCGCAGGACCAGTGGGTGGCGCTGGCGACGCTGTGCTTCGCGGTGTTCTGCACGGTGATCCTGCGCGGGTTCTGGTCGCGGATCGCGATCCTGCTGGCGCTGGTGTTCGGGTTCGTCCTGTCGTGGGTCCTCGACAAGACGGCGGGGCAGATCACCTCGGTGCTGCCGGGGCAGAACCTGCTGGACGGGTCGGGCAAGGCGTGCACGGCGGAGGGCCCGTACTGCGTCGCGACGGCGTTCGGGCACGACCGGCTGAACTTCTCGGCGGTGAAGGCGGCGGACTGGTTCGGGTTCCCGCACACGCACGCGCCCGACTTCAAGACCTCGGCGATCCTGCTGGCGCTGCCGCCGGTCATCGCGCTGATCGCGGAGAACACCGGGCACGTCAAGGCCGTGTCGGCGATGACCGGCGAGAACCTGGACCCGGTGCTCGGGCGCGCGATCGGCGCGGACGGCGTCGGCACCGTCCTGGCCACCGCCGTCGGCGGCTCGCCGACCACGACCTACGCCGAGAACATCGGCGTGATGGCGGCGACCCGCATCTACTCGACGGCCGCGTACTACGTCGCGGCGGTCGTGGCGGTGCTGTTCGGGCTGTGCCCGAAGTTCGGCGCGCTGGTCGCGGCGACGCCCGGCGGCGTCCTCGGCGGCATCACGGTCGTGCTGTACGGGATGATCGGCCTGCTCGGCGCGAAGATCTGGATCGAGAACCGGGTCGACTTCGGCGACCCGGTCAACCTCGTCCCGGTGGCGGCGGCGATCATCCTGGCGATCGGGAACGTCACCCTGAAGATCACCGACGACTTCCCGCTGCAGGGCATCGCGCTCGGCACCATCGCGGTGCTGGTCGGCTACCACGTGCTGAACGCGGTGCGCCGGCCGGACGGCGCGGGCGGCGGCGTCATCGCGCCGGCGGAGCAGGAGATCGGCGGCCCGGTCCGCCCCGGCCGGCCCGGCGGCGACCCCGGCGAGTCCCCGGGACGCGAGAACGATGCGGGCTGAGGGGGCGGCGCCGTGAAACCGCCGCCGTTCCGCCACCACGCGCCCCGCACCGTCGACGAGGCGCTCGGCATGCTCGCCGACGCGCCGGGCGGCAAGGTGCTCGCGGGCGGGCAGAGCCTCATCCCGCTGCTGAACATGCGGCTCGCCGCGCCGTCCGACCTCGTCGACATCAACGGCGTCGCCGAACTCGACACCGTCCACGTCGGCGACGAGGGCGTGCGGATCGGCGCGCTGGCGCGGCACGCGCGGGTGGAGCGGTCGGTGGAGGCGGCGGCCGTGCAGCCGCTGCTCGGCCGGGCGCTGCGGCACGTCGCGCACCCCGTCATCCGCAACCGGGGCACGGTCGTCGGGAGCCTCGCGCACGCTGATCCGGCCGCCGAGATGCCCGCCGTGCTCGCCGTCCTCGGCGGGACGGTCGAGGTCGCGTCGGTGCGCGGCCGCCGGACGGTCCCGGCCGCGGAGTTCTTCGTCGGCCCCCTGGAGTCGGCGCTCCAGCCGGGGGAGCTGGCCGTCGCCGCGTCCTTCCCGGCCGCGCCGCCGCGCACCGGCGCGGCGTTCGCGGAGACGGCCCGGCGGCACGGCGACTACGCGCTGTCCGGCGTCGCCGCCGTCGTCACGCTGGACGAGGACCTGCGGGTCGGCGGCGTCCGCGCCGGATACCTCGGCATCGCGCCGGTGCCGCTCGTCCTCGACCTCACCGGGGCGGCCGGACCGCACGGCGACTGGCCGGCCGCCGCCGCGTACGTCCGGGACCGGATCGACCCGGACGCCGACATCCACGCGAGCGCCCGCTACCGCCGCCACCTGACCGGGGTACTGACCGAGCGGGCGCTGGCGACCGCCGCGGCCCGTTCGCTGGACAGGGCCTTGAGGAGGGCGCGGGACTGATGGAGGAACTCCACGACATCGCGCTGACCGTCAACGGCGTGCACCGCACGGCCCGTGCCCCGGCCCGGCGGCTGCTGTCGGACCTGCTGCGCCACGACCTCGGCCTGACCGGGACGCACGTCGGCTGCGAGCACGGCGTCTGCGGCTGCTGCACGGTGCTGATGGACGGGGAGCCGGTGCGGTCCTGCCTGATGTTCGCGGTGACCGCCGCCGGGCACGACGTCACGACGGTCGAGGGCCTCGCCGCACCGGACGGCACGCCGTCACCGGTGCAGCGGGCGTTCCGCGAATGCCACGGCCTGCAATGCGGCTTCTGCACGCCCGGCTTCCTGTGCACGGTGACCGCGCTGCTGCGGGAGACGCCGCAGCCGACCGAGGACGAGGTGCTCGAAGGCATCTCGGGCAACCTGTGCCGCTGCACCGGCTACCAGAACATCGTGAAGTCGGTGCACCGCGCCGCCGAACTGCTCGCCGCGCCGGGCACGCCGGACGCCTCGGGCACGCCGGACGCGTCGGCCGCGGAAGGTGAGGCGTGATGGGGACCCGCGTGTTCGGCGAACCAGTCAAGCGCCGCGAGGACGCCCGCCTCCTCACCGGCCGCGGACGCTACCTGGACGACCTCGGGCGCGACGCGCTCGCCGCGGCGTTCGTCCGGTCGCCGCACGCGCACGCGCGCATCGTGGACATCGACGTGTCCGGCGCGCTCGACGTGGACGGCCTCGTCGCCATCTACACCTGGGAGGACCTGCCCGGACGCGTCGGCGAGCCGCTGCCGCTGCTCATCCCGCACCCGGCGCTCACGCACGGCCGGACCGGGTACCCGCTGGCCCGCGACGTCGTCCGGCACGTCGGGGAGCCCGTCGCGATGGTCGTCGCCCGCGACCGCTACCTCGCCGAGGACGCCGCCGAACGCATCCGCGTCGAGTACGAGCCGCTGCCCGCCGTCGTCGGCATCGAGAACGCCGAACGCGCCGAGAACCTCGTGCACGACGACGTCCCCGGCAACGTCGGCGCCGTCCTCGTCCAGGAGACCGGCGACGCGCGCGCGGCCATCGACGCGGCGCCGCACAGGCTGGAGTTCCGGCTCGCGATCGAGCGGTCCGCGTCCATGCCGCTGGAAGGGCGCGGCGTGTACGCGCGGTGGGACGCCGACGACGGGTCGCTGCGCGTGTACTCCTCCACGCAGGCGTCCACCAGCGTGCGCGCCGCGATCGCCGCGCGGCTAGGCCTGCCGAACGGCAAGGTCGAGGTCGTCGCGCCGGACGTCGGCGGCGGGTTCGGCGTCAAGATCGTGCATCCGTGGCCGGAGGAGGTGCTCGTCCCGTGGGCGGCGCGGCTCCTCGACCGCGAGATCAAGTGGACCGAGGACCGCCGCGAGCACTTCGTCTCCTCCGCCCACGAGCGCGGCCAGCTCCAGCACGTGCGGGTCGGGTTCGACGGCGCGGGCCGCGTCCTCGGCCTCGACGTGCGGATCCTGCACGACCACGGCGCCTACACCCCGTACGGGATCATCATCCCGATCGTCACGTCCACGCAGCTGCTCGGCCCGTACAAGATCGGCGTGTACCGGGCGGAGGTCGTCAGCCTCTACACCAACACCCTCATCGTCACCCCGTACCGGGGCGCGGGCCGCCCGCAGGGCGTGTTCTGCATGGAGCGGACGATGGACCGCATCGCCCGCCACCTCGGCCTCGACCGCGCCGGCGTCCGCGCCGCCAACTTCATCCAGCCCGACGAGTTCCCCTACGACCAGGGCCTGACGTTCCAGGACGGCCGTCCGCTCATCTACGACTCCGGCGACTACCCCGAGCTGCTGCGCAAGGCCCGCGAGCTGATCGGCTGGGACGGGTTCGAGGCGGAGCGGGAGGCCGCCGCGCGCCGGGGCCGCCGCATCGGCATCGGCCTCGGCGTGTACGTCGAGGGGACGGGCGTCGGCCCGTACGAGGGCGGGCACGTCGAGATCGACACGGCCGGGCGGGTGCACGTGTCGACCGGGCTGACCTCGCAGGGGCAGGGCCACGAGACCGTGTTCGCGCAGATCGCCGCCGCCGAGCTGGGCGTCCCCATCCGGGACGTGCAGGTCACGACCGGCGACACGCGGCGCTTCGGGTACGCGGTCGGCACGTTCGCGTCCCGCGCGGCGGTGATGAGCGGCAACGCGATCGCGCTGGCCTGCCGCAAGGTCCGCGAGAAGGCGCTGCGGCTCGCGGGGGAGGCGCTGGAGGCCGACCCCCGCGACCTGGAGATCACCGACGGGGTCGTGCACGTGCGCGGCGACCTGTCGGCGTCGGTGCCGCTGCGGACGGTCGCGGTGCTGTCGAACCCGCTGCGGTACGCCTTCGACGCGGAGACGGCCGCCGCGACGCAGTTCGCGGTGGGACGGCCGCCCACCGAGCCGCCCGTCGCGGCGGGGGAGGAGCCCGGCCTGGAGGGGCGCGACTACTACTCGCCCGTCCGCTCGACGTTCGCCGCCGGCGCGCACGCCGCCATCGTGGAGACCGACCCGGACACCGCGGAGATCGCGATCCTGCGGTACGCGGTCGTCCACGACTGCGGAAGGCTCATCAACCCGATGGTCGTCGAGGGGCAGATCCACGGCGGCGTCGCGCAGGGCGTGGGCGGCGCCCTCTACGAGCGGATGGTCTACGACGAGTCGGGCCAGCTCCTGAACGCCTCGTTCATGGACTTCCTCATGCCGTACGCGACGGAGGTGCCGCGCATCGAGACCGACCACCTGGAGACGCCGTCCCCGCTGAACCCGCTCGGCGTCAAGGGGGCGGGCGAGGCCGGCGTCATCCCGGTGTCCGCCGTCATCGCCTCCGCCGTCGAGGACGCCGAGGGACTGCGCGTCGACACGATGCCGCTGTCCCCGGACGCCCTGTACGACCTGCGCGAACGGGCGTCCGGCGACCCGGGCCTGCGCGTTCGCGAGGCCCCGCGCGCCGGCGGCGCGCAGACCGGCGGTCAGTTCGCGGCGGGCGTGTCGGGCGCGTTGCCGCCGAGCGAGCGCGGCAGGTAGTTCTGCACGGCGGCGGGCCGGAGCCCGGCCTGCCTGATCCAGCCGAGGATCATCCGGAACTCCCCGGCCAGGCCCTTGCGGTAGTGCATCAGGATGATGTCGCCCGGCTTGAAGCCCTTGCCGCCGTCGGCGCGCGCGAAGCCGTTGAACCCGACGCCCGGGCCGGTGGTGCCGTTGTAGAACTCCGCCGTCCAGGTGAGGATCGACTTCATCCCGCAGTCCTTGGACGCCTGCCGCGTCGCCTGGTTGTAGGCGCCGAACGGCGGCCGGAAGATCTGCGGGCGGCGGCCGTACTCGCGCTGGATCGCGTCCGCCGAGTCGCAGATCTGCCGCTTCTGCGCCTCCGGCGACAGCGTCGGCATGTTCGGGTGCGTGACGGTGTGGTCCTCGATCTGCGAGCCCGCGTTGCGCATCGCCAGGAAGTACTGGCCCTGGCCCCTCAGATACGTCGTCGTCAGGAACGTCAGGATCGGCACCCGCTCCTTGCGGACCAGGTCCACGAACTCCGAGTCGTAGGTGTAGCCGTCGTCGATGGTGAGGAAGACGACGCGGTCCTGGGTGTCGATGTGGTCGACGACCGGGGGCAGCCCGTCGGCGGACGGCTTCGGCGGCGTCCACGAGCCGGGCCCCGGCGCGGCCCACCTCTGGTCGGCGAGCACCGAGGACAGCTGCGTCCGCATGGACGGGCCGGAATCGGCGCCGGCCTCGGCCCGCACGACGGGCCAGCCGCCCGCGGCCGCGCCGACGACTCCGGCGGCCACCATGGCGATCACGGGCGTCTTCCCTCGCATCGGCCGCGTACTCCGTTCAGGTGGGGGGAGGTGCTTTCTCGATCTTTCGCTTCGGTTGACGCGCCCGCGCGCCCGGGAGTTCGCGCGCGGTGGGATCAGCCGGACATATCTGATCATCTTCCAGGGGCGTTGCCGGGGATCTGCCCAATCCTCGGCGTGTACTCGGCACATGTTGCCGTTCGGTGCCGCGCCCGCGTTCCCTAAGGTCGGTACATGCAGGTCAACGGCAGTGCCAGCGTCGCCGCGCCGCTCGCCCGCGTCTGGGACGCGCTCCAGGACCCGGCCGTGCTCGCCCGGACGATCCCCGGGTGCCGCTCCCTGGAGGAGACCGGCCCCGACACCTACCGCATGACGGTCACGGCCGGCGTCGCCTCCATCCAGGGCACCTACGTCGGGCGCGTCGAACTCGCCGACCCCGATCCGCCGCGCTCGTTCACGCTGCGCGCGCAGGGGCAGGGCGCGCCCGGCACGGTCGACGCGACGGTCCGCGTCCGGCTGTCGGACGGCGGCGACTCGACCCGCGTCGACTACGCCGCCGACGCGGTGGTCGGCGGGATGATCGGCGGCGTCGGCCAGCGGATGCTCGGCGGCGTCGCCAAGCGGACGGCGGGCGAGTTCTTCGCCGCCGTCGAACGCGACCTCATCACCCCGGCCCCGGCCTCAGAACCGGAACCCGCACCCGCTTCCGCTTCGTCGGCACCGGCCCCGCCGACGCCCGCTTCGTCCGTGCCCGCCTCGCCCGCACCCGGCCGGGTGTATCCGGGGCGCGCCGCCGAGCCCGCCGGGGCGGGCGGGTCGCTCGCATGGCCGATGACCGCCGCGTTCGTGTCCGGCGGCGTCATCGCCCTCGCCGGCGTCGCCGTCGGCCACCTGCTGGGCCGCCGCCGCCGTTGAGCCGCGAACGCTTGTTCACGACGATGGTGCGGCGGTGCAGGGCGGGCCAGGCGGCGAGCAGGCCCGCGAGGACGACGAACAGCACCGCGATGGCCGAGGTGTAGGAGGTGAACGGGCCGAAGCCGTACTCCGCCGTGTTCAGGTACGGGTACGGGTACCAGGACGTCGCCACGCCGTGCGCCAGGGTGTAGCCGAGGTAGGCCAGCGGGAACGCCAGCCAGCCGAGCACCGTGCGGCGCGCCGGAAAGTCGTGCGCGGTCGCGAACAGCAGCCAGTCCAGCGGCACCGCGACCGGCATGACGCGGTGCTGCGCCCACCCCGTCCAGGTGCCCGCGTCCCCGCCCATCAGCAGCGCGTACACCAGCCCCGTGATCGCCAGGTAGAGCGCCGCGGCGCCGCGCAGCCAGTCCACCCGGGGGCGCCCGTGCAGGCCGGGCAGCGCGCCGGCGAGCAGCGCCGCCGCGCCGATCAGGTTGCTCAGCGTGGTGAAGTAGCTGAGGAAGTCGACGGTGTCCAGGGAGGGCCGGCGCTCCTCGAACCCGGCGACCACCCCGGCCAGCGCGAACACCCCGAGCCCCGCCCGCCAGACGACCTTCGCGGTCCCCGGGCGCGCCGTGCCCGCCGGCCGTCCCGGCCGCCCTGGACGCTGCGCGGCCCGCGGCCGCTCCGGACACAGCACGGCTCAGGCGTCGCGGCGCTCGAACAGGACGAGCGCGGCGGCCAGCACGGCGACCGTGTAGATCGCGAACACGCCGAGGCCCGTCCACGGGGCGAGGGACCCGGACTTGTGCACCGGGTCGAGGATCGCGCCGCCGGCGTTGGACGGCAGGAACCGGTTGACCGTGTCGCCCCACGAACTCGGCAGGAACCCGCCCGCGATGCCGAGGACGAACAGCACCACGAACAGCACCACGATGGAGCCCGCGGTGTGCCGCAGCAGCGTCCCGACGGCGAGCGCCAGCACCGCGACCAGCGCGAGGTAGAGGCCGCCGCCGACGACGGCGCGCAGCATCCCCGGGTCGCCGATCGAGCCGTCCAGGTGCTTGGACGCCAGGATGCCCTGCGCCGCGTAGAACGACGCGAACGTCACGACGATCCCGACCGCCAGCACGACGAGGCCGAGCACCGCCGTCTTCGCCGCCAGGTAGTGGGCGCGGCGCGGCACCGCCGTCAGCGCCGTCTTGATCATCCCGGTGCCGTGCTCGGCGGTGATGACCAGCACGCCCAGCGCCCCGAAGACCACCATGCCGAAGTAGTACGCCACCTGCGTCGGGAGCATCGGGGTGAACGTCGCCCTGTCCCGGGCGCTCATCTGGTCGTAGGACGCGGTGAACGCCAGCGCCCACAGCGCGGAGAACCCGATCAGCACGACCGCGCCCGCCAGCAGCGTCCAGAACGTCGACCGGACCGTGGCGATCTTCGTCCACTCCGAGGACAGCACGTGCCCGAACCGCACCCGCCCGGCGTCGCCGCGCGGCCCGGCCTGCGCCGCCGTCGCGGGGGCGTTCACGCGCCCGCCCCGGGAGCCGGTGCCCCGGGCCCGCCCGTCCCCGGCGCGGGCGCGCCCGGGACGCCGGCGTGGTACTCGACCGTCTCGCCGGTCAGCCGCATGAACGCCTCCTCCAGGGACGGCTGGACGGTCGCCAGCTCGTGCAGCCGCAGGCCGTGGTCGGCGGCGACGTCCCCGATCTCGGCGGCCCGCGCCCCGTACACGCGCAGCGCGCCGTCCGGCTCCGGCTCCAGGCGCCGCCCGGGCCCGGCCAGCAGCCGCGCCAGCTCCCCGGCCTGCGGGGAGCGCACCAGCACGTGGCTGGTCGCGTTGGCGCCGATGAACTCGGCCATGCCGGTGTCGGCGATGATGCGGCCCCGCCCGATGACCACGAGGTGCTCGGCGGTCAGCGCCATCTCCGACATCAGATGGCTGGAGACGAACACGGTGCGGCCCTCCCGCGCGAGCCGCCGCATCAGCGTGCGGATCCACAGGATGCCCTCCGGGTCCAGCCCGTTCACCGGTTCGTCGAACATCAGCACGCCGGGGTCGCCGAGCAGCGCCGCCGCGATGCCGAGCCGCTGCCCCATGCCGAGCGAGAAGCCCTTGGACCGCTTCCGCGCGACGCTGTGCAGGCCGACGACGTCCAGCACCTCGTCCACCCGCCGGCGCGGGATCGCGTTGCTCTTGGCCAGGCACAGCAGGTGGTTGTAGGCGGTGCGGCCGCCGTGCGCGTTGCGGGCGTCCAGCAGCGCGCCGACCTCGCGCAGCGGCGCGCCGAGCGTCCGGTAGCGGCGGCCGTTGACGGTCACCTCGCCGGCGGTCGGGCGGTCCAGGCCGAGGATCATCCGCATCGTGGTCGTCTTCCCGGCCCCGTTCGGGCCGAGGAACCCGGTCACCCGGCCCGGCGGCACGCGGAACGTCGCGCGGTCGACGGCGGTGGTGCCGCCGTACCGCTTCGTCAGCCCCCGCGCCTCGATCATGAACCTCTGATACCGGACGGCCCGCGCGCGGAAACGGCGGCGGCGGGCAACCGGCCGGATTTTCACCGCCCGATTGCCCGCCGTTGGGCCGTGCCCGCGGCCGTCCACCGCGGCGGGGCCGCCGCCTCAGCGCACGGCGGTCAGCTCACCGCGACCAGGTCGACGACGAAGATCAGCGTCTCGCCGGGCTTGATGGCCGGGCTCGGGCTGCGGTCGCCGTAGGCCAGGTGCGGCGGGATGACCAGCTTGCGCCGGCCGCCGACCTTCATTCCGGCGATGCCCATGTCCCAGCCCTTGATGACGCGGCCGGAGCCGAGCTGGAAGTCCAGCGTCGAACCGCGGTTCCAGGAGGCGTCGAACTCCTCGCCGGTGGACCAGGAGACGCCGACGTAGTGCATCGACACGGTCGAGCCCTTGACGGCCTCGGGGCCGTCGCCCTTGGTGATGTCGGTGATGTCGAGGTTGGCGGGCGGCTGTCCCTCGGGGAAGTCGATCTCGGGGCGTTCAAGCGCCATGAACGGGCTCCAGCGATGTCGTCGTTGTCGTACCTCGGATGAGCTGTTCAGCCTAGCGCCGCGCCCCTGACCAAAGAACGGCCGCTCCGTTGGCACATTGCGACGGTTCCGCAGGTGCGGGCCGTCCGGTAGACCCTTGGGCATGGCACGGCGGCTGCGGATCGGGATCGACACGGGCGGGACGTTCACCGACGTCGTCGCGCTGGACATCGACGGTGACGGCCCGTCCGGCACCGCGGAGCCCGTCACCACCAAGACGCCCTCGACGCCCGCCGACCCGGCCGAGGGCTTCGCGGCCGGCCTCGCCAAGGTGCTCGGCCTGCTCGGCGCGTCGCCCGGGGACGTGGCGGCGCTGGCGCACGGCACCACGGTCGCGACGAACCGGCTCCTCGAGGACCGGATCGACGACCTCGGGTTCGTCACCACCGAGGGCTTCGAGGCGATGCTGGAGATCGCCCGGCAGAGCGTCCCCGACGGCTACGGCAACAGCTACTTCTGGGTGAAGCCGCCCCGGATCGTCCCGGCGCACCGGGTGCGGACGGTCGGCGGCCGGCTCGACCACACCGGCGCCGAGCTGCGACCGTTCGACGAGGAGTCCGCGGTCGCGGCGGCGCGCGCGCTCCGCGACGCCGGCGTCCGCGCGGTCGGCGTGTGCCTCCTGCACTCGTACGCGAACCCGGCGCACGAGCTCGCGATGCGGGAGGTGCTGCGCCGCGAGCACCCGGACGCGGCCGTCTCCCTGTCGTGCGAGGTGCTGCGCGAGTACCGCGAGTACGAGCGGTCGGTGACGACGCTGGTCGACGCCGCCGTCAAGCCGGCGATGAACGGCTACCTCGAACGGATCGCCGGGCGTGTCGCCGCGCCGCTGCTGGTGATGAAGAGCAACGGCGGCGTGCTGTCGGCCGAGGAGGTCGCCCGGCAGCCGATCACGACGGTGCTGTCCGGCCCCGCCGCGGGCGCGCTCGGCGCCGCGTTCGTCGCCGCGCGCCTCGCCGGCGGGCCGGGCGGCCGCGGGTCGGTCGTGACGCTGGACGGCGGCGGCACGTCCACCGACGTCGCCGTCGTGCTGGACGGCGAGCCGACCCTCACCACCGAGGGCGAGATCGGCCGCCACCCCGTCAAGATCCCGATGATCGACATCGTCACGGTAGGCGCGGGCGGCGGGTCGGTCGCCCGGCGGTCGCCGGACGGCGCGCTCAAGGTCGGGCCGCGCAGCGCCGGCGCCGACCCCGGCCCGCTCTGCTACGGCCGCGGCGGCACCGAGGTCACGGTGACCGACGCGCACGCCGTCCTCGGCCGCATCCCGCCGCACCTGCTCGGCGGCGAGGTGCCGCTGGACGTGCCCGCCGCGCGCGCCGGCCTGTCCGCGCTCGCCGCGGGCCTCGGGCTGACGGTCGAGCGGGCCGCCGCCGGGATCCTGGAGATCTCCGCGTGGAACCAGGCCAACGCGATCCGGCGGATCACCGTGAAGCGGGGACTGGACGTCCGCGACTACCCGCTCGTCGCGTTCGGCGGATCCGGCCCGCTGCTGGCGTGCCGGCTGCTGGACGTCCTCGGCCTGCCCGCCGCCGTCGTCCCGGAGAACCCCGGCAACCTGTCGGCCTTCGGGCTGCTCACGGTCGACGTCAAGAACGAGCACGTGCGGACGCGGGTCGTCCGCGACACCGAACTGGACGTCCCCGCCCTCGCCGAGGTGTTCGCCGACCTGGAGGACGAGGCCGGGGCGGCGCTCGCCCGCGAGGGCTTCCCGCAGGAGCGGCGCCGCCTGGTCCGCTCCGCCGACCTGCGGTACTACGGGCAGGCGTTCGAGGTCCGCGTCGCCGCGCCGGCCGGGACGCCGGACGAGGCGTTCCGCGCGGAGGTCGTCCGCCGGTTCCACGACGCGCACGACGCCCGCTACGGCTACTGCCACCGCGACGACCCGCGCCATCCCGTCGAGTGGGTCAACCTCCGCGTGTCCGGCATCGGGCCGATCCCGCGCCCGCGCCCGCCGGAACGACCGCCGGGCGACGGCGACCCGTCGCGCGCCCGCACCGGCACGCGCCCGGTCCGCTTCGACGACTGGGTGGAGACGGCGGTGTACCGGCGCGAGAAGCTGGCCCCGGGCGACGTCGTCGCGGGACCCGCGGTGATCGAGGAGTTCGGCTCCACCCTCCCGCTGCACCCCGGCTTCACCGCCCGCCTCGACGGCCACGGCAACCTGGTGGTGACCCGGTGACCGACCCGATCCTGCTGGAGATCGTCGAAGGCACGCTCGCGTCCGTCGAGCGCGAGGTGGAGACGGCCATCGCGCGGACGGCCCGCTCCCCGATGATCCGCGACGCGCACGACTTCCGCGCGGGCATCCACGACCGGCGGCTCCGCAAGCTCACCGGCCGCTCGTACTCGGCGCTCGTCCAGCCGATCGCCCGCGACTTCCCGCTGGAAGGCATGCGCCCCGGCGACGTGTTCTTCCACAACGACGTGTACCTGTCCGAAGGCGGCATCGGCCACCTCCCGGACCTGTGCGTCACCGTCCCGGTGTTCCACGACGGCGAGGTGGTCGCGTTCGTCCAGGCGTTCGGGCACCACGACGACATCGGCGGCGCCGTCCCCGGCTCGATGCCGAGCCACGCCCGCAGCGCCTACGAAGAGGGCCTGATGGTGCCGCCCATCAAACTGTGGGACCAGGGCGTCCCCAACGAGGCGGCGCTCGCCATCATGACCCGCAACTCGCGGATGCCCGACTCCCTCGCCGGCGACCTCGACGCCGAATGCTCCGCCTGCCTCATGGGCGCCCGCCGCCTCGGCGACCTGTTCGCCCGCTACGGCCGCGCCGACGTCGAGGCGTGCTTCGACGCGATCATCACCCGCACCACCGGGACGTTCCGCCGCGAACTGCTCGCCAAGATCCCCGACGGCACGTTCGTCTGGGAGGACTACGCCGAGCACGACGGCGTCGACCCGCCCCGCCTGCACGCGCAGCGCATCACCCTCACCGTCGACAAGTCCGCGGACGCGCCCCTCGTCATCGACTTCACCGGCACGTCCCCGCAGGCCAAGGGGCCCATCAACCACGCGGGCGACTACGCGGACGGCGTGTTCCTCAAAAAGTGGCTGGCGCCCGTGCTGCGCAACCTCGCCGACACCCCCGAGCGGGCCGCCGAACTCGACGTCAACGAGGGCGTCGTGCCCCTGATCGAGATGCGGTTCCCGGCGAAGGGGACCCTGCTCACGCCGGTCTTCCCCGCCCCGACCAACGCCCGCACGTTCGTCATCCTCCGCCTCCTCGGCGTCCTCGCGGGCGTCCTCGCCAAGGCCACGGGCGGGCGCATGCCCGCCGACCAGGAGACGATCCGCTACACCGGCGTGTACGGCGAGGACGACCGCGGCCCCTACCTGATGCGCGAGGTCCTCGGCGGCGGATCGGGCGGCCGGTACTACGCCGACGGGGAGGACACCATCCACGTCGTCCCCGACTCCCGCAACATCCCCGCCGAGTTCGCCGAGGCGCGCTGGCCGTTCGTCGTCGAACGCCTCGGCCTCGCCGTCGACTCCGGCGGCCCCGGCGAGTTCCGCGGCGGCCTCGGCTACGACAAGCACATCCGGATGCTCCGCGACGCCCACTACATGTCGATCGCCGACCGCTCCATCCTGTCCTGCTGGGGCGTCAACGGAGGCCGCGCCGGACGCCCGTTCCGCGTCGACATCGACGGCGTGGAGATGGACGGCCTCGTCGACGACCATCCCGTCCGCGCCGGCCAGGTCATCCGCATCCGCACCACCGGAGGCGGCGGCTGGGGCGACCCCCTGGACCGCGACCCGTCCCGCGTCGCCGCCGACGTCCGCGACGGCAAGGTCTCTCCCGGCGGCGCCCGCGCCGACTATGGCGTCGTCCTCCACGACGGCACCGTCGACGCCCGCGCCACCGGGGACCTCCGCGCCCGCCTGTGCGCCGAACGCGGCCCGGCCCCCTTCTTCGACCGCGGCCCCGGCTACCCGACCCTGTCCGGAGGCGCGACGTCCGCCGACGTGGACACGCCCTGACCGGCACCGCATCGCCTGCCGCTTGACCTTCGGATAAGCCGTGCGGTGGCGATGACCAGGCGACCGCCCGGACCGAGGGAGCGGTCCACGGGTCTGGCCGCCATCGGCGAGTTCGCGCGCCCGTCGCGGCTGTCGCCCAAGGCGCTGCGCCCGTACGACGAACTCGGGCTGCTCGTGCCCGCCCACGTCGACCCGGACACCGACTACCGCAAGTACGCCGCCGCGCTGTACGGAAGCGCCCGCATGGCGGCCGCCGCCGACTCGGCGTGCCGCTGGCCTGGATCAAGGACGCCCTCGCCAAGAACGCCGGTCCGGCCGCCGACGAGATCCGCGCCCGCTGGACCGAAACCGAGGCCGAACACGCCGCCCGCCGGTAGGAATCGCCGGAGCACCGTTCATGATCTACCACGGCGAGGCGAGCGGCGACAGCAACGGCCCGTCGAGTGGTGCCGGCCCGTCCTCGACGGCCAGGCGGAGGCCAGAACTCGCCATCGAAGCGCCGTCCGGCTCCTCCTCGTCTCCCGACCCCGCGGGCCGGGGCACCGGCCCGGTCGGGGAGTTCGCCGTGCCGCTGAAGTGAGCCCAGGGGCAGCGGGGACGCGACGGTTCGCGTGGCCGCTTACGGCTAGGAGGCCCCCTCGGCACGCGGGGGCTGCGAACTCTTCCCCGCGTCCGGATACGGTCAGTGGCCGCACCGTCACACAAGCAGAATGGTCCTTAACCTGCGGGCAATCCAGCACGGGGAAGGTGTCCGATGGTGTGGACGACGCAGGACCGGTTGGCGGAAGCCCGCAAAAGGCCGATGAAAGCGGAGGGGACCCTGTACGGGGCCATCAAGTCGATCGCGGACGTGGCCCGCGGTGCCGACCTCGACAACGAGACCCTTCTCGACCGCCTCGTCAAGAACGAATCGCTCAAGCCCGAGACGGCGAAGCGGCATCTCGCCCTGATCAGCGGATTCGGAGCGGTCAACGCCGGGATCGACCAGACGTACGAGATACTCCTGCTGGTCCGGTCCCTCCCGCAGACCTACGCCTACATCGACGGCGCGAAACTGCTGGTCGAAACACGGCGGCTCGCCGAGGTCGCATTCGTCACGGAACGTCTCGCGAAGACGGACCACATCATGGACAGCGTGCGGCAGGGACTCGCCGACGGAGCCGGCGGCCTCGGGCTGTGGACCGCCTACGAAGCCCTCGGCGAGCGCCACGCCACGATCGCGGAGACGAACCCGGCGCCGCCCGACCACCCCTACGTCAACCAGGTCAGCCTCGCCTACACGCTGCTCACCTTCTCCTACTCGCCTCTGATCGGGCTGGAGCAGGTCGGGGAGGACGTCCCGAAGGGCGACGCCCTCCTCACCTGGATGGGCGTGTGGAAGATCATCGGCTCTGTCATGGGCATCGAGGAGGACGGCCTCCCCGACACCTTCGACGAGGCACGGCAACTATGGGACCTCATCATCGCCAGCCCCGGGTACGGCTACAGCGACGAAGGCGCCACACTCCTGCAGGCGCTCAAGGACCACGTCGCCGCCGGTCAGAAGGCGGAGACGCCGATCGATCTCATCGGCGAGCACGGGGACAAGGCCGTACTGGAACTCCTCAAGCCCAGGAAGGCGGGTTCCTGAGCGGCGCTCAGGAGACGGGCTGCCGCTCGTCCGCCCGAACCCGGTGAACACCGGACACGGGAGCCGTCGAACTCGCCCGGCCGTCGCGAGCCCGCGCCGCCATTCCCAGGAAACCGCTGATCAGGACGGTGAGCAGCGCACCCGCCCCGAGGACGAGGAAGACCATGGCGAGGTCGATGTCGATCATGTGATGCACCTTCCCGAAGGGCTCCGAATTCCCTTCACGAATCGCCCGCCGTGACCGAGGTCACTAGGCGCTTCGAATGGCATCGGAAAAGATCTACGACCCAGTCTAGGTTTACTCGCCATCATTCTGGAGTTGCCGGACATGCGACGTGCACCACAAAACGAGTGTGACGTGGACAACAAAAAGGTCATCCCGAGAGAATGAGATGCGGCCGCCTGCAGAAAGCGGCCGACCTCCACGTGCTGAGTAAGGGCTGGGAGGGCGGAGGGGTGTTCGGGACGGGGCGGTAAGGGTGTTCGGGCGGTGGGGTGGCGCTGCGTACGGGGCCGCCCCTCCAAAGTCAAGGGCGCCTTCGGCGTCGCTTCGCGATGGACTTCGTCCACCCTTGACTTTGGAGCCTCTGCGGCCCCTGAGGCAGCGCTAAGGGGCAGGCTCCGCCTGCCCCGCCTGGTCGCGCCACCCCACCGCCCCCGAACCAGCGGACGAAGAGACGGCCGGGGCGGAACGCCGAGCGGCTGACGAGGCACCGGTGGGGCTGCGGCTGCGGGCGTGTCGACCTCGCTGAGGGGGTGCCCAGCGCTAGGTCCGGTAGGGCAGTGGGGTGCCGGGGTGATGTGGGCATGCCGGTTCGCCCGAGATCCGGGGCGGGATTCGGGCGAACTGGTGACGTGGAGGTGCGGCGGTTTACGCGGCCCAGTTGGACATGGGGTTCGGTGGCCCGATCGCCCCCGGTGGCCCGCTACCTGTCCGGGATCTTGATCGGGCGCTCGGCGGTGGGAGCAGCCGGTAGATGTATCGCCCGTCGGGATCTTTGCTGATCCCGATCTGATCTGGGCTGGTGTGTTTGAAGCGGTTGTGCCACCCGCAGGTGAGGGCGAGCTGGTCGATGTCGGTGGGGCTGTTTCCCAGGGCCCAGCCGTTGACGTGGTCGACTTCGCACAACGTCCCGGGGATCTCGCACTCCCGGACCGCGCAGCTCGGATACAGCGTCTCCAGCACCTGCCGTTGGGCCGCGCTGGCGAACCGCTCCCGATACCCCAGGTACAGCGGCGTGTGCCCCCGTCCAAGCAGGAGGGGTGACACTCCGGCCGATAGGGCGATGCGGCGGGCTTGGGCGGCGGGGATCGGTGTCCCGTCGGTGAGACGAGCCGGAGCATTGCCGCCGGTCAGGGTGTCCAGGTCGCAGATGACGGTGACCTTGGTGGCCTTGTGCCCGCCGGACAGGACGCTGGACAGGGCGGCGGCGGTGCGTTCGCCGACGTCGCGGGTGTCATCAGGCCCGGCCGGCTTGACCAGCGGGGCAAGCGTGCCGTCCCAGATGGCGGCGTCTTCGGCGTTCAGCCAGCCCTTGATGTAGCGGCCGCCGTCCAGGGAACCGGTGCTGGTGATCCACGACTTGGCGTAGCCGCGCTTGGCGTCTTCGCCGGGTGCGGTGTCGGTGCCGTCGCGTTCGGCGATGACGTCGCAGATGCGGCGGCCGAACACTCCCACTTTCGCGGCCGAGAAGCCTTGGTCGACGAAGTTCAGCAGGGTCGTTTCGGCTTCGGCGCAGTCGGTGTCTTCCAGCCTGGCCGCGCTCTGCGCGACCGTGACCGCGTAGCCGTAGGACAGGTCCCCGGTGGCGAGGCGTTCGGCGACTTTCGGGAGGCGGTGGCGTTGCCGGGCGAGGAGGAGGCGTTCGGTGGTGCGGTTTTCCCGCATCCCCAGCCGGGACCGCAGCCATGCCCGCGTGGAGGGATATCCCCAGCGCTTCTGCTCCCCGGTGGCATCGACTCGGCGGATGAAACCGGCGAGTGCGCTTTCCTGGATATCGCAGGCCGCGGCAAGGCTTTCGGTGAGTTCAAGGCACGCCGCCGCCGACTCCGGGGCTTCGCGCTGGGCGAGTTCAGCAGCGATCGCCGAAACCGCGTCCACCAATTGCATGGTGGACGCACCCTCCAGGTCGACCGTCACTGATTGCATAGGTAAAGCATACTCTACGTGGCCGACGAATGTCGGCTCAATTTGACGTTCCAGAGAATCCGAACACCCTTTCCGTCATCGCCTCCTGCTTGCGTCAAGTCCCTTGAATTTCGCGCACGGAAGAAACCCGAAAGAGGGGGCCGACTGGATGCGGTCAGCGGAGACGGTGGGGGGTGAAGGACGCGCCGTCCACCAGTAGGTCGGCGCGGTGTTTTGTCCCGTCGGCGGCGAACAGGGCGGATTCGCGGGCGGACCAGCGGTCCCAGGCGTCGGCGTATTCGGGGCCGTCGCGGTCGAGGGCGCGGGCGCGGCGCAGTTCGCGCGGGGCGTCGATCCAGATGCGGTAGGCGGCGGGCGACTTCGCCCAGGAGGAGCCGACGCCCTCGATGATGAGCACCGGCGGGGGCGGGATCTCCTCCGGCGGGCCGTACCGGTTGCGGTGCCAGTCGTAGCGGCGCAGCCGTGCGGGGCGTCCGGCGCAGAGCGGGTCGAGGACGGTGCGGCGGAGCGGTTCCCACCAGGTGAGCGGGTCGGCGTCCCAGGGGACGCGGAAGTCGTCGGAGCGGATCACCGGCGCGGCGACCAGGACGGCCGCGAGGTGGTCGGCGAAGGTCGACTTGCCGGCGCCGCTCGGGCCGTCGATCGCGACGAGGCGCGCGGGGCCGCACGACGGGGGCAGTGCGAGCAGCCGCGCGGCGAGCGCGGGGTAGGTCCGGGGCGGCGACGGCACGGACGGCATACTTCCAGGTGCCCGCCCCCCGAAGGAGGACGTCCTTGCCCGGACCTCTCGACGGCGTCGTGATCGTCGACCTCAGCCGCGTGGTCGCCGGACCGCAGGCCACGATGGCGCTCGCCGACCTCGGCGCGCGGGTGATCAAGGTGGAGCAGCCCGGGACGGGGGACGAGACGCGCGGGTGGGGGCCGCCGTTCGCGGGGGCGGACCAGGTCAGCACGTACTACCTGTCGATCAACCGGAACAAGGAGTCGATCACCCTCGATCTGAAGTCGGACGAGGGGAAGGGCACCCTGGAGCGGCTGGTGCGGCATGCCGACGTGCTGGTCGAGAACTTCCGGACCGGGGTGCTCGACCGGCTCGGCTTCCCGGTGGCGCGGCTGCAGGAGCTGAACCCGCGGCTGATCGTGCTGTCGATCACCGGGTTCGGGCACGACGGGCCGGAGGGCGGCCGTCCCGGGTACGACGCGATCATGCAGGGCGAGGCCGGGATCATGAGCGTCACCGGGCCGCCGGGGACGCCGAGCAAGGTGGGGTTGTCGATCGCCGACATCCTCGCGGCGGGCAATGCGGCGTCCGGGGTGCTGGCCGCGCTGTACGAGCGGACGCGGACGGGCCGCGGCGCGGTCGTCCGGACGTCGCTGCTGGCGTCGGTGGTCGGCGCGCACATGTACCAGGGGACGCGCTGGACCGTCGCCGGGGAGGTGCCCGAGTCGGTCGGCAACGACCATCCGACGATCGCGCCGTACGGGACGTTCCGCTGCAAGGACGGGCAGATCCAGATCGGTGTCGCGAACCAGAACCTGTGGCGCCGGTTCGCGCCGCTGGTCGGGCTCGACGCGGACGACCCGCGGTACGCCACGATCCCGGACCGTTCCGCCAACCGCGCGGAGCTGACGGCCGACATCGAGCGCGTCCTCGCCGGGGGCACCCGGGAGGCGTGGCTGGAGCGGCTGGGCGGCGCGGGGGTGCCGGCGGGGTCGATCCGGTCGATCGACGAGGTGTACACCTGGGAGCAGACCCGCTCGCAGGGCCTGGTGATCGAGGTCGACCATCCGACCCTGGGCCCGATCGAGCTGCCCGGCCCGCCGCTGCGGTTCGACGGCGCCGAGCCGCGTGCGCACACCGCGCCGCCGCTGCTCGGCGAGCACACCGACACCGTGCTCGCCTGGCTGGACGAGCAGGACGAACGCCAAGACCAGGGGAGGGGCCAGTGAGGGAGCTGCTCGGCGAGACGGGAGAGACCGGCGGGGCGCTGCGGATCGCCGGACGCGAGTTGCCGCGCGAGGAGCTGCTCGCCCGCGCGTCCGCCGTCGCGGCGGAGGTCGGCGGCGCGGACGCGGTCGCGGTGCACGCCACGGCGAGCGTGGAGACGGTGGTCGCGGTCGTCGGCGGGCTCATGGCGGGCGTGCCGGTGGTGCCGCTGCCGCCCGACTCCGGTCCCGACGAGCGCGCCCACATCCTGGGCGACTCCGGCGCGGCGCTGCTGCTGGCCGCCGCCGGCGCCGAGACCGGGCAGGACGGCCCGCCGGTGGTCCCGGTCGACCGGCTGCCCGCCGGGAGCGCCCCGGTTCCGGCCGAGTCCGATCCCGACGCGACCGCGCTGATCCTCTACACCAGCGGGACGACCGGCGCGCCGAAGGGCGTGATGATCTCGCGGGCCGCGATCGCCGCCGATCTGGACGCGCTGGCCGAGGCGTGGGCGTGGACGCCGGACGACGTGCTGGTGCACGGGCTGCCGCTGTTCCACGTGCACGGCCTGGTCCTCGGCGTCCTCGGGCCGCTGCGGGTCGGGTCGCGGCTGGTCCATACGGGGCGTCCGAGGCCGGAGGCGTACGCGGAGGCGGCGGGCCGGGACGGCGGGAGCCTGTTCTTCGGCGTCCCCACGGTGTGGTCGCGGCTGGCGGCCGACCCCGCGTCGGCCGAGGCGATGCGGGCCGCGCGGCTGCTGGTGTCCGGGAGCGCGCCGCTCCCGGTGCCCGCCTTCGAGCGGCTGGAGGCGCTCACCGGCCACCGCCCGGTCGAGCGGTACGGCATGACCGAAACCTTGATCACGGTCAGCGCGCGCGCGGACGGCGAGCGCCGTCCCGGCTGCGTCGGCCTCCCGCTGCCCGGCGTCGAGACGCGGCTCGCCGCCGAGAACGGCGACCCGGTCCCGGCCGACGGGGAGACGCCCGGCGAGCTGCACGTCCGCGCGCGGCATCCGTTCAAGGGCTACCTCGGCCGCCCGGAGGCGACCGCGAAGTCGTTCACGCCGGACGGCTGGTTCCGCACCGGCGACATCGCGACGATCGACCCGGACGGCCGGCACCGCATCGTCGGCCGCGCGTCCACCGACCTGATCAAGAGCGGCGGCTACCGGATCGGCGCGGGCGAGGTCGAGAACGCGCTGCTCGCGCACCCGGCGGTGCGGGAGGCCGCCGTGGCCGGCACCCCGCACGACGACCTCGGCGAGCAGGTCACCGCCTACGTCGTGGCGGACGGGGTGACCGAGGGCCAACTGATCGACTTCGTCGCCGGCCGGCTGTCGGCGCACAAGCGGCCCCGCGTCGTCCACCTGGTCGGCGCGCTGCCCCGCAACGCGATGGGCAAGATCGTCAAGACCCGCCTGAACGAGCTCGCGCCCTAGCCGGCGGCCGCCGCACCGGGTGCTGGGGCACGCCGGCCTGACCAGTAAGGTCGTCGCTTGTGTCCAGTTCAGCGGCCGCCGCGCACTCCCTCGATCCCGTTCCGCACGAGGGCCGCGAGTCGACCGCGGCGCACCAGTTCTGGATCTGGTCCGGCGCGAACATCGCGCCGATCAACTGGGTGCTCGGCGCGCTCGGGATCAAGCTCGGGCTGGGCCTGGCCGACACGGTCGGCGTGCTGGTCGCCGGGAACCTCCTCGGGATGGCGGTGTTCGGGCTGTTCGTGCTGATGGGGCAGCGGACCGGCGTCACCCAGATGGTGCTCGCCAGGTCGGCGTTCGGGCGGCGCGGCGCGTACCTGCCGGCGGCGCTGCAGGGCGTGATGTCGGCGGGCTGGTGCGCGGTCAACACCTGGATCGTGCTGGACCTGGTGATGGCGCTGCTCGGCCAGGTCGGGCTGCACGGCGGCACCGCGCTGAAGATCGCCGTGGTGCTGGTGATCATGGGGCTGCAGGTGTGGATCGCCGCGTCCGGGTTCCACGCGATCGCCGCGTTCGAGAAGTGGACCGTTCCCGTCACGCTGGCCGTGCTCGCCGCGATGACCGTCGTCGCGTGGACGAAGACCGGCGTGCACTGGGACCACAAGGGCCAGGGCCTCACCGGCACCGACCGGCTGTCGGCCATGACGACCGTGATGACGGCGATCGGGGTCGGCTGGGGCGTCACCTGGTTCGCCTACGCCTCCGACTACTCGCGATTCGTGCCGCGCGAGGTGCCGCGCCGCCGGCTGTACGCGGCGAGCGTCCTCGGCCAGTTCGTGCCGGTGGTGTGGCTCGGCGTGCTCGGCGCGTCGCTGGCGACGGTGAGCGCCACCACCGACCCCGGCAAGCTGATCGTGGACGCGTTCGGCGCGCTCGCGATCCCGGTGCTGCTGCTGGTCGTGCACGGGCCGATCGCCACGAACATCCTGAACGTCTACAGCTGCTCGCTGTGCGCGCAGACCGTCGACTGGCACGTGTCCCGCAAGGCGATCTCCTACGGCGTGGGGGTGTTCGCCGCCGCGTTCACGATCCTGCTGATCTTCCAGGAGGACTTCGCGAACACCCTGGACGCCTGGCTCGGCGGCCTCGTCACGTGGGTGGTGCCGTGGGCGGCGGTGATGGCGGTGCACTTCTACGCCGTCCGCCGGCAGAACGTCGACGTGGACGCGCTCTACGATCCGCCCGGACGGTCCCGCCTGGGCGACTTCCGCTGGGACGCCCTGGTGTCGTTCGTCCTGGGCGCCGCCGCGACGTGGGCGTTCCAGTACGGCGTCCCGAAGGCGCTGCAAGGACCGGCGGCGCGCGCGCTCGGCGGCATCGACCTGTCCTGGCTGGCCGGCGCGCTGGTCGCCGGCGGCCTGTACTTCGCTCTGTCGGCCCGGCGCGGCCGGGCATGGGAAGGGAGCCCCGCGTGAAGCTCGTGACGAACGCCCTGCTGACCGGGCGGGACGGCCTCCACGACATCGAGATCGACGGTGCCCGGTTCGGACGCGTCGCGCCGGCGGGCGAGCTCGCCGGGGACGTCCTGGCGGACGCGGCGGGCGGCCTGGTGAGCCCGCCGTTCGTGGAGCCGCACGTCCACCTCGACACCACGCTCACCGCCGGGGAGCCGCGCTGGAACGCGTCGGGGTCCCTGTGGGAGGGCATCGCGGTGTGGAGCGAGCGCAAGACGACCCTGACCCGCGACGACGTCGTCTCCCGCGCGACCGAGGTGCTGCGCTGGTACGCGGCGAACGGCGTGCTGCACGTCCGCAGCCACGTGGACGTCACCGACCCGGGGCTGGTCGCGCTCGACGCCATGATCGAGGTGCGCGAGCGGGTGAAGGACGTCATCGGGCTCCAGCTCGTCGCGTTCCCCCAGGAGGGCGTCTGCTCCTTCGAGGACGGGCCCGAGCTGCTGGAGGAGGCGGCCCGGCGCGGCGTCGACGCCGTCGGCGCGATCCCGCACTTCGAGGACACCCGCGAGGACGGCGTCCGCTCCCTGGAGATCGCCTTCGACATCGCCCAGCGGTACGGGCTGCTGCTGGACGCGCACTGCGACGAGATCGACGACGAGCAGTCCCGGTTCGTGGAGGTCCTCGCCACCCTCGCCCGGCGCGGCGGGCTCCGCGACCGCGCCACCGCGTCCCACACCACCGCGATGGGCTCCTACAACGGCGCCTACTCCTACAAGCTCCAGCGGATCCTGGCCCGCTCGGGCATCAACCTGGTCTGCAACCCGCTCGCCAACCTGTGCCTGCAGGGACGCTTCGACGCCTATCCCAAGCGGCGCGGCCTCACCCAGGTCAAGGAGATGCTCGCCGCCGGGGTGAACGTGGCGTTCGGCCACGACGACGTCATGGACCCCTGGTTCCCGCTCGGGACGGCGTCGTCACTGCAGGTCGCGCTGGTCGGCGTCGCCGCCGCGCAGCTCACCGGCGCCGCCGAGATCGACGAGGCGTTCGCGATGGTGACGGACCGGGCCGCGCGGGTCCTCGGCCTCGGCGACGGCTACGGGATCGCGCCGGGCCGCCCGGCGAACCTGGTCGTGCTGCCCGCGTCGTCGCCGTACGACGCCGTCCGGCGGCAGACCCGGCCGTCCCAGGTCGTCGCGCGCGGCCGGGTCGTCGCCGAGACGCCGCCCGCGGTGACCCGGCTGTCCTGGCCGGGCCGCGACCCCGAGGACGTCGACTTCGTCCGGGCCCGCGACCGCGCCGACGGCCCCGGCATGGGCCGCTAGGGGAGCAGCGCGGGCAGCAGGGGGCGGACGAGGTCGGCGGCGGCCGACTCCGGGAGGTCCGGGGCGTCCGGCGCCGCCGCGAAGTAGTGCAGGAAGCCCTGCTGGAAGCACGCGCCCATCAGCAGCGCCGCGGCCGCGGCCGTGTCGGCGCCCGCCGCGACCCGGCCGAGGTCGCGCTCGGTGTCCAGGTAGCGGGTGAGGGCCCGCACCGGCTCGTGCGGGCCGGCGCCGTACTGGCGCAGCGATGCGCGGGTCGCGGCCAGCAGCACCGGCTGCGCGGCCATCGACGCCATCATCGGGAACGCGCGCCGGTAGAAGGCGACCCCGCCGTGGACGACCGCGACGAGGTTGGCCTCCACGGTCGCCTCGCCCGGGACGGCCCTGGCCGCGAACGCCGGCATCCGCTCCTTCAGCACGCTCATCATCAACTGCTCCTTGTCGCGGAAGTGCTTGTACAGCAGCGCCTCGGAGTAGCCCGCCGCCTTGGCGATCTCCTTGGTGGTGGCGCCCGCGACGCCGCGCTCCCGCATGACGTCCGCGGCGGCGTCCAGGATCCGTTCGCGCGCGCTCATCGGCCCTCCGCTTGACAGTTAGTGAATCCTCACCCACTCTAGTGGTTAGTAAATACTCACTCACCCCTCAGGGAGGGATCGACGATGAGGCTCACGGTCTTCGGGGCGACCGGCGGTATCGGGACGCGGCTGGTCCGCCGGGCGCTGGAGGCGGGACACGACGTCACCGCCGTCGTGCGCGACCCCGGCAGGATGCCCGCCGACCTGCGCGAACGCGCGGACGTCGTGCAGGCCGACATCATGGACCCCGCCGCGATCGAGGAGCCCGTGAAGGGCGCCGACGCCGTCGTCAGCGCGATGGGACCGCGCGACTTCGGCGCCACCACCGTCTGCCGGGACAGCTCCAGGAGCATCATCGCGGCCATGCGGGCGACCGGCGCCGGCCGGTTCCTCATGGTCAGCATGGGCGCGATCGAGGCCATGCCGGGGGACGACCCGTTCACCCGGTACGTCGTCAAGCCCGTCATCCTCGGCCGGCTCCTGCGGCACGGCATCGCCGACATGAGCGTCGCCGAGGCCCAGGTCCGCGACTCCGGGCTCGACTGGACGATCGTCCGCCCGCCCCGGCTCACCGACAAGGAGGGCAAGGGCCGCTACCGCCAGGCCGTCGACCGCAGCGTGCCCGGCGGCTTCACCATCTCCCGCGACGACGTCGCCAAGGCCCTGCTCGACCTCGCCGGCGACCTGCCGTCCATCGGCCACGTGGTCTCCATCGCGGGCTGACCGCGGCTGGCGGGCCGGGCCGCAGGCCGCGCGCCGCGCGCCGCCGGAGGGGCCCGCATGACACCCGTCATGCGGAACGGCTGACGGACGTCGCCCGAACCGGTGACACGCGCTTCTACCGGCGGCGGCCCGCGCCCCGCGAAGCTGGGCCCATGCGGGACGGTCCGGCGGACGGTCCGCCCTCCTGCGCCGTCCTCGCCGTCCGGCTCGGCGCCGCTACAGTCGGGCAGGGGAGGAACGGGACATGACGGTCGCGACCACGGCGGACCTGGAAGCGCAGGACACCCGCAGGCTCGAACGGTACCGCCGGGTGACGCAGCGCTCGTTCCTGTGCGCGGCCCTCGGCTTCATCGTCCCCGGCCTGGCAGGGATCGCCGCCGCCCACGACGACGGCCGCATCGGCGTCCCCGTCATCGTCCTGGCGGTCCTCGGGCTCGGCCTGATGACGTGGTGCTACATGCGGCTCGTCCGGGCGGGCCTGGAGGGCGGCGCGTCCCGCCGGGACGTCGCGCTCAGCGGCGCGGTGACCGCCGCCCTCAGCCTGCTGCTGTTCGCCCACCCGCTGTTCGCCGTCGTCCCCGTCTTCTGGGTGTCGGCGGTGGTGCTGTCGCCGATGAGCCGCCGCAGGATCGTCGCGCTGTGCGCCGGGACCGGCGCGGTCGCGGCGGTCTACGGCAGTCTCGCCTCCCGGCACCTCTACCCCGACGGCGACATGCCCTGGTACTGGCTGTTCCCGTTCATGTTCGCGATCTACGCCGGCACGTGCGGCCTCGTCGCGTTCGTCAACCTGTACCAGCGCCGCATGTGGGACCTCCACCAGGAGACCCACGCCGCGCGGGAGGCCCTCGCCCGGCTCGCCGTCACCGAGGAGCGGCTGCGCTTCTCCCGCGACCTGCACGACCTGCTCGGCCACAGCCTGTCGCTGATCGCGGTGAAGAGCGAGCTGGCCCTGCGGCTCGCGGAGGCCGACCCGGCCCGGGCCGGCGCCGAGATGGCCGACGTGCAGTGCGCCGCCCGCGACGCGCTCCGCGAGGTGCGCGCCGCCGTGCACGGCTACCGCGCCGTCGAGCTGGACGCCGAGCTGGCCGGGGTGCGGGCGGTGCTGGAGGCCGCCGGGGTGCGCTGCGAGGCCGGGGACGTGCCGGACGGGCTTCCCGCCGAGGTCCGCGCGGTGCTCGCCTGGGTGATCCGGGAGGGCGCCACCAACGTGATCAAGCACAGCGAGGCCCGGCGCTGCGCCGTCGCCCTCACCCCGTACGGTGGCTCCGTGGTCCTGGAGATGCGCAACGACGGCGTCCGCGGCGGCGGGGACACCGGCGAGGACATTGGCGGCGCGGGGCTGACCGGTCTCGCCGAACGCCTCGCCGTCGTCGGCGGCGAGATCACCGCGGGCCGGCACGGCCGCGACGGCTTCCTGCTGCGCGCCGTCGTCCCGCTCCCGCGACCCGGCCCGGACGCCTCCGCCGCCCGCGCCGGGACGGCGGCCGGCGCCGTGCGGAGCGGCAGGTGATCCGGATCCTGCTCGCCGACGACGAGCACCTCATCCGCGGCGCCGTCGCCGCGCTCCTCGGCCTGGAGGCCGACCTGGACGTCGTCGTGGAGGTCGGCCGGGGCGACGAGGTGGCCCCGGCCGTCGCCGAGCACGATCCGGACGTTGCCGTCCTCGACATCGAGATGCCCGGCGGGGACGGCCTCACCGTCGCCGAGGAGCTGGACGCGGCCGGCGCCCGCTGCGCGGTCTGCATCCTCACCAGCTTCGGCCGTCCCGGCTACCTGCGCCGCGCCATGGCCGCCGGGGTGCGCGGCTTCGTCGCCAAGGACGCGCCCACGCAGGAGCTGGCCGCCGCGATCCGCAAGGTCCACGAGGGCGGCCGGTACCTGGACGCCGAACTCGCCGCGACCGCGATGGCCGCCGGCGACAACCCGCTGACCGAGCGCGAGCGCGAGATCCTCCGCCTCACCGGCGCCGGCACCGGGACCGCCCGCATCGCCGCGCTGCTGCACCTGTCGGAGGGGACCGTCCGCAACTACCTGTCCACGGCGATGAGCAAGCTCGGCGAGTCCTCCCGATTCGCCGCCGTCCGCGCCGCCGAGGAGATGGGCTGGATCTGATGCCCCCTTAGGCTTGTGCCGTGACTGAGCCTCTGGTGCCGCGGATGCGGGAGTTCGGCGAGACGATCTTCGCGGAGATGTCCGCGCTGGCCACCGCCACGGGATCGATCAACCTGGGCCAGGGCTTCCCCGACGAGGACGGCCCGCGGGCCATGCTGGACGTGGCGGTCGAGGCGATCCGGTCCGGCGGCAACCAGTATCCGCCGGGACCGGGGCTGCCGGAGCTGCGGGAGGCCGTGGCGGCGCAGCGGCTGGAGCGGTACGGCCTGGCGTACGACCCGCTGACCGAGGTGTACGTGACCGTCGGCGCCACGGAGGGCATCGCGGCGTCCGTGCTCGCGCTCGCCGGGCAGGGCGACGAGGTCGTCGTGTTCGAGCCGTACTACGACTCGTACGCCGCGGTGATCGCGCTGGCCGGGGCCGTCCGCAGGCCCGTCATGCTCCGCCCGGTGGAGGGCCGCTTCACGTTCGACCCGGACGAGCTGCGCGCCGCCGTCGGGCCGCGCACCAAGGCGATCCTGGTGAACTCCCCGCACAATCCCGCCGGGACGGTGTTCACCCGCGACGAGCTGGAGGCCATCGCCGGCGTCTGCCGCGAGCACGACCTGGTCGCGATCACCGACGAGGTGTACGAGTACCTGACGTTCGACGGCACCGAGCACATCCCGCTCGCCACCCTGGACGGGATGCGGGAGCGGACGGTGTCGGTGTCGTCGGCCGGCAAGACGTTCTCCGTCACCGGCTGGAAGACCGGCTGGGTCACCGCGCCGGCCCGGTACGTCCGCGCCGTCCAGACCGTCAAGCAGTTCCTCACCTACGCGACCAGCGCCCCCTACCAGCGGGCCGCCGCGTACGCCCTCGCGAACGAGACCGCGTGGGTGGCGCACCTGCGCGCGTCGCTGCAGGCCAAGCGGGACCGGCTCGTCACCGGCCTGGAGGCGGCCGGATTCACCGCGTACCGGCCGCAGGGCACCTACTTCGTGCAGGCCGACATCCGGCCGCTGGGCTTCTCCGACGGGCTGGAGCTGGCCCGCGCGCTCCCCGCGAAGGCGGGCGTCGTCGCGATCCCGACGCAGGTGTTCTACGACCACGCGGAGGCGGGCGCCCACTTCGTCCGGTTCGCGTTCTGCAAGAAGGACGAGGTCATCGACGAGGCCGTCGAGCGCCTCGCCCGGCTCGCCTGATCTTTCTGGAACGTCCCCGTAAGGACGGCCGTCCGGCACCGCGACCTCGCCGCCTGGGACGCGGCCGAGCACGTCGTGGAATGCGAGACGGCGCTCGCGGCCATCGCCGCGCTGCCCGAACGCGACCTCGAAGTCCTCGCCCTCGTGAACTGGCACGGGCTGGACGCCCGGCAGGCCGCCCGGGTGAAGATGAACGACACCGACACCGCGTTCCGGGCCCTCAAGCCCGCGGCGCTGGACGAACTGGCCGCCGAGGCGCACCACCCGGACGGGCTCGGGCGGAGATTGCCGAACGGGCGGCGCTCCTTGGGCTGGTTTCGCCCATGAGCGCCGCCCGCCGCGTGGTTAGCGTTCGGGCCGTGAGCCGGGGTACAGGACCGGTCAGCAGAGCAGCCGAGGAGCGATGACGTGCCCGATCCGATCGAAGTCCGCAAGATCCCCATCGAGAGCGTGACCGACGCGTCCGGGCTGGCCCGGCTGATCGACGGCGGCGTGCTGGAGGCCGACCGGGTCCTGGCGGTCGTCGGGAAGACCGAGGGCAACGGCGGCGTCAACGACTACACGCGGCTGCTGGCCGACCGGGCGTTCCGCGAGGTGCTGGTCGCGAAGGGCACCCGGCCGGCGGACGAGGTGGCGCGCGTCCCGCTGGTGTGGTCGGGCGGCACCGACGGGGTGCTGAGCCCGCACGCGACCGTCTTCGCCACCGTCGACCCGGCGGACGCGCCCGTGTCGGACGAGCCGCGGCTGTCGGTCGGCGTCGCGATGAGCGAGGTGATCCTGCCCGAGGACATCGGCCGCCCGGCGATGGTGGAGACGGTCGCCGCGGGCGTCCGCGAGGCGATGAAGACCGCCGGCATCGACGACCCGGCGGACGTCCACTACGTGCAGACCAAGACGCCGCTGCTCACCCTCGACACCATCAACGACGCCAAGTCGCGCGGCCGCGACGTGGTCACCGAGGACACCCTCAAGTCGATGGACATCTCCAACTCGACCACCGCGCTCGGCATCGCGGTCGCGCTCGGCGAGATCGAGACGCCGTCGGCCGGGCAGATCCACAAGGACCTGTCGCTGTTCTCGTCGGTGGCGTCGTGCTCGTCCGGCGTGGAACTGGACCGGGCGCAGATCGTCGTCGTCGGGAACGTGCGCGGCATCGGCGGCCGGTACCGGGCGGGGCACGGTGTGATGAAGGACGCGCTGGACGCCGACGGCATCTGGGACGCGATCCGCTCGACCGGCCTCGACCTGCCGGACAGGCCCCGCACGTCCGATCTCGGCGACCGGCTCGTCAACGTGTTCATCAAGTGCGAGGCGGACCCGTCCGGGTCGGTGCGGGGGCGCCGCAACATCATGCTGGACGACTCCGACGTGCACTGGCACCGGCAGATCAAGGCGTGCGTCGGCGGCGTCGCCGCGTCCGTCACCGGCGACCCGGCGGTGTTCGTGTCGGTCGCGGCGGTGCACCAGGGCCCGTCCGGCGGCGGCACCGTCGCCGCCATCGCCGACCTGGGTTGACCGGGCCGGGTGGCGGCCTGGATCGCGGAGAGTATCCGAATCGGTACCCACGGCGGTCGCCGGAGGCTATAGCCTTCCTGCCGTGTCCGGACTGACCATTCCCGAACCCCAGTTCCCCGGGGACGACGGCGGCGCCGACCCCCGGCTGTGCGAGGCCCTCGCCGGGTACGCGGCCGGGCGCGTCGGCCAGCACACGGTGCTGCGGCGGCTGCAGAGCACCCGGCTGCTCGTGCCGATCGTCGCCGTCCTCACCGAGGAGGAGGAGCCCGAGCCCGGCGGGCTACGCCGGGAGAAGTCCAGCGACATGGCGCTGCCCACGCTGATCGGCGAGGACGGCCGGCGCGGCGTGCTCGGTTTCACCTGCATGGACACGATGAAGGCGTGGCGCGCCGACGCCCGCCCGGTCGCCGTCCGCGCCGGCGACGCCTGCCGCGCGACCCTCGACGAGGGCGCGGACGCGCTGGTCGTGGACGTGGCGGGGCCCGTCCCGTTCGCGGTGGAGGGGCTGCGGCTGCACCTGCTCGCCGAGGGGCGGCCCGTCCCGCCGCCGCACGAGGACCCCGACGTGCTCGCCGCCGTCGAGGCCGCGTTCGGCTCCGACCAGGCCGTCACCGGCGTCCGGCTCGCCGAGGGGACCTCCGCCGAGCTGGCCGTCCGGTTCGCGGTGGTGCCCGGCCACGACGAGCGCGTCACGGTGCAGCGGGTCTCCGACCGGCTCGCCGAGGTGCTGCGCGGCCGGATCGTCGGCGGGGTCGAGCTCAGCGTCGTCCGGCGCGGCTGACGGCCGGAAATCCGCTGGCGCCCGCCGGGGCGCCGTCGGCATCCTGGGCCGATGCACGATTTCGATCTTGACGCCTTCGTCGCGGACGGCTTCGTCCGGGTGGCGGGGGCGTTCTCCCGGGAGCTGGCCGCCGAGTGCCGCGGGATCCTCTGGCGCGACACCGGCTGCGACCCCGGCGACCGCTCGACCTGGACGCGGCCGGTCGTCCGGCTCGGCGGGTACGGGCAGCCGCCGTTCAAGGCCGCCGCCAACACCCCGCGCCTGCACGCCGCCTACGACGCGGTCGCGGGGAAGGGCGCGTGGGAGGCGCCGGGCGGCCTCGGGACGTTCCCGGTCCGGTTCCCGAGCGACGCGGAGCCGGGCGACGACGGCTGGCACATCGACGCGAGCTTCCCGGGCGACGACCCGTCCGACTTCATGGGCTACCGCGTGAACCTCGCGTCCAAGGGGCGGGCGCTGCTGATGCTGTTCCTCTTCTCGGACGTGGGCGACGACGACGCGCCCACCCGTATCCGCGCCGGGTCCCACCTGGACGTCCCGCCCCTCCTGGAACCGGCGGGCGACGAGGGCGTCGCCTTCATGGACATCGCGGCGAAGGCCGTCCCGGCGTCCGAGCACCGTCCCGTCGCGCTCGCGACCGGGCGGGCAGGCGACGTGTACCTGTGCCACCCGTTCCTCGTGCACGCCGCGCAGCCGCACCGCGGGACCGAGGTGAAGTTCATGGCGCAGCCGCCGCTGGTGCCGTCGGGGCCGCTCCCCGAGTCGTCGCCGGTGCGGACGGCGGTCCGGCGAGGTCTCGGGCGCTGACGCATCTACGCTTGGCCGCCCGACCCCGTTTTGGAGATTCCCCGTGCTCACCATGCAGGACGCCCTCATCCGGCTCACCGAGTTCTGGGCGGGGCACGGCTGCCTCGTCGGGCAGCCGATGAACACCGAGGTCGGGGCGGGCACGCTCAACCCGAACACCGCCCTGCGGGTCCTCGGGCCCGAGCCGTGGCGCGTCGCCCACGCCGAACCGAGCGTCCGCCCGGACGACTCCCGCTACGGCGACAACCCGAACCGGCTGCAGACCCACACCCAGTTCCAGGTGGTCCTCAAACCGGAACCGGGCGACGCGCAGGAGCTGTACCTCGGCAGCCTCGCCGCGCTCGGGATCGACCTGCGCGCCCACGACGTCCGGTTCGTCGAGGACGACTGGGCATCGCCGGCGCTGGGCGCGTGGGGGCTCGGCTGGGAGGTCTGGCTGGACGGCCTGGAGATCACCCAGTTCACTTACTTCCAGCAGTCCGGCGGGATGATGCTCGACCCGGTCTCGGTCGAGATCACCTACGGGATGGAACGCATCCTGATGGCGCTGCAGGGCGTGTCCCATTTCAAGGACATCGCGTACGCGCCCGGCATCTCCTACGGCGAGGCGTTCGGCCAGGCCGAGTACGAGATGAGCCGCTACTACCTCGACGACGCCGACATCGCCACGACCCGGGAGCTGTTCGAGGCGTACGCGTCCGAGGCCCGCCGGATGCTGGACGCCCGGCTGCCCGTCCCCGCCCACTCCTGCGTGCTGAAGTGCTCGCACGCCTTCAACGTGCTGGACGCGCGCGGCGCGATCGGCACCGCCGAGCGGGCCCGGGCGTTCGCGCGGATGCGCGGCCTCGCCCACGAGGTCGCCGCCCTCTGGGTGGAGCGCCGCGCCGAACTCGGCCACCCCCTCGGCGACGCCACCGCCGCCCGGCCGGCGCCGGAGCGGCCGGTCCTCCGGGAGATCCGCGAGCCGGCCGCGTTCGCGCTGGAGATCGGCGTGGAGGAACTGCCGCCGAGCGAGGTCCGCCGCGCGGCGGAGGCCGTCGCGGAGCGGCTCCGCGACGGCCTGGAGGAGGCGGGCCTGCTCACCGACGCGTCCACGTTCGACACCTTCTCGACTCCCCGCCGGCTGATCGTCGTCGTCCGGGACGTGGAGCCCAAGGCCCCGGACGCCGAGGAGGTCGTGAAGGGGCCGCGGGTCGCCGCCGCCTACGACGCGTCCGGGGAGCCGACGCGGGCCCTGCTGGGGTTCGCGCGCGGGCAGGGCATCGACGTCGCCGACGTGCGCGAGATCACCCTCGGCGGCAAGCAGTACACGGCGCACGTCCGGAAGGTCACCGGGCGGCCCGCGCCGCACGTCCTCGCCGGGCTGCTGCCCGGGCTCGTCCAGGGGCTGCGAGCGGGGAAGAACATGCGCTGGAACGTCCCCGGCCTGTCGTTCGCGCGGCCCGTCCGGCGGGTGCTGGCCCTGCTGGACCGGCAGCAGATCGCGCTGGACGACCTCGACCAGGGCCGGGCGACCGACGTCCACCGCACCGCCGACCCCGCCCGCGTGCCGGTGCCGGACGCGTCGTCGCTGATCGGCGTCCTGCGGGAGCACGGCATCGAGCCCGATCCGGCGCGGCGCCGCACCCGCATCGTCGAGGACGCGCGGGCCCTCGCCGCCCGCCACGGCGGGACGGTCGACCTCGCCGCCGAGGAGGACCTCGTCGAGGAGATCGTCGACCTGGTCGAGGAGCCCGTCGCGATCCTCGGGTCGTTCGACGCGAAGTACCTCGACCTGCCCGAGGCGATCCTCACCACCGTCATGCGCAAGCACCAGCGGTACCTGCCGGTGCGCGGGCCGTCCGGCGGGCTCCTGCCGCACTTCGTCACCGTCGCCAACGGCGAATGCGACCACGACCTCGTCCGCGCGGGCAACGAGGCCGTGATCAGGGCGCGCTACGAGGACGCCGCGTTCTTCTTCCAGCAGGACCTGCGCAGGACGCCCGGCGAGATCAAGCAGGGGCTCGCCCGGCTGACCTTCACCGAACGGCTCGGCTCGATGGCCGACCGGTCCGCGCGCATCGCCGCGATCGCCGCCGACCTGGCCGGCCGCCTCGACCTCGCCCCGGACGAGCGGGCGGCGCTCGGCCGCGCCGCCGCGCTCGCCAAGTTCGACCTGGCCTCGTCCATGGTCATCGAGCTGTCCGGCCTCGCCGGGACGATGGCCCGCGAGTACGCCCGCCGCGCGGGGGAGGACGAGGCCGTCGCCCAGGCCCTCCACGAGATGGAACTGCCGCGCTCGGCCGGGGACGCGCTCCCGGCGACCGTTCCCGGCGCGGTCCTCGCCGCCGCCGACCGGCTCGACCTGATCGCCGGGCTGTTCGCCGCCGGCGCGGCGCCGGCCGGCGGGTCCGACCCGTTCGGGCTGCGCCGCGCCGCGCTCGGCCTGACCGCGATCCTGCGGGCCGTCCCGCGGCTGGCGCCGGTCACGGTCGGCGACGGGCTGGCGGCCGCGGCGCGGCACCAGCCCGTCGAGGTGCCGCCGGACGCCCTCGCCGAGGCGGAGCGGTTCACCGCGCGGCGGCTGGAGCAGAACCTGCTGGACGAGGGGCTCCCGATCCCCGTCGTCCGGGCCGTCCTGCCGCTCGCGGACGCTCCCGCGCACGCCGCCCGCACCGCCGCCGACCTGGCCGGGCTGCTGCGCACCGACGGGTTCGCCCGGCTGACGGCCGCGTTGCAGCGCGTCCTGCGGATCGTCCCCGCCGGGACGGCGGCCGGCTACGACCCCGGCCTGTTCGCCGAACCCGCCGAACGCCGCCTGGACGAGGTCTTCACCCGGGTCCGCGACGGGCTGCCGCCCCGCCCCGCGCTGCCGGAGTTCGCCTCGGCCGCGTCCGCGCTGGCGGAACCGGTCGACGCCTACTTCGACGACGTCATGGTCATGGACGAGGACCCGGCCCTGCGCGCCAACCGGCTCGGCTTCCTCGCCGCCGTCCGCGACCTGGCGGCCCCCGTCCTCGACTGGCGCGAGATCGCCTGACGGCCTCTCAGATGCTGGACGCGGTCACGGGCGGGTGCGCGGAGTCAATAGGATCGTTCGCATGCTGCGCTGGTTGACCGCGGGGGAGTCCCATGGCCAGGCCCTGACCGCGATCGTGGAGGGGCTGCCGGCCGGCGTGCGCGTGACCTCGGGCGACATCGCCGAGGAACTGCGCCGCCGGCGGCTCGGCCATGGGCGGGGCGCCCGGATGAAGTTCGAGCAGGACCAGGTGACGATCCTCGGCGGCGTCCGGCACGGCGTGACGCTCGGCGGACCGGTCGCGATCCAGGTCGGCAACACCGAGTGGCCCAAGTGGGAGACGGTCATGTCGGCCGACCCCGTGGACGCCGACGTCCTCGCCGCCCAGGCGCGCAACGCGCCGCTGTCGCAGCCGCGCCCCGGGCACGCCGACCTCGTCGGCATCCAGAAGTACGGCTTCGACGACGCGCGGCCCGTCCTGGAGCGGGCGAGCGCGCGGGAGACGGCGGCGCGGGTCGCGCTCGGCACCGTCGCCAAGGCGTTCCTCAAGCAGGCGCTCGGCGTGGACGTGCTGAGCCACGTGATCGCGCTCGGCGAGGTCGAGGCGCCCGACGGGGTGCTGCCCGGCCCGGACGACCTCGCGGCCGTCGACGAGAGCCCGGTCCGCTGCTACGACGCCGGCGCGTCCGCCGCGATGGTCGCGCACATCGACGAGATGAAGAAGGCCGGCGACACCGTCGGCGGCGTCGTGGAGGTGCTCGCCTACGGGCTCCCGCCGGGCCTCGGCAGCCACGTCCACTGGGACCGGCGCCTCGACTCGCGGCTCGCCGGCATCCTGATGGGCATCCAGGCGATCAAGGGCGTCGAGCTCGGCGACGGGTTCACCACCGCGCGCCGTCCCGGCTCCCGGGCGCACGACGAGATCGACAACACCCCCGAGGGGGTCCGCCGCCGCACCAACCGGGCCGGCGGCGTCGAGGGCGGCATGACCACCGGCGAGGTGCTGCGGGTGCGCGCCGCGATGAAGCCGATCTCCACCGTCCCGCGCCGGCTCGACACCATCGACGTGCGGACCGGCGAGCCCGCCAAGGCCATCAACCAGCGCAGCGACGTCACCGCGGTGCCCGCCGCCGGCGTCGTCGCCGAGGCGATGGTCGCGCTGGTGCTGGCGGACGCGGCGCTGGAGAAGTTCGGCGGCGACTCCGCCGAGGAGACCGCCCGCAACCTGCGGGGATACCTGTCCTCGCTCACCATCAAGTGAAGTGGACACGCCGGCTATGACGCGACCGAAGGCCGTCCTGATCGGGCCGCCGGGATCGGGCAAGACCACCGTCGGCACCGCCCTCGCCGAGCGGCTCGGCGTGGCGCTGCGCGACACCGACGCCGACACCGAGGCGGCGGCCGGCAAGCCGATCGGCGAGATCTTCATCGACGACGGCGAGGACCGGTTCCGCGAGCTGGAGCGGGCCGCCGTCGCCGCCGCCCTCGCCGAGCACGAGGGCGTCGTCGCGCTCGGCGGCGGCGCCGTCCTCGCGGCCGAGACGCAGGAGCTGCTCGCGGGGCACACCGTCGTCTACCTGCGGGTCGGCCTGTCGGAGGCGATCAAGCGGGTCGGCCTGGCGTCGGCGCGCCCGCTGCTCGTGCTGAACCCGCGCAGCCAGATGCGCAAGCTGCTGGAGGAGCGCCTCCCCGTCTACGAGCGGCTCGGCTCCCTGCACGTCGACACCGACGGGCGCGAGCCCGCCGACATCGTGGCGGAGATCCTCAAGTCGCTCGAGGCGGCGTCATGACGCAGGCGCGGGTGCACGTCGGCGGCGCCGACCCCTACGACGTCGTCATCGGGACGGGCGTCCTCGCGGAGCTGCCCGCGCTGGTCGGCGACCGCGCCCGGACGGTCGCGGTGGTGCACGCCGAGGGCCTCCCCGAGATCGCCCGCCCGGTGTGCGGCGCCCTCGAAGAGGCCGGCCACAAGGTCCACGCGCTGCCCGTCCCGGACGGCGAGGCCGCCAAGGAGGTCGGCGTCCTCGCCGGGCTCTGGTCGGCGTTCGCCCGCGCCGGGATGACCCGCACCGACGTCGTCGTCGGCGTCGGCGGCGGCGCCACCACCGACCTCGCCGGGTTCGCGGCGGCGTCGTGGCTGCGCGGGGTGCGGTCGGTGCTCGTCCCGACGACGCTGCTCGGCATGGTGGACGCGGCGGTCGGCGGCAAGACCGGCATCAACGTCCCCGAGGGCAAGAACCTCGTCGGCGCCTTCCACCCGCCCGCCGGGGTGCTGTGCGACCTCGCCGCCCTCGTCACGATGCCGCACGACGACTACATCAGCGGCCTCGCCGAGATCATCAAGGCCGGGTTCATCGCCGACCCGGCGATCCTCGACCTGGTCGAGGCCGACCCGGAGGGCGCCGCGTCCCCCACCGGCCCGCACACCCGCGAGCTGGTCGAACGCGCGATCCGGGTGAAGGCGGACGTGGTCTCCGCCGACCTGAGGGAGAGCGGCCTGCGGGAGATCCTCAACTACGGCCACACCCTCGCGCACGCCATCGAGAAGGCCGAGGACTACAAGTTCCGGCACGGCCACGCCGTTGCCATCGGCATGGTCTACGCCGCCGAGCTGGCCCGGCTCGCCGGGCGGCTGCCCGCCGACGTCGCCGAACGGCACCGCGCCGTCCTCACCTCCGTCGGCCTGCCCGTCTCCTACGCCGCGGACTGGCCGGGCCTGCGCGACACCATGACGATCGACAAGAAGTCGCGCGGCGCGACCCTGCGGTTCGTCGTCCTGGACGGCCTCGCCGAGCCCGGCCGCCTGGAGGGCCCCGACGAGGACCTGCTCGCCGCCGCCTACCGTGAGGTCTCCCGATGAAGCACGTGCTCGTTCTGAACGGTCCCAATCTCGGTCGTCTCGGCAGCCGCGAGCCCGACGTGTACGGGGCGACGACGTTCGAGGACCTCGCCGCCCTCTGCCGCGACACCGGCCGCAGGCTCGACCTCGACGTCGACGTCCGGCAGACCGACGACGAGGCCGAACTGGTCCGCTGGGTGCACGAGGCCGCGGACGGGCGCTTGCCGATCGTCCTCAACCCGGCCGCCTTCACGCACTACTCCTACGCGCTGCGCGACGCGCTCGCCCAGCGCACCGCCCCGCTCGTCGAGGTGCACATCACCAACCCGGCGGCCCGCGAGGAGTTCCGCCACACCTCCGTCGTCGCGGGCGTCGCCACCGGCACGATCGCCGGTTTCGGCATGATGTCCTACGTCCTCGCGCTGCAGGCCGTCGCCGAACTCCTCGCCGAGACCCCCGCCGCCCAGTAGGACGCGGAGCGGGTCCGGGCGGGGCGCCGCCCGCGCGCGTCATTCGTCCTCGACGGCGTTCCTCGTCATGTCCTTGAGCTCGGCGACGACGTCGTCGAGGGGCGCGACGTCGCGGTGGGCGCGGCACAGGATCGTGGCGCCCTCGACGGCGGCGACGATGAGGCGGGCCAGGCGGGCGGCGCGGTCGTCGGGGACGCCGGCGTTGCCGAGGCCGGTGGCGAGGGTGTCCTGCCAGCGGTCGAAGGCCGCGGCCGCGGCCGCGGCCAGCTGCGGCGCGTCGTCGTGGCTCTCGACGGTGACGGCGACGATCGGGCACCCGGCGCGGAACTCGCTCTTGATCAGCACCTGCCGCCACCAGCCGACGAAGGCGTCCACGGCGGACGCGGCGTCGCCGCCCTCGGTCGCGGCGAGGATGCCGGCGTTGAGGAACTCCCCGGCGTAGCGGACGGCCTCCTCGGCGAGCTGCGCCTTGCCGTCGGGGAAGTGGTGGTAGATCGACCCGCGCGGCGCGCCGCTGTGCGCGATGACGTCGCGGAATCCGGTGCCGCTGTAGCCGCGCTCGCGGAAGAGGTAGGCGGCGCTGCGCACCATGCGTTCCCGGCTGTCGGTCCCCATGCCTCGATTATGACATTCATCATAAGCTTCTCGCGTTGACCATGACGGTCGTCATACACGACGGTGCTTATGACGGACGTCATACCTGGAGGGGGAGCGGAGCATGGTGGGCACGGCGACGACGGCGGGTCTCGAGCAGTTGAAGGCGCTGATCAACAAGGGTGCCGAGGAGGGGTACGGGATCGGCGCGCTCCTCGGCATGGCGGCGGAGGAGCTGGAGCCGGGGCGGGTCGTCTTCTCGCTCGCGCCCCGCACCGACTTCAGCAATCCCCTGGGCACCGTGCACGGCGGGGTGCTCTCCACGCTGCTGGACTCGGCGATGGGGTGCGCGGTGCACACCTCGCTGCCCGCGGGCGCCGGCTACACGACGCTGGAGCTGAAGGTCAACTTCGTCCGTGCGGTGCCGCTGGAGGGTGGCAGGCTGACCTGCGAGGGAACAACGGTCCATGTCGGGCGGAAGATCGCGACCGCCGAGGGGCGGATCCTGAACCAGGACGGCAAGCTCGTCGCGCACGGCACCACGACCTGCATGATCTTCCCGCCGGCTACCGACCAGTAGGGTCTGCTCAGGCACCGACGAAGGAGACCAGCGTGATCGACCTGCGGCGCGACGGCGATGTGTACGTCCTGCGCTTCGACTCCGGCGAGAACCGGTTCAGCCCCGACTTCCTCGGCGCGGTCGAGGGCGCGCTCGACACCGTGGAGAAGAACGAGGGGCCCGGCGCCCTCGTCACCACCGGGACCGGCAAGTTCTACTCCAACGGCCTCGACCTCGACTGGCTCGGCGCCCACCGCGACGAGTTCGAGCCGTACCTGAGCCGCATCCACGCGCTGTACGCCCGGCTGCTGGAGCTGCCGATGCCGACGGTCGCCGCGCTCAACGGGCACGCGTTCGCCGGCGGCGGCATGCTCGCGCTCGCCCACGACTTCGCCGTCATGCGCGGCGACCGGGGCTACTTCTGCCTGCCCGAGGTCGACCTCGGCATGTCGTTCACGCCCGGCATGAACGCGCTGATCGGCGCGCGGCTGCCGAAGCGGACGGCGCACGAGGCGATGATCACGGGCCGCCGGTACACCGCCGAGCAGGCGATGGCGGCCGGGATCGTGCAGCGGACGGCGGACGAGGCGGGCGTGCTGCCCGCCGCGCTGGAGCTGGCCGGGTCGCTGGCCGGCAAGGGCGGCGGCGTGGTCGGCAAGATCCGCGCCGACCTGTACCGGCCCGCGCTGGAGGCGCTGCGGGGCCCGGCGCTGGGGTAGCGGGCGGCGGGCCCTCGCCCCGGCGGGCGGCCCGGAGTAGGTTACGTTCGACTGGAATCTGATTCGGTTTTACGGAAGGGACGCCGGATGCGCATCGGGATGGGGCTCAACTACGCGGGCGGGTTCAAGGAGACCGTCGACGAGCTGGCCGACTTCGAGAAGGCCGGCCTCGACATCGTCTACGTGCCGGAGGCCTACAGCTTCGACGCGGTGAGCCAGATGGGGTACATCGCGGCCAAGACCGAGCGGCTGGAGATCGGGTCCGGCATCCTCAACATCTACTCGCGCACGCCGACCGCGATCGCGCAGACCGCCGCCGGCCTGGACTACGTCTCCGACGGCCGGTTCACGCTCGGCATCGGCGCGTCCGGGCCGCAGGTCATCGAGGGCTTCCACGGCGTCCCCTACACCGCGCCGCTCGGCCGCACCCGCGAGATCATCGAGATCTGCCGCAAGGTGTGGCGGCGCGAGCGCGTCCAGCACGACGGCAAGCACTACACGCTGCCGCTGCCCCCCGAGCGGGGCACCGGCCTCGGCAAGGCCCTCAAGATCATCAACCATCCGGTGCGCGCGGACATCCCGGTCATGGTCGCCGCGATCGGCCCGAAGAACGTCGAGCTGACCGCCGAGATCGCCGACGGCTGGGAGCCGATCTTCTACATGCCGGAGAAGGCCGCCGACGTGTGGGGCGCCTCGCTAGCTGCCGGAAAGGCCAAGCGCGACCCCTCGCTCGGCGAGCTGGACGTCGTCGGCCAGGCGGCCCTCGCCATCGGCGACGACGTGCAGGGCTACCTGGAGTTCGGCCGCCCGATGGCGGCGCTCTACATCGGCGGCATGGGCGCCAAGGGCAAGAACTTCTACAACGACCTCGCCCGCCGGTACGGCTTCGAGAAGGAGGCCGAGGAGATCCAGGACCTCTACCTCGACGGCAAGAAGGACGAGGCCGCCGCGAAGGTCCCGCAGGAGCTGCTGGAGAAGATGTCGCTGATCGGCTCCGAGGGCCACGTGCGCGAGCGGCTCGCCGCGATGAAGGAGTCCGGCATCACCACGCTGAACGTGTCGCCGATCGCCGGCGACCACAAGGGCCGCATCGCCCTCATCGAGAAGGTCAAGCAGATGGCCGCCGACCTGGCCTGACCGCCCCGCCCACCTGCGCCGCCCCGTCCGCCTGCGGCGAGTCGTCGCCATGACGAAGCGCATGACGACGACTCACCGCGAGTGGACGTGGTCCGGGGCGTCAGAGGGCGGCGTGGACCTCCTTGGCGACGCGCTCGCCGGAGCGGACCGCGCCGTCCATGTAGCCGGTCCAGTAGTCGGACGTCTCGGTGCCCGCCCAGTGGATCGGCCCGCAGGGCGCGCGCAGCGCCTCGCCGAAGCCGGTGAGGACGCCGGGCGGGGCGATCCCGACCGGGCCGCCGCCGCTCCAGGTCTCGTTGTCCCAGCGCTGGAACGCCGTCCGCACCGGGGTCTTGGCCTTGTCGCCGTAGAAGTTCGCGAACGAGGCCAGGCCCGCCGCCCGCACCTCGTCCGCCGAGGCACCGTCCAGCTTGCGGATGTTCGCCTGGTTCATGAAGCCCATCATGATCCCGCGCGACCCGTCCTGCGGGCTGTTGTCGAACGTCGCGTCGATCGCGCCGCTGTCGGAGACGGCCTGCCCGGTCAGCCCGTCCGCCCGCCAGAACGGGGTGTCGTAGACGGCGACGAACTTGCAGATCGAGCCCATCGGGTAGCGCTGCATCAGCTGCGCGCGGCCCGCGGGCAGCCCCGGCGAGAAGTCGATCTTCCCGGCGATCGCCGGGGACATCGCCACGACGACCCGCCTGGCCGACACCGTGAGGCCGTCGGCGGTGACGGTGACGCCGCCGCCGTCGGTCGCGATCGACCGGACCGGCGCGTTGTAGCGGACGACGTCGCCGAGCTTGGCGGCCAGCCGGACGGGCACCTCCTGCGACCCGCCGGCGAACCGGGACTCCTGGCCGCCGCCCTTGGTGTCGATGAGCCGGTCGACCGAGCCCGGGTTGCTCTCGTTGCCCGCCGACGCGATGTAGTTCAGCACGTACAGCAGCGACACGTCCTGCGAGCGCACCGACAGCGTGGAGCTGATGAACTCGTCCATCAGGAACCGCGCGCCGCTGCTCAGCGAGTTGGACCGCGACCAGGTGTAGAAGGTCTGCGCGTCCCACTCCTCGGCCTTGGCGGCCTTCCACGGCTGCCCGACCGGGACGTCCTTGGCCATGCTCCCGAGCTTGAGGAGCGCGACCTCGAGGTCGACCACGCCCCAGTCGGGCGGGACGGCTCCGAGGACGCCGTCGGTGGCGTAGAGGGACCGCTGGCCGTTGCGATAGTAGACGTTCTTGCCCGTGTTGTAGGTGGGGAAGGTGCCGACGCCCATGTCCTTGGCGAGCGCGGCGATGCGGTCCTGGGTCGGGCCGATGAACTCGGCCCCGCCCTCGCTGGTGGTGCCGTCGCCGAGCGGCATGCCGTAGACGCGGCCGCCGGGCCGCTCGCGGGCCTCCAGGACGAGCACGGACCGGCCGGCGGCGATCAGGTCGCGGGCGGCGGTGAGCCCGGAGAGGCCGGCGCCGACGATCACCACGTCGGCGGCGGCGGTCGGGGCGGCGGGGGCCGCCGGAGCGGCGGCGGTCCTGGCGGCGGCGGCCGGTGCCGCGGCCGCGGAGACCACGGCTCCGGCCGCGGTGAGCGCGCCTGTTCCGAGCAATCTGCGACGGCTGACTCGGGTCACGGGGAATCCCTCCTGGGACGTCCGGTGCGGGGGGACGGGGCGGGATGGAACGATCACTCGCGGAGGCACGCTAGGCCACCCGCGGGCGCAAAGTCGAGCGATTCTCATGTTCCGTGACCGCGTCGAGACGGGCCGGGCGCTCCGCGGCCGGGCCGCCCCGCGGGCGGGTGCTCTAGAGTCCAGACCATGGGGGAGACGCATTCGGAGGGCGCGCACGAGACGCGGCGCCGCAGGCTCGCCGCGCTCGTCGCCGGGACGGACGCCGACGCGCTGCTGGTCACCCGGCCGGTCAACGTCCGCTACCTGACCGGGCTCGACAGCTCCAACGCCGCGCTGCTCGTCCCGGCGGACAGTCCCGCCGTGCTGGCCACCGACGGCCGGTACGCCGGGATGGCCGCCGAGGTCTGCCCCGAGCTGGAGACCCTGGTGGAGCGCCGGACGGCCGAGGCGCTCACCACCCGCGCCGCCGCCTCCGGCCACCGCGTCCTCGGCTTCGAGGCGCACGGCCTCACCGTCGAACGGCACGCCGGGCTCGGCGAGGCCGCCGACATCCCGCTGCGCCCGCTCGGCCACCTGGTCGAAGAGCTGCGCCGGGTGAAGGACGAGGAGGAGATCGGCCTGCTGCGGGAGGCGTGCGCCATCACCGACCGCGCGTTCGAGGCCGTCCTGCCGCAGGTCCGCGCCGGCGTCACCGAGCGGGCCGTCGCGATCGCCCTCGAACGGGCCATGGTCGACCTCGGCGCCGAGGGCCCGGCGTTCGAGTCGATCGTCGCGTCCGGGCCGAACGGCGCCGTCCCGCACCACCACCCCGGCGGCCGCGAACTGCAGCGCGGCGACCTGGTGACGATGGACTTCGGGGCGCGGTTCGGCGGCTACCACGCCGACATGACCCGCACCGTCGCGGTCGGCGAGCCCGCCGGCTGGCAGCGCGACCTGTACGACCTGGTGCTGCGCGCGCAGCTCGCCTCGATCGCCGCCGCGCGGCCGGGCGCCGAGACCGGGGACGTCGACGCCGCCGCCCGCGACCTCATCAAGGCGGCCGGGCACGGCGAGGCGTTCACCCACGGGCTCGGGCACGGCGTCGGCCTGGAGATCCACGAGGCACCGCTCATGGGGTACGACAAGACCGGTAAGCTGAGGGATCGAGTTCCGATCACCGCGGAGCCGGGGGTGTACCTGGCGGGCCGGGGCGGAGTCCGCATCGAGGACACGTTGGTCGTCCGCGCGGGCGGCCCGGAGCTCCTCACGACAACGACGAAGGACCTGCTCGTACTCTGAAGCCGACCAGCGAGCGGGCCGCGACCGGGAGAACAACGCAGTGGCGACGACGAACGACCTCAAGAACGGCATGACGCTGAACCTCGACGGCCAGCTGTGGACCGTCACCGAGTTCCAGCACGTCAAGCCCGGTAAGGGCGGCGCGTTCGTCCGCACCAAGCTCAAGAACGTGCTGTCGGGCAAGGTCGTCGACAAGACCTTCAACGCCGGCACCAAGGTCGACGTGGCGAGCGTCGACAAGCGCGAGATGCAGTACCTCTACCGCGAGGGCGAGGACTTCGTCTTCATGGACACCGAGACCTACGACCAGCCGCACATCCCCGCGACCACCGTCGGGGACGCCGCGAACTACCTGCTGCCCGAGCAGAACGCCGTGATCGCGTTCAACGACGAGAACCCGCTCTACGTCGAGCTGCCCGCCGCCGTGGTCCTGGAGATCACCGAGACCGAGCCGGGCCTGCAGGGCGACCGCTCCACCGGCGGCAGCAAGCCCGCCACGCTCGAGACCGGCGCGCAGATCCAGGTGCCGCTGTTCATCACCACCGGCGAGAAGGTCAAGGTCGACACCCGCTCCGGCGAGTACCTCGGCCGCGGCTGAGATGGCGGCACGGACCAAGGCGCGCAAACTCGCCCTCGACATCCTGTTCGCCGCGGAGCTGCGCGAGGAGTCGCCGACGGCGGTGCTGGCGGCGCGGGGGCGCCCGAACCAGGACGAGCTGTCGGAGTACCCGCACGCCGTGCGGCTGATCGAGGGCGTCCAGGAGCACCAGGAGCGGATCGACGAGCTGATCGCCACCTACGCGACCGGCTGGACGCTGGAGCGGATGCCGGTCGTCGACCGCAACGTCCTGCGGATGGGCGCGTACGAGCTGCTGTGGGTGGAGGACGTCCCGGACGGCGTGGCGGTCAGCGAGGCGGTCGGGCTGGCGACCGAGCTGTCCACCGACGAGTCGCCCCGGTTCGTCAACGGGCTGCTGTCGCGCCTCCAGCAGCTCAAGCCGTCCCTGTCGCTCTGACGCAGGGGGCGGTCTCCCGCGCCTCTTCGGGGTGAAGGCGGCTAGGGTGGGCGGGGATGAACGACGTTAGCGGAGCGGCCGTGGCCGGCCGGCGACAGAAGCGGGTACGGGGCGGCAGCCGCGTGCGCAGCGCGGTCCTGTGGGAGGCGCTGCGCGCGGTCCTCGACCGCATCGCCCCGGAGACCGGCCGGAGCGACGTCGTCGACGTGGGCGGCGGCACCGGCGGTTTCGCGGTGCCGCTGGCCGAACTCGGCCACCGGGTCACCGTCGTGGACGCCAACCCCGACGCGCTCGCCGCGCTGGAGCGCCGCGCCGCCGAGTCCGGGGTGACGGTCCGCGCCGTGCAGGGCGACGCCGTCGACCTGCCCGACCTGCTCGGCGCCGACGCCGCCGACCTGGTGCTGTGCCACAGCGTGCTGGAGTACGTCGACGACCCGGGCGCGGCGATGGCCGCGCTGACCGGGATCGTCCGGCCGGGCGGGTCGGTGAGCGTGCTGGTGGCCGGGCAGGTCGCCGCCGCGCTGCACCGCGCCCTGTCCGGGCACTTCGACGACGCGCGGCGGGTGCTGACGGACGCGTCCGGCCGGTGGGGCGAGGGCGACCGGATGCCCCGCCGCTTCACCCGGGAGACGCTGTCGGCGCTGGTGGACGGCGCGGGCCTGCGGGTCGCCGAGCTGCACGGCGTGCGGATCTTCGCCGACCTGGTGCCGAGCGGCATGCTGGACTGCGACGCCGGATCGGCGGAGGCGCTGATCGCCCTGGAGTCGGTCGCGGCGGTGCATCCGGTGCTGCGCGACCTGGCCACCCAGCTGCACCTGGTGGCCGACAAGCCGGCCGGATAGTGCCATGAGCCGAGTGGCCCCGTGAGCCGCAAGCAGCAGCTGCACCGGCCCGGCCCGCAGCCGGGCCCGCCCGCCGACGACACCGGCTGCCCGATCCTGCACGTGGACATGGACGCCTTCTTCGTCAGCGTCGAGCTGCTGGAGCGGCCGGAGCTGCGGGGCCGCCCGGTGGTGGTGGGCGGCGCGGGGCCGCGCGGGGTGGTGTCCGCCGCGTCCTACGAGGCGCGGGAGTTCGGCGTGCACTCGGCGATGCCGATGTCGCGGGCGCGGCGGCTGTGCCCGCAGGCGGTGGTGCTGCCGGTCAGCCACGGCAAGTACGGGCGGGTGTCGGCGGCGGTGTTCGAGATCTTCCGGTCGATCACGCCGCTGGTGGAGGGCCTGTCGCTGGACGAGGCGTTCCTGGACGTCGGGGGCGCGCGGCGGCGGCTCGGCCGGCCGGCCGAGATCGCCCGGATGGTCCGCGAGCAGGTCCGCGCGCAGCAGGGCATCACCTGCTCGGTCGGCGTCGCGAGCACCAAGTTCGTCGCCAAGCTCGCCTCGACCCGCTGCAAGCCGGACGGGCTGCTGGTGGTGCCCGCCGACGGCGTCGTGGACTTCCTGCACCCGCTGCCCGTCGCGTCCCTGTGGGGCGTGGGGGAGCGGACCGAGCAGACGCTGACCCGGCTCGGGCTGCGCACGGTCGGGCAGCTCGCGCAGATCCCCCTGGCCACGCTGCAGCGGGAGCTGGGGAACGCGTTGGGGGCGCACCTGCACGAGCTGGCGTGGGGCCGCGACCCGCGCGAGGTCGTCCCGCACACCCCCGACAAGAGCATCGGCGCGGAGGAGACGTTCGACACCGACGTCGACGACCCGGAGGTGATCCGCCGGGAGCTGCTGCGGCTGGCCGAGAAGGTCGGCGCGCGGCTGCGCGAGGCGGGGGCGGCGGGACGGACGGTGAGCGTCAAACTGCGGATGGCGAACTTCAAGACCATCACCCGGGCGCGCACCCTCCGCGAGCCCACCGATCTCGCCCGTGTGATCTATGTCACAGCGTGCGAGCTGTACGAGGGCGCCGGGCTGGAACGGGTACGACTCCGTCTGGTCGGGGTGCGGGTGGAGAACCTGGGCCCGGCCGGCGAGGCCCCCCGTCAGCTCGCCTTCGACGAGCCGGAACGCGGCTGGCGTGAGGCCGAGCGCGCGATGGACCAGGTGGCGCACCGGTTCGGCCGCGGAGCCGTCCGTCCCGCCGCCCTGGTCGAGCGCGCGCACGACGGTGACGCACGTGACGGCAGGGACGGGAGACGATGAGAGAAGGCGGTGAGCTGACCGGTATGGGGCCCTGGACCCGCCGTTCGCTTTCGTACGCCGGTGAGTGCTCGTATTCTGGGCATATCACCGTTGACGTTCCCGTCCCGGATCGGATACCCCGTCGCGGGGCTGTCGTTGGGAGGCGCCGTGCCGCTGTCTGAGCACGAACAGCGCATGCTCGAGCAGATCGAGTCGGCGTTGTACGCCGAGGATCCGAAGTTCGCGCACGCCGTCCGCTCGACCAACCCCCAGGTCCACTACAAGCGCCGGATCATCAAGGCCGCCCTCGGCTTCGTCGTGGGCGTCTGCGCCCTGATGGCCGGGCTCGTCATCAACGCCGGAACGGCCACCATCGCGGTCAGCGTGGCCGGCTTCCTGCTCATGGTGGTCTGCTGCGTCTGGGCGCTGACGAGCTGGAAGCGGATGACGGGCATCGGGAACGAGCCCGCGCGGCGCGGCCGCCAGGCCCGCCCCGCGAAGGCCGGCTTCATGGAGCGGATGGAAGAGCGCTGGCGCCGCCGCACCGAAGGCGAGTGAACCGGCGGGGATCTCCCCTCCTCCTGCACTGAGCCGACCGCGGCCGATACCGGCCGATACCGGGCCGGTCACCGAGCCGGCCGTGCGGCGCCGCGGGGCCTGACGGCCCTAGCGGCGCCGCAGCCGGTTCGGGAGGTCGTTGAGGCGGTCGGCCAGGTCCGCCGTGCGGGAACCCGCGCCGCGCAGCGCCGACCGCGCCTGCGCGATGGACGACGGCGGGAAGACGCGGGCGCGCCACCGAGTACGGCGGCCCACCGACGCGGCGAACGACGCGCGGACGGTCCGGACGTCGGCGCGCAGCCGCTCCGGCGGATCGGCGGCCCGGGTCCGCGAGTAGCGGGCCAGCTCCTCGGCGCGGGCGATCCGGCCGAGCGCCTCGGTGCCCACCGGGTCCAGTTCCAGCAGCTCGCCGAGCCGCCGCGCCGCCGCGCGCGGCGAGTCGCTCGGCCGCCACTCCAGCCCGTGGTCGAGCGCGTCGGCGCGCATCTCCCGCCACGCCGCGTGCGCGGCGCCGCCGTCGCCCTCGTGGACGCCGCCGCGGACGCCGCCGGGCGGCCGGGGGCCGTCCGGCCGGTCCCCGCCCCCGGGGCGCGGCCGGGACGGCCCGGTCAGCGCGGCCCAGCGCCGCCGCCGGGTGAGCACCCGCAGCACCATCGGGACGGCCAGGAGCAGCAGCACCAGCACCCCGCCCGCGATCCACGGCGCCGCCTTCGCCCCGCCGTCCCCGGAATCACGCTTGGCCGGGGCGTCCTGCGGGCCGGAGTCGCTGCGGTGCGGCGCGGCCTGCGGCGTGGCGCTCGACCCGTCCGGCCGCGAGGTCGCCGTCGGCGTCGGCAGCGCGCCGTCGTCCTGCCGCCCGCCGCCGGCGACGGTCGGCTCGGTGTAGCCCGGCGTGACGGCCGTGCCCTGCCCGGCCGCGCCGGACGGCGTCGGCTCGAACCGCACCCAGCCGGACCCCTCGAAGTACAGCTCGGGCCACGCGTGCGCGTCCCGCGACCGCACCACCCACGTGCCGGGCTGCGTCTGCGTGCCGGAGGTGTACCCCATCGCGACCCGCGACGGGATCCCGAGGATCCGCGCCATCAGCGCCATCGACGCGGCGTACTGCTCGCAGTACCCGCGCTTGCTGCGCAGCAGGAAGTCGACGAGGTCGTTGCCGTGCTGCGGCGCCGGCGTGGACAGGTCGTAGGTGAACCCGCCGGTCAGGGTGAACCAGCGCTGCAGCTTCACCGCCTGCGCCCGCGCGGTCGCCGCGCCCGCCGTCACGTTCTGCGCGAGCGTCCTGACCTGCGGCGGGATGTTCTTCGGGACGTCGGTGTAGTGGGAGACGACGTCGGCCGGGTACCCGGTCGCGGCCGACAGGTCCGCCGCGGTCGGCTCCGCGCGCAGGCTCTTGACGGTGTAGGAGCGGCCGCCCGCCGAGTCGCTCAGCGAGTAGATCATCATCGACCGGGAGTGCACCCGCCAGTCGCCGCCGATCTCGACCTGGGACGGCGCGTACGGCACCGGCAGGAAGGACATGTCGCGGACCTCGCCGCTCACCTTCACCCGGGTGGTGACCTCGTGCACCGGGGCGATGCTCAGCCCCGGCGGCGGCGGCAGCGTCCGGCCCGACAGCCGGTCCGCGGAGCTGCTGCGCAGCTTGCTGTAGGTCCAGCGGTCGCCGTCGAACCGGTCCAGCGCGTAGAGCCGCAGGTAGTCGGGGTCGTCCGGGTCGTCGGTGTGGTAGGTCAGCACGACCGAGTCGTCCAGCCGGGTCAGCTCCCGCTTCAGGCTGACCAGCGGGTCCGGCGTGGTGACGGTCTGGGTGCCCTTGCCCTTGCCGCCGCCCATGCCGAACATGCCGCGCGGATGGACGCCGGGGACGGCCATCGGCAGCAGCACCGCGATCGCCACCGAGCCGGCCGCGATCCGGCGCCCGCTCGCGGCGCGCCTGCCGCCGTCGACGCGCAGCCGCTGGCCGCTCGGCGGCGCCGCCCCGGCCAGCGGCAGCTCCCCGCCGTGCCGGTGGACGGTGACCGCCCGGCCCCAGCCGCCGACCTGCTCGCGCGCGTCGGCCATCAGCAGGCCGAGGAAGCCGAGCGCGCCGACGCCGAACGCCAGCCAGCCGACGCCGTCCTGGCGGACCGCGGCGGGCACGCTGTACATCGCCAGCAGCGGCAGCCCGGCGGGCGCCGCGCGGTGCAGCCGCACCGCCAGCAGGTCGACCAGGACCGCGACCACCCCGATCCCGGCGGCGACGAGCAGCCCGATCCCGGGCACCAGCGGCACCGGCGCCGCGTACCGGTTCGCGGCGTGCCAGCCGTCCCCGGCCAGGTCGGCGAGGTGGGTCAGCGCGCCGGGCGACGGGACGAACCCGAGCCACGCCTCGCCGCTCGCGTACGCCACCGTCAGGTACAGCAGCAGCACCGCCAGCCCGCACAGCGGGTCCAGCGGCGCCGGCAGCCGCAGCCGGCGGGAGACCAGCGCGCCGCACACCACCGCCAGCACCGCGCCGAGCCCGGTCCAGAACCACCGCCCGGTGGCGAACAGCGGGTACAGGCCGATCGAGCAGGCCAGCGTCGCCACCGCGGCCATGACCGTCATCCGGATCCTCATGCCCCGCCTCCGGCCGCGTCCGCCGCCTTCTCCCCGTCCGCCGTGCCGGTGCCCGCGCCCGGGTCACCGGCCGGGCCGCCGGGCTCCTCCGCCGCGCCGCGGTCCCGCAGGCCGGTGCCGGCGCCGGTCTGGCCCGTCTGCGTCCACGCCCCGGCCAGCTCCGCCGCCGACCGGACGACCAGCACCCGCCAGCCGCCCGCGCGCAGCAGGCCGGCCGCGGCCCCCGCCGGGAGCGGCCCATCGTCCTGCTCCGAAGAGCGCGGCGCCGGAGCCCGCGTCCCCGCCGCCCGCACCGGCCCGCTCCGCGCCCGCGCGGCGCCCTGCCCGCCGCCGTCCGCCCGGTCGCCGGCACCGGCGTCCACCAGCACCGCGAGCCGGGTGGCGGCGCCGCGCCGCGCCGCCGCCACCCGGTGCGCCTCCTCGGCGGTCAGCGCCCCGAACACCGCCGCGACCAGCCCGTCGCCCTCCCGGCCCGTCCCGGCCGCGCCGCCCAGCGCGGCCAGGCCGGGCGTCAGCGACACCGCCTTCGACCTGCGCGCCACCGCCAGCGCCTCCAGCAGCAGCCCCTCGAACGCCCCGTCGAAGGACGCCGCGGACGACAGCGCCTCGCCCCCGTCGGTGACGAACCGCAGGTTCATCCCCGTCCGGCCGAGATGCACGCCGATCGACGCGGCCACCGACACCGCCTGCTCGAACGAGCCGCCCGGCCCGTCGCCCCAGTGCGCGCGGCGGCGCGTGTCGAGCAGGAGCGTCCCGCTGCTCTGGAAGTGCTGCTCCTCGCGGCGCACCATCAGCTCGCCGTGCCGCGCGGTGGACCGCCAGTGCACGCGGCGGAGGTCGTCGCCGTGCCGGTACTCGCGCGGCGCCGCGTCGTCCTCGCCCGCCGCCGACATCGCGCGGGCCAGGCTCTCGCCGCCCCCGCCCCACGCGCCGGTCAGCCGGGTCGCCGGCAGCGGCACGATCGCCGGAGTGACCGTCAGGGTGTCGGACATGCTGAACGAGCGGACCAGCTCCACCATCCCGAACGGGTCGGCCAGCCGGACCGTCAGCGGCCCCACCCGGAACCGGCCCCGCACGTCCGAGCGGATCCGGTAGCCGAGCTCGCGCGACCCCTGCGACTCGATCCGGTCCAGCACGAACCGGGCCCGCCCGCCGAGCGCGTACGGCACCCGGTCCTCCACCAGCAGCAGCCCGCTCGGCAGCCGCGACACGTTCTCCAGCCGCAGGTCGACGCGCGTCTCGTGGCCGACCGGCAGCCGGGCCGGGTCCAGCCGCCGCGCGCACGCCAGCCGGTAGCGGGTCCGCGACACCGCCAGCGTGGACAGCAGCGGCAGCACCAGCACCAGCACCCCGGCGCGCAGCAGGTCGCGCTCGCCGAGCACGAACGCGCACACGATCGCGGTCGCGCCGGCGGCCACGAACGACCGCCCGCGCGTGGTGAGGCCGGCCAGCGCCCTTCTCAACCGGTCACTTCCCGGGGGAGGGCACCGGGAGCCGCCGCACCAGGTCGGCGACCACCTGCTCGGGCCGGCGGCGCTCGACCTGCGCCTCCGCGGTCGGCAGCAGCCGGTGGGCCAGCACGGGGACGGCGAGCTCCTGGACGTCGTCGGGCAGCACGTAGTCGCGCTCGTCCAGCGCCGCGTACGCGCGCGCCGCCCGCACCAGGTGCAGCGTGGCGCGGGGGGAGGCGCCGAGCCGCAGCTCCGGATGCTTGCGGGTCGCGGTGACCAGGTCGATCGCGTACTGCCGCACCGACGCCGCGACGTGCTGGCGGCGCACCACCTCGATCAGGTCGCGGACGTCGGAGGCGTGCGCGACCGGGGTGAGCCGGTCCAGCGGCGACGACCCGCCGTGCGCGTCCAGCATCTCCAGCTCGGCCGCCGGGTCGGGGTACCCCATCGAGATCCGGGCGGTGAACCGGTCGCGCTGCGCCTCCGGCAGCGGGTAGGTGCCCTCCATCTCGACCGGGTTCTGCGTGGAGATCACCATGAACGGCGGCTCCAGCGCGTAGGTGGTGCCGTCCACCGTGACCTGGCGCTCCTCCATGCACTCCAGCAGCGCCGACTGCGTCTTCGGCGACGCGCGGTTGATCTCGTCGCCGACCACGATGTTGGCGAACACCGGCCCCGGCTTGAACTCGAACTCGCGCAGCTCCTGGTTGTAGGCGCTCACCCCGGTGATGTCGCTCGGCAGCAGGTCCGGGGTGAACTGCACCCGGCGCACCGAGCAGTCGACGGACCGCGCGAGCGCCTTGGCCAGCATCGTCTTGCCGACCCCGGGGACGTCCTCGATCAGCAGGTGCCCCTCGGCGAGCAGCACGGTCAGCGCCAGCCGCACCGCCTTCGGCTTGCCCTCGATCACCGACTCGACGGCGTCCCGGATCCTGCCCGCCACCCGCGCGAGCCCGGCCAGGTCGCGGGCCGACCCCTCGCGCGCCGCCGCGCCGTTCGCCGCCCCGTCCTCCAGGCCGCCGCCCGCGCCGCCGGGCCGGGCGGAGCGCGATGCCGGTGGGTCGGTCTCCATGAACGACTCGCCGTGCGTGCCTACTGCCACCAAACCCTCCTCAGCCGTCCGGCCGCGCGGTGCTCGTCGAAGGCCCCTGACGGAGCCCGCCCCCCGGGTGCGGGGGCCCGTCTCCTCGCGACCGGTGCGGCGCTCTGCGCGCTCGCCCAACCGACAGTACGTCGTCGGAGGGCCCGCCGCGATGTTCATGTGGAACGCGAGCCCATTGTGCTCCACGGGGATCGCCGCCACAGCCCCGCGGCGCCCACCACTTCGCCCCACCCGCCGCTCCCCGCCCGTCCCGCGGGTCCGTGCGGGAACCCGGGGCGGGCGCCGCGGGACGGCCCCGCGCGGTGGAGCGCGGCGGGCGGCGCGCAGGGGGCCCGCCGCCCCCCACTCCGCTCCACCCCGTCTGACCTGCGATTTCCTTGACGATCTTCGCGCGTGAGAGGCGTTTTCCTTGTTGACGGTGGGGAAGAGTGGAGTAGAGTGGGGCGCCGTGGGGAGCAGTAGCGCCTCATGCGGCGCGGGAGGTGGGGCCGGTGTTCCTCGGCACCCATTCGCCGCGTCTCGACGACAAGGGACGACTGTTCCTGCCGGCGAAGTACCGCGAGGAGCTGTCGGGGGGATTGGTGATCACGAAGGGCCAGGAACGCTGCCTGTACGTCTTCCCCATGGCGGAGTTCCAGCGCATCACCGAGGCTCTGCGTGCCGCGCCGGTCACCGAGAAGGCGGTCCGCGCCTACAGCAGGGTCTTCTTCGCGAGCGCCTCCGACGAGGTCCCCGACAAGCAGGGCCGCGTCACGATCCCGCCGCCGCTGCGCACGTACGCGGGGCTCACCCGCGACTGCACGGTCATCGGCGCCAACACACGCCTGGAGATCTGGGACACCCGGGCCTGGGAGTCCTACCTCGAGCAGGAGGAGCAGGCGTTCTCCGACGTCTCGGAGGAGGTGTTGCCAGGGATCCTCTGACGCACGACCCGTCGGTCCGTTGACCGGCACCGGCCCACGTTCGGCCAGGTCTCCAGCCGCTCTCCGAGCCAGCTGGCGCAGCTTCCCCGGCGCCAGACGGCGACCCCCCGCGGTAACGCGGTGATCTTCCCTAGGGCAGCGGATGGGGACCTGGCCGGGCGAGGCCGCCGCCGGGGGCGGGCAAGGTCCGGACCGGCGATGCCACACAGTCCGCGAGCGAGGTGGCAGTACCAGGGGGGTGAGCCATGGACGTGGGAGACCACGCGACCGGGGCCGGTCACGTACCGGTCATGCTCGGTCGCGTTCTGGAACTCCTCGCCCCCGCCGTGGACGCCGCCCGCGACGCCGGGCGCGCACCTCGCTACCTCGACGCCACGCTCGGCATGGGCGGGCACGCCGAGGCCATGCTCCGGGCCCACCCCGACCTGCGGCTCATCGGGCTCGACCGCGACACCACCGCGCTGGAGCGCTCCGCCCGCCGGCTCGCCGCGTTCGGCGACCGCGTCACGCTCGAGCACGCCGTCTACGACGAGATCCCGGGCGTCCTCGCCCGGCTCCGCGTCCCGTCCGTGGACGCGGTGCTGTTCGACCTCGGCGTCTCCTCCCCGCAGCTCGACGAGGCCGACCGCGGCTTCGCCTACTCCTACGACGCCCCCCTCGACATGCGGATGGACCGCACCCAGACCCTCACCGCGGCGGAGGTCGTCAACGGCTACCCGCCCGCCGAGCTCGCCCGCATCCTGCGCGAGTACGGCGAGGAGCGGTTCGCCCAGCGCGTCGCCGCGGCGATCGTCCGCGAGCGCGAGCGCGCCCCCCTCGACTCCACCAGGCGGCTCGCCGACCTGGTCCGCACCTCCATCCCGGCCGCGACCCGGCGCACCGGCGGCAACCCGGCCAAACGGACGTTCCAGGCGCTGCGCATCGAGGTGAACGGCGAGCTGGACAGCTGGCGGCGGGCGCTGCCCGCCGCCATGGACGCGCTTCCGGTCGGCGGCCGGGTCGCCGTCCTCAGCTACCACTCGCTGGAGGACCGCATCACCAAGCGGGCCCTCGGCGCGCAGGCGGCCGACACCACCCCGCCGGAGCTGCCCGTCCCGCTGCCCGAGCACGAGCCGAGGTTCCGGCTCCTGACGCGCGGGGCCGAGGTGCCGTCCGACGAGGAGACCACGACCAACCCAAGGGCCGGGTCGGTGCGGATGCGCGCCGCCGAGCGGGTCCGGGAGGCGACATGACGACGACGAGCCGACGCCCGCCGGCCACCGCGCCCGCCAGGAACGCACCGAAGAAGGGCGTGCAGAAGAAGGACGCACCGAACAAGGACGCGGAGAAGAACGGCGCACCGCCGAAGCGGCGCGGCCCGGACCGCCCGTCCGACGGCGGCGCCACCGGAACGGCCGCCCGGACCGCACCGCCGCGCAGGGCGAGCCCGTCCAAGGGGGCCCCGCCCAAGGGCCGGCCGGCGAAGAGCCCGGCCAAGGGCGCGGTGAAGAGCGCGCCGGTTCCGGCGGCCCCGGCCAGGACCGGGCCGCGCAAGAACGCGAAAGCGGCGGCCGTCGAGGCCCGCCGCGCGCCCCGGCGGGCCGCCGCCGGGCCGCCGCGCGCCCCGTTCGTGCTGCTCATCATCGCGCTGCTCGGCGGCGCCCTGGTCAGCCTGCTGCTGCTCAACACCGTCCTGGCGAAGGACGCCTTCACGCTGAGCAAGCTCGAGCAGGAGAACAAGGAGCTCGAGCAGCAGAGCCAGTCGCAGCAGGCGGACATCGAGAAGGAGAGCTCGCCGCAGAACCTGTCGAAGAGGGCCGAGGCGCTCGGCCTGGTCCCGAACACCACGCCGCGGTTCTACTACCCCCCCACCGGCAAGACCAGCGGCGGCAAGCTGCGCCCGGTCCCGCAGGCGGCGGCCGCGTCCGCCGGCGCGGCGGCCGTGATCGGCGTGCCCGGCACCGCGGTGCCCGGCGACGGCGTCTCCCAGCCGCCCGCCGCGGCCGGCGGAGGCTCCGGCGGCGCGGCGCACCGCAACGGCTCGGCCAACGGCAACGGCAACGGCGCGGCGCACGGCAACGGTGCGGCGAACGGCGGCGCCCGGAACGGGAGCGGCCGCCCGTGACGCGCAGCGGACACGCCGGTGACGGCGCCGGCGACGTGCCCGAGGGGCGGGGGACGCGGTGACGAAGGGGCCGGGACGCGGGCCGGCCGGGCCGCCGCCCGGCCGCAAACGCGGCTCCCCGGGATCCCGCGGCTCGGCGGGGCGGGACGACAAGAACGGCCCGGGCGCGGCGCGCGCGTCCGGGCGTCAAACCGGCGACCCGCCGCGTCCCCCGGCAGGACGGGCGGACGCGGCGGGCCGGCCGGGAAAGAAGGGCGGCCCCGCCGCCCGCCGCCCGGCGCGCGGCGGCGCGGTCCCGCAGCAGCGCCGGGGGACCGGGGGCGCCGGCGACAAGGAGACCGGTAAGAAGGCCACCGGCAAGAACGACGCGCAGAAGAACGACACGGGCAAGAGGACGGCCGCCAAGGGCGCGTCCCGCCGGGGCGCCGCGGGCGGGACGCCCGCGCGGAGCCGGACGGCCGCGTTCCGGACGACCGCGCCCACCGCGCGGCCGGGCGGCCCGTCCAGGTCCGGGGGCACCCGCCGCGACGGCCCGCGCGGCCCGCGCCCGGGCGGCGGCTCCGGCGGCCGGCCGCCGCGCCCGCCGCGTCCCCCGCGCAGGCCGCGCGTCCCCTTCCACCGCCGCGACCCGATGAAGCGGCTGAACGCCGGGCTGCTCGTCGTGGCGTTCGTGCTGTCGCTGTTCGCGGGGCGCCTCGTCCAGCTGCAGACGATCGAGTCGGGCAAGTACAGCGCGCAGGCGATGGAGCAGCGGCTGAAGAAGCTGACGCTGCCCGCGGTGCGCGGCGCCATCACCGACGCGCAGGGCAACTGGCTCGCCATGACGGTGGAGGCCCGCGCGATCACCGCCGACCCGTACGTCATCAAGCCGGACAAGCGGCAGGCGATCGTCAAGGCCCTCGCCCCGACGCTCGGGCTGAACCCCTCCGCGGTGATGAAGGCGATCAGCCGGAAGGACACCCAGTTCGTCACCCTGGCGCACGGCGTCACCCCCGAGCAGGCCCGCCTCATCACCTCGTGGAACCTGCAGGGCATCGGGACTTTGCCGGAATATCGCCGGGAGTATCCCAACGGTTCGCTGGCCGCGAGCGTCATAGGTTTCGTGAACGGTGCGGGACAGGGCGCGGCCGGGCTGGAGAGCACGCAGAACTCCGTGCTGTCCGGGCACGACGGCTGGCAGCGCGTGGAGATCAGCCTCGAGGGGCAGCACATCCCCATGGGCGAGGACCAGAAGAAGCCGCCGGTGCCCGGCCGCGGCGTCCGGCTCACCCTCCAGCAGGACCTGCAGTTCAAGGCGCAGGAGGAGATCGAGAAGCAGGTGAAGGCGACCGGCGCGCGCAGCGGCACCGTCATCGTGATGGACCCGCGCACCGGGCGGCTGCTGGCGATGGCGTCGGCGCCCGGCTACGACCCCAACCACGTGACGAAGGGCGACCGGGACCTGTGGGGCAGCCCGGTGGTGCAGGACGCCTACGAGCCGGGCAGCACCGGCAAGGTCGTCACCGCCGCGGCCGTCATGGAGCACGGCGGGGTCACCCCGCAGACCCCCTTCACCGTCCCGGACAGGATCCGCAAGTACGACGTGGTGTTCAAGGACTCCGAGCCGCACGCCGTGGAGAACCTGACGTTCGCCGGGGTGCTGGCCAAGTCCAGCAACGTCGGCACCATCCTGGCCAGCCAGAGCATCAGCGAGGAGCAGCTCTACCAGGCCCTGCGCGACTTCGGGTTCGGCCAGAAGACCGGCCTGCCGCTGCCGGGGGAGACGGCGGGGCTGCTCAACCCGCCGTCGAAGTGGTCGGGCACCGACCGCTACCCGATCGCGTTCGGGCAGACGGTGTCGGTCAACGCGGTGCAGATGGCGAGCGTCTACGCGACCATCGCCAACGGCGGCGTCCGCGTCGCGCCGAACCTGGTCGCGGGGACGGTCGGCGCGGACGACAGGTTCACCCCGGCGCCCGCGCCGCAGCGCAAACAGGTGATCAGCCAGGGCACGGCCCGGCAGATCAGCGACATGCTGGAGGGCGTCACCACCGCCGAGGGCACCGCGCCGAAGGCGCGGATCAAGGGCTACCGGGTGGCGGGCAAGACCGGCACCGCGCAGCGCTTCGACGCCGGCTGCGGCTGCTACAAGGGCTACACGGCGTCGTTCGCCGGGTTCGCGCCCGCCGACGACCCGCGCCTGGTCGTCCAGGTCGTCCTGCAGGACCCCAAGCGGGGCAGCCACTATGGTGGCGACGTCGCCGCGCCCGTGTTCCGCGACGTGATGAGCTTCGCGCTGCAGTCCGAGAAGATCCCGCCGACGGGGAGCGAACCGCCGATCATCAAGATCTACGCCCGAGACTGACCGCAGCGAGTACCCTCACTCGCCGTGAGTCCACCATCCGTTTCCCAGCGTTCCCGTCCCACCGGCACCGAAAGAACCGCCATGCGCCCGACCACCACACAGGCCCGTCCGCTGGACGGGCTCGCGGCGACTCTCGGGATCGGGCGGGACGGCGGCGACGGCGCGCGGCGGGGCGGTACCGGGTTCGCGGGCGTCCGGGTCACCGGCATCACGCACGACTCGCGGGCGGTGCGGTCCGGCGACGTGTACGCGGCCCTGCCCGGCACCCGCACGCACGGCGCCGAGTTCGCCGCGCAGGCCGCCGCGTCGGGCGCGGCCGCGATCCTCACCGACCCCGCCGGACGCGACCGCGCCGCCGCGACCGGCCTGCCGGTGCTGGTGGTCGCCGACGTGCGGGCGCGGCTCGGCGCCGCGGCCGCCTGGGTGTACGGGGAGCCGGGGCGCGACCTCACGCTCATCGGCATCACCGGCACCAGCGGCAAGAGCACCACGGCGTTCCTGGTGGAGGCGGGGCTGCACGAGGCCGGCGTCACGACCGGCCTGGTCGGCGGCGTGGAGATCCGGGTCGCCGACGAGCGGGTGCCGAGCGCGCTGACCACGCCGGAGGCCACCGACCTGCACGCGCTGCTGGCGATGATGCGCGAGCGCGGCGTCGGCGCCGCCGCGATGGAGGTGTCCAGCCACGCGCTGGTGCAGGGCCGGGTCGGCGGCGCCCACTACGAGGTCGCCGTCTTCACGAACCTGTCCCAGGACCACCTGGACTACCACCCGACCATGCAGGACTACTTCCTGGCGAAGGCGGGGCTGTTCACGCCGGAGTACGCGCGGGTCGGCGTGGTGAACCTCGACGACCACTACGGCCGCGAGCTGCTGGAGATCGCCACGATCCCGATGACGACGTTCTCGGCGTCCGGCGACCCGGCGGCGGACTGGCGGGCCGAGGACGTGCGGGTCGGTGCGGACGGCGGGGTGTTCCGCGTCGTCGGGCCGGGCGGCGTCGAGGCCGACGGCTCGGTGCGGCTCGCCGGGGGCTACAACGTGGCCAACGCGCTCGCCGCGATCGTCGCGCTGGTGGAGGCGGGGATCGGGCTGCCGGCCGCGGTGCGCGGCGTCGCGTCGCTGGAGGGCGTTCCCGGCCGGCTGGAGCGCATCGACGAGGGGCAGGACTTCGTCGCGCTGGTCGACTACTCGCACAAGCCCGGCGCCGTGGAGGCGGTGCTGAACGCGCTGCGCCCGGTCACCGAGGGCGACCTCGCGGTGGTGCTCGGCTGCGGCGGCGACCGGGACCGCGGCAAGCGGCCGCTGATGGGCGAGGCGGCGGCCCGGCTGGCCGACATGGCGTATTTCACCAACGACAACCCGAGGTCCGAAGATCCGCTGGCGATCCTCGCCGCTATGGTCGAGGGCGGGCTCAAGGTGCCGCAGCGGCACCGGGCGCACATCGTCGTGGAGCCCGACCGCGCCGCCGCCATCGAACTGGCCGTCGGCCGGGCCCGCCGCGGCGACGTCCTCGTCGTCGCGGGCAAGGGGCACGAGCAGGGCCAGTACGTGGCCGGCGAGGTGCAGCCGTTCGACGACCGCGAGGTCGTCCGGGAGGCGCTGCGCCGTGCCGCGCTTCGGGAAGAGAAGTAGAGGGGACGGGACGCAGGCGTGATCCCACTTCCGCTGTCGGCGATCGCGGACATCACCGGGGGCACCGTCGACGGGGCGCCCCCGGACGCCGTGGCCGGCGGCCCCGTGGTCGTCGACTCCCGCGCCGTGGTGCCCGGGGCGCTGTTCGCGGCGTTCAAGGGCGAGCGCGCCGACGGGCACGAGTTCGCCGCCGCCGCGCTGGCGGCCGGGGCCGCCGCGGTCCTGGCGCAGCGCCCGGTGGGCGGCCCGGCCGTGCTCGTCGACGACGTGCAGGAGGCGCTCGGCCGGCTGGCCCGCGGCGTGCTGGCGCGGCTGCCGGACACGACCGTGGCCGCGGTGACCGGCTCGGCGGGCAAGACCTCCACCAAGGACCTGATCGCGCAGCTCGTCGGGCGCGCCGGGCCGACGGTGTGGCCGCCCGGCTCGTTCAACAACGAGATCGGGCTGCCGCTGACGGTGCTGCGCGCCGACGCGGCCACCCGGCACCTGGTGCTGGAGATGGGCGCCCGCGGCGTCGGCCACATCGCCTACCTCACCCGGATCGCGCGCCCGGACGTCGGCGTGGTGCTCAACGTCGGCACCGCGCACCTCGGCGAGTTCGGCGGCCGCGAGATGATCGCGAAGGCGAAGGGCGAGATGGTGGAGGCGCTGCGTCCGGGCGGCACCGCCGTGCTCAACGCCGACGACCCCCTGGTGAGCGCGATGGCGTCGCGCACGGTGGGCGAGGTGGTGACGTTCGGCCGGTCGGAGGGCGCGACCGTCCGCGCGGTGGACGAGGCGCTCGACGAGCGGGGCCGGGCCCGGTTCACGCTGGTGACGCCGGAGGGCTCGGCGCCGGTCGCGCTGCGGCTGTACGGGTCGCACGCGGTCGCGAACGCGCTGGCGGCCGCGGCGGCGGCGCGGGCGGCGGGCCTGGCGGTGCGGGACGTCGCCGCGGGGCTGTCGGAGGCGGAGCCGGCCAGCCGGTGGCGGATGGAGGTCACCGAGCGGGCCGACGGGGTGACGGTGGTCAACGACGCCTACAACGCCAACCCCGACTCGACGCGGGCCGCGATCGACGTGCTCGCGCACATGGCCCGCGGCCGGCGCGCGTTCGCGGTACTGGGCGAGATGGCCGAACTGGGCGGTTCGTCCGCCGCGGAACATGCCAGGATCGGGCGGCATGCCGCGCGCAGCGGGCTGGACGGCCTCGTCGTCGTCGGCGCGAACGCGGCGGCGATAGGCGAGGGCGCCGCGCAGGTGGCGTCATGGACGGGAGAGTGCGTGCAGGTGGATGACGTCGGCGCGGCGGTGGCCGCGCTCAGCGAGCGGTTGGAGCCGCGGGACGTCGTGCTGGTGAAGGGCTCCCGGGTGACCGGCCTGGAACGGGTCGCCGAGGCGCTGCTGGCGCCGGACGGGCGGGCCGGTCGATGACCAACATCCTCATCGCGGCCGGGGTCGCGCTGGTCTTCGTCATGGTGGGCACCCCGGTGTGGATCCGGATCGTCAACCGGCTCGGCTACGGCCAGATGATCAGGGACGAGGGCCCCGAGGCCCACCTCACCAAGCGCGGCACCCCCACCATGGGCGGCACCGTCTTCATCGTCGGGTCGCTCTTCGGCTACGCGGTCGCGCACCTGGTCACCGGCGAGTCCCCGACGATCTCGGGCGTGCTGGTGCTGTTCCTGATGACCGGCCTCGGCTTCGTCGGCTTCGTCGACGACTTCATCAAGGTGTTCAAGCAGCGCAGCCTCGGCCTGCGCAGCGGCGCCAAGATGATCGGGATCATCCTGGTCGGGGTGGTCTTCGCGGTCGCCTCGCTGAACTTCCCCAACGGCTACGACATCACCCCCGCCGACCCCCACCTGTCCTTCCTGCGCGACTTCGGCCCCTCGATCGGCCCCTACCTGTTCGTCGTCTGGGCGCTGCTGCTGATCGCCGCGATGTCCAACGGCGTGAACCTGACCGACGGCCTGGACGGCCTGGCCGCCGGGCCCGCCGGCATGGTGCTGGCCGCCTACGTGGTCATCGGCAACTGGCAGCTGCGCAACTCCTGCGCCGCCGCCCTCGTCCCCAACTGCTACAACGTGCGCGACCCGCTGGACCTCGCGGTGGTGGCCGCGGCGGTGCTCGGCGGCGTGTTCGGCTTCCTGTGGTGGAACGCCCCGCCCGCGAAGATCTTCATGGGCGACACCGGCTCGCTGGCCCTCGGCGGCGTGCTGGTCGGGCTGGCGATCCTCACCCGCACCCAGTTCCTGCTGGCCATCCTGTGCGGCCTGATCGTGATGATCACCCTGTCGGTGATCATCCAGGTCGGCGGCTTCAAGATGACCAAGAAACGGGTGTTCAAGATGGCCCCGCTGCAGCACCACTTCGAGCTGTCCGGCTGGGCGGAGACCACCATCGTCGTCCGGTTCTGGCTGATGTCGGCGCTGTTCGTCGGGATCGGCATCGGCCTCTTCTACCTGGAATGGATGCCCAAGAAGTGACGACAGGTCCCTGGGACGGCCGCGCCGTCTGCGTCGCCGGGCTCGGCGTCTCCGGCCGGGCCGCCGCCCGCGCGCTGGCCGCGCGCGGCGCCCGCGTCACCATCGTGGACGCCCGCGACGGCGACGAGCAGCGGGCGCACGCCGCCGAGCTGGAGGAGCGCGGCGTCGCGGTGCGGCTCGGCGACGGCGACACGCTCCCGGACGGCACCGGGATGGTCGTCACCTCGCCGGGCTGGCGGCCGGACGCGCCGCTGCTCGCCGCGGCCGCCGCGGCCGGCATCGAGATCATCGGCGAGGTCGAGCTGGCCTGGCGGCTGCGCCCCGAGGGCGCCGCGCCGTGGCTGGCCATCACGGGGACCGACGGCAAGACGACCGTCGTGCGGATGCTGGCCTGCATGCTGACGGCCGCCGGGCACAAGGCCCTCGCGGTCGGCAACGTCGGGACGCCGATCGTCGAGGCGGTGGCCGAGCCGTACGACGTGCTGGCGGTGGAGCTCTCGAGCTACCAGCTGCACTGGTCCAGCTCGGTGGCGCCGATGGCGGCGACCGTGCTGAACATTGCGCCCGACCACCTCGACTGGCACGGCTCCATGGACGCCTACGTCGGCGCCAAGGCGAAGATCTTCGCGCCGGGCACCGTCGCGGTCTACAACGCCGACGACGACACCTCCGCGGCCCTCGCCGAACGCGCCGAGGGCGTCGGCGGGCGCGCCGGGTTCACGCTGCGCTCGCCGCGCCCCGGCGAGCTCGGCGTCGTCGAGGACCTGCTGGTCGACCGCGCGTTCACCGCCGACCCGGCGTCCGAGGCGGCCGAGCTGGCCGCGCTGCACGACGTCCGGCCGTTCGCGCCGCACAACGTCGCCAACGCGCTCGCGGCGGCGGGCCTCGCGCGGGCCTTCGGGGTCCCGCCCGAGGCCGTCCGGGAGGGGCTGCGCTCGTTCGTGCCCGACCCGCACCGCATCCAGCACGTCGCCGACGTCGCCGGCGTCGCCTACGTCAACGACTCCAAGGCCACCCAGCCGCACGCCGCCGCCGCGTCGCTGGCCGCCTACGAGTCCATCGTGTGGATCGCCGGCGGCCTCCTCAAGGGCCTGGACGTCGACGACCTGGTGCGCACCTGCGCCGGGCGGCTGCGCGGCGTCGTGCTGATGGGCCGCGACCGGCACCGGATCGCCGAGGCACTCGCGCGACACGCCGCCGATGTCCCGGTGGTCGACGTCGCCGACACCGACACTGGGGCGATGGACCGCGTCGTCACCGCAGCAGCCGGGCTCGCCCGCCCCGGCGACACCGTGCTGCTCGCCCCCGTCGGGGCCTCCTTCGACATGTTCGCCAACTACCCCGCCCGCGGCGAGGCGTTCATCGCCTCGGTCGGGCGCCTCGCCGCCGGAGACCCGCGGGCCTCATGACCGCCGTACCGGCCGAAGAGGAACGGACGCGCCGGGCGGGGCCGCGCGAGCAGGTGGCCGCCGCCGTCGGCCTGCTCGACCGTCCCCTCACCTCCTACTACCTGGTGCTGAGCTGCTCGGTGATGCTGCTGGCGCTCGGCCTGACCATGGTCCTGTCGGCGTCGTCGGTCAAGCAGCTGCAGGAGACCGGGTCCGCCTACACGCTGTTCCAGAAGCAGGCCGTGTGGATGGTGATCGGGCTGCCGCTGATGTGGCTGGCGTCCCGGCTGCCGGTCAAGACGTTCCGCGCGCTGGCCTACCCCCTGCTGCTGCTGTCGGTCGTCGCGCTGGCGATGGTGCTGATCCCCGGCCTCGGCCGCAGCGCGGGCGGCGCCACCCGCTGGATCGACCTCGGGCCCGTCCAGATCCAGCCGTCCGAGCCCGCCAAGCTCGCGCTGGTGCTGTGGGGCGCCGACCTGCTGGCCCGCAAGGAGCGGCTCGGCCAGCTCACCGAGTGGCGCCCGCTGCTGGTGCCGCTGCTGCCGGGCGCCGGGGTGCTGGTGCTGCTGGTGATGCTCGGCAACGACCTCGGCACCACGCTGGTGCTGCTGACGATCTTCCTGGCGCTGCTGTGGGTGGTCGGCGCGCCCGGCCGGCTGTTCGTCGGGATCGCCGGGCTGGTCTGCCTGCTGGTGTCGATCCTCATCGTCGTCGAGCCGTACCGGATGCAGCGGCTCACCGGCTTCCTCGACCCGGCCGGCAACCGGCTGACCAGCAACTACCAGGGCATCCAGGGACTGTTCGCGGTCGCCTCCGGCGGGCTGTTCGGCACCGGCCTCGGGGAGGGGCGCGCCAAGTGGGACTACCTGCCGCACGCCGAGACCGACTTCATCTTCGCGATCGTCGGGGAGGAGTTCGGCCTGGTCGGCACCCTCGTCGTGCTCGGGCTGTTCGGGCTGCTGGCCTACGCGGGGCTGCGCATCGCCCGCCGGGTCAAGGACCCGTTCACCCGGCTCGCCGCCGCCGGCGCCACCGCCTGGCTGGTGGTGCAGGCCATCGTCAACATCGGCGCCGTGATCGGCGTGCTGCCCATCACCGGCATCCCGCTGCCGCTGGTGTCCTACGGCGGGTCCGCGCTGATCCCGACGCTGATCGCGCTCGGCATGCTGCTGGCGTTCGCCAAACGCGAGCCCGGCGCGCGGCAGGCACTGTCCGCACGCGGCCCCGGACCGGTCGTGAGGGCTCTAAGCTGGCTTCGACCGGCACGGCGCTGAAATCCCCCCGCCGGGGTGCCGGCGACCCGGCGTCCGCGGCCCCGCACGCGCCGAGTGCGGGACCGGCGGCACGCGAGCGGGCGGCACCCGACACGTCGAACACGCTGAGGAGTTGTCAACGAGCATGAGGGTTGTCCTGGCCGGCGGCGGCACCGCCGGACACATCGAGCCCGCACTGGCTCTCGCCGACGCGCTGCGCCGCAACGACCCCAATACCGGGATCGTCTGCCTGGGCACCGAACGGGGCCTGGAGACCCGGCTGGTGCCGCAGCGCGGCTACGAGCTCGCGCTGATCCCGCCGGTCCCGCTGCCGCGCACGCTGACCCCCCAGCTGCTGTCGGTCCCGGGCCGGCTGCGCGGCGCGATCAACGCGGCGGCGAACGTCCTCGACCAGGCCCGCGCCGACGTCCTGGTCGGGTTCGGCGGCTACGTCGCGACCCCCGGCTACCTGGCCGCGCGCAAGCGCAAGGTGCCGATCATCGTGCACGAGGCCAACCCCAAGCCGGGCCTGGCCAACAAGCTCGGCGCCCGCTTCACCGACCACGTCGCGGTCTCCCACCAGGACTCGCCGCTGCCGAACGCCACCTTCGTCGGGATCCCGCTGCGCCGCGAGATCGCCGCGCTGGACCGGCTCGCGATGGGCGACAAGGCCCGCTCCTACTTCGGCCTGCTGCCCGACCTGCCCACCCTGCTGATCTTCGGCGGGTCGCAGGGCGCCCGCTCCCTCAACCAGGCCGCGGTGGCCGCCGCCCCCTACTTCCGGCAGGCCGGCATCCAGGTGCTGCACATCGTCGGGCCGAAGAACACCGAGGAGCCCGAACCGGTGCAGGGCGGCCCGCAGTACGTCACCATCCCGTACTGCGACCGGATGGACCTCGCCTACGCCGCCGCCGACATGGCGATGTGCCGCGCGGGCGCGATGACCTGCGCCGAGCTGGCGGCGGTCGCGCTGCCCGCGGTGTACGTGCCGCTGCCGATCGGCAACGGCGAGCAGCGGCTGAACGCCGAGCCGATCGTCGCGGCCGGCGGCGGGATGCTGGTCGACAACGCCGAGCTGTCACCCGACTGGATCGCCCGCAACCTGCTGCCGGTGCTGGCCGACCCGGGACGGGTCGCGCACATGTCCGAGGCGGCCGGGCGGATGGGCCGCCGGGACGCCGACGTCGCGCTGGCCCGGATGGTCTACGACGTGGTCCGCGCCGCGGGCGCCGCCCGATGAGCCTGATCGACCCGTGCGAGGTGGTCCCGGCCGGCGAGCTCGGCCGGGTCCACTTCATCGCCATCGGCGGCGCCGGCATGTCCGGCATCGCCCGGATCATGCTGCGGCGCGGCATCGCCGTGTCCGGCAGCGACGCGCGCGACTCCGAGCTGCTCGGCCAGCTCGGCGACCTCGGCGCGAAGGTGTTCGTCGGGCACGACGCCGCGCACGTCGGCGACGCCGACACCGTCGTGGTGTCCACCGCGATCCGCGAGGCCAACCCCGAGCTGGTCGCCGCCCGCGAGCGCGGGCTGCGGGTGCTGCACCGCTCGGCGGCGCTCGCCTCGCTGATGGCCGGGCGGCGCGCCGTCGCCGTCGCCGGCACGCACGGCAAGACGACCACGACGTCGATGCTGACGGTCGCGCTGCAGCACGCGGGCGCCGACCCGTCCTACTGCATCGGCGGGCAGCTGGTCACCACCGGGCTCGGCGCCGACGAGGGCACCGGCGACGTGTTCGTCGCCGAGGCCGACGAGAGCGACGGCTCGTTCCTCATGTACACCCCGCACATCGCGGTCGTCACCAACGTCGAGGCCGACCACCTCGACAACTACGGCGGCTTCGACATGGTGAAGGAGAACTTCGCCCGGTTCGTCGACCGGGTCGAGCCGGGCGGCACGCTCGTCGCCGGCGCCGACGACCCCGTCGCGATGGAGCTGGCGGAGCGGGCGCGGGCGCGCGGGCTGACCGTCCGGACGTACGGCGAGGCGGAGGGCGCCGACCTGCGGGTCACCGGGTTCACCCCGCGCGGCCTCGGCTCCCGGTTCACGGTCGAGGGCGTCGGCGAGGTGGCGCTCGCCGTCCCGGGGCGGCACAACGCGCTCAACGCCGCCGCCGTCGTCGCGGTGGCGCAGGCGCTGGGCATGGACGACGCGGCCGTGCGCGAGGGGCTGGCGGCGTTCGGCGGCGCGATGCGGCGGCTGGAGCGCAAGGGCGCGGCGGGCGGCACCGAGGTGTTCGACAGCTACGCCCACCACCCGACCGAGCTGACCGCCGACCTGGACGCCACCCGCGACTACCTGGGGGAGAAGCAGGAGGCGGGCCGGATCGTCGCGGTGTTCCAGCCGCACCTGTACAGCCGCACCCGGTTCTTCGCCGCCGAGTTCGGCGCCGCGCTCGGCCTGGCCGACGTCGCCGTCGTGCTCGACGTCTACGGCGCCCGCGAGGACCCCGAGCCCGGCGTGACGGGCGCGCTCGTCGCCGACGCCGTCCCCGCCGGCACCGAGACCGTCTACGCGCCCGTCCGCGACGAGGTCCCGGGCCTGGTGGCCGGGCTGGCGCGGCCCGGCGACGTCGTGATCACGCTGGGCGCGGGCGACGTGACGGCGCTCGGCCCGGTGATCCTGGAGCGGCTCGCGTCCCGCTGAGCGCGGTGGCGCTCCCGGGCCGCCGGGACACGCCGCCGCCCCCGGGATCGGCGGCCCGCGCGCCGATCACTGTCAAGCTGGGGTCATGACCGAGGCGCGGACGGACCAACGGGAGACCGGGCTCGAGGACCCGGCGGCCGGACCGGAGACCGCCGCGGCGCGGACCCGCCCGGGCCGCTGGAAAGTGATCTTCGTCGCTCTCCTGCTGGTCGCCGTGCTGGGCGCCGTCGGCTGGGTGCTGCTGGGGTCGAAGCTGCTGGTGGTGCGGCACGTGGAGGTGAGCGGCGCCGCGCTGGCGCCGCGCGACCGGATCGCCGCCGCCGCCGGGATCCGGCTCGGCGTCCCGATGGCCCGGCTGGACACCGGCGAGATCCGGGCGCGGGTGGAGCGGCTCCGCGAGGTGGAGTCCGCCGAGGTCCGGCGGGACTGGCCCGCGACGGTCCGGATCGTCGTCCACGAGCGCGTCCCGGTGGCGACGCTGGAGCGCGGCGGACGCTACGAGCGCGTCGACCGGCACGGGGTGACCGTGGCGGACGGGGCGTCCCGCCCGGCGGGGCTCCCGGAGCTCGCCGTCGCCTCGGCCGGCCCGTCCGATCCGGCGACGCTCGCGGCCCTCAAGGTGCTGACCGGCCTGCCCGAACCGTTGCGCGGCCGGGTCACGCAGGTCGAGGCGGCCGACCCGGAGTCGGTGAAGCTGCACCTCAGGGGCGGCCCGACGGTGACGTGGGGGCCGGCGGAGCGCGCCGGCGAGAAGATCAGGCTACTGGAGTCCCTGGAGCGCACCGCGGCCGGACGGTCTTTGCACAGCGTCGACGTCAGCTCGCCGGAGGTCCTCATCACTCGGTGAGGCAGGCGGTGTGGCCCCCGGGCGACCGCTCGGGAAAGCGCCGGGGGAGCACCGGGCCGGCGGGCGAATGTCAAGCCGTTCGAGTCCGGTGCGTGTGTCGGGGCGATTCCGGGCGGCCGATGGGGCACGCTGGAACGGTCGGCCGGAGTTCGGCCGGCCTGGACGGACCGGAGGGCGGGCGGCGGTGCACTGAGCGGCAGGCGGCGGACACGTCCGTCGCCAACCAGGGCAAACCCGTGCCCAGTGCGACACGCCGGTGGAGTTCGGGGGAGGTTAGTTGACCCTGGCGGTAAGGCCGCCCTACTGTCCGTATCAGTCCTCAGGTTGACATAACTGTAAGCCTCAAGTTGAGGGTGAGGGTTGAGGGTGGCTCGGATCGGCGATCGGTTCCGCCCCCGGCTCGCGCCGGAAATGCACACAGGTCAGGAAACTCCGCGGCGGACGGTCGGCAGACCGGACCGGCGGGTCGGATAGAGCGAGCGGAAAGGCCCCTCGTCGTGGCAGCACCGCAGAACTACCTCGCGGTCATCAAGGTCGTCGGCATCGGCGGCGGCGGCGTCAACGCCGTCAACCGGATGATCGAGGAGGGACTCAAGGGCGTCGAGTTCATCGCGATCAACACGGACGCCCAGGCGCTGCTGATGAGTGACGCCGACGTGAAGCTGGACGTGGGCCGCGAGCTCACCCGGGGCCTCGGCGCCGGGGCGAACCCGGACGTCGGCCGCAAGGCCGCCGAGGACCACCGGGAGGAGATCGAGGAGGTCCTCAAGGGCGCCGACATGGTCTTCGTCACCGCCGGCGAGGGCGGCGGCACCGGCACCGGCGGCGCGCCGGTGGTCGCCAACATCGCCCGCTCGCTCGGCGCCCTGACGATCGGCGTGGTCACCCGCCCGTTCAGCTTCGAGGGCAAGCGCCGCGCCATGCAGGCCGAGGCGGGCATCGAGACGCTGCGCGACGAGGTCGACACCCTCATCGTGATCCCCAACGACCGGCTGCTGTCGATCTCCGACCGGCAGGTCAGCGTGCTGGACGCGTTCAAGGCCGCCGACCAGGTGCTCCTGTCCGGTGTCCAGGGCATCACCGACCTGATCACCACGCCGGGCCTGATCAACCTCGACTTCGCCGACGTCAAGTCCGTGATGTCCGGCGCCGGCTCGGCGCTGATGGGCATCGGCTCGGCGCGCGGCGACGACCGCAGCGTGGCCGCCGCCGAGATGGCGATCTCCAGCCCGCTGCTGGAGGCCAGCATCGACGGCGCGCACGGCGTGCTGCTGTCCATCTCCGGCGGCTCCGACCTCGGCCTGTTCGAGATCAACGAGGCGGCGCAGCTGGTCTCGAACGCGGCCGCCCCGGACGCCAACATCATCTTCGGCGCGGTCATCGACGACGCGCTCGGCGACGAGGTGCGGGTCACCGTGATCGCCGCCGGCTTCGACGAGGGGCGGCCCGCCAAGCCGGCCCCCGAGCCGGAGGCCAAGCGGGTCGCGCCGCCGCCCCGCCCGGTGCCGCCGCCCGCCGCGCCGCCGGCGCCGGCCAACCCGATCCCGAGCCGGGTCGGGCGCTCCGACGGCGCCCCCCAGCAGTCCGCGCCGGCGCAGTCGGTCGCGCAGGCCGCCGCCGCGCAGCAGGGCCAGCAGGCGCAGCCCCTCGCGGCGCCGGTCCCGGCGCCCGCGCCGCGGTCCGAGGCCGACCGGCCCGCCGGGTCGGCCGGCGACGACCGCGCCGCCGGCCGGGGCGGATCGCCTCCCGGCGAGCAGACCCGCGGCGAGCCGGCCCGCGCCGAGCAGCAGCCGGCGTCCCAGCAGGCGCCGCAGCCCGGCGACCGCGACCAGGGCTCCGGCGAGTCCGGCTCGCGCGCCCCCGCGCCCCGCCCGTCCGCCGACGGGTCCCCGTCCCGGGTGCACGCCGGCGAGAACGACCGCGGTCCCGCCCCCACCGGGCAGCGCTCGTCGCGCCGGGTGGTGTTCGAGGAGGACGACGACCTCGACGTGCCCGACTTCCTGAAGTGATCACCACCGTCGCCCTGGGCGACGGCGTCGGCGCCGCCTTCACCGGGCGCCCCGGCGGCGTGAGCACGGCCCCCTACGACTCCCTCAACCTCGGCGGCGCCGTCGGCGACGACCCGGCCGCCGTCACCGCCAACCGGCGGCGCGCCGCCGCCGCCCTCGGCGTCGAGCCCGGCCGCACCGTCTGGATGCGGCAGGTGCACGGCGCCGACACCGCGTTCGTCACCGCCCCCGGCGACCACGGCCCCGTCGACGCGGTCCTCACCACCGTCCCCGGCCTGGTCCTGGCGGTCCTGGTCGCCGACTGCGCTCCCGTCCTGCTGGCCGACCCCGCCGCCGGCGTCGCCGGCGCCGCCCACTCCGGCCGCCCCGGCACCGCCGCCGGCGTCGTCCCCGCGCTGGTGAAGGCGATGTGCGAGCGCGGCGCCGACCCCGCCCGGATCCGCGCCGCGATCGGCCCCGCCGCCTGCGGCGGCTGCTACGAGGTGCCCGCGGAGATGCGCGACGAGGTCGCCGCCGTGGTGCCCGCCGCGTACGCGACGACGTCCGAGGGCACCCCCGGCCTCGACATCCGCGCCGGCATCGCCGCCCAGCTCGCCGCGAGCGGCGTGGACGACGTCCGCGTCGACCCCCGCTGCACCATCGAGACCTCCACCCTGTTCTCCTACCGCCGCGACGGCCGCACCGGCCGCTTCGCCGGGTTCGTCTGGCTCCACGACGACGACCGCCCGCGCGGTGACGCGTGACCGCCGGCGAGCCGAGCGGCGGCCCGGGCCCGGACGAGCGGCGCGCGGAACTGGCCGAGGCGCTGGCGCGGGTCCGCGGCCGGATCGCCGCCGCCTGCGCCGCCGCCGGGCGCGACCCGGCGGAGCTCACCCTGATCGCGGTGACCAAGACCTTCCCCGCCTCCGACGTGCGGCTGCTGGCCGGACTCGGTCTCACCGAGGTCGGCGAGAACCGCGACCAGGAGGCGCGGCCGAAGGCGGCCGAGTGCGCCGACCTGCCGCTCACCTGGCACTTCGTCGGCCGGCTGCAGACCAACAAGGCCCGCGCCGTCGCCGGGTACGCCGATGTCGTCCACTCCGTCGACCGGTCCCGGCTGGTCGCCGCGCTGTCGGACGCCGCCGCCCGGGCCGGCCGGACGCTGCGCTGCCTCGTCCAGGTCTCGCTGGAGGAGGCCGAGCACCGCGGCGGCGCGGCCCCGGCCGAGGTCCCGGGCCTCGCCGACGAGATCGCGGCGGCCGAGGCGCTGGAGCTCGGCGGGGTGATGGCCGTCGCGCCGCTCGGCGCCGACCCGCTGCCCGCCTTCGAGCGGCTCGCGGTGGTCGCGGGGGAGATGCGGCGGAACCATCCGCATGCCCGGGTCGTCTCAGCGGGCATGAGCGGTGATCTGGAGCAGGCGATCGCGTGCGGCGCGACACACCTGCGGATCGGTACGGCGTTGCTCGGCGGCCGACGGGCAATCGTCAGGTAATGTCCCGGGAGTGGTACCTGCCGGAACGCGGGCCACGTAGACGGATCGGTCCAGCGGCGCCGGAGGCGCCGGGTGCCGCGGCCACAGGACACGGAGGGGCGTATGGCCAGCGCGATGCGCAAGATGGCGGTCTACCTCGGCCTGGTGGAGGACGACCGCTACGACGAGAAGTACGGCGACGAGTACGACTACGAGCCCTACGACGACGAGACCGACCCCGGTCAGGGGCGGCGCCGCGAGGACGAATCCGGCGGTCAGCATACCCGAGCCGAAGAGCCCGCGGACCGGGATCGCGATCATCACGCCGTGTCACCGCCGGAGCGACGCTCCGTGGCGCTCTACGAGTCCGGTACCACCGACCTTGCGCGCATCACTACGCTGCACCCTAGGACCTACAACGAGGCGAGGACCATCGGGGAGCACTTCCGTGAGGGCACACCGGTGATCATGAATCTGACCGAGATGGTCGACAGCGACGCCAAGCGTCTGGTCGACTTCGCGGCGGGTCTCGTGTTCGGCCTGCACGGGAGCATCGAGCGTGTTACGAACAAGGTGTTCCTCCTCTCACCGGCCAACGTGGAGGTGACCGCGGAGGACAAGGCCCGGATGGCAGAACGAGGGTTCTTCAACCAAAGCTGACAGCCACATGCGAGAGTGTCCGTGAACATCGTTGGACAGGTGCTGACGTACCTCCTGTACATCTTCCTGCTGTTCCTGATCGGCAGGCTGATCCTGGAGGTGCTGCAGTCGTTCGCCAGGCAGTGGCGTCCCAGAGGGGTGGTGCTCGTGATCGCCGAGGCGACCTACACCGTCACCGATCCGCCGCTGAAGCTGCTGAGGCGTTTCATCCCTCCCATACGGCTGGGTAACGTGGCGCTGGACCTCAGTTTCACCTTCCTCATCCTTGTGGTCTGGGTCTTGATCATCTTCGTGCAGAGGCTCTGATCGGATACCGTCCTTTGGGACAGACTCCAAGCGCGCCAAGGAGACGAACATGCCGCTGACACCCGCCGATGTGCGGAACAAGCAGTTCAGTACCACCAGGCTGAGGCCGGGGTACGACGAGGAGGAGGTGGACGCCTTCCTCGACGAGGTCGAGGCCGAGCTCGACCGCCTCATCCAGGAGAACGAGGAGCTGCGGGCCAAGCTCGCCGAGTGCCTGCGCGGCAAGGTTCCCGCCATGGCCGCCCCCATCGTGGAGCCCAAGCCCGACGTTCAGAAGATCCCGGAGCCCCCTCGCCCGGAGCCGCAGCCGCAGCCCGAGCCGGAGCCCGTCCCCCTCGGCGGCCTCGGCATGGCGCCCGCGCCCACCGGCGAGGACAACATGGACACCGCCGCGCGCGTGCTCGCGCTGGCGCAGCAGACCGCCGACCAGGCGATCGCCGACGCCCGCCGGGAGGCCGACGAGACGCTCGGCCGCGCCCGCCGCGAGGCCGAGGAGATCCTCGGCAAGGCCCGCCGGCAGGCCGACCAGATCGTCAGCGAGGCCCGCTCCCGCGCCGAGGCCCTCGACCGCGACGCCCAGGAGCGGCACCGCCAGGTCATGGGCTCGCTCGTGCAGCAGCGCGAGGAGCTCGAGCGCGAGGTCGACAACCTGCGCGCCTTCGAACGCGAGTACCGCAGCCGCCTGAAGGTCTACCTGGAGGGCCAGCTGCGCGACCTGGAGGCCGGCAGCACCGAGACCGGCGCGTTCGCCGCCGTCCCCGGCGCGGCGCCGTCGGTGGCGCAGCCCCCCGGCCCGCAGCCGTCCGCGCCGCAGGCCGGGCCGCAGACGGGCCCGCAGAACGCGCTGCCGCACGGTGAGAACCGCAACGGCGGAGCCGGCTCCAACCCCGCCGGGCCGACCTTCCCCTCGCCCGCCGAGCACACCCAGCAGGTGCAGCACTCGGCGACCGGCGCGTTCCACTCCGGCGGTGGCGACAACCCGCCGCACGAGAGGCGCTGACCCGGGCACCGCAGGCGATAGTGTCGTTCCGATCGCCGCGCCGAGGATGGCATCGCCGCCGTCCCGGCGGCGTCGGCGTGACACCTGGGCCTGAAGGGCGGCCCGGAGCCGAGCGGTCCGAACGAGGGGGAGAGACCCTGTGATCATCCTGAGTGGCGTTCTCGTGGTGGCGGCGATCGCCCTGCTGGTTGCGGGAATCGTCGCCGGCAACGGAGACAGCGCCCAGGTCTTCGGCCTGGACGCGCTGGTGGTGATCTACATTTCGATCGCCGTCAGCATCGTCTCCGCGCTGTGCCTGGCCATCGGGGTGTTCCTGCGCCGCAAGGAGCTCTTCGGCACCGGGACTCCCGCCGCTCCGGCCAGGAAGGGCAGGAAGGCCAAGCGCCCGCGGCCGGCTCCGCCGGTCCCCGCGGCCAAGAGCACGCTGGGCGCCCCCGCGGCGCCCCGGCCCGCGCCGGACGCCCCCGCCCAGCCCGACGACGAGGTGGAGATCCCCGTCCAGCCCGTCGACGTGCCCGACGACGCGCTGGTGTTCGTCGTGCGCGGCCGCAAGCGCTACCACCTCGACACGTGCCGGCAGCTCGCCGGACGCGACACCGAGGAGCTCACCTACGCCGAGGCCATGGAGGAGGGGTTCAGCCCCTGCACCGCCTGCCTGCCCGACACCGCACTGGCGGCGCGCGCCGCGGCGTCGGGCCCCGGGTCACCCGGCCCCGGCAGGACGGTCGTGGACGGCCCCGACCTCACCAAGCCCGGCACGGACCGCTCCACCGCCGCTCCGGAGACCGGCCGGGCCGGCCTCGCCGGGCTGGCCAGGCCCGCGCCCGCCGGCCCGCACTCCTCGCCCACCCCGTTCGACCGCACCGCGGAGATCGCGCGCGGCCCGGAGCGGGACGAGCCGGAACACGGCCGCCCGGCCGGCGACCGCGAGAACCCGGCGGCCGGCCGCGTGCCGTCCGCCTGGTCGTCCTCGCCCGCCGACCCCGAGCCCGAGGACGCTCCCGCCCCCTTCCGGAGCCCCGCCGGGCCGACGCTGACGGACATCCCCGTCGCCGGCCCGGCGCCCGCGCGGGAACGGGCCGAGGAGCCCGCGGACGAGCCGTTCGAGACCGCCGCGGCCGGCCACGAACCAGAGGACGAGCCCGCGCGGGAACGCTCCGCCGAGGCCGCTTCCGCGCCGTCCCCCGACGTCACCGTCGACCTCGGGCCCGACCCGCTGAACCTGGGCGACGCGGTCGCCCCGCGTCCCCGCGACGCCGACGACGAGTCCGTCCCGGAACCGGCCCCGCCCGCCGAGTCCCCCCTCGACGAGACGCCCGCCGAGACGTCCGCCGACGAGGACGAGGACGAGCCGGAGGAGGCCGCCCCGGAGGGCGACGACGGCCCGCAGGTCCGCATCCTCAGCGGCACCAAGCGCTACCACCGCACCGACTGCGCCCTGATCGAGGACATCGGCGACGAGGCGGACGACCTGGAGTCGCTGTCGCGCGCCGACGCCAAGGCACGCGGCTGCACACCGTGCCTGGTCTGCCAACCCGACCGCGAACACGCGAGGTAGTTTGCATCGCCCTTGGCGTCAGGCGCTGGGGCGCCTTCCTTCGGCGGGCAATGCGGCGATCGCTGCATCGCTTCGACTCGCCCTGGGGGCTCGCTGCGCGATCGGATTCTCGCTTCGCTCGAATCCGGCTTCGCACGCGATCGCAACGCTGAGGTCGCCGGGGGCCGGGCTTAGGACGCGTGGGCCTCGCGGGTGCGCGTCGGCCGCCGTGCCCGGCTTCGGGTCGATGCGGGCGGGCTTCCCGCGCCGGGTGACTCCGGGATCTCCACTCGGCCGTATGGCTTCAGCGGTGGCGGCGGCGTTCGTCGCGTAGTTCGCGGAGGCGTTCGCGGCGCTCGTCCCGGCGGCGGTGCATGTCGGTGTGCCGCTCCAGGATGTGCTCGTGGCGCTCCTCGATCCGGTCCAGGTGCCGCCGGTGGCGTTCCCGGTGCCGGTCGCGCCGGGAGCGGCCCTCGCCGATCTCGCGGCGGCTCACGTTGATCCCGCCGAGGATGCTCATCCCGGTCAGCCTGATGACCGGCGCCTCGGGGTCGATGACGTCGTCGTCGGGCAGCTCGGTGCCGGCGAGCACGGAGGCGACCGAGCTCGTCACGCGGACGCCCGGCGGCACCGTGATCTCGACGCCGCCGAGCAGGCAGCTGATGTTGACGGTGACCTCGCCCTGGCTGAGGACGGCCTGCCGGAAGTCCAGCTCGACGCCGCCGAGCACGCAGGAGACGTTGGTGGTCGGCTCGACCAGCCAGCGCCCCTTGCGGGTGACGCCGCTGAAGATCGCCACCAGGTTGGCCGACTGGGAGGCGGGCGGCGGCAGCGGCGCCTGGTCCTTGTGGAGCCGGACCTTGGGGAGCGGCGCCTGCTCGGACGGCAGGTCGGCGAGGAGCGGTTCGAGGTCGGCGTAGGTCTTGGCCCGGTAGACGGCGTCGATGCGCTCGGCGTGCTCCTCCGGCGTGATGCGCCCCTCCGCGAGGGCCTCGCGCAGACGGTCGGCGACCTGGTCGCGGTCGGCGTCCGATGCGCGCATGCGCGCCGGGGAGTCGGGCTCGGAGGGCTGCTCGGGAAGGTTCACCCGACCATCATCGCAAACGCGGCATCCCGAACGCGATGTGTCGCGAGAAACCCGACCCGCCACTCGACAGGCCGTTTCGCGTGAGCGGGAAACGGCCTGTCGAGCGTGACGGGGGTTCCAGGGGGTCGCCCCCCTGGGCTACTGAGCCTTGCGGAGCCAGTAGCTGAGGCCGAGTTCGTCGTCCCGGCCGGCCTGCAGGCCGTCGGGGCGGCCTTCGGTGACGGAGGTGGCGAGGACCTCGGCGCCGACCTCGCCGCCGTGCGCGCGCAGCGCCTCGGCGAGGTCGTCGCCGGCGGCCTGCCACCACAGCTCGATCCGGTCGGTGACGTCCAGGCCGGCGGCCTTGCGGGCCTCCTGGACGAGCCGGACGGCCTCTCGGACGAGCCCGGCGCGGCGCAGTTCGGCGGTGACGGTGAGGTCGAGGGCGATGGTCTCGCCCGCGGCGCTCTCGACGGCCCAGCCGCTGTGCGGCCGCTCGGTGACGACGACGTCGCCGGGGGACAGGGCGACCGCGCCGACGCCCTCGGCGTCGACCTCGGCGGCGCCGGTGTCGCGCAGCGCGTGGACGAGCGCGGCCGGGTCGGCGGAGGTGACGGCCTTGGCGACCTTCGGGGTGTCCTTGGCGTACCGCTTGCCGAGCTCCCGGAAGTTCGGCTTGACCTCGTACTCGACGAGGTCGCCGCCGATGGAGGACAGCTCCTCGAACGCCTGGACGTTCAGCTCCTCGGCGATCTGCGCGCGCAGCTGCCCGGGCAGCGCCGTCCAGCCGGGGGCGCCGACGAGGGCGCGGCCGAGGGGCTGGCGGGTGCGGACGCCGCTGGCGGCGCGCGCGGACCGGCCGAGCTCCACCAGCCGCCGCACGAGGGCCATCTGGGCGGTGAGGTCGGCGTCGAGGAGGTCCTCGTTCACCGCGGGCCAGTCGGCGAGGTGCACCGACTCGGGGCCGTCCTCGGGCCGGATGACGTCCCACACGTGGTCGGTGATGAACGGGACCATCGGCGCCATCAGCCGGGTGAGGGTCTCCAGGCACTCGTAGAGCGTCGCGAACGCCGAGGCGCCCTCGGGCGTCTCGGGGCCCTCCCAGAAGCGGCGCCGGGACCGCCGGACGTACCAGTTGGACAGGTCGTCGACGAACTCGGCGAGGCGGCGGCCGGCGCGGGAGGTGTCGAACTGCTCGAGCGAGGCGTCCACCTCGCGGACGGTGCGGTGCAGTTCGGCGAGCGCCCAGCGGTCCAGCAGCGGGCGGTCGGCGGGCGCGGGCGCCTCGCCGAGCCGGTCCGGCGTCCAGGCCTTGCCCTGGGCCTGCGCGGCGTTCGCGTACAGGACGAAGAACGACGCCGTGTTCCAGTAGGTCAGCAGGACCTTCCGGACGATCTCCTCCAGCGCGGGGTCGCCGACCCGGCGGGACGCCCACGGCAGGCCGTTGGCGAGCATGAACCAGCGCACCGCGTCGGCGCCGTGCTGGTCCATCAGCGGGATGGGCCGCAGGACGTTCCCGAGGTGCTTGCTCATCTTGCGGCCGTCCTCGGCGAGGATGAGGCCGAGGCACAGGACGTTCTCGTAGGACGACCGGTCGAACACCAGCGTCCCGACCGCCATGAGGGAGTAGAACCAGCCGCGGGTCTGGTCCTGCGCCTCGCAGATGTACTGGGCGGGGTAGGTGTTCTCGAAGACGTCGTTGTTGCGGTGCGGTGCGCCCCACTGGGCGAAGGGCATGGAGCCGGAGTCGTACCAGGCGTCGATGACGTCGGGGACGCGGCGGGCCTCGGTGCCGCACTGCGGGCACGGGAACGCGACGTCGTCCACGTAGGGGCGGTGCGGGTCGAGGCCGGACATGTCGCTGCCGGCGAGCTCGCCCAGCTCCTTGAGGGAGCCGACGCAGGTGATGTGGTTCTCGTCGTCATCGCACACCCACAGCGGCAGGGGCGTGCCCCAGTAGCGGCTGCGGGACAGCGACCAGTCGACGTTGTTGCGCAGCCACTCGCCGTACCGGCCCGTCTTGACGGTCTCGGGGAACCAGTTCGTCTTCTCGTTCTCCTCGAGCAGCCGGTCCTTGATCTGGGTGGTGCGGATGTACCAGGCGGGGAGCGCGTAGTACAGGAGCGGCGTGTGGCAGCGCCAGCAGTGCGGGTAGCTGTGCTCGAAGTGGCCGCCGCGGTACAGCAGCCCGCGCGCGCGCAGGTCGTCGGTGAGCGGCTCGTCGGCGTCCTTGAAGAACTTGTTCCCGACGAGCGGCACCTCGCGCAGGAACCGGCCGTCCGGGCCGATCGGGTTGACGATCGGCATGCCGTAGTTCTTGCAGACGGTCATGTCGTCCGCGCCGAACGCGGGCGCCTGGTGGACGAGCCCGGTGCCGTCCTCGACGGTCACGTAGTCGCCCAGCACGACGTAGTGCGCGTCGGGGATGTCGACCAGCTCGAACGGCCGCTTGTAGGCGGTGCGCTCCAGCTCGCGGCCCTGGTAGGTCGCGAGGCGCTCGGCGCCCTCACCGAGGACCTGGTCCACGAGCGGCTCCGCCACCACGAGGATCTCGTCCGACCCGGCGGGACGGGCGGCGACGTAGGTGACGTCCGGGTGGACGGCCACGGCGGTGTTGGACACCAGCGTCCACGGCGTCGTCGTCCAGATCAGCAGCGCGGCGCCCATGTCGGCGAGCGGGCCCGACGTGACGGGCATCCGCACGTACACCGACGGGCTCGACACCGTCTCGTACCCGCCGGGCTGCCCCAGCTCGTGGTCGGACAGGCCGGTGCCGCAGCGCGGGCAGTACGGGGTGATGCGGAAGTCGCGGAACAGCAGGCCCTTGTCGAAGACCTGCTTCAGCGACCACCACACGGCCTCGACGTAGTCGGGGTCCATGGTCCGGTACGCCTGGTCGGTGTTGACCCAGTAGCCCATGCGCTCGGTCATCTCTTCGAACGCGTCCACATGGCGCAGGACCGATTCGCGGCAGCGGTCGTTGAACTCCGCGACGCCGTACTCCTCGATGTCCTTCTTGCCGGTGAGGCCGAGCTCCTTCTCCACGGCGACCTCGACGGGCAGGCCGTGGCAGTCCCAGCCGGCCTTGCGGGGGACGTGGTAGCCCTTCATCGTCTTGAAGCGCGGGAAGATGTCCTTGAACACGCGGGCCTCGACGTGGTGGACGCCGGGCATGCCGTTCGCGGTGGGCGGGCCCTCGTAGAAGACCCAGGGGGTCCCGGACGCGGTGCGCTCCAGGGACCGCTCGAAGACCTTGCGCTCCTGCCAGCGGCGCAGCATGTCCCGCTCCATGGCGGGCAGATCGACCTGCGCGGGCAGCGGCCGGAAACTACGACTCACTGGGGCGGACCTCCGGATCGACGTGTGACTCGTGCACGTGGACCGGAGGGACGAGCCGCCTGCCCGGACCGGCCGAGCGAGGACCCGCGGTACCACCCTCCTTGACCGCGCCGCCCGGCGTTCCGGACGTTCGCGATCCGCTTCGTTTCGAGTCTCGGCTGCCGGGTCTACTGGGCCCGCGGGCGGGGGACGCCCGGGACGGTTCTTCCGGCGGCTCCGGGGTGATCAGACCGCCGGGCTCGCCCCCGGGCTCGCACCGTCCCCGGGTCGCTCATGGCTGCGTGCGGCGGCAGGTGTCCCCTTCACGGCCTGCCGACAAGACTGCTGCCCCGACTCTAACGCACCGCGCCCTCCGCCTCTTCCCGTTTACCGGCCCGCCGAACCCCGCCGGGGGCCGCGCCCCGGCGGGGCGGCTCCTTTGCGATCTTCTGCGGTTTCCTGGAGTTTCCTTGTGAGCGGGCCACGGGCATAAGCGGTCGGTAACCGAACCAGGGTGTTTACACGGCCCGTGAAAGGGGACTTATGCTGCCCGCACTGCCTGTCGAGGCGATCAGTGCCGAGGAGGCCACCATGGCCGGCGCGGGAAAGAGCGCGGTGCCCTCTGCCCCCTCCACCAAGAAGGGGCCCTCGGGTAAGACGGGGTCCTCCGGCAAGACGGGACCGGCCGGCAAGAAGGGCCGGAGCGGGCGGCAGCCCGCGGCGAAGGCGCCCTCGGCGAAGCCGGCCAAGCCCGCCGCGAAGCGCGGCACCGCCAAATCCGCGGCCAAGCCGGAGGAGACCGGGCTGGAGGAGACCCGTCCGAGCGGGACCCGGCCGAGCGAGACCGAGCCGGACGCGCCCAAGGCGGGCACGGCCAAGGCCGCCGCGGCGAGGGCCGCGGAACTGCCGGTCCGCGCGGGCGAGGGCCACTGGACGGCCGCGGAGCTGGCCGAGGTGCGGGCCGGCCTGGAGGAGCAGATCGCCGCGCTGCACCGGGAGATCACGGCGTCCGCGGTGCAGATCGCGGAGGGCGACACCAGCGAGGGGGCCGGCGACGACCAGGCGGACGTGGGCGCCAAGACCTACGAGCGCGAACACGAGCTCGCACTGGCATACAATTCACGGGACCTGCTCGCACAGATGGAGCGGGCCGTCCAGCGAATGGAAGCCGGCACGTACGGGATCTGCGAGTCGTGCGCTACGCCGATCGGCAAGGCGCGCCTTCAGGTCTTCCCGCGTGCGACCCTGTGTGTGACATGCAAACAACGCGAGGAACGTCGCTGAGCGACCCAACGAACCCTGACGGCGGGGCCGGGGAATCCACGGGATCTCCCCGGCCGCGCCGCGTCGGCGTGCTGATCGCCGTGGCCCTGGCCGCGCTCGCCGCCGACATCGTGTCCAAGACCGTCGTGGTGGCCACGCTGCACGACCGGGCGCCCGTCCGGCTGCTCGGCGGGCTGCTGACGCTGCGCGAGACCCGCAACAGCGGCGCCGCGTTCTCGATCGGCACCGGCTACACGATCGTCTTCACCGTGATCGCCTGCGGTGTGGTGGTGGCGATCCTGCGCACCGCCCGCAACCTGCGCAGCCTGCCCTGGGCGGTCTGCCTGGGGCTGCTGCTCGGCGGCGCGATCGGCAACCTGCTCGACCGGCTGTTCCGGGCCCCGGCCCCGCTGAAGGGCCACGTCGTCGACTGGATCGAGTTCCCGCACTACCCGGTGTTCAACCTGGCGGACTCGGCGATCGTCTGCGGCGGCGTCCTGGCCGTCGTGCTGGCGGCCCGCGGCCTCCAGATCGACGGGACGCGCCTGTCCGGCAAGGACGCCGAGGACGGGGACGGGGACGGTGGCGCCGGGGAACCGGACGCCCCCTCCGCCGAGGACGGGCCGCCCGCCCCGCCCGCGCGGGACGAGACGGCCACCGCCCCGGCGCCCGGCCCGGACGCCGGGCCCGCCGCCGGGAACGGCGAGGTCCCGGCGCGGGAGGAGAAGCCGTGACGGGCGAGGTCCGCAGCCTCCACGTGCCGGACGGCCTGGAGGGCGAGCGGGTCGACGCCGCGCTCGCCCGGCTGTTCGGGGTGTCGCGGGGCGGCGCCGCCGACATCATCGCCGCGGGCGACGTCCTGCTGGACGGCCAGGAGGTGGCGACCAAGTCCGAGCGGCTGCACGCGGGCGCCTGGCTGGAGGTGACGCTGCCGCCCCCGCCGGCGCCGCCCGCGCCGGTCGCCGAGCCCGTCGCCGGCATGGGCATCCTGTACGAGGACGACGACATCGTCGTGGTGAACAAGCCGATCGGCGTCGCCGCGCACCCCACCACCGGCTGGACGGGCCCGACCGTCCTCGGCGGCCTGCTCGGCGCCGGGCACACGATCGCCACCAGCGGCGCGTCCGAGCGGCAGGGGATCGTCCACCGGCTGGACGCCAACACCACCGGCGCGATGGCGGTGGCCAAGAGCGAGGTCGCCTACTCGCGGCTCAAGCGGGCGTTCAAGGAGCGCCGCATCGACAAGCGCTACCGGGCGCTCGTGCAGGGCCATCCCGACCCGTTCCGCGGGACGGTGGACGCGCCGATCGACCGGCACCCGTCCGGCGACGGCCGGTTCGCGGTCGTGGCGGGCGGCAAGCCGTCGGTGACGCACTACGACACCGTGGAGGCGTTCCGCGCGGCCACGCTGCTGGACATCGACCTCGAGACCGGCCGCACCCACCAGATCCGCGTGCACATGTCGGCGATCCGGCATCCGTGCGTGGGCGACATGGCCTACGGCGCCGACCCGACCCTCGCGGAGCGGCTCGGCCTGCGGCGGCAGTGGCTGCACGCCGCCCGGCTGGGCTTCGAGCACCCGACGCGGGGCGACTGGGTGGAGTTCGAGAGCCCGTACCCCGACGACCTGGCGCACGCCCTGGAGATCGTCTCCGCCGAGTCCTGACCGGCCGCCCGGGCGCCGCCGGTCAGCGGCCGGCGGCGTCCAGGCCCGCCTCGATCACCGCGTTCATGATCCGGGCGAGGTGGTCGCGGCCGAGCGAGGGGGCGTGCCCGGCCATCGCGTCGACGATCTCGCGCTCCCGGTCGGGGTTGCGGCCCGCGAACCCGCCGACGGGCTTGAGCCGCTGCACGAGGGCGGCGACGGCGGCGCGGCGCTCCAGCAGGACGGCCAGCGCCGCGTCCAGCCCGTCGATCGCCGCCCGCGCCTCCGCGACCGTGCCGAGGTCCTCGACGGACGGCAGCGACACGCGGAGCACCGGGGCGGCCGCGCCGGCCGGGCCGCAGGCGGGGCAGGACGGCTCGGGGGCGCCGCCGGTGGCGTCGATGACCTGGTCGTGCATGTCGGTCTCTCCCTCTCTCGCGGCGGCCGCACCGCGCAGGGGGTCCGTGCCCGGGGCCGCGTCCATGGAAAATACGGCGGGACGCCGGTGCCCCGTCAAATCCCGGACACCCGTCTCGCGTCGTGAGACGGTCCGAGCGGGTGCGACGGGTGTTCCCCCGGGTGCCCGCCGTGACGTGCGGGGCGGTGGGCGAGTCGGGGAGCGGGCGCCCCCCGGACGGGGTTAGGCTCTCAGGACCGCGTCATCCCGGCGACCCCGCCGGGACGGCGATCTTCCCCCGGGACCCATAACGCGCCCACGTGCGGCCCATGCACGTGGGCGGTCGCATGCGAGCATCAGGAGGCGCAGCGGGCATGGCCGACTCTTTCGTTCACCTGCATGTTCATACCGAGTACTCCATGCTGGACGGGGCCGCCCGGTTGAAGCAGATGTTCGAGGAGGTCGGGCGGCAGAAGATGCCGGCGATCGCGATGACCGACCACGGCAACATGCACGGCGCCTACGAGTTCTGGAAGCACGCCACCGCCGCCGACGTCACTCCGATCATCGGCTGCCTGCTGGCCGGCCAGGAGATCCTCACCGCCGAGGGCGTCAAGAACGTGGAGGACGTCCGGGAGGGCGATCTCGTCCTGACCCACCGGGGACGCTTCCGCCGCGTGCTGCGGACGATGCGCCGCCCCTACTCCGGCCGTGCGTTCACGATCGAACTGGCGGGCCGGTACGGGCGGACCCTGACCCTGACCGAGGAGCATCCGGTCCTCGTCCGCACGCCGGACGGCCTGGTGGACTGGAAGAAGCCCGGTGACATCACGGCCGGGCGGCGCACCGCCAAGGGCGGCGTCCACGCATGGAACTCCTGGGCGTGCCTGCCCAAGCTCGCGGCCGAGCAGCGGACGCTCGACATCCTGCCGCTGCTGCCCGGCGGTTTCACCGAGGACCCGGCCGGTGGTCTCCGGCGGTCCTACCGGTCCGAACACCGCGCGGACCACTCGTGGCCCGCGTTGCCGGCCCGGATCGAACTGGACCGCGACTTCGGGTACCTGCTCGGTCTGTACGCGGCCGAGGGACACCTGCAGATACGGGACGGCGAGCTGACCGGCGGAATCGGGCTCACGCTCAACCAGGACGAGGAGGCGCTCGGGAATCGCTGGCGCGGCCTGCTCGACCGGTTCGGCATTCAGGCGCAGACGTACCCCCGGCCGGAGAAGGGGTCCCAGGAGATCAGGGCGTGCTGCGTGCCGCTGGCCTTCGTCCTGGCGGAACTCGTGGGCCGCAGCGCGCGCGGCAAGCGGGTCCCGGACTGCGTTCTCAACGGCCCGGCCGAGGTCCGCGAGGGCTTCATCGACGGCTTTCTCGACGGCGACGGCAGATCCGCGGCGGCGGTCTCCAACACCGCGCGCCGGCGCGACATCAAGGTCGCCTCTCGCTCGCTGGCCTGGGGAGTGCGGGCGCTCCTCGCCGATCGCGGACACTGGAGCACGGTGTCCAGCGGTGTGGAGAAGGGAAACTTCCCTCAAGGGCGGACCGATCGCGACTACCGCTGGTACCACGTCTCCTACAACCCGGAGCGCGCGTACTCGCGGACGATCGAGGATGACGACTACCTGTACCGTCCCATTCTGGGCGTGGAAGCCGTCGAACTCGAGTGCGAGGTCTTCAACTTCGAGGTGGAGGAGGACAACTCCTACGTCTCGGATTTCATCCTGCACAACTGCGAGGCCTATATGGCCCCCGAGTCGCGCTTTCACAAGAAGAAGGTGCAGTGGGGCGAGCCGAGCCAGAAGCGCGACGACGTCTCCGGCGGCGGCCTGATCAACCACATGACGCTGTGGGCGCGCAACAAGGCCGGGCTGCACAACATGTTCAAGCTGTCCAGCCGCGCCTACACCGAGGGCTTCGTCTTCAAGTACGCCCGCATGGACGAGGAGCTGCTCGCCGAGCACGCCGAGGGCGTGATGGGCACGACCGGCTGCCCGTCCGGCAAGATCCAGACCCGGCTGCGGCTCGGCCAGTTCGACGAGGCGCTCAAGGCCGCCGCGACCTTCCAGGACATCCTCGGCAAGGACAACTACTTCCTCGAGCTGATGGACCACGGCCTCGACATCGAGCGCAACGTCCGCCAGGGCCTGCTCGACATCGGTAAGAAGCTCAACATCCCCCCGGTGGTGACCAACGACTCGCACTACACCCACGAGTCCGAGGCCACCGCGCACGACGCGCTCCTCTGCGTCCAGGTGGGCAAGCAGCTCGCCGACCCCGACCGGTTCCGGTTCAACGGCAGCGGCTACTACCTCAAGACCCCCGACGAGATGCGCGGCATCGACGGCTCGGACGCCTGGCTGGAGGGCTGCCGGAACACCCTGCTCATCGCGGAGAGGGTCGATCCGGCGGGGATGTTCGAGCACCGCGACCTCAGCCCCCGCTTCCCCGTCCCCGAGGGCGAGACGGAGGAGAGCTGGTTCCGCAAGGAGGTCTGGGCGGGCCTGGAGCGGCGCTTCCCGGACGGCCTGCCCGACGGGTACAAGGAGCAGGCCGAGTACGAGATGGGCGTCATCCTCGGCAAGGGGTACCCGTCCTACTTCCTCGTCGTCGCCGACTTCATCATGTGGGCCAAGCAGAACGGCATCCTGGTCGGGCCGGGGCGAGGGTCCGCGGCGGGCTCGCTGATCGCCTACGCGATGGGCATCACCGACCTCGACCCGATCCCGCACGGGCTGATCTTCGAGCGGTTCCTGAACCCCGAGCGCGCGTCCATGCCCGACATCGACATCGACTTCCCTGAAGACCGGCGCGCCGAGGTCATCAAGTACACGACGGAGAAGTGGGGCGCCGACAAGGTCTCCTTCATCGCGACGTTCGGCACCATCAAGGCGAAGGCCGCCATCAAGGACGCCGGCCGCGTCCTCGGCTTCCCGTACGCGCTGGGCGACCGGATCTCCAAGGCGTTCCCGCCCGCCGTCATGGGCAAGGACATCCCGCTGTCGGGCATCTTCGACGACAAGCACCCCCGCTACGGCGAGGCCGGCGAGCTGCGCAAGCTGTACGAGGAAGAGACCGACGTCAAGCAGATCATGGATCTGGCGCAGGGCCTGGAGGGGCTGATCCGGCAGACCGGCGTGCACGCCGCCGGGATCATCATGTCCGGTGAGACGATCACCGACCACGTGCCGATCATGCGCCGGGACGCCGACGGCGCGATCATCACGCAGTTCGACTACCCGACCTGCGAGACGCTCGGCCTGCTGAAGATGGACTTCCTGGGCCTGCGGAACCTGACGATCATCGACGACGCGCTCAAGGGGATCAAGAAGAACAAGGGCGTCGACGTCAACCTGCTCGAACTGCCGCTGGACGACCAGCCGACCTACGACCTGCTCGCCCGCGGCGACACGCTCGGGGTGTTCCAGTTCGACGGCGGCCCGATGCGCTCGCTGCTGCGGCTGATGAAGCCGGACAACTTCGAGGACATCTCCGCCGTCGGCGCCCTGTACCGGCCCGGCCCGATGGGCGCGAACTCGCACACCAACTACGCGCTGCGCAAGAACGGCCAGCAGGAGATCACCCCGATCCATCCGGAGCTGGAGGAGCCGCTCAGGGAGATCCTCGACACGACCTACGGCCTGATCGTCTACCAGGAGCAGGTCATGGCGATCGCGCAGAAGGTGGCGGGCTACACGCTCGGCAAGGCGGACCTGCTCCGCCGCGTCATGGGCAAGAAGAAGAAGGCCGAGCTGGACGCCCAGTTCGTCGGCTTCGAGCAGGGGATGATCGACAACGGCTTCTCCAAGGAGGCCGTCAAGACGCTGTGGGACATCCTGGTCCCGTTCTCCGACTACGCGTTCAACAAGGCGCACTCCGCCGCGTACGGCCTGGTCTCCTACTGGACCGCCTACCTCAAGGCGAACTACCCGGCCGAGTACATGGCGGGCCTGCTGACGTCCGTCGGCGACGACAAGGACAAGAGCGCCCTCTACCTGTCGGAGTGCCGCCGGATGGGGCTGAAGGTCCTGCCGCCGGACGTCAACACCTCCGAGGCCGACTTCACCCCGCTCGGCGACGCCGAGATCCGGTTCGGCCTGTCGGCGGTCCGCAACGTCGGCCACAACGTGGTGGACGGGATCGTCGCGGCCCGCAAGGAGAAGGGCGCCTACACCGACTTCAACGACTTCCTCAGCAAGGTCCCGTCGCAGGTGTGCAACAAGCGGGTCGTGGAGTCGCTGATCAAGGCGGGCGCGTTCGACGAGCTCGGGCACGAGCGCAAGGCGCTGCTGATGGTGCACGAGCAGGCGATCGACTCGGTCATCGACATCAAGCGCAAGGAGGCCGTCGGGCAGGACTCGCTGTTCGGCGCGCTGGAGGACGACGGCGGCGAGGACGCCTTCGCCGTCGTCATCCCCGAGGGCGAGGAGTGGGACAAGACCACGCTGCTGGCCTTCGAGCGGGAGATGCTCGGCCTGTACGTCTCCGACCACCCGCTGCTGGGGGTCGAGCACATCCTGGAGCGCGAGGCCGACTGCACCATCGCGGCGCTGAACGAGGGCGAGCGGCCGGACGGGCAGATCGTGATCATCGCGGGGCTGCTGTCCGGCCTGCAGCGCAAGGTCACCAAGCAGGGCAACTCGTGGGCCATGTTCCAGCTGGAGGACCTCGCCGGCTCCATCGAGGTGCTGTGCTTCCCGTCGTCGTACCAGCTGTGCTCCACGCTGCTCGCCGAGGACGCGATCCTCATCGTCAAGGGGAAGCTGGACCGCCGCGAGGACGTCGCGAAGATCATCGCGATGGAGGTCACCCAGCCGGACCTGACCGTCACCGAGGGGACCGGTCCGCTGGCGGTGACGCTGCCGCTCGGCCGCTGCACGCCGCCGACCGTGTCGCGGCTGAAGGAGGTCCTGATCACCCACCCGGGCTCGTCGGAGGTGCACCTGCACCTGCAGAACGGGCCGCGCACCACGGTCGTCCGGCTGGACGACCGGCTGCGCGTCGCCCCGTCCCCGGCGCTGATGGGCGACCTGAAGCAGCTCCTCGGCCCGTCCTGCCTCGGCTGAGGGCCGCGCGCCGCAGTTAGCGGCAGGGAGCGCCGCCGGGGCCGGAACCGGCGGCGTCGCCGGCTCGGTTATCGGTCGGTCGCGGCGGACGACACCGGGACGTCGCGGTGCCGGCCGCGGGCGGCGGCCGGGGCCGCGGGCATGAGGTCGGCCTGCCAGTCGACGAAGCGGCCGAGGCCGTCGAAGAGCGCGCGGGCGGTGCCGCCGCCGGGCAGCCGCATCTCGGTCACCTCGTCGGTCTGCCGGTAGGCGACGCGGTGGTGCGACAGCAGGCCCGCGAGCGTGAGCCGGGGCTCGCGCGGGAACAGGCCGGCCGCGCCCGTGAGGAGCCGGGGGACGGGGATCGGGTCCCAGCCGGCGGGCGGCACCTGCGGGTCGTCCACGTGCAGGTAGGCCGAGCCGCCGTCGTAGCCGGCGCCGATGTAGCCGGCGCCGCGCAGCACCCCGCCCGCGGCCATCGCGATCAGCTCGCCGCCGTGCCCGGCCGGGCCGTCGTACCAGGACAGGTCGACCTCGGGGGTGGTGAACTCGGTGATGCCGAGCCGCTCGCCGAGGGCGCGGATCACCAGGGTCGGGACGACCGCCGGATGGGCCTCGCCGAACTGCGGGTTGGCCCATCCCCACAGCCAGGTGCGCTCGCGCGCGGCGTAGGAGCCGAGCAGCGAGACGCGGACGGTGACGCCGCCGCTGGCGTAGGTGCGGGCGGTGAGGTCGGCGCTCCAGTCCTCGCGCGGGAGGAACTCGGCGAGCGTCTCCTGCTGCTGCAGGACGACGGCCGCCAGGGCGGCGCCGAGGCGTTCGAACGCGGGACTGAATCCGGACATGTCGGGCACATTATCCCAGTAGCCGGGGCGGTCGCGGGTGTGAATCACAACGGGAGCCGGGCACCCTTCGATTGTCGATCGGCTGACCTGGGCAGGCTAGGCTTTCGCTGTCAGAGGACACTTCCACCTAGGAGCGTACGCAGTGCGGCGACCGACCGGGAGGCAGTTGACGACCTGGCTGGTCACCACCGCCATCGTGACGCTGCTCGGGCCGCTCGCGGGGCTGCTGTGGGGAAACACGATCCCCAAGGTGACCTATGTGATCGTCCAGGGTGAGGCGCTGGTCGCCGATCCGGAAGGCGAGGGGCCGATCGGGGTGGACGGCCGGTTCGCGCTGATCGCCCTCTCCGCCGGGCTGCTGTGCGGCATCGCCGCGTACCTGGCGGGCGGCCGCCGCAACGACGTCGCGCTGCTGCTCGGCCTGGCCGCCGGCGGCGTCGCCGCGTCCCTGCTCGCCTGGAAGACCGGCCACCTGATCGGGCTCGGCCCTTTCCAGGACGTCGTCCGGCACGGCCGCGACGGCGCCACCGTCAAGGGCGTCGCCGACCTGCGCGCCAAGGGCGTGCTGATGGCCTGGCCGCTGGTCGCGGTCGCCGCGTACGGCCTGCTGGAGGTGGTGTTCCGCCGGCTACCCCCGGGCGATCGCGGCGACGGTGGCGCCGGTGAGGGCGACGAGGTCGGCGGGGACGAGCTCGATCTGGAGTCCGCGCCGACCGGCCGAGACGTAGACGGTCCCGAGCGCTGACACCGACGCGTCGATCACCGTCGGCAGCCGGCGGCGCTGCCCGAGCGGGCTGATCCCGCCGACCACGTAGCCGGTGGCGCGCTCGGCGTCGCGCGGGTGGGCCATCACCGCCTTCTTGCCGCCCGCCGCCGCGGCCAGCGCCTTCAGGTCCAGTGACCCCGACACCGGGACGACGCCGACGGTCAGCCGCCCGTCCACCTCCGCCAGCAGCGTCTTGAAGACCTGGTCGTGCGGGACGCCGAGCGCGTCGGCCGCCGCCGCGCCGTAGGACTCGGCGTCCGGGTCGGGCTCGTAGGGATGCAGCGTGAACTCGATGCCGGCCTTGGCCGCCGCGACCGTGGCGGGCGTGCCCTTGCCGCCGGCCTTGCTCACCCCTGCCCGCCTGCTCATGGGGTCCAGTCTGCCGTGATCTTCGGCGCCGCGTCAGTTCAGGGTGAACGAGCCGTCCAGGAACTGGCCGGCGGGGATCATCGGCAGCTCGTCCAGGATCCGGTTCTCCCGGGCCAGCAGGTCGCGCTCGGCCGCCAGCCGCAGCGCGGCGTCCTCGCACTCCAGCAGCCGCTGCTTCTCGTGCCCGTCGAGGACGACCGCCGCGGCGATCAGGTAGGACAGGGCGACGGGGTCGTCCGGCAGCTCCGCGTCGCCGGCCGTGCCGGCTCCGGCGGCCGACAGCCGCTCCCGGTAGAGCCGGAACAGCCGCCGCACGCGCCGGGCGGCGGGGCCGGGATCGGCGCCCGGCTCCTCGGGGAGGAACTCCACCTCGCCCTGCAGGTAGGGGCGGGACCGGTCCAGCTCCTTGACCCGGAAGCGGCGCGTCCCGGTGGTGACGATGTCGTAGCGGCCGTCGGGGTGCCGCCTGGCCTCGCGCAGCTCGGCCAGGCAGCCGACGCCGGCGAGGCGGCGCGCCGCGTCCTGCCCGACCTCGTGGCCGAGCTCGATGCCGACCACGCCGAAGCCGCGCGGCTCGGGCCGTTCGAGCAGGTCGCCGATGAGCAGCCGGTACCGCTCCTCGAACAGGTGCAGCGGCAGCACCAGGCCCGGGAACAGCACGGTGCCCAGCGGGAACAGGGGGAGCCGCTCCGTCATGTCGCCTCTTTCCCGCACCGTCCGGGGGGACGCCCTCCGCGCCAGCGTACGCCGCCGTCGATGATCTTGGTAAGGGCTGATTTTTCATAGTGTGAAGCAGGTGTCACGGGCCGGGCCGTCCGGGGGTCGGCCGGGCCACTCGTCCCCGATTGGCCGTGCCGCCCCCACGGGCGCCGCCGGTAGCGTCGGCGGCATGAGAATGCTCGTCGTGGACGCCTTCGCCGACCGCCCGTTCACCGGGAACCCCGCCGGGGTCTGCCTGCTGGACGGTGCCGCCGACCCGGACTGGATGCAGCGGGTCGCGGCCGAGATGAAGCACTCGGAGACCGCGTTCGTCCGGCCGGTCGACGACCCCGACGCGGACTTCGAGCTGCGCTGGTTCACCCCGCTCGTCGAGGTCGCGCTCTGCGGGCACGCCACGATGGCCGCCGCCCACGCCCTCTACGACACCGGGACCGTGCCCGCCGGCCGCCCGATCCGCTTCCGGACGCTGAAGAGCGGCGTCCTCACCGTCACCCGCGACGCCGGCGGCGCCCTGGCGATGGACTTCCCCGCCTGCCCGCCCGAGTTCACCGCGCCGCCGGCCGGGCTGGCCGAGGCCCTCGGCGGCGTCGAGATCGGGTGGACGGGACGCAACGTCCAGAACGACCTGATCGTCGAGCTCGCCGACGAGGACGTGGTGCACCGGCTGGCGCCCGACATGGCGGCGCTCGGGCGGATCGACGCGCGCGGGGTGGTCGTCACGGCGCGGCTCGCCGAGCGCGAGCACGACCGCGAGCACGACTTCGTGTCCCGCTTCTTCGGCGCGCGGATCCTGCTCGGCGACGGCGAGGACCCCGTCACCGGGTCGGCGCACTGCGCGCTCGCCCCGTTCTGGGCGGAGCGGATGGGCCTGGAGGAGCTGACCGGCTATCAGGCGTCCGAGCGCGGCGGCTACGTCCGGATGGAGCTGCGCGGCGACCGTGTGATCCTTTCTGGCGAGGCGGTCACCGTGCTGGACGGGACGCTGCGCGTCTGAGCGATGTGGCTCTTGTGACCCATGTCGCCCCCTGTGGTGACAGGGACGGGCGGCGCCCTCCGGGGCGGCGACACGGGCGTCTCGGCACCTGAGACGGTGCGCGAGGGACGGGAGCCACTCCGTAGACTGGGCGGGTGATTTCCCGTATCGACCTGCGCGGCTCGCTTCCCGGCGACCTGCGCACCGTGCTGCCCCGCGCCGAACTCGACGTCGAGGCCGCCCTGGACAAGGTGCGGCCGATCTGCGAGGACGTGCGCCATAGGGGCTCGCAGGCGGTGCGGGAGCACACCCGGATCCTGGACGGGGTCGAGCTGGAGAGCGCCCGGGTCCCGGTCCGGGCCGTCCACCAGGCACTCGCCGGGCTCGACGCGGCCGTGCGCGAGGCGCTGGAGGAGAGCATCCGCCGCGCCCGCGCCGTGCACCGCGACCAGCGCCGCACCGACACCACCACGCGGGTCGTGCCCGGCGGCACCGTCACCGAGCGGTGGATCCCGGTCGGCCGCGTCGGCCTGTACGTGCCGGGCGGCCGCGCCGTCTACCCGTCCAGCGTGGTCATGAACGTCGTCCCGGCGCAGGAGGCGGGCGTCGAGTCGCTCGCCGTGACCTCGCCCGCGCAGAAGGAGTTCGGCGGCCTGCCGCACCCGACGATCCTGGCGGCGTGCGCGCTGCTCGGCGTCGAGGAGGTGTACGCGGTGGGCGGCGCGCAGGCGATCGCGATGTTCGCCTACGGCACCGAGGAGTGCCCGCGCGCCGACCTCGTCACCGGGCCCGGCAACGTGTACGTCGCCGCCGCGAAGCGGCTGCTCAAGGGCGTGATCGGCATCGACGCCGAGGCCGGCCCGACCGAGATCGCCATCCTCGCCGACGACACCGCCGACCCGGTGGACGTCGCCGCCGACCTGATCAGCCAGGCCGAGCACGACACGCTCGCCGCCGCCGTCCTGGTGACCGACTCGGTGCGGCTCGCCGACGAGGTCGAGCGGGAGCTGAAGGCGCAGGTGGCCCGCACCAGGCACACCGAGCGGATCACCGAGGCGCTCGCCGGGCGGCAGTCCGGCATCGTGCTGGTCGACGGGATCGACGACGGCCTGAAGGTCGTGGACGCCTACGCCGCCGAGCACCTGGAGATCCAGACCGCCGACGCGGCCGCCGTAGCCGACCGCGTCCGCAACGCCGGGGCGGTCTTCGTGGGCCCGTACGCGCCGGTGTCGCTCGGCGACTACCTCGCCGGGTCCAACCACGTCCTGCCGACCGGCGGGTGCGCGTGCCATTCGTCGGGGCTGTCGGTCCAGTCGTTCCTGCGCGGCGTCCACGTCGTGGAGTACGACCGCGACGCCCTCGCCGAGGCCACCGGCCGCGTCGTCGCGCTCGCCGAGGCCGAGGACCTGCCCGCGCACGGCGCGGCGCTCAAGGCCCGCTTCGACTGGGAGATCCCTTCGTGACTTCGCTGAACGACCTGCCGCTGCGGGACGACCTGCGCGGCCGGGAGCCCTATGGCGCGCCGCAGCTGGACGTCCCGTACGCGCTGAACACCAACGAGAACCCGTACCCGCCGTCCGATCGGCTGGTGAAGGCGCTCGGCGAGGCCGTGACGGACGTCGCCGGGTCGCTGAACCGCTACCCCGACCGCGACGCCGTCGCGCTCCGCGAGGACCTCGCCGCGTTCCTGAACACCGACACGCCCGGCGCCGGCCTCACCGCCGGGCGGGTGTGGGCGGCGAACGGCTCCAACGAGATCATCCAGCAGATCCTGCAGGCGTTCGGCGGGACGGGACGCACCGCGCTCGGCTTCGAGCCGTCCTACTCGATGCACCCGATCATCACCGGGGTGTCCGGCACCGGCTGGATCAACGCGTTCCGCGACGAGGACTTCGGCCTGGAGCCGGCCCGCGCGATCGCGGCCGTGCGGGAGCACCGGCCCGGCATCGTGTTCCTGACCTCGCCGAACAACCCGACCGGCACCGCGCTGCCGCTGGCGGCGATCGAGGCCGTCCTGGCGGCGGCGCCCGGCATGGTCGTCGTCGACGAGGCCTACGCCGAGTTCCGCCGCGCGGGCACCCCGTCGGCGCTGACGCTGCTGGACGGGAACCCGCGGCTGATCGTCACCCGGACGATGTCCAAGGCGTTCGCGATGGCGGGCACCCGGCTCGGCTACCTCGCCGCCGACCCCGCCGTGATCGAGGCGCTGCTGCTCGTCCGGCTGCCCTACCACCTGTCGGCCGTCACCCAGGCGGTGGCGCGCACCGCGCTCGCGCACGGCGAGGAGCTGCTCGGCGGCGTCGAGGCGCTGCGCCGGGAGCGCGACGACCTGGTCGCGTGGCTGCGCGCCGAGGGGTTCCGGGTGGCCGACTCCGACGCCAACTTCGTGCTGTTCGGGACGTTCCCGGACCGCCGGAGGGTCTGGGAGGCGCTGCTGGAGCGCGGCGTGCTGATCCGCGAGGTCGGGCCGCCCGAGTGGCTGCGGGTGAGCGTCGGCACCCCCGGGGAGATGGCCGCCTTCCGCACCGCACTGAAGGAGAGCTTGTGACGCGCAAGGGACGAGTCGAGCGCGGGACCAAGGAGACGCGGGTCCTCGTGGAGATCGACCTGGACGGCACCGGCGAGGTCGACGTGGCGACCGGCGTGGGGTTCTTCGACCACATGCTGGCGCAGCTCGGCAAGCACGGGTCGTTCGACCTGACCGTCAAGACGGCCGGCGACCTGCACATCGACAGCCACCACACGATCGAGGACACCGCGATCGCGCTCGGCCAGGCGTTCCGCGAGGCGCTCGGCGACAAGGCCGGCATCCGCCGCTTCGCCGACGCCTCCATCCCGCTGGACGAGGCGCTCGCGCAGGTCACCGTGGACGTGTCCGGCCGCCCCTACCTCGTGCACGTGGAGCCGGACGGCATGGCGCCGATGATCGGCCCCGAGTACGACACGACGATGACCCGGCACATCTTCGAGTCGTTCGTGTCGAACGCGCAGGTGGCGCTGCACGTCCACGTCCCGTACGGGCGCAACGCCCACCACATCGTCGAGGCGCAGTTCAAGGCGCTGGCGCGCGCGCTGCGCGACGCGGTCGCGTTCGACCCGAAGGTGCACGGCATCCCGTCCACCAAGGGAGCGCTGTAGCCGTGGACATCGGCGGACTGCACTTCACCTTCCTCAACGTCGCGGTCTTCGCGGTCGCGCTGTTCCTGCTCACCGGCGTCTACAGCTTCCTCAAGCAGGGCCTCAAGGGCGCCGCGCTGATCGTGCTGTGCCTGGCCGGGCTGGCGTTCGCCGGGGGAGTGATGTGGCTGTGAGCCCGAACGTCGTCGTGCTCGACTACGGGTCGGGCAACCTGCGCTCGGCCGAGCGCGCCGTGGCCCGCGCGGGCGCGGACGTCACCGTCACCGCCGACTGGGACGCCGCGCTCGCCGCCGACGGCCTGGTCGTGCCGGGCGTCGGCGCGTTCGCCGCGTGCATGGCGGGCCTGCGCTCGGTGCGCGGCGAGCAGATCATCGGCCGCCGCCTCGCCGGGGGCCTGCCGGTCCTCGGCATCTGCGTCGGCATGCAGATCCTGTTCTCCAAGGGCATCGAGCACGGCGTCACGACGGAGGGCTGCGACGAGTGGCCCGGCACGGTCGACGGGCTGGAGGCGCCGGTCGTCCCGCACATGGGCTGGAACACCGTGGACGTCCCGGACGGCTCCGTCCTGTTCGAGGGGCTCGCGGACGCCCGGTTCTACTTCGTCCACTCCTACGCGGCGCGCCGCTGGGACCTGGCGCCCGACCCGACCGGCACCATCGAGCCGCCGCTGGTCACCTGGGCCGAGCACGGCGACCGGTTCGTCGCGGCGGTCGAGAACGGCCCGCTGTGCGCGACCCAGTTCCACCCGGAGAAGTCCGGCGACGCGGGGGCGCGGCTCCTGCGCAACTGGCTGTCCACCCTCTCCTGACCGCGCCGGCGCCGGCACGCCCGCGCCCACCTGTATCGATAGGGTTTCCGTATGACTCTGACGCTCCTTCCCGCCGTTGACGTCGCCGACGGCCGGGCGGTCCGCCTGGTGCAGGGCGAGGCCGGCACCGAGACCTCCTACGGCGCCCCCCTCGACGCCGCGCTGGCCTGGCAGGACGCGGGTGCGGAGTGGATCCATCTGGTCGACCTGGACGCGGCGTTCGGGCGCGGCTCCAACCGGGAGCTGCTCGCCGAGGTGACCGGGCGGCTGGACGTGAAGGTGGAGCTGTCGGGCGGCATCCGCGACGACGCGTCGCTGGAGGCGGCGCTGTCGACCGGCTGCGCGCGGGTGAACATCGGCACCGCCGCGCTGGAGGACCCGGACTGGTGCCGCAAGATCATCGCCTCGCACGGCGACAAGATCGCGGTGGGGCTGGACGTGCGCGGCACGACGCTCGCCGCGCGCGGCTGGACGCGCGAGGGCGGCGACCTGTGGGAGGTCCTCGCCCGCCTGGAGGCCGACGGCTGCCCGCGCTACGTCGTCACCGACGTCACCAAGGACGGCACGCTGCGCGGCCCGAACACCGAGCTGCTGCGCGAGGTCTGCTCCCGCACCGACAAGCCCGTCGTGGCGTCCGGCGGCGTCTCGTCCCTGGACGACCTGCGCGAACTCGCCAAGCTCGTGTCGCACGGCGTGGAGGGCGCGATCGTCGGGAAGGCGCTGTACGCGCAGGCGTTCACGCTGGAAGAGGCCCTGGAGGCCGTGAAGTGACCGTCGCCGTACGGGTCATCCCCTGCCTGGACGTCGACGCCGGGCGCGTCGTCAAGGGCGTCAACTTCCAGAACCTGCGGGACGCCGGCGACCCCGTCGAGCTGGCCCGCCGCTACGACGCCGAGGGCGCCGACGAGCTGACGTTCCTGGACATCACCGCGTCCAGCGCCGACCGCTCCACCACCTACGACGTGGTGCGCCGCACCGCCGAGCAGGTGTTCATCCCGCTGACCGTCGGCGGCGGCGTCCGCACCGTCGACGACATCGACCGGCTGCTGCGCGCCGGCGCCGACAAGGTGTCGGTGAACACCGCGGCGATCGCGCGGCCGGAGTTCCTGCGGGAGGCCGCGCACCGGTTCGGTTCGCAGTGCATCGTCCTGTCGGTGGACGCGCGCCGCGCTGACGGCACCGAGTCCGGGTTCGAGGTCACCACGCACGGCGGCCGCAAGGGCACCGGCATCGACGCCGTCGAGTGGGCGCGCCGCGGCCAGGAGCTCGGCGTCGGCGAGATCCTGCTGAACTCGATGGACGCCGACGGCACCAAGGCCGGCTTCGACCTGGAGATGCTGCGCCGCGTCCGGGAGGCCGTCACCGTGCCCGTCATCGCCAGCGGCGGCGCGGGCGCCGTGGCGCACTTCGCCCCGGCCGTCGCCGCCGGCGCCGACGCGGTGCTCGCCGCCAGCGTCTTCCACTTCGGCGAGATGAAGATCTCCGAGGTGAAGGACGCGCTGCGCGCCGAGGGCAACCCCGTCCGCTGACCCTCCGCGAGAAGGAACCCCCCGTGACCGCTTCACCCCGGTGCGCCCTCGCCACCTGCGCCCGGCTGCCCGAGGGCAGCGACGACGCGCGGATGCTCGCCGCCGCCCTCGCCGGCCTCGGCGTCGCCGCCGACATCGCCGTCTGGGACGACCCGGCCGTCGACTGGCCGGGCTACGACCTGGTCGTCATCCGCTCCACCTGGGACTACACCGACCGGCGGGACGCGTTCCTTGCCTGGGCGGAGAGCCTGCCGCGCGTGCTCAACCCGGCGGACGTGCTGCGCTGGAACACCGACAAGCGCTACCTGCGCGACCTGGAGGCCGCGGGCGTCCCCGTCGTCCCGACCCGGTGGGACCCCGACGACATCCCCGACTGGCCCGAGTACGTGATCAAGCCGTCGGTGTCCTCCGGTTCCCGCGACACCGCGCGGTGGAGGCGCGGCGAGGAGGACGCCGCGCGCGCCCACCTGCGGTCCCTGCGCGACGCCGGCCGGACGGTCATGCTCCAGCCCTACCTGGAGGCCGTCGACACCGCGGGCGAGACCGCCCTGGTGTTCTGCGCCGGCGAGTTCAGCCACGCGGGCCGCAAGTCGCGCGTCCTCAACCCCGGCGCGGGCGTCGAGGGCCTCGCCGGCCTCGGCGACACCCGCGGCAGGGTCACCGCCGCCACCGCGACCGACGCCGAACTGGACGTGGCCCACCGCGTCCTCGCCGCCGTCCCGGGCGGCCGCGACCTGCTGTACGCCCGCGTCGACCTCATCCCCGGCCCCGACGGCGAGCCGCTCCTCATCGAACTGGAACTGACCGAACCCGCCCTCTACCTCGAACACGCCCCCGGCGGCGGCACCCGCTTCGCCAAGGCGGTCGCCGGCCGGCTGTGAAGCCCTAGGCGGGATCCTCGTCGGGGGCGGGGGTGGCGGACTCGGGGGAGCGGTCCACGATCGGGAGGATGATCGCGGACGGGTGGTCGGGGTCGTGGAAGACCTCCTGGGACGCCTGGACCATCCGGCGGGCGGTGGCGAGCGGCTCGCCGGTGCCGGGGTTCGCGGCGACCTTCGGATGGGCGCCGCTGGTCACGTGCACGCGGACGCGGTGGCCGCGCGCGAAGCGGTGCCCCGTGGGCCACAGGTCGACCGCGATGCGGCGGACGCCGGACGTGCCGACCGGTTTCTCGGCGAACGCGGGGAGGCGCAGCCCGCCCTCGCAGACGTTGCGGGACGTCCCGTCCGGGGCCACGTCGCAGAGCCGGACGACGAAGTCGGTGTGCTCGCGGTCGGAGCGGACGAACAGGTCGGCGCCGACCGGGCCGATCACCTCGAGGGGCTCGGTGAGCGGCGGCGAGGTGAACACCAGCACGTCCGGGCGGCGTTCCAGCGGCCGGTTGTCGACGGGGCGGGAGCTGCCGAGCAGGGTCGGGCCGCCGAGCGCGGGCGTCGGGCGGGCCGGGTCGAACCGGTAGGCGCTCGGCTCGGACGGGCGGGGGCCGTCCTCGCCGAGGCCGCCGCCGGGGTGCAGGTGCCAGCGGTCCTGGCGCATGCCGGGCGGCGGCCAGTCGCCGTAGTGCCGCCACTCGCGGGCGCCGGTGACGTACAGCCGGACGGGTTCGGCGCGCAGCCCGGACGGGTCGCCGAGCAGGTGCGCGCGGAACCACGCGAGCGTCTCGCGGAACGACACCAGCCCGTGCCGGGCGTCGGTGTGCCACCAGGGGCCGATGGTGAGGTACGGCCGGTGCCCGGCGGCGCGCAGCGCCAGGTAGTCCTTGATCTCCCAGGGCAGGAACACGTCGTACCAGCCGCCGAGCAGGGCGACGGGCGCCTCGACGCCGCCGACGGTGCCGCTGAAGTCGCGGCCGTCCCAGTAGCCCGCGTCCGTGCCGTGGTTGGCGAGCAGGTCCTGGTAGAAGCGCATCTGCGCGCCGCCGGTCGCCACGTCCAGCTCCGACAGGGGGAGGCCGGAGCGGGCGGCGCGGACCGCGCGGCGGCGCGACAGCAGCGTCGCCGTCAGCAGGCCGAGCGGCTGCTGCTGCCGGTGGGTGAGGTCGGTCCAGGTGAGCGTGGACTCCAGCGCGAACGAGCCGCCGACGTAGGCGGCGTCCCGGAACGACGACGCGGTGATCTGCAGCGACATCGCCTTCAGCTCCGGGCCGGCCTCGGCGGCGATCGCCCAGGCGGAGTAGCCGAGGTAGCTGGCGCCGTAGGTGGCGAACGTGCCGCCGAACCACGGCTGCTCCTTCAGCCACGCGACGGTGGCGAGGCCGTCGTCGCGCTCGCCGCCGAGCGGGTCGAACTCGCCGCCGGACCCGAACGTCCCGCGCGCGCTCTGCACGACCAGCTGGAACCCGAACGGGACGAACAGCAGGCCGTTCGCCAGCGCGGCGGGGCCGCGCCGCCCGTACGGGGTGCGCACCAGGATGGTCGGCGGCGGTCGCCGCGTCCCCACCGGGACGTAGCGGTCGACGAGCAGCGTCACGCCGTCCGGCATGGTCACCGGCAGATCGCGCTCCACCGTGTACCGGGGGAGCGCGCGCGGGCGGCGGACGCGGATCGGCGGCGCGGGCAGTCGGTCCCTGAGGGCCATGCGACCTCCCAAGATTGCTACTACCTAGTAAGGTAACCGCTCGCGCCCGGCCGACACCTCCGCGGCCCGCCGAACTCCCTGGGCGTTCCGCTCCGGCGGCGGGGATCAGCAGGCGTATCCGGCGTCGCGGGCGAGGTGGCGGCCGATGACCATCCGCTGGATCTGGTTGGCGCCCTCGAAGATCTGCATCACCTTGGCCTCCCGCATGTACCGTTCCACGGGATGGTCGCGGGTGTAGCCGTCGCCGCCCAGCACCTGCACCGCGTCGGCCGTCACCTTCATCGCCGCGTCGGTCGCGGCCAGCTTGGCGATGGACGCCTGCCGCGCGAACGGCAGCCCGCGGTCCTTGCGCCGGGCGGCCTCAAGGTATCCGGCGCGCGCCGTCTCCACGGCCGCGGCCATGTCGGCGAGCAGGAACGCGATCCCCTGGTTGGCGATGACCGGGCGGCCGAACTGGCCGCGCCCCGCCGCATACCGGACGGCGTGGTCCAGCGCGCCCTGCGCCAGCCCGACCGCGCACGCGGCGATGCCGAGCCGCCCCGCGTCCAGCGCCGCCGCGGCGATCGGGAACCCGCAGCCCTCGTCGGCGATCCGCCAGTCGTCGGGCACCCACGCGTCCTCGAAGTGCAGCCGCGCGGTGGTGGAGGCGGTGAGGGCCATCTTGCGCTCGGGCGGCCCGAACGCCAGGCCGTCCATCCGCCCCTCGACGAGGAAGCAGGTGAGGCCGCCGGGGCCGCCGGACGTGCGGGCGAACAGCACGTAGAAGTCCGCCTCGCCGCCGTGCGTGATCCACGTCTTGGTGCCGGTGATCCGGTAGCCGTCCCCGTCCGGGACCGCGAGCGTGCTGAGCCCCGCCGCGTCCGGCCCGGTGAACTCCTCGGCCAGCGCGTAGCCGCCGAGCAGGTCGCCCTCCAGCAGCTCCGGCAGTTGCTTGCGCTGCACGTCGGTGCCGCAGGCGAACAGCGGGAAGCACGACAGGGTGTGCACGCTCACCCCGACCGCGACCGACGCCCACACCGCCGCGATCTCCTCCAGCACCTGCAGGTACACCTCGTACGGCTGGCCGCCCCCGCCGAGGTCCGGCGGGTAGGGCAGGCCGAGCAGCCCGGCGCGGCCCAGCATCCGGAAGATCTCGCGGGGGAACGCGCCGGCCTCCTCGGCGGGCGCGGCGCGCGGCGCCAGTTCCCGGCGGGAGATGTCGCGGGCGAGCGCGACCACGTCTGCGGCCTCGGGCGAGGGGAGCATGCGATCTGCGGGCATGTCCACATCATGGCTGATCAGAGGCCCTGCGCGCGGCGGACCGGAAATGGTCTCCGCTTTGTTCCTTTTGACGCCGGGAACAAAAACGCCCGAGCGTGGTAAACCTTCCTCCGGCACGTTCGTCTCTGCTCCGTGACGTACCAGCAGCAGACGACAGGGGCCATCGCGGTGCCGCTCACGCGTCCCGGCGACGGGTACGAGGAACTGTTCACCGCCCACTTCTGGGGCCTGGTCCGGCTCGCGACCCTCCTCGGCGCCGACGACGCGGAGGACGTGGTGCAGGACGCGTTCGTCCGGCTGCACCGCAAGCGCCGCACCCTGCGCGACCAGAACGCCGCGCTGGCCTACCTGCGCTCCAGCGTGTGCAACGCGTCCCGCAGCCGGCTGCGGCACCTGCGGATGGCGCGGCGCCGGCACGCGCAGCTCGCGCCGCCGGCCGAGGCCGGGTCGGCCGAGCACGAGGTGGTGCGCGACGAGGACGTCCGCGCGCTGCTGGCGGCCGTCGCGGACCTGCCCGGCCGGCAGCGCGAGGTGCTGGTGCTGCGCTACTGGCTGGACCTGAGCGAGCGCGACACCGCCGAGGCCCTCGGCACGGTCAAGGCCCACACCGCCCGCGCCATCGCGGCGCTCGGCCGGCGCTTGAAGGACGAGGAGGCGAAATGAACGGCATCGAGGAACGGCTGAAGGACGCGTTCGGCGCGCGGGCGGACGCCGTCCGCCCGCACCCCGGCGCCCGCGCGGAGAACGCCCGCCGGATCCGCCGGGCGCGGACCCGGCGCCGGATGGCCGCGCCGGCGGCCGCCCTGGTGGCCGTCGCCGCCGCGGCGGCGTTCCCGGCGGCCCTGCCCGAGGCGTCGCACCGGGACGGCCCGAACGCGGCGACGGGCATCCGCTCGCCGGGGAACCTGGTGGACCCCTCGACCATCGTCACGATCCCCGCGGCCCTGCCGGGCGGCGCGACGTTCACGCCGGACGCGCTCGGCGCCGACGGCTCCGTCGTCGGCCGCACCGCCGACGGCCGCGTCCACACCGCCGGGCCGAAGGGCGGCCGTCCCAAGCCGCTCGGCGTCCGCGCCGAGGGCGGCCTGGCGGCGGGGAGCGGCTTCGTCACCTGGATCGCGCCGGGCTCCTGGAAGCTCAGCTGCCGCACCTCCGCAGGACGCACCGGCGCCATCGGCCCGCAGGGCGCCACGCCCGCCGATCCCGTCCTCACCGGCGGCGGCGCGGTCGTCGGCGACGACCCGATGAACCAGCCGTTCGTCGCCACCGGCTGCGGCGACACCGGCCACACCGTCGACAACCACGGCAAGGGCGTGCTGGGGTCGGCGCTGGCGTTCGCGTACCCGACGCTGTTCGTCGCGGACACCTCTAACGACGACGTCCTGCGCGAGATCGACGTCAGGACCGACGCGATCGTCCGGGAGCACCCGCTCCCGCCCGGTGTCCGCCCCCTGAAGCTCACCGGCAAGGGCGGCAGGGGCGGCGAGCGCCGGGCCGTCCCCGGCACCGGCGCCGACCAGGGGTGGAAGGCGGCGGCCAACAAGGAGTACTTCGCCTCACTCGTGGACGGGACGCTGCGCATCGTCGCCCGCGACGGCTGGAAGCCCGTCACCCCCCTCGACGTGGGGACGGCGCGGGGCGGCACGAAGGCGGCCGGCGGCACGCGGCTCACCGCGGGCGACCACCTGATCGCCTACACGAGCGGGGGCGCCTCCGGCGTGATCGACACCAGGACGCTGGAGAGCGTGCGCGAGCACCCGTCCAGCATCCGCTGGACGGTCGTGCAGGGACCGGTCCTCGCGGCGGGCGGCTGGCTGCTGTGGCGCGACGGCGCCGCCTACCGGCTCGGCCGCGCACGGTGACCGCGCCATCGAAGGCGGGCGCCGCCAGCGGCCCGTACGACACCGAGGCCGACGTGTTCGCCGAGGTCCGTGACATCTACACCGGGCACGCCAAGCACGGCGTCATGCGGGCCCGCAATCTCGACCTGCTCCTGCGCGCCTGCGCCGACCACGGGGTCGAGTTGGGCGACTACGACCGCGCCGTGCTGCGCCGGCTCGCCGCGGGCCCGCCCGAGACGGCCCAGGTCCTCGCGAGCCTCATCGCCCGCGCCGCCCTCCCGCCGGCCGGCGCGCCCCGCTTGAAGCGGGCCTGACCGCGGTCAGGCGGTCAGCTCCTTCTCCAGAGGGGTGCGGAAGCGGGGGGTCGCGCGGACGTCGCCGTACCAGGCGGCGATCCGCTCGGCCTCCCGCGCGACGGCGGCCTCGGCGTCGGCGCCGGCGTCCTCCAGCAGCCGGACGGCGATCTCGCCGTCCTTGCGCTGGGCCCAGCCGCCGACGATCCGCCCGTCCCACCATACGGACGGGCCGATGTTGCCGCTGCGGTCGAACAGCGGCGGGCCGTGGTCGCCGAGGAACCAGCCGCGGTCCTGCCAGCCCATGGGGGTCGGGTCCAGCGCGGGCAGGAGCGCGGCGCAGGGCTCCGGCGGGGGAGTGGGGTCCAGGTCGTCGGCGAGGACGATGCCGGTCGTGCCGCCGAGGTCGACCTCGGCCGTGTCGAGGCGGGCGAGCGCCCGGCCGACCTCCCCGGCCGTCCAGCCCGTCCACCATTTGAGATCGGCGGCGGGCGCGGGGCCGAAGGCGCGCAGCCACCGCCGGGCGACCTCGGCCCGCGCCTCGTCCGCCGGGACGTCCTCGACGCCGCCGGGCAGCCACGTCTCGATCGGCGCCCAGCGGTACTGGCTGCTGACCCAGCTGCCGTTCGGGCGGCCGCGCACGATCAGCCCCTCGCAACCGAGCGTCACCAGCACCCACGTCGTCACGCCCGTCGGCCGCGAGTACGCCTTGCCGGGCGCCGGGTCGACCTGGGTGCGCAGCAGCGGCACGGCCGCGCTCAGCTGCGCGCCGGTCGCCTCGCCGCGCTCCAGCAGCGCCCGGTGCGTCGCGTCCTCGACCTCCCGGAACCACTCGGCGACGTTCTCGACGTCGCTGCCGCGCTCGATCAGGGCCGCGTACCTGCGGCGCTGCTTGGCGGCGAGGGCGTTGGCGGTGGACGCCTGCAGCGCCGGGACGAGGTCGACGGGCACGACGAACATCGTCCGGCGCATCGCCAGCATCCGCAGCAGCGTCCGGTCGTCGTACAGCGCGCGCTCGACGTCGGACGGCCCGGCCGTGACGCAGCGGGCGGCGACGGACAGGAACACCGTGGCCGGGTCGGTGGCGTGCAGCACCACCAGCGACCGGGCGATCTCCGCGACGTCGTCGGTGCGGGCCGCCGGGGCCAGGCGGTGCCGCCGCGTGAGCCGGGCGCGCCGCTCGGCGACGCTGATCGAACGCATGAACGAATCATAGGGGCCGCGCGGCGCCCGGCGCGCCACGAAACTGGATCTTCGCGGCGCCCCGTGCTGCACTGTGCGGATGACCGGTGACGACGGGGCCGGCCTGGTCGTGTGCGCGGCGCTGCGGCTGGAGGCCCGCGCGGTGCGGCGCGGGCTCGCCCGCGCCCCCGCCGTGGTCGTCGGGTACCGCGCCCGGCACGCCGCGCGCCTGCCGGACCGCACGGGCGTCGCCGTCGCCGTCGTCGGGTTCGGCGGCGCGCTCGACGGCCGGCTGTCCCCGGGGACCGTCGTGGTGGCGGACGAGATCCGCGGCGGCGGCAAGCCCGTGCCCTGCCCCGGCGCGCGGCCGCTGGCCGCCGACCTCGCCGGCGGCGGCCTGCGCGTCCACGTGGGGCCGCTGGTCACCGCCGACCGCGTCGTGCGCGAGCGGGAGCGCCATGTGTGGGCGGCGGACGGCGCCTGCGCGGTCGACATGGAGTCGGCGCGCGTCGCGGCGGCCCTCCCGGACGGGACACCGGTCGCGGCCCTGCGCGTCATCGTGGACGGCCCGCACCACCCGCTGCTGCGGCCCGGCACCGTCACCCGCGGCCTGGCCGCCTGGCGCGTCCTGGCGCGCACCGGCCCGGCGCTGGAGCGCTGGGCCGCGGGGCTCGCCTGAAGGCTGCGGGCTCCCCTGAAGGCGGCGCGGCTCGGCCGAAGGCGGCCCGGGTCAGGAGTGGCTCATCCCGTGCATCTCGCCCGACTGGATGCGCCCGCCCAGGTCCTTGCGCAGCGACTGCAGGGTCGCCGGGGTGCTCACCGCCACCCAGCGCGTCCCCACCAGGTACGTCCCGCCCCACGGCTTCGCCTCGTCCAGCCACGCGGTCATGTCCTGGTCGCGGTCGAAGCTGACCAGGACGTACTGGCCCCGCGAGTTGCGGCAGTTGCCCTGCTGGAGCTGCTCCGCCTTGCGCCGGCCGACGAGGCTGCACCCCGTCCGGGCGGCCAGCTCGTCCAGGTTCGCCGGGGCGGCCGCCCGGTCGCCGTCGCCGGACGTCCCGGCCTTGCCGGCCTGGCAGCCGGCCGCCAGCGGCAGCGCCAGCACGGCGGCGGCCGCCAGGGCCAGGCCGGCGCGCGGGAGTCTCGCTGCGCGTCCGAGGTGATGCGTGGAGCCCATGGCCCGTCCTCCCGGGGAGAGATGCGCGGTACGACGGGGCATACGCGCGCGGGGCCGGAAGGGTTCAGCGGGGCCGCAAGAGGTTCGGCGCGGACGCGGCTCAGGTCGCCAGGCGGGCTCCGGCGGCGGCCCGCACGTCGGTCTCCTCGGCTTCGTCGTGGTGGAGGCGCTGCAGCCGGATGCGGGTCTCGGGGGTGACCGGCGCGAACCGGGCGGCCTCGGCGCGCACGCCCTCCTGGCAGTCCCAGAGGCCCTCGATGGTGTACGACTCGGCGGTGTGCGGGGCGGTGCGGGTCAAGGCGGTCACAATGCGGGGGCGCAGGAAAGCGTAGGGGGATTCGGTCCAAGCGGTCTTCAGCAACGGGACGGCCTCGCCGGCGCGCAGTCTCCCGAGCCCCTCGATCGGGCCCGCGGCGGCGCGCCACTCGCGCGCCTCCAGCGCCTCGCGCAGCTCGTCCATCAGCAGCGGGACGTCCTGGCGGGTGCCGTGCCTGGCGAGCATGCTGATCCCCATGAACGCGCAGCCGCCGCGTTCGGCGGCCCACGCCCGCGCCCACGGCAGCGCCTCCGGCCCGTACTCGCGCAGCGCCCGGCACACCGCGCCGCCGAACCTGCTCGGCCGCTGCGGCAGCACCTCCTCCGCGAGCTCCAGCAGCGCCGGCGTCCGCCGCCGCCCGAGCTCGAAGACCGCCGCGATGGCGCCGTCGTCGCGGCGCCTCGCCAGCTCCAGCAGCTCCGCCTCGGAGCGCTCCGCCCCGCCCGGGATCGTGCTCACCGGCCGCCGCGGCCGGCCCGCCTCCCGCCGCCGCGCCAGCGCCTCGGCTATCCGCGGCTGCCGCACCGCCCAGCTCTCCAGCACCGGGTTCGTCCCGCCCGCCACCAGCGACCGGATGTCGCCGTCGTCGCACCGCGCCGCCACCAGCTCGTCCAGCCCGTCCGCCAGCCGCGGGTCGCCCAGCAGCACCAGCTCGTCGAGCGCGTCGAACCAGTGCGCGCCCTCCTCGGCGTACCGGCGCAGCGGCACCGCCGCCTCCCGCCGGCTCAACCGCACCAGATGCCCCAGCACCTCGAGCGCCAGCCGCACCCGCCACTCGTCGCCGTCGGCGTGGTCGGCCGGATCGGCGAGATGCTCCGCGACCGGCCACACCGGCAACTCCAGGTCCACCATCAACCGGGCGTAGTAGAGGCCCCGCGTCTCGCATTGCCGGTCCCACCGCGGATCCCTGCGGATGCAGTCGTAGACGTACTCGCCCGCGCCGGGCCTGTCCGCCGCGCGCCGCGCGGCCCTCCCGAGTCCCCGCTGCAGCTGTCCGCGCAGCGTGCCCGCCGATTCCAACACGACCTCGTTGCTCACTCCAGCAGAATGCGCACCCGACCAGATAACGGGCAAGTGCTTTTGGTGTCTAGATGCTCCTCTGGGCGATCCAGGAGGCGTGCAGGTCGGCGTAGACGCCCGGCCGGGCGACGAGCTCGGCGTGCGGGCCGCGCTGCACGACCCGGCCCGCCTCGAAGACGATCACCTCGTCGGCGGCCTCGGCGGTGGACATGCGGTGCGCGATGGAGATCGCGGTGCGGCCGCGGGTCACCCCGTCCAGGGCGCGCTGGATCCGGACCTCGGTGGCCGGGTCGACCGCGGACGTCGCCTCGTCGAGCACGAGCAGGTCGGGGTCGGCGATGTAGGCGCGGGCCAGCGCGACCAGCTGCCGCTCGCCCGCCGACAGCGACTCGCCGCGCTGCCCGACGGGGGTGTCCAGGCCCTGGGGCAGGCCCTCCAGCCAGTCGGCGAGGCCCAGCTCCGCGACGGCCCGGGCGAGATCGTCACCGGTGGCGTCCGGACGGCCGTAGCGGATGTTGTCGGCGAGGGAGGCGTCGAAGAGGAAGCCGTCCTGCGGCACCATGACGATCCGCTCGCGCAGCGAGGAGAACCGCACCCGGTCCAGCGGCACGCCGTCGACCAGCACCCGCCCGGACACCGGGTCCATGAGGCGGGTGAGCAGCTTGGCGAACGTCGTCTTGCCCGACCCCGTCTGCCCGACGATCGCGACGCGGCTGCGCGGCGCGATCTCCACGTTCACGTCGTGCAGGACGGGCGGGCCGCCCGGGTAGGCGAACCCGACGGACTCGAACCGCACCTCGATCGGTCCGCGCGGCAGGGCCGCGCCGTCCGCGCCGGGGTCGGCGACGTCCGGGACGGTGTCGAGGACGCCCAGCACGCGGCGCCACCCGGCGATCGCGTTCTGCGCGTCGTTGAGCACCTCCGTCGCCGTCTGCATCGGGCTGACGAACAGGGTGACCAGGAACAGGAACGCCACCAGCTCGCCGGCGGTCAGGTGCCCGCCGATGCCGAGCAGCGTGCCCGCGACGACGACGCCGCCGGTCGCGATCGCGGCGACCAGCTCGCTCACCGGGAACGTGAGCGCGACCATCGCCTGCGCGCGGGTCTGGGTGCTGCGGAAGGCCTCGACCGTCTCGTCGACGCGGCGCCCGGTGCGCTCCTCGGAGGCGTACGCGCGGATGACCGCCGCGCCCACCACCGACTCGCTCACCGCGGCCAGCAGGTCGCCCATCCGCTCCCGCACCTGCATGTACCGGGCGGACACGAGCCGCTGGAAGCGGCGCAGCGCGAACGCCAGCGGCAGGAACGCCGCCCACACCAGCAGCGCCAGCTGCCACGAGTAGACGAGCATCAGCACGCTCGCGACGAGCAGCTGCCCGATCGACACGATGAACATCAGCCCGCCGGACTGCATGAAGGTGCTGATCTGGTCGACGTCCGACGTCACCCGCGACACCAGCGAGCCGCGCCGCTCGCCGCTCTGCGTCAGCATCGACAGGTCGTGGACGTGCCGGAACGCCTGGACGCGCAGCCCCGCCAGCCCGCCCTCGGACGTCTTGTACAGCCGGACGTTCATCGCGTACGCGCACAGCGCCGTCAGCAGCACCGCCACCGCGCACAGCAGCACCGCCGAGCGGATGAAGCCGATGTCGGGGCCGCCGGCGCGGTCCAGGCCCTTGTCCATGGTCTGCTGGACGGCGATCGGCACCACCACCCGGCCCGCCGTGGACAGCAGCGCCAGCACCAGCGTGCCCGCCAGCCCGGCCCGGAACTCGGGGCTGAGCCGCAGGCCGCGGCGCAGCGTCCGCAGCCCGCCCTCGGTCGCCGAGGTCTCGTCGATGACCGTCATGCCAGGGCCTCCTCGCCGCCGTCGAGCGCTTCCTGATCCGCTTCCGCCCGCTCGTAGGCGTTGACGAGGTCGCGGTACCCCTGGGACGTCTCCAGCAGCTCCGTGTGCGTGCCCTGCCCGGTGACGCGGCCGTGGTCGAGGTAGACGACCTCGTCGGCCAGCGAGATGGTGGCCTTGCGGTAGGCGACGACCACGACGGTCGCGCCGCCCCCGTCGCCTTCCGCCGCCTGCGCCTCCCGCAGGCTCTCCAGGATGCGCGCCTCCACCTGCGGGTCGACACTGGACGTCGCGTCGTCCAGCACGAGCAGCCGGGGCCGCCGCACCAGCGCCCGGGCCAGCGCGAGGCGCTGCCGCTGCCCGCCCGACAGCGACGCGCCCCGCTCGCCCACCTTCGTGTCGAGCCCGCCGGCGAGCGCCGCGACGAACCCGTCCGCCTGCGCGAGCCGCAGCGCCTCCCAGACGCGCTCGTCGGGGACGTCCAGGCCGAGTGTCACGTTCCCGCGGACGGTGTCGTCGAACAGGAACGTCTGCTGCGGGACGAGCGCGGCCGTTTCGGCGACGCCGCCGCGGCGGACGTCCCGCAGGTCCACCCCGTCCAGCAGGACCGACCCGCCGGCCGGGTCGACCAGCCGCACCAGCAGCGAGGTGAGCGTGGACTTGCCGGACCCGGTGGGGCCGACCAGCGCGACCGTCCGGCCGGGGGAGGCGGTGAACGACACGTCGTGCAGCACCTCGCGGTCGCCGTCGGCGCCCGGGTAGGAGAACCGGACGTCGCGGACCTCCAGCGCGGCGGCCTTGTCCTCGCCGAGCGCCGCGTCCCCGAACGGCAGCGACCCCGACGCGTCCAGCACGCCGCGGACCCGCTCCCAGCCGACGGCGCTGCGCGGCACCTCCGCCAGCACCCAGCCGAGCGCCCGGATCGGCCACGACAGCAACGTGAACAGGTACGCCACGTGCACCAGGTCGCCGGCCGTCATCGCGCCGGACTCCAGCCGCAGCGACCCGATCAGCAGGACGGCCAGCACGCCGAGGTTCGGCAGCACCTCCAGCACCGGGTCGAACAGGCCGCGGATCCGGCCGACCGCGATGTTGGCGTCGCGCAGCTCGTGCGCCCGCTCCCGGAACCGCTCGGTCTCCGACCCCTCGCGGCCGAGGGTCTTGACGACCAGCCCGCCCTCGAAGCTCTCGTGCGCGACCTCGCTGACCTCGGCGCGCAGCTGCTGCGCGCGGGTCGCCACCGGCGCGAGCCGGCGCTGGTACACCACGTTGATCAGCGCGATCACCGGGAAGATCAGGAAGCCGACGCCGGCGACCGCGACATCGGTGAGCAGGATCGACACCGCCGCGATCAGCAGCATGAACACCACGCCGACCGCCATCGGCAGCGGCGCGATCGGCGCCCACACCGCCTCCACGTCGGCGTTGGCGTTCGACAGCAGCTGCCCGGTCGGGTGCCGGTGGTGCCAGGCCAGCGGCAGCCGCAGGTACTGCCGGGTCACCGCCCGCCGGTAGGCGGCCTGCATCCGGTACTGCATCAGGCCCGCGTAGAAGCGGCGGCCCGCGACGCCGAGCGCCTTCAGCAGCGCGACGCCGACGATCGCCGCCGCCGCGCCCGACAGGGCCCCCGCCGTGGTGCGCCCGTCCCGGAACGCCGGGAGGACGACGGTCTGCGTCGTCCAGCCGAGCACCTGGGCGGTCCCCACGGTCATCGCGGCGTACACCGCGCTGGCGACCACCGACACGGTGAACACCCGCGGTTCGGCGCGGACGGCGACCCACAGCACCCTCATCCCCTCCCGGAGGACATGGGGGCTGACGCGTCTGGACGCAGGCGGCACGGCGACTCCTCGATCACGGCACGGCGACCCGCGACGTCGCCCCCTGCGTGTGGGGTTGTGGGGGTTCGCGGGCCTGAATAGTCCCTACCATGCGGCCCGGACGCTTATTCCCGAGCGGCCCGCGGCGGCCTACGATCATCCAATGAGCACGCCCGAGGACGACCCCGTCCGGCGCGAGCGCGGCCTGCTGGCCGGCGCCCTGGCCGCGGCGGGGCCCGACGCGCCCACCCGGTGCGGCGGCTGGGACGCCCGCGACCTGGCCGCGCACCTCGTCGTCCGGGAGGGGCGGCCGGACGCCGGGCCCGGAATACTGCTGCCCCCGCTGGCCTTCTACACCGAGCGCGTCCGGCGGCGCACCGCGCGGGCCGTGCCGTTCGAGCGGCTGGTGGAACGGTTTCGGCAGGGTCCGCCGAAGTTGTCGCCGTACGCGCTTCCCGGTGTGGACAAAATCGCGAACGGCGTCGAGTTCTTTGTTCACCATGAGGACGTCCGCCGGGCCGGGCCGGACTGGGAGCCCAGGGACCTGTCCGGTGAACTCGAGGAACTTCTCTGGCGACGCATAAAAATTGCCCGCTTTGTCCTAAGGAAAGTTCACGTCGAGGTAACGCTGGTGCGTCCCGACGGACGCGGCGCCCGGGTGTCCGGCGGCGGCCGCGCCCGGGGCGGCGGCGGGCCGGGCGGCGGCCCCGGGCCCGTGCGGGTGCACGGCCCGGTCGGCGAACTCGTCCTGTGGGCGCTCGGCCGCACGGACGTCGCGCGCGTCCGCCTGACCGGGCCCACGGACTCTGTCAAGACCCTGACCGAGACCGGTTGGAGTCTTTAACGGGCAGGTAACGGCAGGGTTCGCCGAGAGGAGAAACGCGGGCCTTCCCGCTCCTGCGTTTTACGCGGAACCGGTGATACGGTGGGGCCGTCGGTTGCAGTCGTGGTTCTCGATCGTTTGTCCAGACGCCCGCGGACTGATGGCAGCGGGCGTTTTGGCTTTTCCGGGACCGTACCGGTGGGCGAGAGCGTTCCGCAGCGACCGCGCCGGGCCCGCGAGGTGTGGGCCCGTGTTTTGCCGCAAGGAGAAAGACATGCCCCAGCAGGGCACCGTGAAGTGGTTCAACGCCGAGAAGGGCTTCGGCTTCATCGCCGTGGACGGCGGAGGGCCGGACGTCTTCGTGCACTACTCGGCGATCCAGTCCTCCGGGTACCGCACGCTGGACGAGAACCAGCGCGTCCAGTTCGAGGTGACGCAGGGTAACCGGGGTCCCCAGGCCGACCAGGTCGTCCCCCTGTAACACCCGCAGTCGTACGTCTGGGCCCGTCTCCTCTCTCCCGGGGAAGGCGGGCCCTTTCGTGTCCCGCCGCCCCGCGCCGGGGGCCGTCGCGGGTACCGGGGACCACCCGGCACAATGGACGCCATGTCCGTTCCCTCGTCCGACCTGGACCCCAAGATCGCCGAACGGCTGAAGCGCGACGCCGCCGGCCTGGTGCCCGCGATCGCCCAGCAGTACGACACCGGCGAGGTGCTCATGCTCGGCTGGATGGACGACGAGGCCCTGCACCGCACCCTCACCACCGGCCGCTGCACCTACTGGTCGCGCAGCCGGCGGGAGTACTGGGTGAAGGGCGAGACCTCCGGCCACCAGCAATGGGTGAAGTCCGTCGCCCTCGACTGCGACGCCGACGCCATCCTGGTCAAGGTGGACCAGGTCGGCGCCGCCTGCCACACCGGCGACCGCACCTGCTGGGACGCCGACGTGCTCGACGCCGTGGTCGGGGAACGCCCTGACGCCCGGTCATGACCCCCGGGCGTGAGCGCGGCCTCACCGCGCTGCTGTGCGCCGCCGGCGCGGGCCTGGTCCTGCTCGCCGGGAACCCCACCTGGGCGACGGTCCGGGCCGAGGACGCCATCACCCCGTTCTCCCAGCACCTGACCGGCCACGACCTCGGCGGCACCGCGACCGCCCTCGGCTGGGCGGGCCTCGCCGGGCTCGCCGCCCTGTTCGCCACCCGGGGCCGCGTCCGGTCCGGCGTCGGCGTCCTCATCGCCCTGTTCGGCGCCGGCGTCGTCTACGCCTCGGCCGCGGCCGTCCAGCGCGCCCACGTGCTGTCGGTGGCCGGGGACAAGACCGCCCTGCTGAAGATCGGCGCGCACCCCTCCCTGTCGGTGAACCTGTGGTGGATGGCCTCGGTGACCGGCGGCGTCCTGCTCGTCGCCGGCGGCCTCATCGCCGCGGTCCGCGGCGCCCGCTGGCCCGGCATGTCCGCCCGCTACGAGCGGACCGGCACCACCGCGCCCCGCCCCGCCGCCCGCAAGACCGGCGCGGCCGGCGCCCAGGCGGAGGACCCGTCCGCCCTGTGGAAGTCCCTCGACCGCGGCGAGGACCCGACCGCCCCGGACGAGCCCGCGCAGGATTCGACCGCCCCGGACGAGCCCGCCGAGCGCCCGGCGCAGGACCCGGCCGCGCGCGGGGAGGCCGGCCCCGCCGCGCACCGGAACGGCCGCCCGTGACCGCCGACGGCCTGGTCCTGGTCGCCGAGCACGACCCCGCCGTCGCCGAACTCCAGCGCCGCTACCTCGCCCGCGAAGGCTACGACGTGCGGATCGAGGCCGACCCCGGGCGCGCGCCCGCCGCCGCCGAGCGAGCCCGTCCCGACGTCGTCGTCCTCGACCTGTCCACCAGCGCGCTGCCCGCCGAGCTGTACCGGCGCGTCGCCGAGGCGGCCCGCCCCGCGCCGGTCGTGGCCGTCACCGGGCCCCTCGACCCCGCGGTCTCCCGCGCCCTCGGCGAGCACCGGGTGGACCGCCCCTTCGGCCCCCGCGTGCTGGTGGCCGCCGTCGCCGACGCGCTGCGCCGCCGCGGTCCCCTCCCGGCACCCGGCCCCCTGCGCGCCGGCCCCGTCGCCGTCGATCCGCACGACCGCAGCGCCGCCGTCGGCGACCGCCGCGTCGCCCTCACCGTCACCGAGTTCGACCTCCTCGAGTTCCTGATGGCCAACCCCGGCCGCGTCTTCACCCGCGAGCAGCTCCTCGACGCCGCCTGGGGCCCCGGCGCCGGCGCCGGCAGCCGCACCGTCGACGTCCACGTCGCCCAGCTCCGCGCCAAACTCGGCCACGACAACCCCATCCGCACCGTCCGCGGCGTCGGATATGTGCTCGACGCGTGATTTTTTCGCAGGGACGTCCCGCGGGCCGGCGCTTAGGGTGGGTGGGGTGAGCCGAGCCGACCTGCCAGCGCATCCGGGGGCCGCGTCGCCTCGTCCGGCGGGGCGCGGGGGAGTGGTGCGGGCGCTGATGCCGCAGGGTGCCCTGCTGGCCGTGGCGGCGGCGGGGGCGGTGCTGGTCGCGTTCGACGACCCGAACCAGCCGGGCCACTACCCGACCTGCCCGTTCCTGGCCATGACCGGCTGCTACTGCCCCGGCTGCGGCGCCACCCGGCTGGTCAACGCGCTCACGCACGGTCACGTCGGCGCCGCGTTCGGGTTCAACCCGCTGGTCTTCCTGCTGCTGCCCGTCTTCGGCTACCTCTACGTCCGCTGGACGGTGCTCGGCGTGCAGGGGCGGCCGATGCGGTCCGCGCTGTTCCGGCCGGTGGCGGTGTACTCCTTCCTCGCTGTGGTGATCGTCTACTGGATCGTGCGGAACCTGCCGTTCGCGCACGCCCTGGCGCCCTGACCCGCGGACGGCGCCGCCGGACGCGGGAGCGCCGTGCCCGCCCGGGATCCCGGACCCCTCCCGGATGCGAGGACCGTCGGTGGGGGCGGCTACGATCGGTGCACGGATCGACCGAAAATAGGGGGCCTGCCACTTGAGCGTCTTGGACGAGATCATCGACGGCGTCCGGGCCGATCTCGCCGACCGGCAGCGGGAGGTCCCGCTCGGCGCGCTGAAGGACAAGGCGGCGGCCGCCGCCGCCCCCCGCGACGCGCTCGCCGCGCTGCGCGGGCCGGGCGTCTCGGTCATCGCCGAGGTCAAGCGCAGCAGCCCGTCCAAGGGCGCGCTCGCCGCGATCGCCGACCCCGCCGCGCTCGCCCGCGACTACGAGGCCGGCGGCGCCAAGGTGATCAGCGTGCTGACCGAGCGGCGCCGCTTCGGCGGCAGCCTGCAGGACCTCGCGGACGTGCGCGCCAACGTCGGCGTGTCCGTCCTGCGCAAGGACTTCATCGTCACCTCCTACCAGCTGTGGGAGGCGCGCGCGCACGGCGCCGACATGGCCCTGCTGATCGTCGCCGCGCTGGAGCAGGACGCGCTGGTGTCGCTGGTCGAGCGCGCCGAGTCGATCGGGCTGCTGCCGCTGGTCGAGGTGCACACCGAGGAGGAGGCCGCCCGCGCGGTGGACGCGGGCGCCAAGGTCATCGGGGTGAACGCGCGCGACCTGCGCACCCTGCAGGTCGACCGGGGGGTGTTCGCACGGGTCGTCCCCGCGATCCCGAAGGACGTCGTGAAGATCGCCGAGTCGGGGGTGCGGGGCCCGCACGACCTGCTCGCCTACGCCTCCAGCGGCGCGGACGCGGTGCTGGTCGGGGAGAGCCTGGTGATCGGCCGCGACCCGCGGTCCGCCGTCGCCGACCTGGTCGCGGCGGGCGCGCACCCGGCGCTGCGGCAGAGCGGCTGACGGGCCGCGGCGGAGGATCGATAGGCTGTGTCCATGCCCGCAGAGCCGCTGCACGAGCGATGGCGGGGCCTCGCCGCATCTCCCTGAGACTGTCCGACGCAGGCCCCTTCACGCATGACAGGACGCGTTTTCCCATGACCATCGACAGTGCGGCGCGCGCTGCCGCCGTCCCCGACGCCACCGGCCACTTCGGGCCCTTCGGCGGGCGGTTCGCCCCCGAGGCGCTGATGGCGGCGCTGGACGAGCTGACCCGCGAGTTCGAGACCGCCAAGGACGACCCCGCGTTCACCGCGGAGCTCGACGACCTGCTCGCGAACTACGCGGGCCGGCCGAGCCTGCTGACCGAGGCGAAGCGGTTCGGCGCGCAGGCGGGCGGCGCCCGCGTGCTGCTGAAGCGCGAGGACCTCAACCACACCGGCTCCCACAAGATCAACAACGTGCTCGGCCAGGCCCTGCTCACCCGGCGGATGGGCAAGACCCGGGTGATCGCCGAGACCGGCGCCGGGCAGCACGGCGTCGCGACCGCCACGGCCGCGGCGCTGCTCGGCCTGGAGTGCACCGTCTACATGGGCGAGGTCGACACCGAGCGGCAGGCCCTCAACGTCGCGCGGATGCGGATGCTCGGCGCCGAGGTCGTCCCGGTGCGCACCGGCAGCCGCACCCTCAAGGACGCCTGCAACGAGGCGTTCCGCGACTGGGTCGCCAGCGTCGAGAACACCCACTACTGCATCGGCTCGGTGATGGGCCCGCACCCGTTCCCGATGATGGTCCGCGACTTTCAGCGGATCATCGGCGTGGAGGCGCGGCGGCAGTGCCTCGAGCTGACCGGCGCGCTGCCGGACGCGGTCGTCGCCTGCGTCGGCGGCGGCTCCAACGCCATCGGCATGTTCCACGCCTTCGTCCCGGACGGGTCCGTCCGGCTCTACGGGTTCGAGGCGGGCGGCGACGGCGTCGCGTCCGGCAGGCACGCCGCGACGCTCGTCGGCGGCTCGCTCGGCGTCATCCACGGCATGCGCACCTACCTGCTGCAGGACGACGACGGCCAGACCCTGGAGACCCACTCGATCTCCGCGGGCCTGGACTACCCCGGCGTCGGCCCGGAGCACTCGTGGCTGCGCGACTCCGGCCGCGCCGAGTACCGCGAGATCACCGACGCCGAGGCGATGGACGCGTTCTCGCTGCTGTGCCGCACCGAGGGCATCATCCCGGCGATCGAGTCCGCGCACGCGCTGGCCGGCGCGCTCAAGGTCGGCAGGGAACTGGGCCCGGACGCCACGATCGTGGTGTGCCTGTCCGGGCGCGGCGACAAGGACATGCACACGGCCGCCTCCTTCTTCGGCCTGATGCCCGAGGGAGACCCGCAGTGACCGTCAAGGACGCCTACGACAAGGCCAGGGCGGAGAACCGCGCCGCGCTCGTCGGCTACCTGCCCGCCGGGTTCCCCACCTTCGACGGCGCGATCGAGGCCGCGAAGACCATGGTCGACGCCGGCTGCGACGTCATCGAGATCGGGCTGCCCTACACCGACCCGATGATGGACGGCCCCACCATCCAGGACGCCGTCCACCGCGCGCTCGTCGGCGGCGTCCGCGTCGCCGACGTGTTCCGCACCGTCGAGGCCGTCGCCGCCACCGGCGTCCCGACCCTGGTCATGACGTACTGGAACCCCGTCGACCGGCACGGTGTCGGCGCGTTCGCCCGCGACCTCGCGGCCGCCGGCGGCGCCGGGCTGATCACCCCCGACCTCACGCCCGAGGAGGGCGGCGAGTGGCTGGAGGCCGCCGACGAGCACGGCCTCGACCGGGTGTTCCTGGTCGCGCTCAGCTCCACCGACGAGCGCATCGAGGCCGTCACCGGGGCCTGCCGGGGGTTCGTGTACGCGGCGTCGCTGATGGGCGTCACCGGCGCCCGCACCGCCGTCGACACCGGCGCGCCGCGCCTGGTCGAGCGCACCCGGGAGATCATCGGCCGGTCCGGCCGGGAGCTGCCGGTCGGGCTCGGGCTCGGGGTCGGCAACGGCGCGCAGGCCGCCGAGGTCGCCGGCTTCGCCGACGGGGTGATCGTCGGCTCGGCGTTCATCCGCCGGCTGCTGGACGCCCCGGACCTCGCCACCGGCCTCGCCGGCGTCCGCGCCCTCACCGCGGAACTGGCCGAGGGCGTCCGCAAGGGCCGCTGAAAGCGCCGCCGGCGAGGACCGCAGGCCCCGCCGGCGCGGCACCGCCCGGAAAAGGATCATCGACGTCCGCGGAAACGGCGCGCCGTTTCCGCGGACGTTCTTCCGCGTTCCGGGAACTCGGCGTCACCCCCGTCCGGTTCATGCATGTGACGGCCTCCCGCTCCCGTAAGGTGTTTTCGCCGACGGAGGCCGTTCCGGAAGGATCCACGATGACGCAAGAGATGACGGCGCGGGAACGCGCGGCCGCGGCGGCGCCCGTCCCGGCCGCGTGGTACCAGGCCCTGGCCTGGCTGCTGACGCTCGCCGGGCTCGGCATCTCGATCTACCTGACGATCAGCCACTACGACGAGGGCGCGCTGGTGTGCTCGGCCACCAGCACGGTCGACTGCCACGCGGTCACGACCAGCGAGTACTCCACGCTGGCCGGCATCCCGATGCCGCTGTTCGGGCTGGCGTTCTTCGTCGGGTTCGGCGCGCTGATCACGCCGTGGGCGCTGCGCTCGCCGTGGCCGCCGCTGCGCTGGGGGCGGCTGGCGGCGGTCTCGGTCGGCGTGCTGTTCGTCGTCTACCTGGTGACGGTGGAGCTGGCGGTGCTGCACAAGATCTGCCTGTGGTGCAGCGGGGTCCACGCCATCACTATCCTGCTCTTCGTCCTCGTTCTGTTCGACGAATTCCGGCGGGCCGGTCAGGCCGACTGAGTCCGCCGGGTCCCGCGCCGCAGGCAGTACGCGCGGCCCCCATCCATAGGAGTACCCATGAGCAAGGCCGCACGAGAGCGGTCCGCGAGAGAGCGCCTGGCCGCCGAGCGGCGGCGGCAGGCGGCGCGGGCCAAGCAGCGGCGGCTGCTGTCCATCGTCATCGGGTCGGTGGTCGCGGTGGCGGTGATCGTGGTGGCGACCGTCCTCGTCATCGACCAGAAGAACAAGAACGGGCATGCCGAGGCGCACAAGGGCGCGCTCGCGCCGCTCAGCCGGCAGGCCGACGGGTCGATCCTGATGGCCAAGGCGGGCGTGACCAAGCCCGAGCTGGAGATCTTCGAGGACTTCCAGTGCCCGATCTGCAAGCAGTTCGAGTCGTCCACCGGCTCGACCGTGCAGCAGCTCGCCGCGGCGGGCAAGGTCAAGGTCGTCTACCGGCCGTTCCACCTGTTCGGGCAGCAGAAGGACCCCGTCAAGACCAACTCGCTGCGGTCGGCCGAGGCGGCGCTGTGCGTCCCCGCGGACAAGTGGATCTCCTACCACGACGCGCTGTTCAAGTTCCAGCCGGCCGAGGGCGAGAAGGGCTTCTCGCCCGACGACCTGGTCAAGTGGGGCAAGGACGTCGGCGTCACCGACCCGAACTTCGAGAAGTGCGTGCGGGACGAGCAGAAGAAGTCCACCGTGGACTCGATGACCAACTACGCCCTGCAGACCCGCGGCGTCGACGGCACGCCGACGGTGTTCCTGGACGGCAAGAAGCTCGACAGCAGCCAGTTCATGGACGCCTCCGCGCTGAAGGTCAGCATCGACGCGGCCGCCGCCCTGTCCGGCAAGAAGTGACGCCCGGCTCCGACTGATCGAGGAGGCGGCGGCCCGTCGTCGACGGGCCGCCGCCCTGCCCGCCGGACTTCCGCCGGCCTCCCCGCGCCGCCTCACCGCGCCGGACGCCCGACCCCACTACGCTCTGATGTGCTCGGGCAACAGACCGTCACGGCCGATGGGGGATCGATGAGCAAGGCCGACAGGGAGCGCTCCGCGCGGGAGCGGCTCGCGGACGAGCGGAGGCGGGCCGCGGGGGCCCAGCGGCGCAGGCGGCTGCTGGTGGTCGTCCTCGGCGCCGTGGCGGCGGTGGCCGTCGTGGTCGTCATCGTCGTGGTCGTGGTGGGCCGCGGCGGGGGCGGCGGCTCGAAGGTCGACGACTACACCGGCCCGATCGCGCCCGCCACCCGGCAGCAGGACGGCTCGGTCGCCATGGCGAACTCCGGCGTCACCGCGCCCGTCCTGGACGTCTTCGAGGATTTCCAGTGCCCCGCCTGCAAGGCCATGGAGGCCCGGATCGGCGGCACCATGAAGAAGCTCGCCGCCGAGGGCAGGGTCAAGGTCGTGTACCGGCCGTTCCAGCTGTTCCAGCAGGACCCGCTGATGTCGAACTCGCGGCGCGCCGCCAACGCCGCCGCCTGCATGCCGGCCGACCACTGGGTGAAGTACCACGACAAGCTGTACGCCGAGCAGCCCCCCGAAGGGGACAAGGGCTTCTCCAACGCCGACCTGATCAAGTGGGCGGCGCGGCTCGGCGTCACCGCCCCCTCGTTCACCGGGTGCGTGAACGGCGGGCAGAAGCTGGGCCAGGTCGACCAGGCCACCGCCTACGCCGGCAAGGCCGGGGTCACCGCCACCCCGTACCTCGCGCTGAACGGTGGGCAGCTCGGCAACGACGCCCTGAGCTCCCCGGACGGCCTGGAGAAGGCCGTCGCCAAGGCGGGCTCCGGCACCCCGCGGTCGGCGGGAAGGCGCCCGTCGCAGGGCTGAGCGGCATCCGCCCGAGACGGTGCGGGACGCCCCGCGCGGCGTCCCGCACGGTCTCGTACCGGTGTCCGTAGCGCAGCGATCGGCTGTCGGTCGCGCGGACGTTTCCGTCCCATGCCGCCGGAGGCGGTAACGTCAACGGTCATGCACCCGGTCGCCTTCATTCCGAGCCCGTCCCAGGGCGTCTGGCACCTCGGACCCATTCCGCTCCGTGCCTACGCGATCATGATCATTCTCGGCATCGTCGTCGCGGTCTGGGTCGGCGAGCGACGCTGGACGGCCAAGGGCGGCAGCCCCGGCACGATCATCGACGTGGCCGTGTGGGCGGTGCCGTTCGGCCTGGTCGGCGGGCGCCTGTACCACGTGATCACCGACGCGCAGCGGTACTTCGGCAGCGACGGCGACCCGGTCCGCGCCCTGGAGATCTGGAAGGGCGGCCTCGGCATCTGGGGCGCCATCGCGCTCGGCGCGGTCGGCGCCTACATCGGCTGCCGCCGGCGCGGCCTCTCGATCCTCGCGCTCGCCGACGCGTGCGCGCCCGGGATCGTCCTCGCGCAGGCGGTCGGCCGCTGGGGCAACTACTGGAACCAGGAGCTGTACGGCAGGCCGCTGCACACCTTCTGGGCGCTGAAGATCGACCCGAGCCACCGCCCGACGCTCGGCGACGGCCCCGCCCTGAACCCGAAGTACGAGAACATCGCGACCTACCACCCGACGTTCCTGTACGAGTCGCTGTGGTGCATCGGCGTGGCGATCCTGATCGTCTGGGCGGAGCGCCGCTACAAGCTCACCCACGGCCGCGCGTTCGCGCTCTACGTCGCCGCCTACACCGTGGGACGCGGCTGGATCGAGGCGCTGCGCATCGACGACGCGCACCACTTCCTCGGCCTGCGGCTGAACGACTACACCTCGATCGTCCTGTTCCTGGGCGCCGTCGGCTACCTGTACCTCGCGCGGAACAAGACCGGCCCCGAGGCCGTCGTCGGGCATGCTCCCGGGGCCTCCGCGCCGGCCGGTGACGCCGCCGCCCCTGCCGTCGCCGACGAGACCGGCGACGCGGAACCGGCTTCCGGGAAGGACACGAAGGCCGGCGAGCCGGATGGTGACTCCGAGGCCGACGACGCCGCGTCCGACAAGCCCGCTGCCGCCGACGACGAGACCGGCCATGACGAGGCCGACCAGGACGACGCGGAGCAGGACGAGCCGGAGCAGGTGAAGGCCGAGGCCGACGAGCCCGAGCAGGACGCGTCCGGGCAGGACGAGGACGCGGGCGAGGACGCGGCGGCCCCCGAGCCGGCCGAGGCCGCGGAGGCTGCGGAGCCCGCCGTGGACGAGCCCGCGGAGGTGTCCGGGAAGCCGGAACCCGAGCCGCCCGCCGAGACGGCGGAGGAGCCCGCTGAGCGCCCGGACGGCGCGCCCGCCGCGGAACCGGCCGCCGAGAGCCCGGAGCCCGCCGCGGAGCCCGAGCCCGAGCCCGAGCCCGAGCACGTGGCGGAGCCCGAGCCGGCGGCCGCGGGCGTGCACGATGAGCCGGACGGTGCCGCCGACTCCGCCGAGCGGGTGGGGAAGGGTGAGCCCGTCAAGGACGGGAAGTAGGAACGGCACGATGTCCGGTTCGGGGGAGATGACCGGGGAGAAGTCCGGCCAGGCGCCGGAGCTGCACCACCAGCACCGCGACGTCAGCGGGGGCTGGCTGCGGCCCGCGGTGTTCGGCGCGATGGACGGGCTGGTCTCCAACTTCGCGCTGATCGCGGGGATCGCGGGCGGCCGGCAGGACCCGAAGGTGGTGCTGCTGGCGGGCCTGGCGGGGCTGGCGGCGGGCGCGTTCTCGATGGCGGCGGGGGAGTACATCTCGGTCGCCTCGCAGTCGGAGCTGGCGCTGGCGGAGATCGAGGTCGAGCGGCTGGAGCTGGCCCGCCACCCGGCGGCCGAGCAGCGCGAGCTCGCCGCGGTCTTCGAGGCGCGCGGGGTCGACGCGGAGACGGCCGCCGAGGTGGCGCGGCAGCTGTCGCGCGACCCCGAGGAGGCCCTGGAGGTGCACTCCAAGGAGGAGCTCGGGGTGTCCCCGCGGGACCTGCCGTCCCCGCTGCTGGCGGCGGGCTCGTCGTTCCTGTCCTTCGCGGTCGGGGCGCTGCTGCCGGTGCTGCCGTACCTGCTGGGCGCGTCGACGCTGTGGCCGGCGGCCGCGGTGGCGGCGCTGGGCCTGTTCGCGGCCGGGGCCCTGGTATCGCGGGTGACGACGCGGGCGTGGTGGTACGGCGGTGCGCGCCAGCTGCTGTTCGGTGCGGCGGCGGCCGGGATCACCTACGGCGTCGGCGCGCTCATCGGCACCACCGGGCTGTGAGCGCCGGCGGCGGCCGGTCGCCGGCCCGCCGCCGCAGGTCGCACAACAAATGCGGATGAATCGCCCTTTTGGGCGCGGCGGGTGCGGCGGGACCGCTAAGCTCCGGGGCGTGATCGAGGCGCGTGATACTGGTTCCCCCGCGGCCGGGCGCGACGGCGCAGGGCAGGACTTCTGGCCGGAGGACAAGCCCCGCCGGAACCTCCCGAACCGCAAGCTGCTGTACGGAGGGGCGGCCGCCGTCGTGGCCGTGATCGTGATCGCGGTGGTGGCCGTGGTCGTCCTCGGCGGCGGTGGAGGCGGCGACGGCAAGGCCGCCGAGAAGGCGGCGCCGACCGCCTACACGCCCGACTTCAGCGGCGACGGGTTCGGCAAGATCGCCCAGCGCACCGCCGACAACCGGGCGATCACGCAGGGCGAGGCGTTCTCGGCGGACGCCAAGACCCTCAAGCAGGGCAAGTACACGATGACGCTCGCCGCCTCGGACCTGGCCTCCGACTGCAAGAGCGCCAGCTGGGGCTCCCGCCTGCAGGGCGATCTCGCCAAGTACGGCTGCACGCAGGTGGTCCGCAGCGCCTATGTGAGCCCGGACAAGAAGTACGTCGGCCAGTTCATGGTCGTGAACCTGGCGAGCCAGGAAGGGTCCGCGCAGGTGCTGCGGGACCTCGACAAGGCGACCGGCGCCGGCTGGCTGACGCCGCTGCAGCCCAAGGGCGTCCCGTCGTTCGGGCCGGGGTTCACCGCCGCCTACGCCAGCGTCTACGGCCACTACGCCGTGGTGACGTGGGTGGAGCGGGCCGGCGGCGCCCGTCCCGACTCGCTCAACGAGATGATCGACGTCAGCCTCGTGGTCGAGAACGCCGGGGACTTCCTCTACCAGCGGCTCGACCTGGCCGGCAGCGGGGCGTCGTAAGGTGCGCACCGGCGGAGAGCACGGTGACCGCGGCCGTCCGGGCCGCGCGGCGGGCCGTCCGGACGCGGGCGTGTCACCGGCGCGCCGGCAGTAGTCTGCGCCGTCGTGGAATCCGAAGACCCCGGCCGCCGCAGCGGCCGCCCGAGGCGGGCCCCGGCGGGCCGTTCCGGCCGCCGGCAGGCCGCCGCCCCGCGCAGGACCACGGGCCGGACGGGCGGACCCCGCCGGGTCGGGTCGCCGCGTGACGGCGCCGCCCGGCCGGAACGTTCCGGAGGGCGCCGCCGGGGCGAGCGTCCGGCGCCGCCGCCCGAAAGCGCACCGATCGATCCGGCACCTTACGGCGAGGACTACGGATCAGGGCCCGAGGCCTACCCGGACCCGTCGTACGCCGAGCCCTATGCGCAGCCCGGCTACCCGGATCAGGACGTCTACCAGCAGGAACCGGCCTACCCGGACGTCCCCTACGGCGATGGGGAACCCGGCCTCGAAGGCGGTCCGGCCGCAGCCCGCAGGCCCGCACGGACCAGGGGGCCCCGAGGGCGCGGCAAGGCCGCCAAGGGTGCCGCAGGACGTGCACCAGCCAAGCCGAAAGGCCTGGTCCGCCGGGGCGGGCCCGGGAAGGGCAATCCCGGCGCGAAGCTGTACTTCGGCGCCGCCGCGGCGCTCGCGGTGCTGGTGGTGATCGGGCTGATCGCGGCCGTGACGCTCGGCGGGGGCGGCGATGACGGGGACGGCAAGCAGGCGGGTGCCGCGCCGCGCAAGCCGGCGGGCACCGCGGCGGGCAATGGCCGGTCACCGGATTCCTACTCCAGTTCGCCCTCGTCCTCGGCGTACGCGTCCATCGCGTCCCGCAAGACCGACGCCAAGCCGCTGACGATCGGGGAGGCGTTCCCGTCGTCGGCGTCGAAGCTGTCCGTGGACGGCACGAACGTGCGGCTCACGCTGCGGGCCGAGAAGCTGGACGGCGACTGCACGGCCGCGGTGTGGGGCGCTTCGGTGGCGGCGGATCTGGCGCGCGGCGGCTGCACGCAGGCGGCCCGGGGGATCTACTCCGACACCCGGCACGGGTACGGGCTGGCGGTCGCGGTGTTCAACCTGGCGGGCGCGGCGGACGCCGACCGGTTCGTCGGGCTGCTGGACCGCACGCTCGGCGGCGGGTTCGTGCTGCCGCCGGCGGCTCCGGCACCGCTGGAGAAGTTCGGGCAGGGCTTCGGGATGGCGCGCGGGCTGGCGATGGGGCACTACGCGGTGGTGTCGTGGGCGCAGCGCCTGGACGGCTCGGGCGACGAGTCCGACGGGACGCTGCTGTCGCTGCTGATCGAGGGCGGCAAGGCCCCGGCGGTGCTCGGCCGCGCGGCCGCCGGGTCCCACTGAGCGGGACCGCCGGGACCGCCGGGGCCGCCGTCCGGCGGTGACTCGGAAACGTGCGCGTGTTTCAGGCGTGTTGCGGTTCCCGATCGGTAAACCTCGTCCCCCGGTGATGATCCTCACCAGGTCACGGCGTTGGGCGTCTTTCGGGACCCGGTAGCCTGGTCTAAACCACTCGGAGATGACACGCAGCCGATCGCCCTGGAGAAGTTTCGCGATCCGGTGCAGTCGGGCATGATCCCGGCAGTGATGTAATGTCATCTCACCGCAGCAGGGCCAACGTCGTCCCGGACTGCACTGACACGAAGCCAGTGACACACGACGACGACGGGAGGGTTGATGGCTGCTGCTGCCCTCACACCGGGCCGCCCCGGATCCCAGGGGCTGTACGACCCGGCGAACGAGCACGACGCGTGCGGCGTCGGCATGGTGGCCGACCTGCACGGTCGCAAGAGCCACGACATCGTCCAGAACGCCCTGACCGTCCTGAAGAACCTGGACCACCGCGGGGCCGTGGGCGCGGAGCCGGACGACGGTGACGGCGTCGGCATCCTCGTCCAGATCCCGGACGCGTTCTTCCGCGCGGAGTGCGGCTTCGCGCTGCCCGCGGCCGGCGCCTACGCGGCCGGCATCGCGTTCCTGCCCGCGGACGCCGAGGAGCGCGCCGCCGCGGTCGCGCACGTCGAGACGCTGTGCGCCGAGGAGCACCTGACGGTGCTCGGCTGGCGGGAGCTCCCGCACGACCCCGCGTTCACCGGCCCGGCCGCCCGCCGCGTCATGCCGCACTTCGCGCAGCTGTTCCTGGCGCCCGCCGCCGGCGGCCCGCACGCGGGCAAGACCGGCCTGGAGCTGGACCGCGCCGTGTTCTGCATGCGCGAGCGCGCCGAGCAGGACGTCCGGGTGTACTTCCCGAGCCTGTCCAGCCGGACGATCGTCTACAAGGGGATGCTGACGACCCCGCAGCTGGAGCCGTTCTTCCCCGACCTGTCGGACCGCCGCTTCAGCAGCGCGATCGCGCTGGTGCACTCGCGGTTCTCGACCAACACCTTCCCGGCGTGGGAGCTGGCGCACCCGTACCGGTTCATCGCGCACAACGGCGAGATCAACACCGTCCGGGGCAACCGGAACTGGATGCGGGCGCGCGAGGCGCTGCTGAAGTCCGACCTGATCCCCGGCGACATCTCCCGGATCTTCCCGGTGATCGACATCGAGGCGTCCGACACCGCCTCGTTCGACGAGTGCCTGGAGCTGCTGCACCTGGGCGGCCGGTCGCTGCCGCACGCGGTGCTGATGATGATCCCCGAGGCGTGGGAGAACCACGCCGAGATGGACGCCGAGCGCCGCGCGTTCTACGAGTTCCACTCCACCCTGATGGAGGCGTGGGACGGCCCGGCCAGCGTCAGCTTCACCGACGGCACCGTCGTCGGCGCGGTGCTGGACCGCAACGGGCTGCGCCCCGGCCGCTACTGGGTGACCGACGACGGCCTGGTCGTGCTGGCCAGCGAGGCCGGCGTGCTCGACATCCCGGCCGGCAAGGTCGTCCGCAAGGGCCGCCTGCAGCCCGGCAAGATCTTCCTGGTCGACACCGAGGCCGGGCGGATCGTCGAGGACGACGAGGTCAAGGCGGAGCTGGCCGCCGAGCACCCGTACGCGGAGTGGCTGCACGAGGGCCTGGTCCGGTTCGAGGAGCTGCCGCAGCGCGAGCGGGAGATCCCGACGCACGACACCCTCGTCCGGCGCCAGCAGACGTTCGGGTACACCCTGGAAGAGCAGCGGATCATCCTCGGGCCGATGGCGAAGACCGGCGCGGAGCCGATCGGGTCGATGGGCACCGACACCCCGATCGCGGTGCTGTCGGAGCGCCCGCGGCTGCTGTTCGACTACTTCAAGCAGCTGTTCGCGCAGGTCACGAACCCGCCGCTGGACGCGATCCGCGAGGAGCTCGTCACCTCGCTGCAGTCCACGCTCGGCCCGGAGGGCAACCTGCTGGAGCCCGGCCCGGACTCGTGCCGGCGGCTGGTGCTGCCCACCCCGATCCTGGACAACGACGAGCTCTCCAAGATCATCCACATCGACGACGAGGGGTCCCTGCCGCACCTGCAGGCCCACGTCGTGCACGGCCTGTACGAGGTCGCCGGCGGCGGCGAGGCCCTGGAGACCCGCCTCGAGGAGATCAACTCCGAGGTGAGCCGGGCCATCGAGGCCGGCGCGCGGATCATCGTGCTGTCGGACCGCGGCGCCGACTCCGCCCGCGCCGCGATCCCGTCGCTGCTGCTCACCGGCGCCGTCCACCACCACCTGATCCGGGAGAAGACCCGCACCAAGGTCGGCCTGGTGGTCGAGTCCGGCGAGGCCCGCGAGTGCCACCACATGGCGCTGCTCATCGGGTACGGCGCGTCCGCGATCAACCCGTACCTGGCGATCGAGACCGTCGAGGACATGGTCCGCGGCGGCGCCCTGGAGGGCGTCGAGGCCGAGAAGGCCGTCCGGAACCTGATCAAGGCGTACGGCAAGGGCGTCCTGAAGGTCATGTCGAAGATGGGCGTGTCGACGGTCGCGTCCTACACCGGCGCGCAGATCTTCGAGGCGATCGGCCTCGGCGAGCGCGTCGTGTCGCGCTGCTTCACCGGCACCACCTCCCGGCTCGGCGGCGTCGGCTTCGACGTGCTGGCCCGCGAGGCCGCCGAGCGGCACGCCCGCGCCTACCCGCCCGGCGGGAACGAGGCCGCGCACCGCACGCTGGAGATCGGCGGCGAGTACCAGTGGCGCCGCGAGGGCGAGCCGCACCTGTTCAACCCGGACACGGTGTTCAAGCTCCAGCACGCCACCCGCACCCGCCGCTACGAGATCTTCAAGGAGTACACCTCCAAGGTCGACGCGCAGGCGCAGAAGCTGATGACGCTGCGCGGGCTGTTCCGGCTCAAGGAGGGCGAGCGGACGCCGGTGCCGATCGACGAGGTCGAGCCGGTGTCGGAGATCGTCAAGCGGTTCTCCACCGGCGCGATGTCCTACGGCTCCATCTCCGCGGAGGCGCACGAGACCCTCGCGATCGCGATGAACCGGCTCGGCGGCAAGTCCAACACCGGCGAGGGCGGCGAGGACCCGGTCCGGTTCACCGCGGACGCCAACGGCGACCTGCGGCGCAGCGCGATCAAGCAGGTCGCGTCCGGCCGGTTCGGCGTGACGTCGGAGTACCTCACCAACGCCGACGACATCCAGATCAAGATGGCGCAGGGCGCCAAGCCCGGCGAGGGCGGGCAGCTGCCCGGCCACAAGGTGTACCCGTGGATCGCCAAGACCCGGCACTCCACGCCCGGCGTCGGCCTCATCTCGCCGCCGCCGCACCACGACATCTACTCCATCGAGGACCTCGCGCAGCTCATCCACGACCTGAAGAACGCCAACCCGGCGGCGCGGGTGCACGTGAAGCTCGTGTCCGAGGTCGGGGTCGGCACGGTCGCGGCCGGGGTGTCCAAGGCGCACGCCGACGTGGTGCTGATCTCCGGGCACGACGGCGGCACCGGCGCGTCCCCGCTCACCTCCCTCAAGCACGCGGGCGCGCCCTGGGAGCTCGGCCTCGCCGAGACCCAGCAGACGCTGCTGCTGAACGGGCTGCGCGACCGGATCGTCGTGCAGACCGACGGGCAGATGAAGACCGGCCGGGACGTCGTCGTCGCGGCGCTGCTCGGCGCCGAGGAGTACGGCTTCGCGACCGCGCCGCTGGTGGTGTCGGGCTGCATCATGATGCGGGTCTGCCACCTGGACACCTGCCCGGTCGGCGTCGCCACCCAGAACCCGGTGCTGCGCGAGCGGTTCTCCGGCAAGCCCGAGTTCGTGGTCAACTTCTTCGAGTTCATCGCCGAGGAGGTCCGCGAGTACCTCGCCGCGCTCGGGTTCCGGTCGCTGGAGGAGGCCATCGGGCACGTCGACATGATCGACGCCCGGGAGGCCGTCGAGCACTGGAAGGCGTCCGGGCTGGACCTGGCGCCGGTGCTGCACGCGCCCGAGACCCCGTACGGCGACGCGCCGCGCTGCGTCGCCGCGCAGGACCACGGGCTGGAGAAGGCGCTCGACAACACCCTCATCCAGCTCGCCGAGGGCGCCGTCGCGTTCGGCGACAAGGTCACCCTCGACCTGCCGATCCGCAACGTCAACCGGACCGTCGGCACCATGCTCGGCCACGAGGTGACCAAGAAGTGGGGCGGCGCCGGCCTGCCCGACGACACCGTCGACGTCACCTTCACCGGCTCGGCCGGCAACTCGTTCGGCGCGTTCGTCCCGCGCGGCATCACGCTGCGGCTGGTCGGCGACGCCAACGACTACGTCGGCAAGGGCCTGTCCGGCGGGCGGCTGACGCTGCGTCCCCCGGCGGACGCCCCGTTCGCCGCCGAGGAGCAGATCATCGGCGGCAACGTGATCCTGTACGGCGCCACCTCGGGCGAGCTGTTCGCCCGCGGCGTCGTCGGGGAGCGGTTCTGCGTCCGCAACTCCGGCGCCACCGCCGTCGTCGAGGGCGTCGGCGACCACGCCTGCGAGTACATGACCGGCGGCCGCGCCGTCATCCTCGGCCGCACCGGGCGCAACATCGCGGCCGGAATGTCCGGCGGCATCGCCTACGTTCTGGACCTGGTGGCCGACCGCGTCAACCGCGAGATGGTCGACCTGGAACCCCTCGACGAGGGCGACGAGGCGTTCGTCAAGGGCCTGGTCGAACGGCACCTCGCCGAGACCGGCTCGCAGGTCGCCGAGGGGCTGCTGGCCGGCTGGGACCCGGCCCGCTTCACCAAGATCATGCCGCGCGACTACCGGCGCGTCCTGGAGGCGATGGCCGAGGCCGAGGCGCAGGGACGCGACGTCGACGAGGCCGTCATGGCCGCGGCACAGGGCTGAGAGAGGGGGATTCCCACATGGCTGACCCGAAGGGTTTCCTGACCGTCCAGCGGGAGCTCCCGAAGCGCCGCCCCGTGGACGTCCGGATCAGGAGCTGGTCGGAGGTCTACGAGGACTTCGGCGCCGACCGGCTGGAGAAGCAGGCGAGCCGCTGCATGGACTGCGGCATCCCGTTCTGCCACCAGGGCTGCCCGCTCGGCAACCTCATCCCCGAGTGGAACGACCTCGTCTACCGCAAGGACTGGCACGAGGCGATCGAGCGGCTGCACGCCACCAACAACTTCCCGGAGTTCACCGGGAGGCTGTGCCCCGCCCCGTGCGAGAGCGCCTGCGTCCTCGGCATCAACCAGGACCCCGTCGCCATCAAGCGGGTCGAGGTCGAGATCATCGACCGGGCGTTCGCCGAGGGCTGGGTGCGGCCGCAGCCGCCCGCGGTGAAGACCGGCAGGAAGGTCGCCGTGGTCGGCTCCGGGCCGTCCGGGCTCGCCGCCGCCCAGCAGCTCACCCGCGCCGGGCACGACGTCACCGTGTACGAGCGCGCCGACCGGATCGGCGGGCTGCTGCGCTACGGCATCCCCGAGTTCAAGATGGAGAAGCGGCACCTCGACCGGCGCCTCGCCCAGATGCGCGCCGAGGGCACCGCCTTCAAGACCTCGGTGAACGTCGGCGTCGACATCACCGCCGACGAGCTGCGCTCGCGGTACGACGCGGTGGTGCTCGCCGGCGGCGCCACCGTCTGGCGCGACCTGCCCATCCCCGGGCGCGAGCTCAAGGGCGTCCACCAGGCGATGGAGTACCTGCCGCCGTCCAACAAGGTGCAGGAGGGCGACTTCGAGAAGTCCCCGATCGACGCCGCGGGCAAGCACGTCGTCGTGATCGGCGGCGGCGACACCGGCGCCGACTGCGTCGGCACCGCGATCCGGCAGGGCGCCGCGTCGGTGACCCAGCTGGAGATCATGCCGCGGCCGCCGGAGGAGCGCACCGGCGCCCAGCCGTGGCCGACCTACCCGATGCTGTTCAAGATGGAGAGCGCCCACGAGGAGCTCGCCGGCCTGGGCGGCGACCGGCTGTACGCGGTGTCCACCACGGAGTTCGTCGGCGACGCGGACGGCAACGTCCAGGCGCTGCGGATCGTCGAGGTCGGCGGCCCCGACACCGGTTTCAAGCCGGTCGAGGGCACCGAGCGCGAGATCCCCGCGCAGCTGGTCACCCTCGCCATGGGCTTCCTCGGCCCGCAGCGCGAGGGCCTGCTGGACCAGCTCGGCGTCGAGCTGGACCAGCGCGGCAACGTCGTCCGCGACCGCGAGTACAGGACCTCCGTGGACGGGGTCTACGCGGCCGGCGACATGGGCCGCGGCCAGTCCCTGATCGTCTGGGCGATCGCCGAGGGACGCGCCGCCGCGCACGGGGTCGACCAGTTCCTCACCGGCCACAGCGCCCTGCCCTACCCGATTCCGCCCACGGCGCGACCGATAGCCTGATCCGCGAACATTCGCCCGCCGTGCCTCCGGTGTCCGCCGGAGGCGCGGCGGCGTCGCGCGTACGGGGGTTACCATGCCGACCCGGCAGACCGAGGTCACCGACTGGCACCTGGAGCAGGTCGGCCCCGCCGACCTGCGCCCGGCGCGGACGCCCGACGTCCCCGTCGACATCGCCCGCGCGGAACTGCCCAGCCCCGAGCTGAGCCGGTACCTGTACACCGCGGTCGGCGGCGACCACTACTGGACCGACCGGCTGGCCTGGACCTACGACCAGTGGCTCAACTGGCTGTCGCGGCCCGGCGTGGAGACCTGGGTCGCACACGTCCGCGGCACCCCCGCCGGTTACGCCGAACTCGACCCGCAGCCCGACGGCATCGTCGAGATCAGCTGCTTCGGCCTGCTGCCCGCCTTCACCGGCCAGGGCATCGGCGGGCACCTGCTCACCGTCGGCACCGCCCGCGCCTGGGACCTCGCCGCCCGCTGGGACGACCGCAAGCCCACCCGCCGCGTCCGGCTGACCACCAGCTCCCATGACGCCCCCGCCGCGCTGAAGAACTACCAGGCCCGCGGCTTCCGCGTGTACGACGTCACCGTCGCGACCGCCACCGTCGGCCACACGCCGCCCGGCCCCTGGCCCGGCGCCCGCTGACCCCGCTCTACGGCGCCAGGCCCGCCGCCAGCTCCCGCAGCACCTCCACCAGGCGCTCCACGTCGGCCCTCGTCGTCCGCCAGTTCAACGGCGCCGGACGGAACACCGTCATGCCCCGGTAGGTGCTGGTGCCCGCATACACCCGGCCGTCCTCCAGCAGCGCCTCACCGAGCCGCGCGTTCAGCTCGTCCAGCCGGTCCTCCGGCACGCCCGGCGGACGGTACCGGAAGCACGCCACGCACAACTGCACCGGCGCCAGCAGCTCCAGATCGGGCGCCTCCTCCACCAGCTTCCCCAGATGGGCCGCGACATCGAGGTGCCGCTCCACCATCGCCCGGTACCCGTCCCGCCCGTATGCCCGCAGCGTCGCCCAGATCGGCAGCGCCCGCGCCCGCCGCGACGACTCCGGCCCCAGCATGTTGTAGTTGACCCGCTCACCGTCCTCGCCCGGCAGGTACGCCGCGCCCCACGCCCCGAACGCCCGGCTGAGCATCGCCGGATCCCGGACGAACGAGAACCCGCTCTCGTACGGCACGTTCAGCCACTTGTGGCCGTCCGCCGTCACCGAATCCGCCCGCTCCACACCCCGCGCCAGGTGCGCCGAACGCGGCGACAACGCCGAGAACAGCCCGAACGCCCCGTCCACATGCAGCCACGCCCCGTGCCGCTCCGCCAGATCCGCCAGCTCGGCGATCGGATCGGAGTCCCCGGTGTTCACCTCCCCGAGGTTCGCCACGATCACCGCCGGACCGCCCGCCTCCGCCAGCGCCGCGTCCATCGCCGCCAGATCCACCCGCCCCGCGTCGTCGCGCGCGAACACCCGCAGCGTGTCCCGCCCGCAGCCGAGGATCTGCAGCGCCTTGCGGGTGCTGACGTGCACCAGCCCGCTGCTGAACACCGGCATCACCGGAAGCCCCCCGAGACCGCGCGACGCGACGTCCACACCGTGCCCGGCCGCCCACCAGTGCCGCGCGCACGCCAGCCCCGTGACGTGCGCGAGCGTCGCGCTCGGCGTCAGCACCCCGCCGAACGACGCGGGCAGCCCGAACAGCTCCTTCAGCCACCGCAGCACCACCGTCTCCGCCCGCGCCGCCAGCGGCGACGTCAGCCACAGCCCCGCCGCCTGGTCCAGCAGCGACGCCGTCCAGTCGCCCGCCATCGCCGCCGGCGTCGAACCGCCCACCACGAAATGGAAGAACCGCGGCCCGGACGAGTGCGTCGCCGCCCCCGTGCCCACCCGCACCAGCCGCTCGACCGCCGCCACCGACCCCTCGCCCCGCTCCGGCAGCGGCCCGTCCAGCTCGTCCAGCAGCACGTCCATCGCCCGGTCGTGCACCGGACGCTCCGCCAGCCCGCCCAGATACGGCTCCGCCGCCTCCGCGACCAGCCCCAGTGCGGCCGCCGCGATGTCACGTTCGTCCAGAGGATCACTCATGGCACCAGAACACCACACCGCGCGCCCCGCTGATCACCCGAAATGGCCCCTCATTCCGGACAGGTCACCCTTGTGATCACCGGACCGATCCGCTACCGTCCCGCCCGTCCCGCACGCGGGACGCCACGGGCCCGGTCGCCCACCGCTGGGGCGGCCGGGCCCGCCGCGTCCGATTCCTGCAAGACCCCTCACCAGGCGCCCCCTACGGTGAGCCGCATGAGAACGCTGCACGCCACCGACCTGCACCGCGCCTGGGAATTCATGCGGCTCAACGCCCGCCTCATCGACCGCCACCGCTTCGCCCTCCACTTCCGCGACGCGGCCCCTGAACCCCTCCTCGCCGCCCTCGCCGCCTACGAGAACCCCGACGGCGGGTACGGCCACGCCCTCGAACCCGACCTCCGCGGCGAAGCGAGCCAGCCCGTCCCCGCCCAGCACGCCCTCGACGTCCTCCACCAGGCCCGCGCCGGCGACCACCCCGCCGTCGACCGCATCGCCGGCCACCTCGCCGCCGTCACCGCACCCGACGGGGGAGTGCCCTTCGTCCTGCCCACCGTCCACGACGCACCCCACGCCCCCTGGTGGCAGACCGCCGACGACCCGCCCGGCGCCATCAACCCCACCGCCACCCTCGCCGGCATGCTCCACCGCGCCCGATCCCGCCACTCCTGGCTCGACACCGCCACAGCCTTCTGCTGGAAACACCTCGAAAACCCGGACACCGACCCCGGCCCCTACGACGTCCTCGCCACCCTCACCTTCCTCGACCACGTCCCCGACCGCGACCGCGCCGAAGCCACCTTCACCCGCCTCCGCGACACCCTCACCCACCACGCCGCAAGCGACCACCACAGCGTCCTCGACTTCGCCCCCGCACCCGGCGGATACGGACACCGCCTCTTCGCCGCCGACGCCATCGGCGACGCGCTCGACGCCCTCATCGACGCCCAGCACGACGACGGCGGCTGGGACGTCGACTTCCTCATCTGGACACCCGTCACCCGCCCCGAATGGCGCGGATTCATCACCGTCGAACGCCTCAGGACACTGCGCGCCTACGACCGCCTCAAGCCCTGACCCGCATCAACGCGCCGTAACTACAGGAGCGCCGTGAGAGGCTCGCCCGCCAGCGCCCGCACCTCGTTCGCGAAATGCGGCTGATCGGCGAAGCCCGCCGCATACGCCACATCCGCCAACGGCACCCCCGACCGCGCCAACGCCAGCGCACGCTGGAACCGCAGCACCCGCTGCAGCACCTTCGGCCCGTACCCGAACGCCGCCAGCGAACGCCGCCGCAACTGCCGCTCACCCAGCCCCAGCGCGTCCGCCACGTCCCGCACCGACCCCTCCGCCAGCCCCGCCACCACCGCCGGCACCAGCGGATCCACCGGCTCCACCCGCGCCGCCCGCGCCCGGAGCGCCGCCACCAGCACCTCCCGCCGCGCCTCCAGCGACCCCGCCCCCGCCACCGCGTCGGCCAGCCCGTCCGCCGCACCGCCCCACAGCTCCCGCAACGGCACCCGCGCGTCCCGCAACGCGTCCGCCGGCACCCCCAGCACCGGCGGCGCCGCCCCCGGCCCGAACCGCACCGCCGCCATCCGCGTCCCCGGACGCACCGCCGCCGGCATCGGGCCCGTGTCCGGCCCCGCCACCTGGATCCCGTCCGCCGACCAGATCACGTCCACGCAGCCGTCCGGCACCACCCGCTGCACGAACGGCTCCGCCCCCGCCGGCAGCGCCGCCGTCCACGAGCAGACCAGCCCCGCCCCGCGCTCGGGGACCTCGCGATAGCCCGTCGGGTTCACCATTCCTGCATACCACTCGCCCGCCCGGGCAGGGGAGGCGGAGAACCGAACGGGAGGTATCCCCACATGTCCACCGATCTTCAGGGCAAGTCCATCGCCTTCCTCTGCGCCCCCGAAGGCACCGAGCAGGTCGAGCTCACCGAACCGTGGAAGGCCGTCGAGCAGGCCGGCGGCACCCCGCGCCTCGTCTCCACCCAGTCCGGCCGCCTCCAGGCCTTCAACCACCTCGACAAGGCCGACACCTTCCCCGTCGACACCACCGTGGACGTCTCCGACCACACCGAGTTCGACGGCCTCCTGCTGCCCGGCGGCGTCGCCAACCCCGACTTCCTGCGCACCCAGCCCAACGCCGTCGCCTTCGCCAAGGCGTTCTTCGACGCCGGCAAGCCCGTCGCCGTCATCTGCCACGGGCCGTGGACGCTCATCGAGGCCGACGCCGTCCGGGGCCGCACCCTGACATCCTGGCCCAGCCTCCAGACGGACCTGCGCAACGCCGGGGCGACGTGGGTCGACGCGGAGGTCAAGGTCTGCGAGGGCGGCCCGAACGTGCTCGTCAGCAGCCGCAAGCCCGACGACCTCAAGGCCTTCTGCCAGGCCGCCGTCGAGGCCTTCAAGCGGTGATCCGGCCGCCATGGTCTAGACCTCTGACCTAGACCATTCGGTGAACCTTGGGCGACCGCATCCTGCACGAATATCAGTACCGGCGGGTAACTAAGTACGGTTGTGACGTGACCCGTCGAGCGAAGATAGTCAGCACCATCGGTCCCGCCTGCTCCAGCACGGAGCAGATCAACGCCCTCGTCGAGGCCGGCGTCGACGTCGCCCGGCTCAACATGAGCCACGGCGAGCACGCCGTCCACGAGGAGGTCTACCACCGGATCAGGGCGGCCGCCGAGGCCACCGGACGCGGCGTCGGCATCCTCGCGGACCTGCAGGGCCCCAAGATCCGCATCGGGCGGTTCCCCGACGGCCCCGTCCGCCTCACGCTCGGCGACGAGTTCACCATCACCACCGAGGACGTCCCCGGCACCCGCCGCGAGGTCTCCACCACCTACCACGGCCTGCCCGGCGACGTCGGCCCCGGCGACCCCGTCCTCATCGACGACGGCCGCGTCGCCCTCGAGGTCACCGCCGTCGACGGCCCCCGCGTCCGCACCGTCGTCAGGGTCGGCGGCATGGTCTCCGACAACAAGGGCCTCAACCTGCCCGGCGTCCCCGTCAGCGTCCCCGCCCTCACCGAGAAGGACGAGACCGACCTGCGCTGGGCCCTGCGCCTCGGCGTCGACCTCGTCGCCCTCTCCTTCGTCCGCACCCCCGCCGACGCCGACATCTGCTACCAGATCATGGAGGAGGAGGGCGTCCGCGTCCCCCTCATCGGCAAGATCGAGAAGCCGCAGGCCGTCGAGCTCCTCCCGGAGATCGTCGCCGCCTTCGACGGCATCATGGTCGCCCGCGGCGACCTCGGCGTCGAGCTCCCCCTCGAGCAGGTCCCGATGGTCCAGAAGCGCGCCATCGAGCTGTGCCGCGAGAAGGCCCGCCCGGTCATCGTCGCCACCCAGATGCTCGAGTCCATGATCTCCGCGCCGCGCCCCACCCGCGCCGAGACCTCCGACGTCGCCAACGCCGTCTTCGAGGGCGCCGACGCCGTCATGCTCTCCGGCGAGACCAGCGTCGGCCAGTACCCCATCGAGTCCGTCCGCACCATGAGCCGCATCGTGGAGACCGCCGAGCAGGCCACCCTGCACGCCACCCACACCCTGCAGCGCATGCCCGAGACGGTCGGCGGCGCCATCGCCCGCGCCGCCGCCGAGGTCGGCGCGATCGTCGGCGCCGAGGCCCTCGCCGCCTTCACCATGTCCGGCGAGACCGCCCGCCGCCTGTCGCGCTACCGCTCGCCGATCCCGCTGCTGGCCTTCACCTCGGTCCCCGCCGTCCGCGGCCGCCTGGCGCACGTCTGGGGCGTCGAGACCTTCATCGTCCCCCAGGTCGACCACACCGACGCCATGTTCCGCCAGGTCGAGCAGGCCCTCCTCGAACTCGGCCGGGCCCAGAAGGGCGACCGGGTCGTCGTCGTCGCCGGCTCGCCCCCCGGCACCACCGGCTCCACCAACGCCCTCCAGGTCCTCAACATCGGCGAAGGCCACTGACACCCGCGCCGGCCCGGCCGCCGGCCCGCAAGGGCCGGCCCGGCCGGCCGCGCGCACGTTGATCACCGCCGGGTCTCATTTCCACGACGCTCCGGCCACCACGTCAACCCTCAGTGCTTGGCCCCCACGAACTCATGCGGATACTCGTACCACCGATCCCCGCCCTTGAGCGGCCTCCGCACGCGGTTCATGCTCCGGCGGCCATCCGAGTGGATCAGTCCGCGGATGAACTCCTCGGTGTACTGATCCGTGATCTCCCGCTGCCACCCGGCCAGCTCGATCTTCCGCGTGTGCTTGCGCCCGGGTCCATGCTGGGGGAACAAGCACGGCCAGTGCTTTGAATGGCTGTTCACATCGATTGCTCCTGGAGCCGGGCGCCGGGCGACCTTGGATAGTGGCATGACGGTCGCCATCGCCTGCTCCGCGGCGTCGATGAGCCCGGGCCAGGCGGCACAGCAGGTAAGGGTGAGTCGATAACACCCCTTGTTCGTGGCCACGATGTGGCCGTCCCCCAGGTACAGGCCAAGCAGGTAGGCGTAGCTCTGGCCGTCAAGGAGGCGGCCGAAGCAGCGAGGGCAGTCCCTTTTGATGCGGCCGTCGGATCTTGTGAGAAGGGATTCCGCCTGTTCCGAGGGAAAACCGGCCGCCGGAGCGTGAGTTTTCTGCGCAGGAGCGGAGATCCCCAGCTTGGCCCGGCAACGACGGAGCTCGATGGCTGGTGCGGCGGGTGATCAATCAAGCTGGCGTCGGCGATCCATCTGACGCAAATGGCGGTGGAACGGTGGACGCGCATCCATCTCTGGCAGAGCAAGCCGGAATCGGCGGGGATGGGCCCGATGGAGAAGACATCGTTTTTAAGCGAAGTGCCCCGAGTGGGATTCGAACCCACACTTTATGGCTTTTGAGACCATCGCCTCTTCCGTTGGGCTATCGGGGCGTTTGTCCGTTTTGCTTGCGGTCTTCTCCCCTGCAGGGCGGGGAGGGGTGGCGGGGACCAGGGTAGCGGGTTTCGGTAGGGTCGGGGGCGTGGAGAGCGCTCGGCGAGTTGTGATCGCGGAAGACGAGGCACTGATCCGGCTGGACCTGAAGGAGATGCTGGAGGAGGACGGGTACGAGGTCGTGGGCGAGGCCGGGGACGGGGAGACCGCCGTCCGGCTGGCCGGCGAGCTGAAGCCGGACCTGGTGATCCTGGACGTGAAGATGCCCGTCCTGGACGGCATCTCGGCGGCCGAGCGCATCTCGGCGGACCGGATCGCGCCCGTCGTGATCCTGACGGCGTTCTCCCAGCGCGAGCTCGTCCAGCGGGCGACGGACGCGGGCGCGATGGCCTACCTCGTCAAGCCGTTCGCCAAGACGGACCTGACGCCGGCCATCGAGATGGCCGTGAGCCGGTACACCGAGCTGCGGGCGCTGGAGGCGGAGGTCGCCGGGCTGCAGGAGCGGCTGGAGACCCGCAAGGTGGTGGACCGGGCCAAGGGGCTGCTCCAGGAGGCGAACGGCTGGTCCGAGCCGGACGCGTTCCGGTGGATCCAGAAGACCTCCATGGACCGCAGGCTCACGATGCGGGCGGTGGCGGAGGCCGTGGTGGCGGGCGCCACCGGCGGCGCGAGCGGCGGCGCGAGCAGTGGCGGCGGGGAGGCCGCCGGCGCGGCCGGCGCGGGCGACGAGTCCCCGGCGGGCTGACTTCCTGCCCTGTCATCCGGCGCGTTGTCAAGATCCAATGCGTCCGTCCCGGACCGGCCATGGTCGGAACGCTCCGTAATCATCCCTGGCAAAACGGGGGAACCGATGGGCACAGGGGCGTAACGAAGCAATAACCCTTCGATCCGGGGGTGCTGTTCTGGGTCGGGTCGACGGTGTACGACATAGCTGGTCCCTGCGTGACCGATATCTCCTTCCGTGGATGGTCGGCGCCCGGGGCATGACTCGTACCCGATCCGGTGCGGATCCGGATGTGAAAGGTTGGGCACCTTGCGGCGCAACAGGATGAGGGTGACCGGCGCGATCGCGCTGGGTGCGGTGATGGCGCTCGGCGCCGCCGCCTGCGGTTCGGGAGACAGCGGCGGCGGCAAGGATCTGACGATCGCCTACATCGGTGTCCAGACCGGCGACAACTCCCCTGAGCTCGGTATCAACATCTCCAACGGGGTCAAGCTGGCGATCGACCAGTACAACGCCACGAACCCGAAGAAGAAGGTCAAGTTCAAGATCTACGACACCAAGGGCGACCCGGCCGTCGCGCCAGGCCAGGTCCAGAAGGCGATCGACGACGACGTCACCGCGGTCGTCGGCCCGGTGTTCTCCGGCGAGTCGAAGGCCACGGTCCCGAGCCTGGAGGAGGCGGAGATCCCGAACATCTCCCCCTCGGCCACCTCCACCGCGCTCGGCAAGAACGGCTGGAAGTTCTGGCACCGGCTGATCTCCAACGACGACGCGCAGGGCCAGGTGGACGGCGACTTCATCGTCAAGACGCTGGGCGCCAAGAAGGTCTTCGTCATCGACGACAACCAGGAGTACAGCGTCGGCCTGGCCGACAAGGTGTTCTCCGCGGTGCAGACGGCGGGCGTCACGCCGCAGCGCGACAAGATCGACCCGAAGGCGACCGACTACTCCAGCACGGTCAACAAGGTGAAGTCGGTCAAGCCGGACGCGATCTTCTTCGGCGGCTACTACAACGGCGGCGACAAGCTGCTCAAGCAGCTGCGCGACGGCGGCGTGACCGCCAAGTTCGTCTCCGACGACGGCGCGCTGGACCAGAAGCTGGTCGACGGCGCCGGCACCAAGCAGGCCGAGGGCGCGCTGGTCTCGTGCGCCTGCCAGTCGATCAACCCGTCGGCCGACAACCCGGCCGTCGCGAAGTTCATCACCGACTACAAGGCCGCGTTCCACAAGGACCAGGGCACGTACTCGGCCGAGGGCTACGACGCCACGACGGCGATCCTGGACGCCTTCAAGGCCGGCAAGACCACGACCGCGGACGTCAACGACTACCTCAAGACGGTGAACTTCCAGGGCGTGTCGAAGCCGGTCAAGTTCGCGCCGAACGGCGAGATCGAGGTCAAGACCATCTACATGTTCCAGGTGGTCGACGGGAAGCTGAAGTTCCTCGGCGACGCCTCCAAGGTCAAGCCCGAGTGAGCTAGGCCCGCCACGACGCAGGACGGACGCCGGTCCTCCGGCGCGGGGCGGGAGCGCCACAGCGCTCCCGCCCCCTCTTTCTTGAGGAACCCTCTGTGCTCCACGACTTCACATCCCAGTTCTGGGCGAACACGGTCGACGGGCTGACCGTCGGTTCGATCTACGCGCTGGTCGCGCTCGGCTACACGATGGTCTACGGCGTGCTCCGGCTCATCAACTTCGCCCATTCGGAAATCTTCATGATCGGCACGTTCGGCGGGCTGACCCTGATCCAGGTCGTCGGTTTCGACAACGGCCCCTACACCGGCATCGCGCTGGTGGGGGTGCTGCTGGCGTGCCTGGTGGCCTCGATGGTCGCCTCCGGCGGGGCGGCGCTGCTGCTGGAGCTGATCGCCTACCGGCCGCTGCGCCGCAAGGGGGCGTCGCGGCTGGCGGCGCTGATCTCCGCGATCGGCGCGTCGCTGTTCCTGCAGGAGCTGTTCGCGACGTCGGTGATCCCGCACTTCTTCGGGCACGGCGGCGGCCGCGACCCGATCCACGTGCCGGACCTGATGAAGAAGGACACGCTGTTCTCGATCGGCTCCGGGGACGTCCGCAACGACAAGCTGCTGATCTTCGTCGCGGCGATCGTGATGATGGTGATCCTGGACCGGTTCGTGAACGCCTCGAAGCTCGGCCGGGGCATCCGGGCGACCGCGCAGGACCCCGAGACGGCGGTGCTGCTCGGGGTGAACATCGACCGGGTCGTCGTCGTGACCTTCCTGGTCGGCGGCCTGATGGCGGGCGCGGCCGGCTTCTTCTTCGCGCTGCTCTACCAGCAGACGATGTTCAACATCGGCTTCATCCTCGGCATCAAGGCGTTCACCGCGGCGGTGCTCGGCGGCATCGGGAACCTGCGCGGCGCCCTCGTCGGCGGGTTCACGCTGGGGCTCATCGAGAACTACGGTGGCTCCATCTTCGGCTCCGAGTGGAAGGACGTCATCGCGTTCACGCTTCTCGTGGTCATCCTCCTGTTCCGTCCCACCGGCATCCTCGGTGAGTCCCTCCAGCAGGCGCGCGCATGAGCGACAAGACGAACAAGACAACGGACGCGGCGGAGCGGCGCGGTGCGCTCGGCTCCCCCCTGGAGCGGATGCGGTCCCGGTGGGACCTGGCGCCCGGCTGGCAGCGGTGGGCGGTGTACGTCCTGCTGATCGTCGGTGCGCTGTTCCTGCCGTACGAGGGGCTGGCGCCGGCGATGTCGCCGGAGTCGTCCTGGCAGACGATCCTGTTCTATCCGATCGGCATCTACGTGCTGCTCGCGCTGGGCCTGAACGTGGTGATCGGGTACGCGGGCATGCTCGACCTGGGCTATGTGGCCTTCTGGGCGATCGGCGCGTACACGATGGCGACGATGGCGGTGAAGCACGGGATCGGGTTCTGGCCGCTGCTGCCGTGCGGGATCGTGCTGGCGGCGGTGTCCGGGGTGATCCTGGGCGCTCCGACGCTGCGGTTGCGCGGCGACTACCTGGCGATCGTGACGCTGGGGTTCGGGGAGATCGTCCGGAAGGTCGCGGAGAACACGAACTGGCTGGGCGGCACGCGCGGGATCAACAACATCCCGCATCCGCCGAGCCACGAGGGCGTGTGGTTCGCCGGGGTGGACCTGTTCACCTACAAGATCAGGGACGCGCGGCCCTACTACTACCTGCTGGTCGCGGTGATCGTGCTGGTGGTGATCTTCTCGAAGAGGCTGGAGGCGTCCCGGATCGGCCGGTCGTGGACGGCGATCCGCGAGGACGAGGACGCCGCCGAGATCATGGGCGTGCCGACGTTCAAGTTCAAGCTGCTGTCGTTCGCGACGGGCGCGGCGATCGGCGGTGCGGCGGGCGTGGTGTTCGCGGCGAAGACCGGTTACGTGGCGCCGGCGAACTTCCCGTTCCTGCTGTCGGCGACGATCCTGGCCGCGGTGGTGCTGGGCGGCGCGGGCAACATCCCCGGCGTGATCGTGGGGGCGTTCCTGGTGGCGTGGCTGCCGGAGCGGTTCCGCGGCCTGGCCGACTACCGCGACCTGGCGTTCGGGGCGATCCTGGTGGCGATGATGATCTTCCGTCCGGAGGGGCTGATCCCGTCGAGGCAGCGCAAGGCCGAGATGGCCGAGGGCGGCGGCGGGATGGGGCACCTGGGCGCCGAGATCGACACGGCCGGCGGTCCCGGCCCGGAGGCCGAGGTGGGGAGCAGATGAGCGAGGTTTCCGGTGCCGCGGGCGGCGGGTCGGGCGGCGTGCTGCTCGAGCTGTCCCGGCTGACGATGCGCTTCGGCGGCGTCGTCGCGCTGAACGCGGTCGACCTGACGGTGCGCGAGGGCGAGATCTTCGCGCTGATCGGGCCGAACGGCGCGGGCAAGACGACGGTGTTCAACACGGTGACCGGGGTGTACCGGCCCACGTCCGGCGACATCGCGTTCGACGGCGGGCGGCTGAACGGGCTGAAGCGGTACCAGGTCACCAAGCGGGGCGTGGCGCGGACGTTCCAGAACATCCGGCTGTTCCCGAACATGACGGCGGAGCAGAACGTGCAGGTGGGCGCGGACGCGCACCACAACGCCGGGCTGATCAGCGTCACGTTCGGGCTGCCCCGGCACCGGCGGGCCGAGCGCGAGGGCAAGGCGCTGGCGCGCGAGCTGCTGGACTTCGTCGGGGTGTCGCACCGCACGCACGACATGGCGAAGAACCTGCCGTACGGCGACCAGCGGCGGCTGGAGATCGCGCGGGCGCTGGCGACGGACCCGAAGCTGCTGCTGCTGGACGAGCCGGCGGCGGGGATGAACCCGGCGGAGAAGATCGCGCTGATGGAGCTGATCCGCAAGATCCGCGACAACGGCCGGACGGTGCTGCTGATCGAGCACGACATGGGCCTGGTGATGGGGATCAGCGACCGGGTCGCGGTGCTGGACTTCGGGCAGAAGATCGCCGACGGGCTGCCCGCCGAGGTGCAGAACGACCCGAAGGTCATCGAGGCGTATCTGGGGGCTCCGGCCGATGCTTCTTGAACTGAAGGACGTGCACGTCCACTACGGCAAGATCGAGGCGCTCAAGGGCGTGTCGCTGCAGGTGGACGAGGGCGAGATCGTCTCGCTGATCGGCGGGAACGGCGCGGGGAAGACCACCACGCTGAAGACGATCTCGGGCCTGCGGACCTGCTCGTCGGGGTCGGTGTTCTTCGAGGGCGCCGACATCGGGTCGATGCCGGGGCACCGGCGGGTGCTGGCGGGCATCGGGCAGGCGCCGGAGGGCCGGGGGATCTTCCCCGGCATGTCGGTGCACGAGAACCTGCTGATGGGCGCGTACGCCCGCAAGGACGACCACTCCAAGGAGCTGGCGGAGGCCTACGAGCTGTTCCCGCGGCTGGCGGAGCGGCGCACGCAGGCGGCGGGCACGATGTCGGGCGGTGAGCAGCAGATGCTGGCGATCGGCCGGGCGCTGCTGTCGAAGCCGAAGGTGCTGCTGCTGGACGAGCCGTCGATGGGGCTGGCGCCGATGCTGGTGCAGCAGATCTTCTCGATCATCGAGGAGATCAACCGGCGCGGCACGACGATCCTGCTGGTGGAGCAGAACGCGCAGCAGGCGCTGCGGCTGGCGCACCGGGCGTACGTGCTGGAGACGGGGCGGATCGTGCGGTCGGCTCCGGCGTCGGAGCTGCTGGACGACCCGCAGGTGCGGGCGGCGTACCTGGGCGGCGACGTCGGCGGCGCGGGCCCTGCCCCGGCCGGGCCCGGCGGGGTCGCGCTGGGCAAGGCGGCGAAGGGCGGATCCGAGCAGGAGGCGTCCGAGGAGGAGGCGTCCGAGGCCGGTGAGGCGGGCGCCGCGAACGGCGCGAAGGACGCCTGACCGGGAGCCGTGCCACGACCCCGGGGCGGGGCCGCCGCTCATCGCAGCGGCAGTTCCGCCCCGGGGTCGTGCGGCAGTTCGACGCCGAGGCCGTCGGTGGGCGAGGAGTACAGCCGCAGCGCCTCGATCCGGGCGCCCTTCGGGACGTCGTACATCAGGTCGAACTCCAGGCGGTCGTGGGAGCCGAGCTCGATGTCGGTCGGCTGCCGCTTGACCCGCATCGCGTCGACGTCGGGCGGGTAGGCGCCGCGCGAGGTGACCAGCAGCTGCCGGTCGAGGTCGATCTTGTGGAAGGTGGCGTAGCGGTTCTCGGCGAGCATCCGGACGCGGGTGAAGCCGCCGAGGCGGGACGGCAGGTCGGCGTGGCTGCCGGTGATGGTGGTGAGCCCGGTGCTGAGGCCGATGGCGGCGAACACGACCTGCCCGTCGCTGACCTCGCGGTAGGGGAGCGGGTGCTCGCCGTCGCGGACGGCGCGGGCGGGGACGCGGTAGTGGTCGTCGTCGTGGCCTCCGCACGCGGACGCCAGCGGGACGAGCGGCGCAAGCAGCAGGACGGTCATCACTACGCGCCGAGCCGCCGCGCGCTGTGCCGGAAGGGGCCGCATGGCCCGCACGGTAGGACGGTGTCCGCCGCGTGCGCCAGATCATGGGACGTCCTGGGATCGTCCCGTGACATGCGCATCGTCCCGTGACATGTGTCGGGCCTGGGATCACCTTTGGGGCCGTACGGCCCTCGCGGGCGCGTGCGTTGTCTACTCGGTGATCCCAGGCCGTTCCGATCCACGCTACAGACCCCGGCCGGTCGATCGCAAAGAAAGCCGCGGATCGGGCGTTGGGGGACGGGCGGGACGCGGGCGCGGGCGGGTGCCCTGCGCGTTCGCGGCGGGGTCAGGCCGCGGGCGCGTCGCGGAGCATGCAGGTGAGGCGGGCGGTGCAGACCCGGCGGTCCCGCTCGTCGGTGATGACGATGTCGTAGGTGGCGAGGGTCCGGCCGCCGTGGGCGCGGGTCGCGACGCCGGTGACGTACCCCTCGGTCGCGGAGCGGTGGTGGGTGGCGTTGAGCTCGATGCCGACGGCGATGCGGCCGGGGCCGGCGTGCATCGCCGACCCGGCGGACCCGAGGGTCTCGGCGAGGACGCAGGAGGCGCCGCCGTGCAGCAGCCCGTACGGCTGGGTGTTGCCCTTGACGGGCATGCGGCCGACGACGCGTTCGGCGGACACCTCCAGGTACTCCACGCCCATCGCCTTGGCCAGGTCCCCGCGGGCCTCGATCCCCTCCCCGGAAAGGATCTTCGCGGCCAGGTCGTCGCGGCTCAGGCCGTCGGTGTCGCTCACTTACGCCTCCACAAAACTGTCGTACGCGCAGACTAGAGTCCTGGTGTGGCGAACACACCAGCGACCCCTGACAAGCGTGACCGGCTCCTCCTGCTCGACGGGCATTCCCTGGCCTACCGCGCGTTCTTCGCGCTGCCGGTGGAGAACTTCTCCACCACCGACGGGCAGCCGACGAACGCGGTGTACGGCTTCACCTCGATGCTCATCAACGTCCTGCGCGACGAGCAGCCCACCCACATCGCGGTGGCGTTCGACCGCAGCGAGCCGACCTTCCGGCACGAGCAGTACGTGGAGTACAAGGCGGGCCGGGCCAAGACGCCCGACGAGTTCCGCAGCCAGGTCAGCCTGATCTTCGAGGTGCTGGACGCGCTGCGGATCCCGCGGATGTCGGTCGCGGGGTTCGAGGCCGACGACATCATCGCCACCCTGTCGGTGCAGGCCACCGAGGCGGGCCTGGACACCCTCGTCGTCACCGGCGACCGGGACGCGTTCCAGCTCGTCAACGAGCACGTCACGATCCTGTACCCGGTGAAGGGCGTGTCGGAGCTCGCCCGGATGGACCCGGCCGCCGTCGAGGCCAAGTACGGGGTGCCGCCCGAGCGGTACCGGGAGCTGGCGGCGCTGGTGGGGGAGAGCAGCGACAACCTGCCGGGCGTCCCCGGCGTCGGCCCGAAGACGGCCGCGAAGTGGCTGACCAAGTACGGCGACCTCGACACCCTCGTCGCCAAGGTCGAGGAGATCAAGGGCAAGGCGGGCGACAACCTGCGCGAGCACCTGGCCGGGGTGCTGCGCAACCAGCAGATCAACAAGCTCGACACCAGCGTCGGGCTGGAGCTGACGCCGCCGCAGCTGACCATGGGCCAGTGGGACCGCGACGAGATCCACACCCTGTTCGACTCGCTGCAGTTCCGGGTGCTGCGCGAGCGGCTGTACTCCTCGCTGTCGGCGGCCGAGCCGGAGGCCGACGAGGGCTTCGAGGTCGAGCTGGACGCGCTGGAGCCGGGCGCGCTCGGCACCTGGCTGGACGCCAACGCCGGCGGGCGGCTCGGCGTCGCCGTCGCCGGGACGTGGGGCCGCGGCACCGGCGAGATCACCGCGCTCGCGCTGGCGTCCAAGGACGGGCCCGCCGTCCACCTCGACCCGGCGGAGCTGATCGAGGACGACGAGCGCGCCCTGGCCGCCTACCTCGCCGACCCCGCGAAGCCGAAGGCGGTCCACGAGGCCAAGGGCCCGATGCTGGCGCTCGCCGCGCGCGGCCTGTCCCTGGAGGGCGTCACCAGCGACACGGCGCTGGCGGCCTACCTGGCGCTGCCCGGGCAGCGGACGTTCGACCTCGCCGACCTCGTCCTGCGGTACCTGCACCGCGAGCTGCGCAGCGAGACCGAGGACTCCGGGCAGCTGACCCTGGACGGCTCCGGCGAGGAGGAGGCCGCCGAGGCGCTCGCCGTCCGCGCCCGCGCCGTCACCGAGCTCGCCGACGTCCTCGACCAGGACCTCGACAAGCGCGGCGCGACCCGGCTGCTGCACGAGGTGGAGCTGCCGCTGGTGGGCGTGCTGGCCGGCATGGAGCGGGCCGGCATCGCCGTCGACGCCGACCACCTGGCGGGCCTGTCGGCGTCGCTCGGCGGGCAGGTCAAGGAGCAGGAGCAGCAGGCCCACACCGCCGTCGGGCACGAGTTCAACCTCGGCTCGCCCAAGCAGGTGCAGCAGGTGCTGTTCGACGAGCTGAACCTGCCGAAGACCAAGCGCACCAAGACCGGCTACACCACCGACTCCGAGGCCCTCACGACCCTGCTGGAGAAGGACGGCCACCCGGTCCTGGAGCACATCCTGCGCTGGCGCGAGGTCGCCAAGCTCAAGAGCATCGTCGACTCGCTCATCCCGATGGCCGACGACGCCGGCCGCATCCACACGACCTTCAACCAGATGATCGCCGCCACCGGGCGGCTGTCGTCCACCGACCCGAACCTGCAGAACATCCCGATCCGCACGGCCGAGGGCCGGCAGATCCGCGAGGCGTTCGTGGTCGGCACGAGCCGCGGAGCGTCCGGGGGGTCTGGGGGGTCGTCCCCTCAGAAGGAGTTCGCCTACGAGTCGCTGCTGACCGCCGACTACTCCCAGATCGAACTGCGGATCATGGCGCACCTGTCGGAGGACGAGGCGCTGCTGGAGGCGTTCGGGACCGGCGCCGACTTCCACACCATCACCGCCTCCCGCGTGTTCGGCCTGCCGCCCGAGCAGATCGACTCGGAGCTGCGCGCCCGCATCAAGGCGATGAACTACGGCCTGGCGTACGGGTTGTCGGCGTACGGGCTGTCGCAGCAGCTGCGGATCTCCCCGGACGAGGCGCGCGGCCTGATGGAGGAGTACTTCCAGCAGTTCGGCGGCGTCCGCGACTACCTGCGGAACATCGTCGCCAAGGCCCGCCAGGACGGCTACACCGAGACGATCCTCGGCCGCCGCCGCTACCTGCCCGACCTCAACTCCGACAACCGGCAGCGCCGCGAGATGGCCGAGCGGATGGCGCTGAACGCCCCGATCCAGGGATCGGCCGCCGACATCATCAAGGTCGCCAGCCTGAACGTCGACCGCGCGCTGCGCGAGGCGGGCCTGAAGTCCCGGATGCTGCTGCAGGTCCACGACGAGCTGGTGTTCGAGGTCGCCGCCGGCGAGCTCGACGAGCTCACCTCGCTCGTCCGCGACCAGATGGCGGGCGCCTACGCGCTGCGCGCCCCGCTGAGCGTCTCCATGGGCACCGGCCGCACCTGGCAGGACGCTGCGCATTGATGCAATCCCGGCCCAAGGGGCTCGCCTGGCGGCTCGTCCCTTGACCCTGCTTGGGGCGAGCGCGGCCTCGCTTCGCGAGCTTCCCGGTGGGGGCTCGCCTTCGGCTTCGACCCCACCGGTCAGGTAACGCGCTCGCGTGACGGCCGTCGGTGTTGTCGCTGGTCATCAGGGTGTTCGGTGCCCCGTGCCCGGCTGGGCGCGGGGCATCTTCTCATGCCTGCTGTGGGCGGCCTGCGGGTGGGGTGTCCGGGTTTACCGGGGGGTTTCACACTTGGTGTGATGCGGGGCGGCACTGGAGTGGTCTGTGGAGATCATTCGGGTACGCCGGTGGGTGTCCGTTGATGTCCGGGGGGTCGTACGCTGTCCCCCTGGTCCTGTTCGGGTCTACCGGCGGGGGAAACGTGCCTCTCCTTCACAAGATCGCTGGAGTTGTGGTCGTCTGCGCCGTGATCCTGGGACTGACGTTGCCAGGGGAGCGGCGCGAGCGCGGCAAGGGCGCCACCGCGGCGCAGGCCGGGGCGACGGCGCGGGCGGCGCGCGACGAGCGCGCGGCCGCGGCCGGCCGCCCGTCCGGGCCTCCGGCGCCGGGCGCCCCGGCGGCGTCCGCGAGCGCGCCGGCGAGCGCGGCGGTGCCCGCGCGGCTCGCGGCGGCGGCGCCCGCGGCGGTGCAGGCCAAGGCGGACGAGCTGGGCCAGATCCCGGTGCTCATGTACCACCGGATCATGGTCAAGCCGCAGCTGTCGCTGGACCGCTCGACCAAGGAGCTGTACGACGAGCTGACGCGGCTCGCCAAGGGCGGGTACGTGCCGATCACCGCGGCCCAGTTCGTCAAGGGCTGGATCGACGTGCCGGCCGGGAAGCACCCGGTGGTGCTGACCTTCGACGACAGCACGCCGGGGCACTTCGGGCTGGACCCGCAGGGGAACCCGAGGCCCGACACGGCGGTGGGGGTCATCGAGCAGGTCGCCCGGGAGAACCCGGGGTTCCGGCCGGCGGCGACGTTCTACCTGAACAAGGACCTGTTCGGGATGGACGGCGTGCAGGCCGGGGCGGGACTGAAGTGGCTCGCCCAGCACGGGTACGAGATCGCCAACCACACCATGTCGCACCCCGACCTGTCGCACCTGTCCAAGGACGAGGTGTACAAGGAGATCGGCGGCATGGAGGACGAGATCGTCAAGGCGACCGGGACGCACACGACGACGTTCGCCTACCCGTTCGGCGTCGCCCCGCACAAGGCGGCGTGGGCGGAGAAGAAGGACGGCTCGTACGCCTTCCAGGGGATCTTCCTGGCCGGGTGGCGGCCGTCGATGTCGCCGTTCGACGCCAAGTTCGACCGGTGGGCGATCGACCGGGTGCGGTCCGAGGGCAAGATCAAAGAGGACGACTGCAAGCAGTACTGCTCGACGGCCTGGCTGGACTACCTGGACAAGCACCCCGATGAGCGGTACACCTCTGACGGAGACCCGAACACGGTGACGTTTCCCAATATGCTCGAGGACCGGCTGGGCAAGCCGTACCGGGCCTGGGCGCGGGTCTACTGAGCGCGCGCCGGCCGGCGGCGCGCGCACCGGATTGACCAGGGGCGCCGCGTCCCATATCCTGATCGCTGCGCTGTGGGCCTGCGCGCGCTTCGGACGGAGCAGGCTCGCGCTCGGTCAGGTCGGCGACATCGGTTCGGTTCACTGACGCGGTCACCACCGCGTTCCTTCCGGTTCTCGGCAGGGCGGACGGCCCTCCGCGCACAACCCATACGACTTCCATGTCCGTACCGGAGCCAGCCGACACATGACGAGCAGCACCGAGGCCACCTCGACCACCCCGCAGGTAGCGGTCAATGACATCGGGTCCGAGGAAGCCTTCCTCGCGGCGATCGACGAGACCATCAAGTACTTCAACGACGGCGACATTGTCGAGGGCACTGTCGTCAAGGTCGATCGTGACGAGGTCCTCCTCGACATCGGCTACAAGACCGAGGGCGTCATTCCCTCGCGTGAGCTCTCCATCAAGCACGACGTCGACCCCAACGAGGTCGTCACCGTCGGAGACCACGTCGAGGCCCTCGTCCTCCAGAAGGAGGACAAGGAAGGCCGTCTGATCCTGTCCAAGAAGCGCGCGCAGTACGAGCGCGCCTGGGGCACGATCGAGAAGATCAAGGACGAGGACGGCATCGTCACCGGCACGGTCATCGAGGTCGTCAAGGGCGGCCTCATCCTCGACATCGGCCTGCGCGGCTTCCTGCCCGCCTCGCTGGTGGAGATGCGCCGCGTGCGCGACCTGCAGCCCTACGTCGGCCGCGAGCTCGAGGCCAAGATCATCGAGCTGGACAAGAACCGCAACAACGTGGTCCTGTCCCGCCGCGCCTGGCTGGAGCAGACGCAGAGCGAGGTCCGCCAGACCTTCCTCAACACCCTGCAGAAGGGCCAGGTCCGCAAGGGCGTCGTCTCGTCGATCGTCAACTTCGGCGCGTTCGTCGACCTCGGCGGCGTGGACGGACTGGTGCACGTCTCCGAGCTGTCCTGGAAGCACATCGACCACCCCTCCGAGGTGGTCGAGGTCGGCCAGGAGGTCACGGTCGAGGTCCTGGACGTCGACATGGAGCGCGAGCGCGTCTCCCTGTCGCTCAAGGCGACCCAGGAAGACCCGTGGCAGCAGTTCGCCCGCACCCACCAGATCGGGCAGGTCGTGCCGGGCCGCGTCACCAAGCTGGTGCCGTTCGGCGCGTTCGTCCGCGTCGAGGAGGGCATCGAGGGCCTGGTGCACATCTCCGAGCTGGCCGAGCGCCACGTGGAGATCCCCGAGCAGGTCGTCCAGGTCGGCGACGAGATCTTCGTGAAGATCATCGACATCGACCTCGACCGGCGCCGGATCAGCCTGTCCCTCAAGCAGGCGAACGAGGGCGCCGCCAGCATGGAGGAAGAGGACTTCGACCCCACGCTGTACGGCATGCCGGCGGAGTACGACGAGCAGGGCAACTACAAGTACCCCGAGGGCTTCGACGCCGAGACGGGCGAGTGGCTGCCGGGCTTCGACGAGCAGCGCGAGACCTGGGAGCGGCAGTACGCCGAGGCGCGCACCCGCTTCGACGCGCACCGCAAGCAGATCGAGGAGGCCCGCAAGGCCGAGGCGGAGGCGGAGACCGGCGGTCCCGCCGCCACCACCACCGGCGGCGGCGGCGAGACCTCCTACTCCGGCGGCGGCGAGAGCGAGTCCGGCGGTGGCGCCCTGGCCACCGACGAGGCGCTCGCCGCGCTGCGGGAGAAGCTGTCCGGCGGCCAGTGACCCGTCACTGACCGGCGCGCACGCCCAGGCGTGCGCGCGGCGGCCGGCCACCCGCCGGCCACGCCCGTCCGGGCGGCGGCCGGGGGTCCGGGCCCGCCCTGAGAGGTTGTACTGGCCACGGCCGGAGCGCGATCTGCGGATCGCCTCCGGCCGTGACCGGTTTCACCCTCCGACGTGACCGGTTCCGCTCGTGTCCGGTTCCGCCCGCACGGTGCCCGCCGGGGCCGTAGAGTCCCCAGGGGCCCAGAACCGCCCGCCGCACACCCCCCGTAGGTCCGCTCGTCCCCCGGGAGCACTCGTTCAATTGGCCAGCACAGAGGTAGGTACCAAGACCGGCGGCCCGGCAGCGCCGGGACCGTCGATCGTCCCGCAGGGCCCGGCACGGCTGACGCTCATCGCCACCACCGTCGCGGTGCTGGCGCAGACCCTGCGCTTCTCCCTTCCCCAGATCGACCACTTCGCCGACGGGACGGGCACCGGCCTTGCCGCCGCCGTCGTGGCGGTGGTGTACCTCGCCGGGTTCGCCGCCCCGCTGATCCGGCGCGCCGCCGGCGCGCGGGGGCTGCTGCTCGCGGGGATCGGCGGGCTGTTCGCGGTCCGGCTGCTGGCGCAGGCCGTCGCGCCGCAGGCCTGGCTCGCGTTCGCCGCGACCGCCATCGGCATGATCGCGGTCGCGGCGCTGTACGAGGGCGCCCGCGGCCTGTCCGGCGTCGGGTTCGCCACCGCCACCGTCGCCGGGCTGGCCGCCGACGCGGCCGTGCGGATGTGCTTCGCCACCTGGGACCCGGTCTGGCGGGCCGGGGTCTGGCCGTGGCTGGTCTGCCTGGTGTTCGTCGGCCTCGGCGGCGTGGCCCTCTACCGCGAGCTCGCGTCCGGAGCCGTCGCCGCGCCGGGCATCACCTGGCGGGACGCCCTGGGCGCCGCGGCGTTCGGGCCGTTCCTGGCGCTGCAGGTGCTGGTGCTGTCCAGCCCTGCGTTCGTCGCGTCGTCCGGCTGGATGTCGCTGACCGCCGCGCACGCCACGATCGTCGTCGGGCAGGGGCTCGCGCTGGCGTTCCTGGCCTCCGGCCTCGCCGTGCGGGCGGTGCCGGGCGGGGTGTGCGTGCTCGGCGGCACCCTCCTCGGAGTCGGCGCGGGCGCCGTCGCCGGCACCTACGCGGTCTCCGGTGTCGAGGTCGTGCCGATCGTGGTCGCCGGGCAGGTGCTGGCGGCATGGCTGCTCGCGGTGGCCTGCCGGGCGCCGCTACGCCGCGCCGGGACCGGCGGCCCGGTCTGGCGGATCGACGCCGCCGCGGCCCTCGGCGGCCTGCTGGTCGCGGTGGTCCTCGTCCCGTACCAGGTCAGCGCGGTGACGCCGCTGCCGTTCCCGAACAACCTGCTGCCCGGACTCGCCGGGATCCTGCTCGGCGCGCTCGCCGCGATCGCGGCGGCCCGGGGCGGCCCGCTGCCCGCGCGGGCCCCGCTGCGGGCCCTCATCGCCGGGGGCGCCTCGCTGGTGCTGTTCGCCGGCACGCTGGTGTTCACCGTCGCCGCCCCCGACGGGACGGCGCGGGCGGGAACGCCCGGGCAGGTGCGGCTGCTCACCTACAACGTCCACGACGCCGTCGACCAGCACGGCCGGCTGGACCCCGAGGGGATCGCCCGGACGATCGAGGCGCAGCGCGCGCAGGTCGTCCTGCTGCAGGAGACCGGCCGCGGGTCGCTGCTGTCGGGCACCACCGACGTCGGCGTGTGGCTGTCGCGCCGCCTCGGCATGAAGCTGATCTGGGGCCCGGCCGCCGACGGGCAGTTCGGCAACGCGATCCTCACCTCGCTGCCGGTGAAGGGCTCCGGCACCGGCCGGATGGCGAAGGACGACTGGTCGCAGATCCGCGGCTACGTGTGGGCGCGGCTCGGCGTCGGCGGCACCACCATGGACGTGTGGTCCACGCACCTGGAGGTCGGCGAGGACAAGTCCGAGGAGCGCTCCCGGGAGGTCGGGGCGCTGCTGCGGGCGTGGGCCGGCGCTCCCCGCACCGTCATCGGCGGCGACTTCAACGCCGGGCCCGACAGCCCCGAACTGGCCGACATGAGCACCGGCACCGACCTGCGCAGCGCCGCGCTCGGCGGCGACGCCTCGCCCACCACCGCCGACGGCGAGCGGATCGACTGGATCTTCGGGTCCGACGGGGTCGTCTTCTCCGACCACGAGGTGGTGCGCTCGGACGCCTCCGACCACTATCCCGTCGCGGTCACCGTCCGGGTCGGGACGTGACGGCGCCCGCGGGCGCCGGGCCCGCTAGGGTCGGGCGCATGAGCGAGCCGACGGTCTCGGTCGAGCCGGTGGCCCCGGCCGACGCCGGAGAAGTACTGACGCTGCAGCGCGCCGCCTACGTCACCGAGGCGCAGCTGTACGGCGACCCGTTCATCCCGCCGCTGGTCGAGTCGCTGGAGCAGATGCGCAAGGTGCTGGAGGGGGACGCGGTGGTGCTGAAGGCGGTGCTGGACGGCCGGCTCGTCGGTGCCGTCCGCGCCCAGTTCAGCGACCACACCTGCCTGGTCGGGCGGCTCGTCGTCGCGCCCGACATGCAGGGCCGCGGCATCGGCGGACGGCTGATGCGGGCGCTGGAGGAGGCCGTCGCCGGCCGCGCCGACGCCTGCGTGCTGTTCACCGGGCACCTCAGCGAGGGCAACCTGCGCCTGTACCGGCGCCTCGGCTACGCCGAGACGCACCGCGAGCGGGTCGCCGGGCACCTGACGTTCGTGCACATGCGCAAGACCCTCATCCCCGCCGAGACTTCCTGAAACCCGCGACCGCTAGGGTGGGCGCGTGCTGAAAGTGGGACTCACCGGCGGGATCGGGTCGGGCAAGAGCGAGGTGTCCGCGCGGCTGGACGAGCGAGGCGCGCTGGTCATCGACGCCGACAAGATCGCCCGCGAGGTGGTCGAGCCGGGCACCCCGGGCCTCGCCGCGGTCGTCGCCGAGTTCGGCGAGGACGTGCTGCTGCCGTCCGGCGCCCTGGACCGGGAGAAGGTCGGCCGGATCGTGTTCGCCGACCCGGACCGGCTCGCCGCGCTCAACGCGATCGTGCACCCGCTGGTGGGGGAGCGGATGCAGGAGCTGATGGACGCCGCACCCGCCGACGCGATCGTCGTCTACGACGTCCCGCTGCTGGCGGAGAACGGCCTGGCCGGCATGTACGACGCCGTGGTGGTCGTGGACGCCCCCGAGGAGACCCAGCTGGACCGGCTGACGTCCCGCCGCGGCATGACCGAGGAGGACGCCCGCGCCCGGATGGCGAACCAGGCCACCCGCGAGCAGCGCCGCGCCGTCGCCACCCACGTCCTCGACAACTCCGGCACCCTCGACGACCTGAAGTCCCAGATCGACGCCCTCTGGCAGACCCTCACCCACCAGGCCGCCGCCCGCGAGCAGGCCTGAGCCGGGCCGATAGCCGCTGGGCGAGGTCCCTGGCCGGGTTGCTAGAGGGCCGCGTCCATGGGGAGTTGGCGGACTTCGCGGAGGTAGGTGTCGAGTTCGCCGGGTTCGAAGCGGCACATGCCGACGGCGTACCAGAACTCGGCGGTGGCGTTGCCCTCCCACTTGTAGCGGCCGTCGGGGGCGAGCGCGGCCCAGCCCTCGGCGAGGCCGAGGAGGGTCGCGCGGCGCGCGGGGGCGGACGGGTCGGTGACGTCCCACAGGATGATCGCGCCGTCGTCGCCGGCGGAGGCGAGCTGGGTGCCGTCCGGGCTGAACGCCAGCGACCAGACGCGGCGGGTGTGGCCCGTGAGGGTGTGCAGCAGGTCCCCCGTGGCGGGGTTCCAGAGGCGGACGACGAGGTCGTCGCCGGCGGTGGCGAGCATCTCCCCGGACGGGTGGAACGCGGTGGTCCACAGGCGTCCGGCGTGGCCGCGCAGCTCGTGCAGGGCGTCGCCGGAGGCCGGGTTCCACAGCCGGGCGGTCCCGTCGTTGCTGGCGCTGGCGAGAAGGCCGCCGGACGGCGCGAACGCCACCTGGTAGACGCGGTCGGTGTGGCCACGGAACGCCCGGACGAGCTCGCCGTCACGGGGGTCCCAGAGCCGGACGACGCCGTCGTCGCAGCCGGTCGCGACGGTGTCGCCGCCGGGGTGGAAGGCGATCGAGCGGACCCGGCCGCGGTGGTCGGCGAGGTTGACGATCTCGCGGCCGGTCGTCCAGTACCAGAGCCGGACGCTGTCGTCGTCGTTGGCGGTCGCGAGGACGTCGCCGCCGGGGGCGAAGGCCTGCGCCCACACGTGGTCGGTCTCGACGTTCAGCTCGCGTTCGAAGGCGCCGGTGCCTGCCTGCCAGAGGTGGACGCCGCCGTCGTTGGTGGCGGTGGCGAGCTGGGAGTCGCGGTCGTTGAACGCGGCGGAGGTGAGGTTGTCGGCGACGCCGCGCAGTTCGCGGATCAGGCGGCCGGTGCGCGGGTCCCAGAGCCGGACCAGGCCGTCGTTGCCGCTGGAGGCGAGCAGCCCGCCGTCCGGGCTGAACGCGACGCCGGTGACGCGGCGGCCGTGGCCGCGCAGCACCACCCGGCACTGGCCGGTCTCGGCGTCCCACAGCCGGGCGGTGCCGTCGTTGCTGCTGGTGGCGAGCTGGTGGCCGTCGGGGCGGAAGGCGAACGGCCAGACGGCGCCGCGGTGCCCGGCGAGCTCGAGGCGCTGCCGGCCGGTCTCGGCGTCCCACAGCCGGACGGACCCGGCGCTGTCGGCGGTGGCGAGGCGGCCGCCGTCCGGGCTGAACGTCGCCTGGTAGATGCCGCCGGCGTGGCCGGAGAGGGTGGCGCGGTGCCGGCCGTCCTCCCACAGCCGGACGGACCCGTCGGTGTCGCCGGTGACCAGCAGGTCGCCGCCGGGGTGGAACGCGATGGCGTAGACGCGGCCGGTGTGGCCGAGCAGCTCCTGCCGGATCTCGCCGGTGCGGATGTCCCAGAGCCGGACGACGCCGGCCTCGTCGCCCGCGGCGAGCACGGAGCCGCCGGGGTGGAACACGGCGCGGAACACCGCGCCGCGGTGCCCGGTCAGCTCGCGCCGCAGCGCGCCGGTGGCGAGGTCCCAGACCCGCAGCGTGCCGCCCGCGTCGCCGGTCACCATGAGCGATCCGGCCGGGTCGAAGGCGGCGGTGTAGACGGGCGCGGTGTGCCCGGCGAGGTCCAGCCGGTGCTCGCCGGTCGCGGCGTCCCACACCCGGATCGTCCCGTCGGCCGCGCCGGCGGCGACGAGGACGCCCCCGGCGGGCGCGCGGCCGCCGACGACGACCGGCCAGACCCCCTCGGGGTGGACGGTGAGGGTGTGCGCGCACCGTCCGGTCGCGAGGTCCCAGAGGCGGACGGTCCCGTCCGCGGACCCGCTGGCCAGCAGGTCGCCGGCGCGGTCGAACGCGACCGCGTAGGCGCGGTCGCGGTGGCCCTGCAGGGTGCGCAGCGGGGTGCCGGTGACGGCGTCGCAGACCAGCACGCCGCCGTCCTCGCTGCCGACGGCCAGCACGGACCCGCCAGGGCTGTAGGCGAGCGGCTGCGGCAGCCGGCTGGTCTGGAAGTGGAAGCCGTAGGGGACGCCGACGGCGGCGGGCGCGACCTGGATGTCGATGGGGCGGCCGGGGACGATGGCGGCCTCCCGGAGCTCGGGGGCGGCGGCGATCCGGTCGGGCAGGTCGGCGTCGACGAGCGCGGCGCGCGTCCAGCGGCTGCCCTCGACGGCGGCGTCGCGCAGGTCGGCGCGGGCGAGCCGGGCCCGCGACAGGTCGGCGCCGCGCAGGTCCGCGCCGGTCAGCCTCGCCTCGTCCAGCCGCGCGCCGGCGAGCGAGGCGTCCCGCAGCACCGCGCGCGACAGGTTCGCGCCGACCAGCTGCGCGTCGGTGAGGTCGGCGCCGGTGAGGTCGACCTCCTGCAGGTCGCGGTAGGACAGGTCCTCGCCCTGGAGGCGGGCGCCGCGCAGGTCGGTGCGCGCCGGGGTGCGCAGCCGGGTGGTGACGCGGATGGCGTTGGCGCGGGCGACGTCGTCGGCGGCGGGGTCGGCGAGCACGCCCGCGGCCCAGTCCTGGCAGGCGCGGGTGTCGGCGAGGTCGCACAGGAAGTCGACGGTGAGCTGCGACAGCGCCCGCCGGCCGAGCGCCGCCGGGGCGGTGCCGCGCGCGAACTCGCCCGCGATGTGCCGGGCGACGAGCCACTCCATCACCGAGCCGTGGATGAACCCGAACAGGCCCTCGTCGGTGCGGACGAGCAGGCTGCCCGCGCCGACGGCGTGCGTCACCTGGTGCGGCGACAGCCGTCCCTCGGCGAGGCCGGTGAGGGTGTCGGCGACGTCGGCGAGCTCGGCCAGCCGCAGGAACTGCTCGTTGCCCTCCCACAGCCGCAGCGCCAGCGTCCCGACCGCCTCCCACATGTCGTCGGTGCCGAGCCCGGTCGGCCCGCCGCCGCCGCGGACCCGCTCGGCCTCGTACGCCAGCCACGACGACAGGATCTCGTGGTAGAGGTCGGCGGGGCTGACCGTCGTGCGGGCCTGCGCGACGGCGCGCAGCCGGTCCTCGGGCAGGTCGGCGATGAAGCTCAGCATGCGCGGGTTGGACGTGAGCGCGAGAAGCTCCTCGATGCCGGACAGCAGGCCGAGGCGGTCCTCGGCGACCTGCTCGTCGCCGTACCGGTTCACCAGGTAGGAGCGGACCTGCCGGGGCGTGAACTCCTCCAGCCCGAGCACCCGCCGGTGCGGCAGCACCCCGACCTTCTCGCCGAGCGCGGTCAGCACCTGCGCCTGCGACTTGAAGTGCTGCGTGCGGCTCGCCACGACGATCTTCGCCTTGTCCTGCGCGGCCTGCAGCAGGGTGTCGAGGTGGTCGGCGGCCTGGTCGTAGGTCACCCGCGTGACCAGCTCGTCGAACCCGTCGAACAGCAGCACGATGCGGCCCTGCCGCAGCATGTAGTGGAACGCCTTGAGGTCGATCAGCTCCTCGCCGTGGTTGGCCAGGTGCGCGGCGACGAGGCCGTCCACCGAGTGCGCCTTGTCGAGCGCGCGCAGCTCGATCAGGATCGGGACGACGTGCGGCAGCTCCTCGGGGATGCGGCGCGCCAGTTCGCGCAGCGCGAACGTCTTGCCGCGGCCGAAGTCGCCCAACAGCAGCAGGAACCGGCCGTGGTCGGCGGCCAGCAGCCGCAGCATCTCGCCGACGACGTCCTCCTCGACGCCGACGCCCTCCGCGGGCTCCTCGCTCGGCGGCGGCTCCGCGCGGAACCGGTCCAGCTCGCGGAAGCGCTGCGGGACGTACAGCGACGGCGGATACAGCCCGCCCGCCGACAGCCGCCCGGTCTGCGCCGACACGTACTCCGACAGGTCCAGCAGGCCCTGGAACTCGGTGAGGCTGCGGACCCGGATGCCGCGGCGCAGCGCGTCCGCGCGCAGCGAACGCGGCGGCGCCGGCCCCAGGTACACCAGTTCGGAGCCGTGGTCGGCGCCGTCGGCGTGCACGTGCCGCACGAACGCGTCCACGTCCGCCTCGGTCACCTGCCCGACGTGCGCGCCGATCCGGTACTGCCGGACGAACCCGTCCTCCAGATGGGTGAGCAGCAGGTGGGGCGGGTCGGCGCGGCCGTCCTCGCCCGCGTCCCCGGAGAGCCGCGGCGGGACGACGCGCCGGATCGTCGCGCGCTCGAACCGGGTCTCGCACGCCTCGGTGAGCCGGTCCAGCAGCCGGGCCGTCGGATCGGGCGCGGGATCGGCGGGGCCGTCCGCGAGCCCGCCGCCGCCCAGTTCCGGTATGGGAACGGACGGCCCGGGAGGCGTCGTCCGCGCGCGCGGCGGGAACGTTCCCTCGACCTTCGGCCAGGAGATCTCCAGGCGTTCGGGGCCGCGCCGTGCGGCCTCCTCGGGGATCCACCGTTCGAGCCCGTCCGGCCGCAGGACGACGGTCTGGTGCCGCCCGGGGCCGAGCGCCGGAACCGAGGGGACGCCGGAGCCCAGCAGGGGCATGGCGCCGAAATCGGACTCGGTGCCCTGGAAGAACAGGTTCAGGTGGCCGCCCAGGAGCGTCTCCACCGTGTCGGGATCGCGCAGCGCCCCCGGCTCGCCGGCGATGGGCGTGTGCTCGACCGCCCCCAGCCGCAGCCAGCCCTCGTCCTCGAAATGGCGGAGCCGCTCGTTGAACCAGGCGGCCTGCGCCTGCCCGACCCGCCCGTACCGGTCCTCCTCGCGGTGCGACTGCGGCAGCGTCGAGTTGAGCCCGGCCACCGCCACCTTCAGGTCGGGGACCGGGAACAGCGTCCACGGCTGCGCGCTGTCGAAGATCAGCGAGTCCAGGCCCTGGTAGAACTCCTTGAACAGGTTCGCGAAGTGCCGCCACTTCGGCCAGTACGGCGGCTGCGGCTCGATGTCGTCGGCCTCGCAGCTGGAGAAGTAGGCCTGGCAGGCCGCCTTCGTCACGTCGTGCGTGCCCGGCACCAGCACCACGCGCTGCGCCTCCAGGCCGAGCAGCGCGCGCAGGCCGGTCAGGAACGACAGCGCCTCGGCGAACTCCTTGCGGCTGCCGGAGTGGGTGAGGTTGCCGGTGACGACCAGCAGGTCGGGGCGCGGCACGCCCGCGTCGGCCAGCCGCGTCACATCGCTCCAGATGCGGTCCTGCAGCTCCGCCGCCGACGTCGGCTCGCCCGGCTCGGCGAGCGTCCGGCCGAACCGCGGGCCCGACACGTGCAGCACGCTCACGTGCTCGCGGGGCGCGTCGCCGCCGCGCGCGGACGGGAACGCCGGCGCCGCCACGGGCGCGCGCCGCGCCGTCCGCTCGCCCGCCGGCTCCGGTCCGCCCGCCGCTCCCTCGCCCGATCCGGCGCCCTCGACGCGGCCCACGATCGCCGCACGGCGGCTCTCGGCGCCCGGCCCGACCCCCGGGAAGCCCGGGCCGTCCGAAGGGCGCGCGTGGCCGGCCAGCGCCTCCTGGATGCGCCGCATCAGCAGCCCCCGCGCCTCGTCCGGGTCCTCGACGCCGACGAGGTCCACGTACGTGATCGTCGACAGCAGCCCGTCGATCGGGCAGTCCTCGATCCGCACCGTGACGAGCTTGCGGGCCGGGTCGTCGGGATCGGCCCGCAGCGCCGCCATCCACTCCAGCCGCCCGTACCGCGAGCGCAGGTAGTTGCGCGACAGCACCGCCACCACGGCCTTGGCCTCCGACAGCCCCCGGTCCATGAAGTCGATGAAGTTCGTGCCGGGCACGAAGTCCCACGCCTGCATCATCGTCCGGTGCCCGGCCGCCTCCAGCTGCCAGGCGATCCAGGACGCCCACCGCTCGTCGGCGGGGGAGTAGCTGACGAAGAAGTCGGTGGGACGCTCCTGCCGTGGGGGGCCGCCGGGGGGAGTCATGCGCTCAGTATCCACCGCCGGACGGCGATATCCGGCGCGCCGGGCCGGTTATGGGATCATGGCGCGCGTGCCGCTCCCGATCGAGACCGCCCGCCGCGCGGCCCGCTCGCTGGGCGTTCTCGACTGGATCCGCATCGGCGTCCTGGCGCTCGGCGTGCTGTTCGTCGCGACCGGCCTGCTGCCCGCCGACTCCGCCCGGTCCAGCCTCGGACGCATCGCGCCGCTGCTGCTGTTCCTGTTCGCCATCATCGTGCTCGCGGAGCTGACCAAGGAGGCCGGCGTCTTCGACGCGATCGCGCAGCGGATGGCGCGCGCGGGACGCGGCCGCTACGCCGCCCTGTTCCTGCTGTGCGTGGCGTTCGCGTCGGTCAACACCGTCTTCCTCAACCTCGACACGACGGCGGTACTGCTCACACCCGTCATGCTGGCGCTCGCGGCGCGCGCGCGGATAGCCGCCCTGCCGCTCGCCATGACGACGGTGTGGCTGGCCAACACCGCCAGCCTTCTGCTGCCGGTCTCCAACCTGACCAACCTGCTCGCCGCCGACCGGGTCGCGCTGGAGACCTCCGAGTTCGCGGCACGCATGTGGCTGCCGCAGGCGGCGGTGCTGGCCGTCACCATGGCGCTGCTGTGGGTGTTCTATTGGCGGCGCCGCATGCGCGGTGCGGACTCCTACGACCCGCCGGATCCCGTCCCCGTACGGGACCGGGTGCTGTTCTCCGCGACCGGCCTGGCGTGCCTGCTGTTCATCGGGGCGATCCTTGCGGGCGTCCACACCGGCGTCCAGCTCGGCATCGCCACGACCGTGGCCGCCGCCGTGGCCGTCGCCGCGTTCGCCGTAAGGGACCGGTCGGCGCTGCGCCCCACGCTCATTCCGTGGCAGCTGATGGTCTTCGTCACCGGGCTGTTCCTCGTCGTCCCCACCCTGGAGCGCTACGGGCTGGACGATGCGATGCGCTCGCTCGTCGGCACCGACGACGGCGTCTCCGGCGCGCTGCGGGCCGGGTTCTCCGGCGCGGGCCTGTCGAACGTCCTCAACAACCTGCCCGCCTATGTCGCGGGGGAGTCCGCGGTACCGGTGGCCAACCAGGACCAGCTGCTCTCGTTGCTCGTCGGGACGAACGTGGGGCCCGTCATCACCCCGTGGGGGTCGCTCGCCACCCTGCTGTGGTTCGAATGGTGCCGCCGGTGGGACGTGCGGGTCCCGCTGCGCAAGTTCGTCCTGACGGGAACGGTCCTGGCGGTGCTGGGATGCGCCGCCGCGGTCGGGACGCTCCTGCTCACTCGCTGAACGCGTACGCGCGCAGGCCGTCGCGCTGCGCTCAAGGGCCGTCTCTCAACGGGCCGTCGCGGTCGCGGCCGTCGTCTCCAGCAGGCGGTCGAGCAGCTCCGGACGCGCCGCCACGAAGCTCAGCTCCGACGGCGGGCGGTCGATGCCCAGCTCGTACGGCGCCCCGTCCAGGCGCCGCAATTCCGCGCCAGCCTCCGCCGCCAGCAGCGCCCCCGCGGGAAGGTCCACGATCTCCGGCAGGTACCCCACGAACCCGTCGATGTCGCCGCGCGCCAGCATCGCCCACCCCACCAGCGGCGCCCACAGTTGCAGCATCCGCGCGCATCCTGCCTCCACACCGGACCGCAGCCGGAACGCCGCGGCGTCGTCCGGCCGTACCTGATGCCCCTGCGTCCACGCCAGCACCGGGTTGTCCTCACGCCCCGGCCTCGGCCGCTCCGGCAGCGTCAGCGGCGCCCCGTCCGGCCCCAGCGCGCCCTTGCCGTGCAGCGCCGACCAGGTGCGCCCCGCCACCGGGTCATGGACGACGCCGAGCACCGGCTCCGCGCGCGCGCACAGCGCCAGCCCGACCGCGTACACCGGCATGCCGATGGCGACGTTGTTGGTGCCGTCCAGCGGATCGACCAGCCACACCATCTCCTCGCCCGGCGCGCCCTCCAGGATCCCGGACTCCTCCGCGATGATGCGGTGCCCCGGGTACGCGGCCCGCAGCCGCTCCAGGATCAGCGCCTCGGCGGCCGTGTCCAGCTCCGTCACCACGTCCCCGGCGGTGCCCTTCGGACGGGCGTCCACCGGCCCGTCCACCCGGGACCGCAGCAGCGTGCCCGCGGCCTCCGCCGCCTCGACCGCCACCCGGCGGGCCTCGGCGAGATCGACCGGGAGGGGCGGGGACGGGGCGCTGGTTCTCATCGGGCCTCTCCAGTCGTGTCCATGCCCGCTTACCGGCGGGCCGAGCGGCACCGGCGCCCGTGCGGGCCGGAGAACTCCTCGGAAAGGGACGGTGGTTCGTGGGACAGGAACGGCGGTTCCTGGGACAGGGACGCGGTGCGGGGACCGGGCCCGGGATGCGCCGCGGCGATCCGGCGCGCCGACCGCAGCAGCGCCCGCACCGTGTCGCGCGGATCGCTGCGGGAACGGCGCACCTGGTGCGTCGGGACGTCCAGCGGCCCGAGCGAGAGGTCGCCGCCACCGGGCGTCTGCCGCCCCAGCGCCACCGTCGCCGCGTCCAGCCCGTCCTCGATGAGCGTGCTGTGGAACACCCCGGCGGGCAGCGTGTACGACTCACCGGTCCGATGCGCCGCCGAAGGGCCCGGACGGTAGCGGACGGCCCGGCCCGTCGCCCTCAGCTCGTCCACCTCCCCACGGCTCACGACCTCGAACACCTGCCCGGCGCTGTCGGGCGCGACCCCGTCCACGACGTCACCGGGCCCCTCCCGCACGTCCATCCGGACGTTGCGCACCGTCCCGTACAGCACGAAGCTGAGCAGGTCCCAGCTGTGGCAGTGCACCGGCGACGTCGTGGACGGGGCGGGCCGCACCTCCGGCGTCCAGATGTGCAGGCACACCCCGAGATCGCCGCTGCGCTCCACCGGGAGGCACAGGAAGCCCAGGGGATGGCGCACCGCCGGAACCGGCGAGCGGCCCGCCGCGACGTCCTCCAGGACCCGCCCGGCCCACGCCGGCAGCGTCCGCGCGGCCCTGCCCGCGCGGATGTCCCCCCGGATCTCGTCGTACCTCATCGCCGCCCCGTCATGACCGTCCTCACTCGTAGGGGTCCTTCGCGCGCAGCGCCTTGCGGATGATCTCGATGACGTCCCGGTCGGTGTAGGCGGGCGCCAGCCCGATGCCGATCACCTCGAAGAGCTTGCGGACCTCCTCGACGGTCGGCTCGTCGTCCAGCGGCGCCAGCCTGGCCTGCTCCACCGGGACCCGGCGCGCCTGGTCCAGGCTGGTCTGCAGCTCCGCGCTCATCCAGCTGTAGTAGAACTTGTTGCTGTCGACCACCAGCGCCTCGCCGCGCGGGTCGTCGCGGGTCACCACCAGCCGCGAGGCCGCCAGGTCGTAGCGCAGCGTCGTCATCGTCCGCGCCAGGCCGATGTCGATGTCGAGCATCGCGAAGCGCTGCTTGTGCCAGCACGCCGCCAGCAGCGTCGCGTACGCCTCCTTGCGGGTGCGCTCCAGCGTCCACTTCTCGCCCGTCGCGTCCGGCGCGTCCGACACCGACCGGCGGTGGCGGGCGTACGCCTCGCACACCTCCACGTCGGTCGGGTCCAGGATCTCCATCCGGAACAGCAGCGTGCGGCGCTCCCTGCGGGCGGCCGCCACGCACTCCGGGAGCGTCTTGGCGCGGATGTAGGTCCCGGTGCCGCCCTTGAAGAACCACCGGTCGGTGTCGCGCCGCGCCTCCGCCAGCACCTGCCCGACCTGCCCGCCGCTGATCACGCGGACGACCGCCGTCTCGTCCAGCGCCCGCTTGGTGCCCGCCAGCACGTCCTCGAACTGCTCGATGTGCGCCATCTTGCCGCGCAGGTCGTCGAGCGTGGACGAGGACGCGCGCAGCGTGTCGCGCACCTCGGCCTCCACCGGGATCCGGCGGCCCCGGTCGCGCAGCACCGCGGTGGCCAGCAGCCCGACCACCGCGAGGATGGCGCTGTTGGTGATCTGGTCCTCGTCCGGCAGGTTCACCCCGAGGCCGAGCACCGCGACCGTGATGGCCAGCACCAGCGCGATGAAGGCGTCGGCGTTCTTCCCGAGCCAGTTGGCGAAGCGGATCATCGTCGGCGGCCACCCCGTCCTAGTCGGCGCCGTCATCGTAACCACAGCACCGGGACGGCGGGAAAGCCCCGCAGGCAGGGGCGGCGGGCGCCGGCGGGCCACACCGCCGTCACCTGCGCGAAGCCGGCCGGCGCCGGCCGTCCCCATCGCGGGAGGTTCCGGTCCTCTGGCCTGCCTATAGGCTCATCGCATGCACCTGCGGGGCTGGTGGTCGGCGGCGTGGCCGACGCGGCGTTCACGCGCGCTGGACGTCACCCTGGCCGTGTCCTTCGCCGTGCTGGACGGCGTCTTCCTGTGGTTCACCCCCCAGGATTTCTGGCTGCCGCACACCGTCACCTCGGCCTGCAGCGTCATCCTCGGCCTGTGCACCGTGGTGCGGCGCCGGCACCCCGTCGCGCTGGCGGTCTTCGCGACGGCGTTCAGCGCCCTCACCGGCGGCGGGGCGTTCGTCGTCCTGGTGATCCTTTACTCGCTGGCCGCCTACGCCACCTCCCGTCGCACCGTCCTGGCGATCGCGGGCCTGAGCTACGCCGCCGGCCTGGCCTTCCCGGGGCCGACGGCCAGCGACGACACGTTCCTCGTCCAGGCGATCTTCGGGACGACCTTCACCGCGGTGCCCGTCCTGCTCGGCCTCTACATGGGCGCGCGCAAGCAGCTCCTGGCCTCCCTCCAGGAACGCACGGCCCGCCTGGAACGCGAGCAGCACCTCCTCGCGGAGCGCGCGCGGGGCGAGGAGCGCACCCGCATCGCCCGCGAGATGCACGACGTGGTCGCCAACCGCATCAGCGTCATGGTCGTCCACGCCGGCGCGCTCAAGGCCGTCGCCGCCCGCGACCCCGGACGGGCCGCCGAGACCGCCGCCGTCATCGGCGACATGGGGCGGCAGGCCCTGGAGGAGCTGCGGCACGTCATCGGCGTCCTGCGGCAGGGCGAGGAGGCCCTCCCGCAGGAGGCGGTCACCCTCGCGCACGTGCGCGAGCTGGTCGGCCAGTCCGGCGCGGCCGGGCTGCGCGTCGTCCTGTCCGTCCGCGGCGTGGAACGTCCCATGCCGTCCGCGGTGGGCCGGACGCTCTACCGGCTCGTCCAGGAGGCCCTGACGAACGTGCACAAGCACGCCGGCGCCGCCGACACCCGCGTCGATCTCGGGCTGCTGCCCGAGGCCATCGAGGTGGAGGTGGCCAACGAGCCGCCCACCGCGCCGCCCGCGCACGACCTGCCGAGCGGCGGGCACGGCCTGGTCGGGCTGCGCGAGCGGGTCACCGCCCTCGGCGGCAGCTTCGAGGCCGGCCCGCGCGGCGGCGGCTACGCCGTCCGCGCCCGCCTCCCGCTGCCCGCCTCATGATCCCCTGGCCACCGGTCTGACCTGCGGAAATATTGGACGGTCCGCGATTGTCGTACCTGCTGCATAGAGTGGGCGGCAAGCGAGGGAAGACCGAGGGGGAGAGGCGATCATGCGGCCGATCACGGACCTGCGGCGCCGCGTGGCGCCGTTCGAGGTCGTCACCGAGATGACGCCGTCGGGCGACCAGCCGCAGGCGATCGCCGAGCTGGCCGAGCGCGTCGAGCGCGGCGACGCCGACTCGGTGCTGCTGGGCGCCACCGGCACCGGCAAGACCGCCACCATCGCGTGGCTGGTCGAGAAGCTCCAGCGGCCCGTGCTGGTCATGCAGCCGAACAAGACGCTGGCCGCCCAGTTCGCCAACGAGCTGCGCGAGATGATGCCCGGCAACGCCGTCGAGTACTTCGTCTCCTACTACGACTACTACCAGCCCGAGGCGTACATCCCGCAGACCGACACCTACATCGAGAAGGACTCCTCGATCAACGACGAGGTCGACCGGCTGCGGCACTCGGCGACCAACTCGCTGCTCACCCGCCGCGACACCATCGTCGTCGCGTCGGTGTCGTGCATCTACGGCCTCGGCACCCCGCAGGAGTACGTCGACCGGATGGTCCGGCTGCGCGTCGGCCAGGAGGTCGACCGCGACGACCTGCTCCGCCAGCTCGTCGGCATGCAGTACAGCCGCAACGACCTGGCGTTCACCCGCGGCACCTTCCGGGTCCGCGGCGACACCATCGAGATCATCCCGCAGTACGAGGAGCTCGCCGTCCGGATCGAGATGTTCGGCGACGAGATCGAGAAGCTCGCCACCCTGCACCCGCTCACCGGCGAGGTCATCACCGAGGACGAGGAGCTGTACGTCTTCCCCGCCTCCCACTACGTCGCCGGCCCCGAGCGGATGGAGCGCGCGATCCGCGACATCGAGGCCGAGCTGGAGGAGACCCTCGCCGTCATGGAGCGGCAGGGCAAGATGCTCGAGGCGCAGCGGCTGCGGATGCGCACCACCTACGACATCGAGATGATGCGCCAGGTCGGCACCTGCTCCGGCATCGAGAACTACTCCCGGCACATCGACGGCCGCGACGCCGGCACCGCGCCCAACACCCTCCTCGACTACTTCCCCGAGGACTTCCTCCTCGTCGTCGACGAGTCGCACCAGACCGTCCCGCAGATCGGCGCGATGTACGAGGGCGACGCGTCCCGCAAGCGGATGCTGGTCGAGCACGGCTTCCGGCTCCCGTCCGCGATGGACAACCGGCCGCTGAAGTGGGAGGAGTTCCTCGACCGCATCGGCCAGACCGTCTACCTGTCCGCGACGCCCGGCCCCTACGAGATGAACCGGGTCAAGGGCGACGTCGTCGAGCAGGTCATCCGCCCCACCGGCCTGATCGACCCGGAGATCGTCGTCAAGCCGACCAAGGGCCAGATCGACGACCTGATCCACGAGATCCGGCTGCGCACCGAGCGCGACGAGCGCGTCCTCGTCACCACCCTCACCAAGAAGATGTCCGAGGACCTCACCGACTACCTCCTCGAACTCGGCATCCAGGTCCGCTACCTGCACAGCGAGGTCGACACGCTGCGCCGCATCGAGCTGCTGCGCGAGCTGCGCGCCGGCGAGTTCGACGTGCTGGTCGGCATCAACCTGCTGCGCGAGGGCCTCGACCTGCCCGAGGTGTCCCTGGTGGCGATCCTGGACGCCGACAAGGAGGGCTTCCTGCGCTCGGAGACGTCCCTCATCCAGACGATCGGCCGTGCCGCCCGCAACGTCTCCGGCCAGGTGCACATGTACGCCGACACCGTCACCCCGTCGATGGAGCGCGCGATCGACGAGACGAACCGGCGCCGCGCCAAGCAGCAGGCCTACAACACCGAGCACGGCATCGAGCCGACGGCGCTGCGCAAGCGGATCGCCGACATCCTCGACTCCCTCGCCCGCGAGGACGCCGACACCGAGACCCTCATCGGCGGCGCCGGCCGCCAGCAGAGCCGCGGCAAGGCCCCCGTCCCCGGCCTCGCCTCGCGGACGAAGGAGGTCGGCCGGCACGCCGCCGACCTGGTCGGCGAGCGCCCCCGCGAGGAGCTGGAGGGCCTCATCGAGCAGATGACCGAGCAGATGCACCAGGCCGCTGCCGACCTGCAGTTCGAGCTCGCCGCCCGGCTCCGTGACGAGATCAAGGAGCTCAAGCGCGAACTCCGCGAGATGAAGGAGGCCGGCGTCAGGTAACCCCGCCCGGAGTTCCGGTATCCGCCGATCACGGCGACCTACGGACGGGCCAGGACGTGCGCCATTTCGAACTGCTTCTCGCCGGGACGGTGGGGCTGCGTGGCGCCGGTCCGTGTGAAGCCGTGCCGCGAGTACAGGCGTTCCGCGCGGCGGTTGCCCTCGACGACCCACAACCGCAGTTCGGGGAGGCCGCGCCCGGTCGTCCACTCCAGCGCGGCGCGCACCAGGAGGTCGCCGACGCCCCGGCCGCGCGCGGCGGGCGCCACCCACATGCCGACGAGCTCGGCCGTCCCATCCTCCCCGGGAATGACGGCGACCAGGCTGCTCGGGCCGTCGGCGGTCTCGGCGAGGTAGGTGTTGCGGGCGCTGAGCCGCTCCCGCCAGACATCGGGCGTGAACGCCTCCTCGCGCGCGAGGGTGGAGCAGAAGGCCTCGGGCGAGTCGGCCAGGGACGCCAGGCGGACGGACCGGTACAGGGACCAGTCCTCGGCCTCCAGCAGCCGTACCGTCGTCATGCCGGACACCGTCGCATCGGGCCCGGCGCGGCGGCAACCGGTTTCCCCTGGTCGCAAATGGGAGGCGGGACGTTCGCCCGCCGTTCTACGCTCGCGCGATGGAGTACGACGTTCGCCTCGCGCGGCCCGACGAACTGGCCGGGCTGCCGCCGATCGAGGACTCGGGGGACCGGCTGTTCCAGCCGATCGGGATCGTGTTCCCGCCCGGCCCGACGGTCGCCGAGCACATGATCGAGAAGGGCGCCGAGTTCCTGGTGGCCGGGGACCCGCCGGTCGGCTTCGCGGCCGTCGAGGAGGTGGACGGCGCGACCCACCTGGAGCAGATCTCCGTGCACGCCGACCTCGTGGGCCGGGGGATCGGCACGCGCCTGCTGCGGGCGGTGACGGAGCGCGCGGCCGCGCACGGCTCCCCGGGAGTGAGCCTGTTGACGTTCCGCGACGTCCCGTGGAACGGCCCCTGGTACGCCCGCAACGGGTTCGCCGACCTGCCCCCGGAGCGGTGGGGGCCGGGCATCAGGGCCTACTGGGACGCGGAGATCGAGGCGGGCCTGCACGAACTCGGGCCGCGCACCGTCATGTGGCTGCCGCTGCCGCCGCCCGGCACCGGATGAGCGCGGCCGCACGTAAGGTGGTTCTCCGGGAACGCGCGACGCCCCGCCCGCGTCCCAGAAACGGATCTACAGTGTAAAGGCGGACGCCGCGGTGTCCACGGTGCGCGAGGAGGACGATGACCCCCGGGTCCTGGCCGCGTCGGCTGCGTGAGCGTCTCGGCGAGCGGGGACTCGCCGTCCTGGTCCTGGTAGGGCTGCTGGCCCTCGCGGTGGTTCCGCTGGTGGCGATGCCGGCCGCGCGGTGCAAGGTGTTCGGCGGCGGCTGCCCCCGGCCCGAGCCGCCGGTGCGCGCCGACCCCGTCGTGGCGAAGGAGAAGCAGGTCGCGCCGGTCGTGGCGGCCACGAGCGGCGCGTACGTCGCGCTCGGCGACTCCTACTCGGCGGGCGTCGGCGCCGAGGCGACGGTGGCCGACCGCAACCCCCTTGAGCGCTGCCACCGGACGTCCAAGGCGTACTACTACGAGGTGGCGCGGACGTTCCACTTCGCCAAGGGATCCGCGTTCTGGGCGTGCTCGGGCGCCAGGACGGCCGACGTGCTGAAGGGGCGGTACGGCGAGCCCCCGCAGATCGACCGCCTCAACGCCGGCACCAGCCTGGTGACGCTCAGCATCGGCGGCAACGACGTCGGCTTCTCCAAGGTGCTCGGCGGCTGCGTGGTGCATCTGCCGTGGAGCCACAGCTGCACCGAGCAGGGCAAGGACATCGCGGGCCGGATGGCGAGGCTGCGCCAGGACCTGCCCGCCCTGCTGGCGAAGATCACCGCGAAGGCGCCGGACGCGCGGGTGATCGTGATGGGGTACCCGAAGGCGTTCTCCGAGGTCCAGGGGGTCGGCGGGGACAACATCACGGTCTCGGACCAGCAGTGGCTGAACGCCCGCGCCTACGACCTCGGGCAGCTCGTCCGGCAGTCGGTGGCCGAGGAGGACCGGCGGATCGCGGCCCGGCACGGCCGGGGCAGCGTGGAGTTCGTCGACGCCTACAGCGCGTTCGCCGGCCATGAGGCGGGCAGTCCCGACCCGTACATGAACGGGCTGGCGCTGAACCTGTCGGCGCTGGAGGCCGAGCCGCGCAGCTTCCACCCGACGGCCGCCGGCCAGCACGCGCTCGCGCAGCTGTTCATCGCGCAGATCAACAAGGGCCCGGGCCGCCCCCTGTCCTGAGACGATCACATCGACCTTCCACGTCGGCTGACCGGCCGCCCGTACCCGCCCGCCGCGCGGGGAGGTACGGCGCGCACCGGGTAGGACCGTCAGTAGGGGAGGAGGCACCGATGACGATCACGGTGGCGCTCGCGGGCGACACGATGCTCGGGCGCGGTGTGGCCGACGAGATCGGCGCGGCCGGCCCGCACGGCCTGTTCTCCCGGGGCGTGCGGGACGTCTTCCACGAAGCCGATCTCGCCCTGCTGAACCTCGAATGCTGCGTGTCCGGCCGCGGACGACCATGGGACGCGCCCGGCAAGTCGTTCCACTTCCGCGCGCCTCCCGACGCTGTCGAGGCGCTCGCCGGCCTCGGCGTCGACTGCGTGACGCTCGCCAACAACCACGCGCTCGACTTCGGCGAGGACGCCCTGGCGGACACGCTCGCGCACCTCGGCGCGGCGGGCGTCCGGACGGTCGGCGCGGGCCCCGGCGTCCGCGAGGCGCGGACGCCGGTGATCCTGGAGGCCGGTGGCCTGCGCGTCGCGGTCGTCGGCGTCACCGATCACCCGCCGGACTTCGCCGCCGGGCCGGACCGCCCGGGCGTCGCGTTCGCCGACCTCCGGCACGGGACCGACGCCTGGCTGCGGGACGAGATCCGTGCCCTCGCCCGGTCGAACGATCTCGTCGTGGTCCTGCCGCACTGGGGCCCGAACATGACCGAGGAGCCCCTCCGCTACGTCCGCCGCGCGGCCGGGGACCTGGTGGACGCGGGCGCGTCCCTGGTCGCGGGCAGTTCGGCGCACGTCTTCCACGGCGTCGCCCCGCCGGTCCTGTTCGACATGGGCGACTTCATCGACGACTACGCGGTGTCCGAGCTCCTCCGCAACGACCTCGGCCTGCTGTTCCTGGCCCGTCTCGGCGGCGACGGCCTCTCCCGCGTCGAGGCCGTCCCGCTCCGCCTGGACTTCGCCCGCACCCGCCTCGCGGGCGCCGCCGACCGCGACTGGATCGCCGGCCGCTTCACAGCCGCATGCGCCGAGTTCGGCACGGCCGTCGCCGTCGAGGACGACCGGCTCGTCATCGACGCATCGCGCTAGAGCGGCGGCGGCCGCGAGGTCAGAGCAGCCCGATCTCTGCGGCGTGGACGACGGCCTCGACCCGGTTGCGCGCGTCGAGCTTCTCCAGGGTCCGCTGGAAGTAGGTCTTCACCGTGTTGCTGGCCAGACCGGTCACCCGCGCGATCTCGGCATTGGTCTCGCCCATGGCCACGCGGCGCAGGATCTCGAACTCGCGGCGGGTGAGGCCGTGCTTCTTCAGATCGCGGACGCCGGGGGAGCACTGCTTCGCGAGGCCGTCCGCGCTGCCTGGGAGGCGCTCGCCGCGCGCGACCCCGTGGAGGGCGTCCAGCAGTTCGGCGGGGTCCGCGTCCTTGGGGACCAGGCCGTCGGCACCGTCGATGACGGCCCCGTCCAGTCGGCCGCGGGAGCAGTAGATGATCACTTTGGTCCCGGGCGCGCAGGCGCGGAGGTCATGGATCACCTGTGCGGCGAGCGGGCCGGGGAGGCGGAGATCGAGAAGCACGAGGTCGGGGCGGTGGGCCTTGGCGGCGGCGATCGCCTCCTGGCCGGTTTTGGCGTAGCCCACCACCGTGAGCCAGGGGGTGGTGGCGGCGGTGCTGGAGACTCCGGCGTGGACGATCGGATGGCCGTCCACGACGAGAAGGCGCAGGGGCCCCCTGCGCTCGGAGCTGTTCACGATTCCTCCCGACTTCGTCGTTCGGCAGTACGCCTCTGGTGACGGACCCGTCCGCGTGACATCGATGGGGTTCGCGCGCACCGACGTGCGCCCACGAGTACGAACGGTTCCTCTTTAAAGGCGTTCCAGCCCGTTCCACGCCGTTCCATCGGCGCATGACCGGGCTCGCATCTCCGTTCGGAGAGATCCGTTCGGTGTCTCCGTTGTCGGCTGCCGGCCGGGGGCCCCGCTTCCTAATCTGAGCGCACGGATCGAGATTTCGGACAGGGGGCATGGACTTTGAAGACGCAGTGCGAGCTTCTGGTTCCGTACATGTCGCAGTACAGGGATTTCGATGATCACGACGAGACGCGTTATCTGCCTTACCTGATGTACTTCCACCGCACGGACTACCGGTCTGGGGCCATCAACACCGACCGGCTCGGTTTCCGCGTCGCGCACGGCGCGCGGGAGTCGGGCTCGGTCGCCGCGCCGCCGGCGCCCGGCCGGGTGCGGCTGCTCGCCGGGAGCTCGGCGGCGCTCGGAGTGGGCGCGACGAGCGACGCGGCGACGGTCCCGTCCCTGCTGTGGACGCGGTACGCGCCATCGGCCCCCTGGCTCAACTTCGGGGGGCGCAGCCACTCGTCCATGCAGGAGCTGATCCTCCTGCTCTCCTACCGGCACCTGCTGCCGGAGGTCGAGGAGATCGTCGTCCTCTCGGGCTTCAACGATCTGGCCACCAGCCGGCTGCCCCGGCGCCTGGTCGGCGACAACGGCGCCTACTTCTTCTGCGGCGAGTTCTTCGACGCGATGGACCGGCTGCGCCAGGGAGGACGCCGGAAGCGCCGCGGCGGGCGTGCCGCCGCGGCCGCCGCGGCCGGCGCCGAGCCCGCCCGCGATCCCGCCGAGATCATCGCCACGGCTCTCGACCTGACCTCCCGCCACCTGGAGAGCTACCGGCTGCTGGCCGGCCCGGCCACCCGGATCTCCTACGTGCTGCAGCCGCTGGCCCCGTGGATCCGGGACGTTCCCGCGCCGCAGGAAAGGCTTCTCTTCGACGAACTGGACGGGATGTCCCTGCAGGGCACGTTCACCGAGATGTTCGGTGAGATCGCCACGCGCGAGGTGTGGAGCCGTTATTCGGAAGGTCTTCGCGTCGCCTGCGAGAAGCAGAACGTGCGTTTCGTCGACGTCAACGCGCATCTCGCCGAGGAGGCGGACGAGGACGCATGGATCTTCGTGGACCGCGCGCACTGCACCGACAGGGGTTATGACCTGGTCTCCCAGATCATCGCCCGGGAGCTCGACCTGTCCTGACCTACCGAAACCGATGGGAGAAGAAAATGGCTTCGCGTGTCCGCAAGGTGTTCGGAAATCTGTTCAAGCGTAAGCGCAAGGCGAAGAACGACGCCTCCATCTACCCCATGTTCTGACGCTTCCACACCTACGGAGAAGGACCGCAGAGGGCGGGTCCGGGATCGGAAGGGGACCAGGATGCAGCGCACGCGAACCACGGCGCCCGCAGCCGTTCGGGAAGGAGCGGAAAGGGTCGACGCCCGGGCGCTCTACGTTGCCGCCGCCGATCCCGAAGGCGCCTCTCCTGGTGCGGGGCTCTGCGCGGAGCTGTCCGCCGAGTTGTCCCGTTCCGGCGACGGGACGGGTGCGGCGCCGCCCCGGCAGGGGCCCGGCGCCCTCGACCTCGACGACCTGCAACGGGAGGTGCGGGCCTGGGCGGCCGCCGCGACGCGGCGCCATCGCCTCCTGTACCAGCGGGCCGACTCCGGCACTCGCCAGGTCCTGGCGCGGCGGGCGGCCCTCGGCTGCGCGCCGCTCGCGCTGAAGTCGGGGGCCTGGCTGCAATGGATGACCGGTCCGGCGAACGCCGACTCCGCCGTCTCCCTGCGGATCCTCGCCCTGTACGCCTCGGACGTCGGGGTCGGCCGTCCCCGCGGCTCCCGGGGGGACGCCTGTCTCGGTGTCCTGCGCCGGTTGTCGCTGTCGGAGTACGCCGTGCCGGCCGACCGGCTCGCGAGCGACCCGCGGGTGGCGGACGCGGCGTTCCACCTGCCCGCCCTGCTGCTGGCGATGAGCCGCCGCCCCGACGTCTTCGGGGCCGAGATCCTCGGCGCCGACCTGTGCCTGCGCGCGGCCGGGCCGCCGCCGGCGCTCGGCGTCGTCCGGGAGGCGGTGCCGGACGCGGACTGGACGGCTCTGGACCCCGGCTCCGCCCGGCGGCCGGGCGAGCCCCGCGACGTCGACCGGTGCCGCGCCGCCGTCGAGGCGCTGCTGGCGGACACGCCTGCCGAGGAGCGCGTGCTCCGGGGCTTCGGCTGGGCGTTCGCCGCCCTGCGCGGCTGGGACGGAGCCCTGCTCGGCGAGCTCACCGCGTCGTGCGATCCGGCCTACGAGATGGCCGAGCTGCTGCGGCTGAGGGCGCGGGAGGGCGCCGTCTACCACCGCGACTTCCGGCTCGCCGGCCGGTCGCTGTCGGACTGGCTGGCCGAGAGCCGGCGGGACCCGGGGCCGCTGCTCGCCGCGCTGGCGGGCAGCCGGCTGATCAAGCCGGGGCGTGCCGGGGACAGTCCCCTCGTCAACGGCCTGGTCGGGGAGCGCGGCCGCATGTTCCGGGTGTTCGCGCCGGAGGATCTCACGGTGATCCGGCGCTGGATCGACTCGCTTCCCGGTTCCGGCGCCAGCACGAGCCGATCCCCGGAGGCCGGGCCGGCGGCGGAGACGGGCCGGCCGGCGGCCGGAACGGACGCGCTCGCCCCCGCGACGCCGTCCCGGCAGCGTGCGTCACGCGGAGCCGGAACCGGAGCTTCGGCCGAGGAAGAGCGCCGGGAGCCGACGTCGGTCCGCGACGCCTACCACCGGTTGCAGACGCGCGCGAGCGACCCGGCCCTGGCCCGCTTCGCGCTCTCGTACGTCCACGGCTGGCTGGCCCGCTCGCGCCACGGGATCGGCCGCGGCGACCTGCCGCTGCCGGCGCGCTGGACGCCCGGCGGGCTGCGGCCCTGGCTCGTCGAGCAGCACGATCGGCACGGCCGCCTGTTCGCGGAGAGCACGGACGTTCCGGTGCCCTCGCGGGACGGGCTGATCGACTCGGCCGTGCAGCTCGCGCCGCTGACCCTGATCGACGGCGGGTGGCTGCAGGGCTTCACCGACTACGCGCACGCGTCGGAGGAGATCGGGCACTTCCTGTTCGAGACCTACTGGGACGAGCTGGGAAACGGCGAGCCGCGGCTGAACCACCCGCTGATCTACCGGGAGGTGCTCGCCGAGATGGGCGTCCGGCTGCCGCCGACGGGGTCGCGGGAGTTCGCGATGTGGCCCGGGTTCGCGGACGGATCGTTCGAGCTGCCCGTCTACTGGCTGTGCATCGGCCGGTTCCCGCGCACGTTCCTTCCGGAGGTGCTGGGCCTGAACCTGGCCATGGAGCTGTCCGGGGTGGGCGGCACGTACCGGCAGGCCAGGATCGCGCTGCGCAGCCACGGATTCAGCACCCGCTTCGTCGACATCCACAACACCATCGACAACACCTCCAGCGGCCATTCCGCGTGGGCGGCCGACGCCATCGACACCTACATGGCGGCGCTGCCCGCCTTCGAGGGCTCCGGAGTCCGGGCGGGGGCGTGGGAACGCGTCCGCGCCGGTTACCGGTCGCTCAATCCGCCGGCGGGCCGGCGCGCGCGCCGCGCGGCCCGCCGAGCACGCAACGAAGGGCCTTCCCATGCGTGATCTGATCCTCGGAATCTCGTCCTACTACCACGACAGCGCCGCCGCCCTCGTGGCCGACGGCGTTCCCATCGCCGCGGCGCAGGAAGAGCGGTTCAGCCGCCGCCGGCACGACTCGGGCTTCCCGGCTCACGCGGTGCGGTACTGCCTGGGCGAAGCCGGCGCCGACCTGGACGCCGTCAGCGCGATCGCCTACTACGAGGACCCGAGGCTCAAGTTCAGCCGGGTCATGGCCACCTTCGCGGGCGCCGCGCCGTTCGGTTTCGCCTCGTTCCGAGACGTCTTCCCGACGTGGCCGTCCTGGAAGCTGCGCATCGCGAGGACGGTGGAACGGCGGCTGGCGGACCTCGACATGGGTCGCGTGCCCGAGATCGTGATCCGCCGCCATCACGAGTCGCACGCCGCGTCGGCGTTCTTCCCCAGCCCGTACGAGTCCGCGGCCGTCCTCTGCGTCGACGGCGTGGGCGAGTGGGCCACGACCACCATCTGGCACGGTCAGGGCGAACGGCTGGAGAGCATCGCCGAACTGCGGTTCCCGCATTCACTCGGGATGCTGTACTCCGCCTTCACCTACTTCTGCGGCTTCAAGGTCGACTCCGGCGAGTACAAGCTCATGGGACTGGCGCCCTACGGGCGGCCGCGGTACGCCGCGCAGATCCGGGAAAAGCTGATCGACGTCAAGCCGGACGGCTCGTTCCGCCTCGATCTCCGGTATTTCGACTACCTCCGGGGGCAGGTCATGACCGGCCGCGCCTTCGAACGCCTCTTCGGCGGTCCCCGGCGCGTGCCGGAGGGCCCGCTCACCGAGCGGGAGTTCGACCTGGCGGCGTCCGTCCAGCAGGTCACCGAGGACGTGATGGTGCTGCTGGCGCGCACGGCGCGGCGGCTCACCGGGGAGTCCCGGCTGTGCCTGGCCGGTGGCGTCGCGCTCAACTGCGTCGCCAACGGCGTGGTGGCCCGGGACGAGGGCCTCGACGAGCTGTGGGCGCAGCCCGCCGCGGGCGACGCCGGCGGCGCCCTCGGCGCGGCGCTCGCGGTCGCGGTGGATCGGGGCGCGACCCGGACGCACCTCGGGCAGGGCCGGGACGCGATGTCCGGATCGCTGCTCGGGCCGGCCTTCGACGACGACGAGGTGGGCGCCTTCCTCGACGGCGCGGGCGTCCCGTACACGCGGCTCGACCCGGACGCCCTGGTCCGCCGCGTCGCCGCCGAACTCGCCGACGGCAGGATCGTCGGCTGGCACCAGGGGCGGATGGAGTTCGGCCCGCGGGCCCTCGGCGCCCGCTCGATCCTCGGCGACCCGCGGGACTCCGCCATGCAGAGCACGATGAACCTGAAGATCAAGTTCAGGGAGTCGTTCCGGCCGTTCGCCCCGTCGGTGCTCGCCGCCGACGCCAAGGACTACTTCGAGCTGGGCCAGGAGAGCCCGTACATGCTGCTGGTCGCCGACGTCGCGCCCGCGCAGCGGGTCGCGGCCGACGGCGAGGGGGCCACCGGCCTCGACCTCCTGCGGGTGCGGCGCTCGACGATCCCGGCCGTCACGCACGTCGACTCGTCGGCCCGGGTGCAGACGGTCACCGAGGACGCCAACCCCGTCTTCCACCGGCTGCTGAAGGCGTTCAAGGAGGCGACCGGCTGCCCGGTGCTGGTGAACACCTCGTTCAACGTGCGCGGCGAGCCGATCGTGAACACTCCGCTGCAGGCCTACGCCTGCTTCATGCGCACCGACATCGACCTGCTCGTCATCGGCGGCTTCGTCCTCGACAAGGCGGACCAGCCGCCGTGGCGGGAAAAGGACGACTGGCGCTCGGAGATCCCGCCGGACTGACGACGACCGCCCTCCCTCACCCGAGAAAGGTTTCCCGACGTGCGCACCGCGCTGCTCTTCCTCGCCTACTACCTCGTCCTCACCCCCGCCGGACTGGTGCTGCGGCTGATCCGCGACCCCCTGACCCGCAGGCCGGACCGGCGCGCGGCGTCGTACTGGATGCTGACCGCGTCACCGCGCTCCGTCGGGAGCGCGAACGCGCCGGGCGAGGTGTGAGAGGTGTCCGCACCCGGCCCGATCGCGACACCCGGGACGCCCGCGGTCCTCGTCCTGGAGGACGGCCGCACCTTCCGCGGGCAGGGCTACGCCGCGGTCGGCGCGAGCCTCGGCGAAGCCGTCTTCGCCACCGGAACCACCGGTTACCAGGAGACCCTCACCGACCCGTCCTACCACCGGCAGATCGTGGTGATGACCGCGCCGCACGTCGGCAACACCGGCGTGAACGACGAGGACGGGGAGTCCCGCCGGATCTGGGTCGCCGGGTACGTCGTGCGCGACCCCGCCCGGCTGGCCTCCAACTGGCGCTCTCGCCGGCCGCTGGAGGAGGAGCTCGCCGGGCAGGGCGTCGTCGGGATCCGCGGGGTCGACACCCGCGCCCTCACCCGCCATCTGCGCGGGCAGGGCACGATGCGTGCGGGCGTCTTCTCCGGAGACGCGGTCGCCGGCACCGAGGCGATGCTGCGGACGGTCCGCGCGGCGCCGCGGATGGCAGGGGCCGAACTGTGCCACCAGGTCTCCGCCGACCGGCCGTACATCGTGCCCGCGGTGGGTCCGCGGCGCTTCACCGTCGTCGCGGTCGACCTCGGCATCAAGTCGATGACGCCGACGCAGCTCGCCAGGCGCGGTGCCGAGGTGCACGTGCTGCCGTCCACCGCCGGGGTGCGGGACGTCTACGCCCGGGAGCCCGACGGCGTGTTCTTCTCCAACGGCCCCGGCGACCCGGCCGCGATGGACGGCCCCGTGACCCTGCTGCGCGCCGTCCTCACCAGGGGCACGCCCTTCTTCGGCATCTGCCTGGGGCACGAGCTGCTCGGCCGGGCCCTCGGCCTCGCGACGTACAAGCTGAGGTACGGCCACCGGGGCATCAACCAGCCGGTGCAGGACCTCCGCACCGGGAAGGTTGAGGTCACCGCGCACAATCACGGATTCGCGGTGGACGCTCCGGTCGACCGGGTTTCGCCGACCGCGTACGGGCGGGTGGAGGTCACCCACGTCTGCCTGAACGACGGCGTGGTCGAGGGCCTGCGCTGCCTGGACCGGCCCGCGTTCGGCGTCCAGTACCACCCCGAGGCGGCGGCCGGGCCGCACGACGCCGCCCACCTGTTCGACGGGTTCGCCGAGCTCATGGGCGAGGCGCCGACCGTGCGGCCGCGGCCCACGGTCCCGAGCTGGGAGACCGACCATGCCAAAGCGCTCTGATCTCCGGTCCGTGCTGGTGATCGGCTCGGGGCCGATCGTCATCGGGCAGGCCTGCGAGTTCGACTACTCCGGCACCCAGGCGTGCCGGGTGCTGCAGGAGGAGGGGGTGCGCGTCGTCCTGGTGAACTCCAACCCCGCGACGATCATGACCGATCCGGAGTTCGCCGACGCCACCTACGTCGAGCCGATCACCCTGGAGTACCTCGAGAAGGTCATCGCGAAGGAGCGGCCGGACGCGCTGCTGCCGACCCTCGGCGGCCAGACGGCGCTCAACGCGGCGGTGGCGCTGTCCGAGGCGGGGATCCTGGAAGAGCACGGCGTCGAGCTCATCGGCGCGGACATCGGCGCGATCACCGCCGCGGAGGACCGGGAGCGGTTCAAGGGGATCGTCGCGTCGATCGGCGCGGAGTCGGCCCGATCGACGATCTGCCGCTCGGTCGGCGACTGCCTGTCCGCCGTCGAGGCGCTCGGCGGGTACCCGGTCGTGGTCCGGCCGTCCTTCACCATGGGCGGCGCCGGCTCGGGGATCGTGCACGACGAGGCCGCGCTCCGCGACGTCGCCGGCACCGGCCTGCGGCTCTCGCCCGCGGGCGAGGTGCTCCTGGAGGAGTCGCTCCTCGGCTGGAAGGAGTACGAGCTGGAGCTCATGCGCGACCGCGCCGACAACGTGGTCATCGTCTGCTCCATCGAGAACCTGGACCCGATGGGCGTGCACACCGGCGACTCGATCACCGTCGCGCCCGCGATGACGCTCACCGACCGCGAATACCAGAACATGCGCGACGTCGCGATCGCGGCGATCCGGGCCGTCGGCGTCGACACCGGCGGCTGCAACATCCAGTTCGCGGTGCACCCCGGCACCGGCCGGATGATCGTCATCGAGATGAACCCGCGGGTGTCGCGGTCGTCGGCGCTGGCCTCCAAGGCCACCGGCTTCCCGATCGCCAAGATCGCCGCCAAGCTCGCCATCGGCTACACCCTCGACGAGATCCCCAACGACATCACCCGGCGGACGCCGGCCTCCTTCGAGCCCGTCCTCGACTACGTCGTCGTCAAAGTCCCGAGGTTCGCCTTCGAGAAGTTCCCGCAGGCGGACGCCACCCTGACCACGACGATGAAGTCGATCGGCGAGGCCATGGCGATCGGCCGCAACTTCACCGAGGCCCTGCAGAAGGCCCTGCGGTCACTGGAGCGGAGCACGGCCGAGTTCGACTTCGCGCCCGGTTCCGGCCCGCCGGGCGACGGGACGGCGCTCGCGGCCGAGGCCGCCGTGCCGTCCGAGAACCGGATCAACACGGTGATGGCCGCCCTGCGGTCCGGCGCCACGGTGGCCGAACTGCACGCCGCGACCGGCATCGACCCCTGGTTCCTCGACCAGCTGTCCCTGATCGCGGAGATCGCCGGGGACCTGGCCCGCGCGCCGGACCTGACCCCGGCGCTGCTACGGCACGCCAAGAGGCACGGCTTCTCCGACGCCCAGATCGCGCGGATCCGCTCGGCGGAGGAGGAGAGCGTCCGCCGGCTCCGCCACGCGGTGGACGTCCGGCCCGTCTACAAGACCGTCGACACCTGCGCCGCCGAGTTCGCCGCGAGCACCCCGTACCACTACTCCTGCTACGACGAGGAGACCGAGGTCGAGCCGCGCGAGAAGACCGCCGTGATCATTCTGGGCTCCGGACCGAACCGCATCGGGCAGGGCATCGAGTTCGACTACTCCTGCGTCCACGCCTCCTTCGCGCTGCGCTCGGCCGGCTACGAGACCATCCTCGTCAACTGCAACCCCGAGACGGTCTCCACCGACTACAGCATCTCCGACCGGCTCTACTTCGAGCCGCTCACCCTGGAGGACGTCCTCGAGGTCGTGGACGCCGAGCGGCGGGCCGGGCCGCTGGCCGGGGTGCTCATCCAGCTCGGCGGGCAGACGCCGCTGAAGCTCGCGCGGGGGCTGGCGGACGCCGGCGTCGAGATCCTCGGCACCGGCCCCGAGGCCGTCCACCTGGCCGAGGACCGCGGCGCTTTCGGCCGGATCGTCCGGGAGGCCGGGCTGACCGCGCCGGAGCACGGGACCGCGGCCTCCCACCGCGAGGCGAGGGCGGTCGCGGAGCGCATCGGCTTCCCCGTCCTCGCGCGGCCCTCCTACGTGCTCGGCGGGCACGGCATGGAGGTGCTGGCCGACCACGCGGCCCTCACGGCCTACGTGGACCGCGCCGGCGACCAGCTCTCCCGGCATCCGGTGCTGATCGACCGGTTCCTGGACGGCGCCATCGAGATCGACGTCGACGCCCTGTACGACGGCGGGGAACTCTACATGGGCGGAGTGATGGAGCACATCGAGGAGGCGGGCGTCCACTCCGGCGACTCGGCCTGCGTGCTGCCGCCGGTCACCCTCGACCGCGTGGACGTGCAGGGGCTGCGGACCGCGACGGAGGCGATCGCCCGCGCGGTGGGCGTGCGCGGACTGATCAACATCCAGTTCGCGCTCGCGGGCGGCGTCCTGTACGTCCTGGAGGCCAACCCGCGCGCCTCGCGGACCGTGCCCTTCGTGGCGAAGGCCACCGCGGTGCCGCTGGCGAAGGCGGCCGCACGGATCGCGCTGGGCGCGGGCATCGCCCGGCTGCGCGCCGAAGGGCTGCTCCCGGACCGGGGCGACGGAGCCGACGTCCCGCCGGGAGCGCCGTTCGCGGTCAAGGAGGCCGTCCTGCCGTGGACCCGCTTCCGCGGACCCGACGGTGCCGCCGCGGACGTGGCGCTGGGGCCGGAGATGCGATCCACGGGGGAGGTCATGGGGATCGGCGCCGTGTTCGGCGACGCCTTCGCCAGGTCGCAGGCCGCCGCGAACGTTCCGCTGCCGGCCGCGGGACGGGTCTACGTGGCGGTCGCGGGACGGGACCGGCGTTCCGTCGTGTTCCCCGCCAAGCGCCTCGCCGAACTCGGCTTCGAGATCCTCGCGAGCGAGAGCACCGCCGGCCTGCTCCGCCGCGGCGGCGTGCGGGTGACGGCCGAGTCGTCGGCCGAGCGGCTCGTCGCGGCCCGCCGCATCGACCTGGTCGTGGACACCGCGGGCGCGGAGTCCGGCCGGGTGCGGACCGCCGCGGTCACGGTGGGGCGCCCGTGCATCACCACGATCGCGGCGTTCGGTGCGGCCGTGCAGGCCATCGAGGCGCTTGACCTGAAGAAGAACAAGGTGCGCTCCTTGCAGGAGTACGCGGCGGACGCCCGCGCTCACGCGGTCACCGGGTGCTCCACCGCGTCCCCCCTGTCATGACCCGCTATTGAGGGCCCCGGAGAGCCGGGGCCCTCGGCTGGAGACTCGATGTCCGCTCTCGAGGTGGTCGTGGTCGCGCTGGCCGGCGTGCTCGCCGGCGCCATCAACACCGTCGTCGGGTCAGGCACGCTGGTGGCGTTCCCGGTGCTGCTCGCGGTCGGTTATCCGCCGGTCGTCGCCAACGTCTCCAACAGCCTCGGCCTGGCGCCCGGCTCGCTGAGCGGCGCCTACGGCTACCGCGAGGAACTGCGCGGCCAGGCCGGGCACGTGCGCAGGCTGCTGCCCGCCTCGCTGCTCGGCGCGGTCGCCGGGGCGCTGCTGCTGCTGATCCTCCCCGCCGGGGCCTTCTCGACGATCGTGCCGGTGCTCATCGCGCTCGCGCTGGTGCTGGTGGTGGCTCAGCCGCTGCTCGTCCGCCGGCTCGCCTCCCGGCCCAAGCGGCCGCACGAGCACGGCGGCGTTCTGCTGTGGATCGGCGTGCTCCTCGGCGGCGTCTACGGCGGCTACTTCGGGGCCGCCCAGGGCGTGATGATGCTCGGCCTGATGGGCGTCCTCATGCCGCACAAGAACCTCCAGCGGACGAACGCGTTGAAGAACCTGCTCGTCGCGATGGTCAACCTGACGGCCGGGGTCGTCTTCGTCTTCCTCGCACACGTGGCCTGGGAGGCGGTGCTGGCGCTCGCGGTCGGTTCGGTGATCGGCGGTCAGATCGGCGCGCGGATCGGCCGCAAACTGCCCCCGGCCGCCCTCCGGGCGATCATCGTGACGGTCGGCATCGCCGCCCTCGTCAAGCTGACGGTCTGGCAGTGACCGCCGCCCGCCGGAAGCCCACCTGACCTGGGCAGCGATCACCGTGACGGCACGCCGCCTCACCCGGGCGCCCCTGCCCGCCGCCCGCCAGGGCCGATAAGGCAGGCTTTGCCCGATGAAGGCGGAGCTGACCACATGACCGGCCAGACCGAAGTGATCGCCTTTGCCGCCGGCGCGCTGATCGCGGTGGTGACCGCCCCGGTCGGGGTGTCGGGAGCGGTGTTCCTGCTCCCGGTCCAACTCAGCCTGCTGGGCGTCCCCAGCCCCGCCGTCACCCCGACCAACCTGCTGTTCAACGTGGTCGCCGGTCCCGGCGCCCTGGTCCGCCACCACCGCCAAGGCGACCTGGGCGGCCCGCTGACGCGGCTGCTGATCGCCGGGACGCTGCCCGGCGTCGTCGCCGGCGCGGCCATCCGGGTGTTCGCCGTCCCCGGCCCCACCGTCTTCCGCATCCTGGTCGGCCTGCTCCTGCTGCCCCTGGGCCTTTGGCTCTGCGCCCGCACCCTGCGCCCGCCCCGCCACCCGACCGGACGGCCGTCCACCCGGTTCATCACCGCACTCGCGCTGGCCGTCGGCACCGTCGGCGGCATCTACGGCATCGGCGGCGGCTCCATCCTCGGCCCCGTCCTGGCCGGCCGCGGCATGCCCGTCGCCCAGGTCGCCCCCGCCGCGCTGGCCTCCACCTTCCTGACCTCGACGGTCGGCGCCGCGACCTACGCCCTTCTCTCCCTCACCGCCGACGGCGCCATCGCCCCCGACTGGCCCCTCGGCCTGACCTGCGGCCTCGGCGGCCTGGTCGGCGGATACCTGGGCGCGCGCCTGCAACCCCGACTCCCCGAAACCGCGCTCCGGCTCACCCTGGGCCTGCTGGCCACCGCACTGGCCGCGCTCTACCTGGTCCAAACGATCGCCTGACCCGAACCGTCGAGCGCGAAGCAAACGTCAAAGCTCCTCTTGAGCGTCGATCGCAGTCGAAACATATGGCCGGCCGATCGATCCGCCGTAATGCCTTGGCCGACCGGTGGTGCGGCCGGAGCACCCTTGGACGCTGATTGTTGAACGTTCGGTCATGATCGGCTAGCCTCTGCCGCATGGGCAGGACCAGGGAGTTCGATCCGGACGCGGCGCTGCGCAGCGCGATGGAGCTGTTCTGGCGGCAGGGTTACGAGGCTACGTCGATGCAGGAGCTGGTCGATCACCTCGGGCTGGCCCGGGGCAGCATCTATGGCGCGTTCGGCGGCAAGCGCGAGTTGTATCTGCGCGCACTGGACCGCTATATCGAGGACACTCGGGCGGAGTTCCTCGGACGGCTGGCCGCGCCGGGCTCCGCACTGGAGGCGGTTCGCGGGCTGGTCCGGCACTACGCCGAGATGTCCCTGGAGGACGCCGAGGCCAAGGGCTGCCTGCTGACCAACACGGCGGTCGAGATGCCGGCCGACTCGGGAGCCGGCCGGCGGGTGGAGTCGAACCTGGAGATGATGGAGACCGCGCTGGAGGCGGTGCTGATCCGGGCCCGCGCGGCCGGCGAACTCGCCGCGGACAGGGATCCGGCGGCTCTGGCACGATTCCTGGTGACCCTGCTCCAGGGCATGCGCGTCGTGGGCAAGACGCCGAGCCGCCGGCGCTTCCTCGACGACACCGTGGAGCAGGCCCTCACCGTCCTGGACTGAGCCTTCCTGGCGCATGCCGCACCGGCTTTCGGTGCGGCGCCCTTACGCCCATTTTCTTGAATGAACGGTCACGAATTAAGGAGTGCCATGAGCAGTGTGGACACCGTGCCGACCGACGCGGAACTGGCCGCGTCCCTGGACGGCGACTTCACCAGCCGGTACGCCGACGTCAACGGCGTCGTCCTGCACCACGTCACCGGAGGGCACGGCGAGCCGGTGATCCTGCTCGGCGGCTGGCCGCAGACCTGGTGGCAGTTCCGCAAGGTGCTGCCGGACCTGGCGCGCCGCTACCAGGTGACGGCCGTCGACCTGCGCGGCATGGGCGGCTCGGCCAAGCCCGAGTCCGGTTACGACAAGCAGACGATGGCGGGCGACATCGCCGCCTTGATCGGCCACCTGGGACACCGGTCGGCGTTCGTCGCCGGGCACGACATCGGCGCCTCGGTGGGGTACCACCTTGCGGCGTCCCGGCCCGCGACGGTGCGGCGCCTGGTCACCCTCGACCTGGGAGTTCCCGACGCGTCCTGGCTCGACATCCCGATGCTGCCGGCCTCCGACGAGCAGGTCGCGGCGCTGACCCGCGGCCGCGGCGGCTACCCCTGGTGGTTCGCGTTCAACCAGCTCCACGGCCTGCCCGAACAGCTCCTCACCGGCCGCTTCCGGCACCTCATCGACTGGTTGTGCGGGCACATGCTGGTCGACCAGGCGTCCATCGAGGAAGACGCCCGCCGGATCTACGCCCGCGCATACGACTCCCCGGACGCCATCCGCGCGGGCAACGGCTGGTACCGGACGATGCGCCAGGACATCGCCGACCTCGCCACCTACGCCCCTGTCACCACCCCGATCCTCACATTGGCCGGCGAATCCAGCTATCCCATGCTGCGTCAGCAGATGGGCCCCGACAAGGGCACCGACATCCAGGTCGTCAAGGTGAACAACAGCGACCACTACCTGCCCGAAGAACGCCCGGACATCGTTGTCGAAGAGCTCATCAAGTTCTTCGGCTAGTGGAAGACGGGTGGCGGCTGAGGCGGGCCGCGTTGCCACAGCGCCATTTCCAGCGCGCCCAGCGGCAGGTCAGTGCCCAGATGGTCGGCCAGTTGCCAGCCCACGATCCGGCGGGAGGAGGCGTCCAGTACGAACGCCACCCACACCCGGCCCTCGCAGGGCTCTCACCTTGTACTGCCGGCGCGTTCGTAAGAAGGGAACCCCGTGATCCGGTCACCTCCTGCGCGAGCGGCTCCGCAAGGGCCACCCTCGGGCCGCTGATCAAGACAGTCGGCGGAGGCGGTGGAAGCAGAAGGCGGTGAGGCCGAGGGCGAGGAGGGCGTAGACGCCCGCCTCGCACCACTGGAGGGGCCAGAAGCGGCCGGCGGGCTGGTAGGTCATCGCCTGCCTGTAGCCGAGCCGGTTGATCTCGGCCATGCAGGAGTCGCGGGTCGGGGCGCCCTGGGCGGGGGCGCATGCCCCGGTGGCCAGCGACACCTTGACGTCGCCGACGGTGCGTCCGGATGCGTCGACGGTGCGCTGGGACAGGATCCATGCGCCGGTTTCGGGTGGCTTGATCCGTAGGCGTACCGAGCCGTCGGCGGTGTCGGCCATGAGGGACTTCAGGTTCGTGCCGGTGATCGCGGTGGCGGTACGGACCGGCGGCAGGAGATGGGGGCGGACGAGGAGCGGCACGGCGATCTGGACGGCGGCGAAGACGGCCAGGGTCAGGGCCATCGCGGGGACGGTCCGGCGGACGAGCATCCCGACGACCACGCCGAGGACGAACGCGAACGCGGCATAGCCGACCGGGACGATGCCCCGGGCGCCGAACACCAGGGGCGACAGCCGTGGCAGCTCGTCGGCCGCGCTCTTGTCGATGGGGGCCGACCACCAGGTGATCGCCGCGCTGCCCAGCGCGGCGGCGGCCGTGGCGGCCAGCCCGACGAGCGTGAGCTTGACGGCGAGCCAGCGGGCGCGCGTGACGCTCTGGTTCCACACCAGCCGGTGGGTGCCGCTCTCCAGTTCGCGGCCGATCAGGGGTGCTCCCCAGAACAGTCCGACCAGGCCGGGCAGCAGCAGCACGACGGCGATCAGCGCGAGGAAGACCGGCTGGTGGTCGTCGAAGAACTGCCCGGTGAACGTCGAGCAGTCGTGTGCGGCCGTGCAGGCGGCCCGTCCGGAGGCGTAGTCGCCGGCGAGGCGGGGACCGGTGACGGCGAGGACGGCCGCCAGCGCGGCGAGCGCGGCGAAGCCCGTCGCCGCCTGGGTACGGAACTGGCGCAGTGTCAACCAGATCATCGCTGGACCTCCAGGGCCGGCCGGGCGCCTGCGTTCCCGTCGGGGTTCATGTAGGCGAGGACGAGGTCTTCCAGGCCGAGACCGCTGACGGTCCAGGCGGGGTCGTGAATCGGGCCGTCGGAGCGGACGATGAGGGTCGTCTGGCGGCCGGTGTGGCTCGCCGAGACGACCTGCTGGTCGCCGGGAAGCGTGACCGGGTCGCGGCGCGGCCCGGTGAGGCGGTGGTGGGCGGCCAGCAGTCCGTCCACCTCGCCCGCTACCCGGACCTGCGACGACACCAGCACGACCAGGTGGTCGCAGGCACGCTCCAGGTCCGACACCAGGTGGGAGGAGAGCACGACGCCGAGCCCCTGCTCGGCGACCGCCTCCATCAGGCTCTGCAGGAAGTCGCGGCGGGCCAGCGGGTCGAGCGCGGCGACCGGCTCGTCCAGGATCAGCAGCTCGGGTCGCTTGGCGATGCCGAGGGTGAGGGCGAGCTGGGCGCGCTGACCGCCCGACAGCCGCCCCGCCCGCTGCGCGGGGTCCAGGCCGAGCCGCCTGATCCGCTCCCGCGCCAGCGCGTCGTCCCACGCCGGGTTGAGGCGGGCGCCGAGGCGCAGGTGTTCCTCGACGGTCAGCCCCGCGTAGACGGGGGTGTCCTGGGCGACGAAACCGACCTTGGCGAGCTGCCCGGGACCGGCGCCCGGCCGGCCGCCGCACACCTCGATCGTGCCCGAGGTGGGGGTGAGCATCCCGGCGGCGAGGTTGAGCAGCGTGCTCTTCCCGGCACCGTTGGGGCCGACCAGCCCCGTCACGCGTCCGGCGGGGATGTCGAGGGTGCAGTCCGTGAGCGCCCGGCGGCGCCCGTACGTCTTGGTGAGCGCGCGGGCGCGCAGGGCGGCGGTCACGCGGTCTCCTCCTGTCCGGCGGCGCGGAAGGTCGACATGAACAGGGCCTCGATGCTCTCGTCGTCCAGGCCGGCCCGGCGGGCCTTGGCCAGCCAGCGCCGCAACTCGGTGCGCAGCGGGCCGTGCGCGGCCAGCGAGGTGTCGGCGAGGGTCGCCGTCACGAACGTGCCGACGCCGGGACGGGCGGCGACCAGGCCCTCGTGCTCCAGCTCGCGGTAGGCCTTCAGCACCGTGTTGGGGTTGATCGCCAGCTGCGCCACGACCTCCTTGACCGTGGGAAGCCGGTCTCGCTCCTTCAGCAGCCCGAGCCGCAGCGCGTGCCGGACCTGCCGGACGAGCTGCTGGTACGGCGGCAGCCCCGAGCCCGGGTCCAGATGGAACTCGATCACCGTTCCTCCATTTGACTAGTTGCCTAGTACTTTAGAGGAACGGGACGGCGCCCTGTCAATCCCGCAGCCGGGCGTCCCCGGCGTCCCCGGCCCCACCAGGCCGGGCACGAAAAGATGGGCGGGCCGAAGGCTTCTCCGCCGGCGACCACGACATCGCGCCGGCGAGCGCGCCGATGGCCAGTCCGGCGAGCGGGCCGCCGTCGTGCCGCGCCGCAGCGGCCGCAGCAGCACCGCGTCGGCGGGCCGCCCCAACGCGCGCAGTTCGCCGACGTCGCCGTCCAGCGCCAGGAACAGGCCTCCGTCGGCCGCCACGCTCAGCGCCATCAGCACCAGGCAGGCCACGACGACCCGCACCACGATCACTCGCACTCCTGGGGGCCATCGCCGTGCTAATACATCAAAGGGATTTGATGTATCGTCGCTGTCATGGTGTCCTCGGGTCACGCCGCCCCGGCGTTCGTGGGCCTAGCCGCCCATCCCCTGCGGTGGCGGCTGCTGACCGAGCTGGCCACCAGCGACCACCGCGTCCGCGAGCTCGTCGACCTCCTCGGCCAACCGCAGAACCTGATCTCCTACCATCTGCGGCTGCTGCGGACCGGCGGCCTCGTCAACGCCCGGCGCAGCAGCTTCGACGCCCGCGACAGCTACTACCACCTCGACCTTCAGCGCTGCGCCGATGCCCTCAGCGCCGCCGGGACCGTCCTGCACCCCGCCTTGGGCCTGGACCCGGCACCGCCACCGCTGCGGGCGGCCCAGCAGGCGGACCAGTCGAGTGTGCTGTTCGCCTGTACCGGCAACAGCGCCCGCTCACCGATCGCCGAGGCCCTGCTCCGCCGCGCCGGCCACCGGCAGGTGACCAGCGCCGGCAGCCATCCCAAACCTGCCGTCCATCCCCATGCCGTGCGGGTCCTGCGCGAACGCCACGGCGTCGACATCGCCGACCAGCGTCCGCGGCACCTGGACACCCTCGGCCGCCGCCGGTTCGACTACGTGATCACCCTGTGCGACAAGGTCCGCGAGGTCTGCCCCGACTTCCCCGACCACCCGCGGCTGATCCACTGGAGCATCCCCGACCCCGCCGCCGCCACCTCCGGAGGCGCGGGCACCGCCAGCCATGCCACCGATCTCGGCGCCTTTGTCGATGTGGCGGCCGAGATCGAGACCCGGATCCGTTACCTGCTCCCGACCCTTGCCCGCGTCCCGCGCCAGGAGGCCCGGCCATGACCGAACCCGACCAGCTCGCCAGCGTCCGCTACATCGTCGACGACGTCGCCGCCGCCATCGACTTCTACACCACCCACCTGGGCTTCACCCTGCACACCCACCCCGCCCCCGCCTTCGCCGACGTCGTCCGCGGCCCGCTGCGGCTGCTGCTGTCGGGACCGGCGACCTCCGGCGCCCGCGCCACACCCGACGACCACGCCGCACCCGGCCGCAACCGCATCCACCTCATCGTCGACGACCTCGACGCCGAAGTCGACCGGCTGCGCGCCGCCGGACAGCCCTTCCGCAGCGAGGTCGTCACCGGCCCCGGCGGACGGCAGATCCTGCTCGCCGACCCCGCCGGCAACCTCGTCGAACTGTTCCAACCCGCCTCACACTGAACCGTGTTCGAGGGGCGGCCTCGTACTCGGTGAACTGGCGGTCCTTCATTGCCGTGCACCGCTCGACCGCCGCGGGGTGGGACGGCGCGGCGCCCGGACCTGGAACCGGCACCGCTCGGCGCTGCGCTCCTTCACCGCCTGGGCCACAGGTCCCGGCCGCGGCCGGGTCAGCACCGACCTGGCCTCCCAGATCGACCGGCGACCGCAGACGCCGACGGCGGCCGTGGTCGACTCGCTGTGGACACTGCCCCGGACGATTTTCTCGACGGGCGAGAAGCCGACGTTTATGGAGCGTCCGGTGGCGTCGGGTCAGGCGGGTTGACCAGGCGGTGTTGGTAGGCCAGCGCGACCAGCTGCGCGCGGTCCCGGGCGCCGAGTTTGGCCATGGCCCGGCTGATGTGGGTCTTGGCGGTGGCCTGGCTGATGGACAGGGCCGCGGCGATCTCGTTGTTGCTCATGCCGTGCGCCGCGAGCCCGGCGACCTCTCGCTCCCGCTCGGTGAGTCTGGCCAGCGCTCCGGGGTTGACCTGGCGCAGGGGGGCGTGGTCGACAAGGCGCGCGATCAGCCGACGGGTCAGGCCGGGGGAGAGGAGTGATTCGCCACCTGCGACCACCCGGATGCCTTTCAGCAGCTGGCCGGGATCGGTGTTCTTGATCAGGAAACCGCTGGCGCCGGCGTCCAGCCCCTCGATGACGTATTCGTCGTGATCGAACGTCGTGAGGATCAGCACGTGCACGCCGGCCAGGTCGGGAGCCTCGGCGATCTGGCGGGTGGCGGCCAGCCCGTCGACACCCGGCATGCGGATGTCCATGAGGACGACATCGGGGTTGGTCCGCCGGGCCAGGTCGACCGCTTCGGCGCCGTCGGCCGCCTCGCCCACCACGATCATCTGCGGCTCGGCATCGATGAGCGCCCGGAACCCGGCGCGGACCAGCATCTCGTCGTCGGCGATGAGGACCCGGATCGGCTCGGTCATGCCTGACCCGCATCAGGTGCCGCCGGTGATCGCCGGTCCCCGCTCGTCCGGATAACGCACGGTTCCGGTTGGCCGGTCATGGGCGGGCGCATGCCGTCATCATGCCTGGTCCGGAGTGGGTAGCACACACCGCACCTGGAAGCCGCCGTCAGGGTGCGGGCCGGCGGTGAACTGCCCGGACAGCGCCACGGCCCGTTCTCGCATGCCGCTCATGCCGTGCCCGTCCCCGCCGTCGGCGCCGCGGTGACCGGGACCGGCGCCCGGTCCGTCGTCGCGGATCTGGATGACCAGCTGGGCGGGTTCGTAGCGAAGGTCAAGCCGGACGGTGCGGGCGCGGGCATGGCGCACGACGTTGGTCAGTGCCTCCTGGATGATGCGGTAGGCGGTGAGATCGACGGCCGCGGGCAACCGCCGGGCGTCGTGGTGGATGTTCAGCTCGGGCTGGACGCCGGCCGCCCGGACCGGATCCAGCAGCGCGTCGAGCCGGTCGAGGCCGCCGCGCGGGGCGCGGGGCCGGTCGGGCTCGTCGCCGTCGGTGCGCAGGATGCCCAGGATGGTCTTGACCTCGGTCAGCCCCTGGTCGCTGATGTGCTTGATCGTGCGCAGCGCCTCCACCGCCTGAGCGGGTCGCGTGGCGATGAGGTGGATGCCGACCCCGGCCTGCACGCTGATGCCGGCCATGGTGTGGCCGAGGACGTCGTGCAGTTCGCGGGCGATGCGCAGCCGCTCTTCGACCACCCGGCGGCGGGACTGCTCCTCGCGGGTCTGGGCTTCGCGGGCGAGCTGGGCGCGAGTGGCCACCAGCAGTGCACGGTTGTATCCGACCGCGGTTCCGGCGGCGCCGGCGGTGAAGGCCATCCACATGGCATTGCCCGTGATCCCGGCCGGCACGGCGGCGCCGAAGGCCAGGTGGATCGCCGCCAGCGCGGTGAGCGCGGTCGCCGCCGCGCCGGCCGCCCCCCACCGCCATCCGCGCAGGGCCGCGAGGGTATAGCAGGCGATCAGCGGGACGAGGGGGACCAGCGGGCTGGGATAGCGGGCGGCCGACCAGGCCAGGGCGACCGCGTTGAGGACGACCAGCACCGATCTCGGGTGACGGCGGCGCAGCGCCAGAGCGCCGGCCACGACCCCGACGAGCCCGACCGCCACGGCGTCCGGTCGGCGAGGGTCGTCGACCCACGGGAGTCTCGTGCCGGTTCGGCCGTCGGCCAGCACCAGCACCAGCACCAGCAGCGCCGCACCGAGGCCGACAACGGCATCGGTGGGGTTCGGTGCGGCCCGGCGCACCGTGCTGAGCGCCCTTGACGTCTGCATCGCGGGACATTCTGCCTGTATCCGCTGGTCATGCGCATCCGCTGCCGGGAGTACCACGCTCGGCGTACTGGTCTACCGCGTGCGGATGACCTACTCCGGCGGAGTGAGCCACGGAACACGACCGCCGGCCGACGCGAATTGCCTGCACCTGCCGCCACCATCAGTTGATGACGGGCAGGAGCGAGAAAGAACTAATGATGGCGAAGCGGTCAGGGGCACGATGCCGGACCGAAATCGGGCCGGTGGCCGGGCGAACCGTTAGAAGCATTCCTCCGGTGAATGAATCGGGCGATTCCGCGAGGTCGATTTCGCGTACGGCGACGCTGCTACCGGAGAGCGGCTGGGAATTGCGCGTCGGCCGGGGTGGGCGGTGGTCGGTGTCCTGGGGGCGGCACGCGAACGCGCACGACTTGAGGAGAAGATGATGACGACCGAGGCTCCACGGACCGATGGGGTTCTGGCGGGACTGGCCCGTTTCTGTTACCGGCGGCGCCGCCTGGTCCTGCTCGCCTGGATCGTCGGCGTGATCGCCATTGCGTTCGTCGGCTTCGGCTACGGCGCCGCCCCCGACAACGACATGTCCGGCGGGGGATCGGAGTCCGCCAAGGCGCAGGCACTGATCGAGAAGCACTTCCCCGAGCGGCAGGGGGACACGCTCACGCTCGCGATCAAGGCCGGCAGGGGCATCGACGACCCCGCCGCCCGGCGGAAGATCGAGAGGGTCGTCGCCGATCTCGAAGCCTCGCCCATGACCGGGCCGGTGACCTCGCCGTACCAGGACGAGAAGCTGGTGACCGATGACCGCCGCATCGCTCGCACGATCATCCCGCTGACCGCGAAGGACGCGACGAAGACCGAGGTCAAGCCCCTGGTGGACACGGTCAAGCATGCCTCCGGAGACGGCGTCTCGCTGGGGCTCGGCGGGGAGCGGGCGGAGAAGGCCGAGACGCCCAAGCAGAACCCGGCCGACAGCGCGGGCGTGCTGGCGGCAGCGGTGATCCTGTTCATCGCCTTCGGGTCGCTGGTGGCGATGGGCCTGCCGATCGTGACCGCACTGATGGCGATCCTCGGCGGCCTCGCCCTGACCAAGCTTTCGGGGTACCTCGTTCCCGCGCCGGACTTCACCGTGGTCTTCGCCGCGGTGATCGGGCTCGGTGTCGGCATCGACTACGCATTGTTCATCGTGACCCGCTACAAGGACGGCCTCCGGGAGGGCGACACCCCCGAGGGCGCCACCGTCAAGGCCATCGCCACCGCGGGTCACGCGGTGCTGTTCGCCGGCACGACCGTCGTGATCGCACTGCTGGGTCTGGTCGTCATGGGACAGCGGCTCATGACCGGGGTGGCCATCGGCGCGTCGGCGACCGTGCTGGTGACCATGATCGCCGCAGTGACCCTGCTGCCGGCGTTCCTGGGCTTCATCGGACACAAGATCGACTCGCTGCGGCTGCCTCGCCGTACGTCCCGCCGGCGCGCGTCCATCGACGGCCCGGCACCGGCCCGCCGCACCGCCGCCGAGCGCTGGGCCGGCGTCGTACAGCGCAGGCCACTGATCGCCGCGGTAACGGCCGGTGCGGGTCTGCTGGTCCTGGCCGTCCCCGCCCTGTCGATGCGGCTCAGCCTGCCCGACGCCAGCGTGCAACCCCACGACAGGGGCAGCTACACCTCGCACAAGATCCTCTCCGAGGGTTTCGGCCCCGGCTACGGCGCGCCCCTGATCTTCGCGACCGAGGCCGATTCCAAGGACGACCTGGGCCCCGTCGTCGAAGCGGTCGGCGCGACCGAGGGCATCGCCTACGTCACGCCACCCCAGATCAGCAAGGACGGAGGGGCCGCCACCTTCACCGCCTTCCCCAAGACCGGATTCCAGGACGAGGCGACCACGCACCTGGTACACGAGCTCCGCGACGACGTACTGCCCAAGGCACCCGCCGGTGAACGGGTCCACATCGGCGGCCCGAACGCCGCCGCGATCGACTACTCCGAGCAGACCGGCTCGCGCCTGCCCCTGATGATCGCGGTCGTCATCGTGCTGTCACTGGTGCTGCTGGTCGCGCTGGTCCGGTCGGTCACGATCGCGCTGCAGGCCGCCGTGATGAACCTGCTGTCGATCGGCGCCGCCTACGGCGTGCTGGTCGCGATCGTGCAATGGGGATGGTTCGGCTCGGCCCTCGGCTTCCCCACCGACATGCCGATCACCACCTGGGTACCGCTGGTGATGTTCCCGGTCCTGTTCGGCCTGTCGATGGACTACGAGGTCTTCCTCATCTCGCGGATCCGCGAGGAGTACGAGCGCAACGGCGACACCCGGGCCGCCGTCGCCCACGGGCTGGCACGGACGGCCAAGGTCATCACCGCCGCGGCCGCCATCATGATCGCCGTCTTCACGACCTCCCTGTTCGGCCCCGACATCTCCATCAAGCAAGTCGGCCTGGGCATGGCCGTCGCCGTGCTCATCGACGCCACCGTCGTCCGGATGATGCTCGTCCCCGCGGTGATGGAACTGTGCGGCAAGACCAACTGGTGGATGCCCGGACGCCGGGCACCGAAGACGACATTGGCCGCACAGGCGGGGGGCGGAGAAAGGGAAGAGGCCAACGTCTGACCCATGGCCGGCTTCGCACCGACCAGGGCCCGTCCCAGCTACTCCCGGGCGATCAGAAAAGTTCGCCGAGCACGCCGGACTCGATGACGATGAGCGCGCCGATCCCCATGAACACCGCGGGCACGATCCATTGGCCGTAGCGCTCGACGACCTCGATGACCTTCTTGTGCGAGCCCAGCCAGGAACCGGCCGCGCACCACAATGCGACGCCCACGGCGAACACCGCGATCGTGACCAGGGTCGAACCGGTGCCGATCGTGCGGAACACCGGGGTATAGACCGAGACGTTGTCGGCGCCGTTGGCGATCGTCACCCCCGCCACCGACACCAGCCCGGTCGCCACCGCCGGCGAAGCGTCCTGCCCGCTGCTGTGGGCGCGCAACGCGCTGACCAGGCTGCGGACACCGAGCGCGAACGGGACGAGGCCGAGCAGGCCGACGTAGTCATCGGGGACGATCGTCAGTCCGAGAGCGGCGATGACCGACACCGCCACCAGGACGGCGATCCCGGCGTACTGCCCGGCCCAGATCTGCCCGGGCCTGAGGGCGCCGCCGGCCCGGGCGGACAGGAACAGCACGGTCAACACGATGATGTCGTCGACGTTGGTGCCGGCGAACATCGCGGCCGCGGTGCCGACCGTCCCCCCAATCCCGTCCATGACGGGCAAACCTACTGATCCAGCACTGCCCCCGCACCCACCGGCAGCCCCGCCCCTCGATGCACCGCCCTCGATCGACCGCGTCCGCCGAGAGTCGCGACGGGCGAACTCTGGACACAGGCACTGGCCACCGCAAGGAGGCGCGCGAGGCGTTGGATGGGGCGTTGGGCGCGCGTCCGTGCGGCGTGCCTGACGCCGAGACGCCCACTACCACGTCGCCGGCCGAGGACTTCTGCGCCAAGGAACGCCGTCCTGAGCAGGTCCGCGCTGAGCTGCCGGCCCGATGCAAGGCCGGCAGGATAGAGCCGTCCACCTCGTTGCGCCTCGACACGATCGTCCCGCTGACGGCTGCACCACGGCGATGTCGGCGGCCGGAACTCACTGCCTGCCCAGGGGCATGCACCAGGTGTGATCCGAGGGTTATGGCGTGAGGACCGTCTTGCCGATGGTGGTGCGTTCTTCGAACGCCTTATGCGCGGTGGCGGCCTGGGCCAGCGGAAGAGCGGCGCCGATGATCGGCTTGAGTTCGCCGGTGCGGGCCAGTTCGAACGCGCGGTTGAGCAGTCCGGCCAGGTGTTCTGGTGGCAGCATCACGGACGCGAACCCTGTGACGGACAGGCCACGCTGGTAGACGTCGAGTGGGTCGAATTGCGGCGCCTGGCCGCTGGTCGTCCCGTAGACCACCATCCGGCCGGTGCCGGGCGTCAAAAGGTCGAAGGCGGCCTTGGAGACCGGGCCGCCCGTGGTCTCCAGCACCACCTGGAGACCACCGTCCGCCGCCTCCCGGACGCGCTCGGACCAATTCGGTGTGCTGTAGTCGATCGCCGTGTCCGCGCCGAGTTGCTTGGCCACATCGAGCTTCTCTTCGCCCCGGGCAACGGCGATCACCCTCGCGCCGGCGTGCTTGGCCAGTTGCACCAGCAGACTGCCGACGCCGCCCGCCGCGGCCTCCACCAGTACCGTCTCTCCCGGCCGGAGGGCGGCCGCCTCGGCCACCCCGACCGCGGTCGTCCCCTGCCCGAGCAGGGCCAGGGCCGTGTGGTCGTCCAGCGTGTCGGGCCGCGACAGGGCCGCCGCCGGAAGGACGGCCTTCTCGGCGTAGCCGCCGCCCGCGGTGGCGCCGATCACCTGGCGGCCGATCTGTACGGGATCGACGTCCGGGCCGACGGCGATCACCGTGCCCGCCACTTCGAACCCCGGCGAGTACGGCAGCGGGAGGTCGGCGAGCACCGATCGCATCAGGCCGGCCCGTACCTGGACGTCGGCGAAGCCGATCCCGGCCGCGGTGACCTGCACCAGGATCTGGCCGGGGCCGGGCTCTGGGTCGGGAACCTCGTCCACCTGCAGGACGTCGGGGGAACCGTAGTCATGGAAGCGAACAGCACGCATAGATGGTCCTTCGCATCGGAGATGTGAGGCGGCGGATGCACCGCCTCCGCGAAGGTATCGATGAGATACTGGTTACTTCAAAGGTATCTAACTACCGTGAGGGTACTAGTGGATCCACTCTCCCCGGACATGTTCGACCCGGCCTGCCCGAGCAGCATCATGCCGATCCGGATCGGCGACAAATGGTCGGCGATGATCATCCAATGCCTCGAACAGGGGCCGCGCCGGTTCTCTGAGATCCGGATTCCGCTCCGGCACGCTACACCCAAAGTGCTCACTCAGACTCTCCGTGCCCTCGAACGCGACGGCATGATCACTCGCACGGTTTATGCCGAGGTCCCACCACGAGTGGAGTACGAACTGACCTCGCTCGGGCGGACCCTGCTCGACCTCGTCGCCGCCTGTCGGCACTGGGCAGAGGAGAACATGCCCACGGTCCTCGCGGCGCGTGACGCCTATGAGAACACCATCACCGACTCCGGCTGATCGAACCAGCGCAGCACGCCGAACGGCTCAACCAACCCAGCTACATCGCCCCGGATGTGGCAGTCCTTAATGGCACCCAAAATGGTCCAGGACGGTCTACGACCGCAGAAATCCGGGCGTGCTCGCCACTGCGGCGATCCCGTGCGGCCTCAACTCCGCGGTCTGCGCGAACGCCAGTCGGATCACCGCGGACTTCGCTAGGTCGTAGAGGAACGAGCCCCGGTACCGAGCGGTCTTCTAGTCGGTCGCCTCTCGGTCATCTCCACCACCAGTCCGCTGCCGCGCGCGACCATCAGCGGCAGGGCAAGCCGGCTGGCGATCACATGGGTCTCCACGGCGCGCCGCAGCAGCCTCAGGCCCGGTCGAGGTTCTGCTCTCACAGCGGATGCTCCCAGTCGGTCAGCGGATCGCCGCCCCACACCGAGTCGACCAGGACGTCGAGCCGCCGCGTCCTGGTCCGCGGCGATCCGGTCGACGAGAGCGCGGACCTGGTCTCCGGATCGCCGTGGTCGGCGCGGACGGCGACACCCGCCCCTCCGGCGGCGTCGACCAGCGTGGTGGTCTCCTCGATGGTCTCCACGCACCCGAGGTCGGAGATCACCGACTCACTGCTGCGGCCCGAGACGTAGACGGTCGCGCCTGCGGCCCCGAGTTGGACGGCGATGCCCCGACCTGCGCCCCGCGTGCCCCTGGCGACCAGCGCGACCTTACCGGCGAGCGGACGTTTCTCTACGGTCCCTACTCAGGGGAGATGCGGTGCCAGGCGTTGTCCGGTTCCCGCCCGAGCCGTTCGGGTAGTGTCCCCCGCCGATCGCGGGCCCATGTGAGCCCGGCCCCGCGACGACGGCCTGAATCGTTCCGGCCAACGCCTCGGTGTCCGTCCCGTCCCGGCCCGGAGGCCGCCGTCGGACACCGCGTCGTCGAGCAGCATCTCGATCATCCGCCCCGTTCGCCTCGTGCACGGCGAGCGCGTGCTCGTGGAACTCCGGATCGGTGAGGACCGGGCACATGAACGCCAGCTGGTTGACGTACCGCTCGGCGTGGACATCGCCGACCACGATCGCGGCACGAACGCCCGCCGCTGGTGCCGCCAGCGCCGATCGCTGCCCCTCGCACGCCCATCCGTGCAGCGTCTCCGCGTTCTGCACTGACCGCTCGGCCAGTGCCAGCAGCAGCCCGCCAGTTGGGCCATGGCCAGGGAGGGGAGAAGCGTAGGGCGGAGCGTTCTTGGTGGGCTGCTGCTGGTGGAGTGGCATGCGCAGACGGGCGTCTGGAATGGGCATCCAGGTGTGGTGGTGTGTTCGGGCGCTGGGCCTGTTCAGGGGATTTGCGGAGGGTGGAAGGGGTGTTCGCGGAGAGGCAAGAAGGGTGTTCGTGCGGTGGGGTGGCGCTGGCGTACGGGGCCGCCCCTCCAAAGTCAAGGGCGCCTTCGGCGTCGCTTCGCGATGGACTTCGTCCACCCTTGACTTTGGAGCCTCTGCGGCCCCTGAGGCAGCGCTTAGGGGCAGGCTCCGCCTGCCCCGCCCGGTCGCGCCACCCCACCGCCCCCGAACCAGCGGACCAAGAGACGGTCGAGATGAAGAGGGTGAGTAGGCAGGGTGCTCCGGGCCAGTGCAGCTCGGAGGGTGGGGCGCGATGTGAGCCAACGTGGGCATGCCGGTTCGCCCGAGATCCGGGGTGGATTCGGGCGAACCGGTGGCGTGAGGGTGGGGTTGGCTATGCGGCCCAGTTGACGGTGGTGTCGGGTGGGCCGATCGTGCCCGGTGGCCCGCTACCGGTCCGGGATCTTGATCGGGCGCCCGGCGGTGGCAGCAGCCGGTAGATGTATCGCCCGTCGGGAGCTTTGCTGATGCCGATCTGATCTGGGCTGGTGTGCTTGAACCGGTTGTGCCACCCGCAGGTCAGCGCGAGCTGATCGATATCGGTGGGTGAGTGTCCGAGGGCCCAGCCGTTGACGTGGTCGACCTCGCACAACGTCCCCGGGATCTCACACTCCCGCACCGCGCAGGTGGAGTAGAGGGTCTCCAGCACCTGCCGTTGGGCCGCGCTGGCGAACCGCTCCCGATAGCCCAGGTACAGCGGCGTGTGCCCTCGCCCGAGGATCAGCGGTGACACTCCTGCCGATAGGGCGATGCGGCGGGCTTGGGCAGCGGGGATCGGTGTCCCGTCGGTCAAGCGGGCCGGAGCATTGCCGCCGGTGAGGGTGTCCAGGTCGCAGATGACGGTGACCTTGGTGGCCTTGTGCCCACCGGACAGGACGCTGGACAGGGCGGCGGCGGTGCGTTCGGCGACGTCGCGGGTGTCCTCGGGCCCGGCCGGCTTGGCCAGCGGGGCAAGCGTGCCGTCCCAGATCGCGGCGTCCTCGGCGTTCAACCAGCCCTTGATGTAGCGGCCACCGTCCAGCGAACCGGTGCTGGTGATCCAGGACTTGGCGTACCCGCGCTTGACGTCCTCGCCGGGGACGGTGTCGGTGCCGTCGCGTTCGGCGATCACGTCGCAGATACGGCGGCCGAACACCCCCACCTTCGCCGCTGAAAAGCCTTGGTCGACCAATCCCAGCAAGGTGGTCTCGGCTTCGGCGCAGTCGGTGTCTTCCAGTCTGGCCACGCTCTGCGCGACCGTGGCCGCGTAGCCGTAGGACAGTTCCCCAGAGGCGAGGCGTTCGGCGACTTGGGGTAGGCGGTGCCGCTGGCGGGCGAGGGTGAGGCGTTCGGTGGTGCGGTTCTCCCGCATGCCAAGCCGGGACCGTAGCCATGCCCGGGTGGAGGGGTATCCCCAGCGTTTCTGTTCACCGGTGGCATCGACTCGGCGGATGAAACCGGCCAGTGCGCTTTCCTGAATATCGCAGGCAGCGGCAAGGTTCTCGGTGAGTTCCAGGCACGCCGCCGCCGACTCCGGGGCTTCTCGCTGGGCGAGTTCAGCGGCGATCGCTGAGACCGCGTCCACCAATTGCATGGTGGACGCGGTCTCCAGGTCGACCGTCACTGATTGCATAGGTAAAGCATACCCTACGTGGCCGACAAAAGTCGGCTCGACGGACCCTTAATTCGACCTTCCAGAAAAAGGTATGGCTAGGTATACCTTCGGGATACCGATCACCCTCTATTGGGTCCAGGGAATGCCACTTTATGGGGATTTGCGAGCACGCGTTCGGAAGGGGGTGGTGGGGTGGCGCGACCGGGCGGGGCAGGCGGAGCCTGCCCGTTTGCGCTGCCTCAGGGGCCGCAGAGGCTCGAAAGTCAAGGGTGGACGAAGTCCATCGCGAAGCGACGCCGAAGGCGCCCTTGACTTTTGAGAGGCGGCCCCGTACGCAGCGCCACCCCACCACCCGAACACCCCATGCCCACTTCCCGAACACTCCATGCCCACTTCCCAAGCACCCTTACCCCCCGCCATCTAAGAGCATGAAACAGAAGGCGTCTCAGCATCCTCGCCGGTCCGACGAGATTCTCGAACACCAGAAATTCCAACCAGATTGCGGCGCACAAAAACGAACACCACCGTCCAACAGCCCACCACACTCGCCCATCAACCAACAAGCCAATAAGCCCAAGCCCAGCCACCCCTAAAAGGAACCATCCACCCCTTCGCGCGTCCGCTGTCCACCCCACTTCCCACTAAACTGAAGCAGGCGGCTTATATGGCGGCGTGTCAGGCCCTCGTCCGGTCTCACGGGGACGAGTTTGACGGCTCGGCGGTACAGGAAAGCCTGGCGCCTGATTGTCCAGGGAATGATGTCGTCCACCCAGGCGAAAGGCCGACCGTCCGCGTGTCGGAGGATCGGCGCCCATTTGCGCATGAGCGGTATTTGGAGGAGCGGAGTGTGCGGATCGTCAGGATGCGGTTCGTACGCGGAAAAGGCCACGTGAGGGAGAGGTGGGAGGCCCAGCAGGGGGCCTATGTGCTCGTTGGCGTGTTCTTCCCAGGTCGTGGCCCAGGTCAGGTCGTAGTGAGCCGCCAGTTCTCGTAGCCAATCGCCGTGCTCGCGGTTGATGCGGACGGTGAGCCGGCCAATGGCGTGCTCGTGGAAACGGGCGGGGTCGCGGGGTGCTTCGGGGTTCAGGACGCCGTCGATGTCCAGGTAGAGGAGCGGGCGGGCGGGGCGGCTGCCGGGACGGGGCACGCCTCGCATGGCGGTCAAGCAGCGGCCTGCGTGGAGGCGGCGTGGAGGCCGGTGTCCGTGGCGGCGAGGAGGGTTCCGTCCGTGGTCAACGCTAGGTCGTTCACTGCGGCGGGAATCGGGACCCGTTGCGAGGGCGTGGCGGACGCGGCGTCCCACACCAGCAGAGCGTCGTGGACGGCGGCGGCCGCCATGAACCGGCCGTCGACGATGGAGGCGGCGACCGGGCCGATGTCGGCGGGGGCCGTGAGGGTGGCCGCGAGGTCGCCGTCCAGGGTTCGGACGAGCAGCTCCGCGCCGTCGGGCTGGACGAGGAGCGGCGGCCCGTCCGGACTGGGCGCGAGCACCGCGTGGGAGCCGGACGAGGGCAGGGACGCGGTCTCCTCCTCGCGCTCGATGTCGAGGATCCCGATGGTGCGTTCGGTGTCGCAGGCGAGGCCGACGAGGGGGCCGCTCGCGGGGGTGGCGTGCAGGATCCAGCGGTCGATGGCGGTCCAGTGGCCGAGCCAGATGCCGAACTCGGCGCGGAGGTCGCCGTTGCGGGCGTCCCAGACGACGACCTTCGCGTCGTTCGCCGGGCCGAAGACGGCGACGACGGCGCCACGGCCGTCGTGGACGGCGAGCCCGATCAGGTCGGGCTGGCCGTCCACGGTGAACTCGGCGCCGGTGGACGGGTCGTGGACGTGCACCCGGTCGCGGTGGGTCCAGGCCGCGACCGGCGAGCCGTCGGGCAGCAGGCCGAACGCCCATTCCGCGCGGTGGTCGGGGAAGTCGGGGATCGGCGGGCCGAGCGGGGAGCGGGTCCGCAGATCCCAGGCCTGGCCGATGTTGGCGCCCTGGCCGGCCCGCGTGGTGAAGGCCAGCGGCGGTCCCGCCGCGGTGGCGGCGACGCCGTCGAACGCTCCCCGCGCCAGCACGCTTTCGAGCATGCAGGGAGGCTAGGGCACCGGAGTGAGATCGTTCCACGAAGTGCACGAAAACGCGGAGGCCGCCTCCGGCGCCGGTCAGGCCCCGGTCAGGCCCCCGGTCAGGCCCCCGGTCGCCCGATTGTGCGGGCGAAGGACCGGATGATGCCGATAGGTTCCTTGGTCGTGGAGCCGATCGATCTGACCCCCGTCGAACGGCGCGTGTGGCGGGCGTTCCCCACGGGCACGCCGCTCGACCTGCGGGACGGCGATGACGATCCGGAGCACGGCGGCGGCTGGGGCCCAGGGCGGACGGTCCGGGCGAGCGTGCTGCGCAAGCTGCTGCTGAGCCCGGCGTCCGACGGGGAGATCGCGGCGCTGCGGGTGAACGGCGCGCGGATCTCCGGGCGGCTCGACCTGCGGTACGCGGCGGTCGGGCATCCGATACGGCTGTCGGGCTGCCATTTCGACGAGGTGCCGGAGCTGTACGGCGCGCATCTGCGGCAGCTGAACCTCAGCCGTTCCTTCCTGCCGGGCCTGATCGCCCAGACTCTGAGGATGGACGGCGTGCTGCGCCTCACCGACTGCCGTGTCCCCGGGGAGGTCCAGCTGGGCGGGGCGCGGCTGAGCGGTGCCCTCTTCATGGAGCGCGCGCGGCTCGGGCAGGACGGCGCACGGAAGGAGGTCCTGCACCTCAACCATTCCACCGTCGATGACGACGTCTGGGCGCCCGGCCTCGAGGCGCGCGGGCAGATCCGGCTGAACGGCGCGTCCGTCGCGGGCATGGTGAACCTCAGGGGCGCCGTGCTGCTGACCCCGGGCGGGCGGGCGTTCGACGGCGAGAACCTCTCCGTGGGTTCGGACGTGGTCGCCACCGGGGCGCGCATCGAGGGCGAGGTGAGCGTGCGCGGCGCGGCGATCCCCGGGCTGCTGGTGCTGACGAGCGCGCGGCTGTCCGACACGACCTGCGCGCTGCGGGCGACGAGCGCGGTGATCGGGGAGGTGTGGCTGCGGGAGGCGCGGGTCGACGGCACGGTGAACCTGCTGCGCGGCCGCTTCGGGCTGCTGCACGCGGCGCCGGAGGCGTTCGGCGGCACGGTCTGGCTGGACGGCCTGACGTACGGCCTGCTCACGCCGCGGCTCCCCGCGAAGGCCCGCATCGCGTTGCTGGAGCGGGACGAGGAGGGCTACGTCCCGCACGCGTACGAGCAGCTCGCCGCCGCGTACCGGCAGGCGGGCGACGATCGGGCGGCGCGGAACGTCCTGCTGGCCAAGCAGCGCAGGCACCGGTCGACGCGGCCCCGGTACGCGCGGCTGTGGGGGTACTTGCAGGATGTGACGGTCGGGTACGGGTTCCGGCCGATGTGGGCGGCGGCGTGGCTGGTCGGGCTGCTGGCGGTGGGCACGGCGGTGTTCGGGCCGCATCCGCCGGCGCCGCTGAAGGCCGACGAGCATCCGCCGTTCAACGCGCTGTTCTACACGCTGGATCTGCTGCTGCCCATCATCGACTTCGGGCAGGAGAAGGCGTTCGAGCCCGCCGGCTGGCACCAGTGGTTCGCCTACGGCCTGGTCATCGCGGGCTGGGTGCTCGCGACGACGATCGCCGCCGGGATCACCCGGACGCTCAGCCGGCAGTGACCTCGCGGAGGCGGGCGGCGGCGGCCTCGGGCGGGACGTCGTTGATCCACGCGGCCATGCCCGACTCGGACCCCGCCAGATATTTGATCTTGTCGGGGGCGCGCCGGATGGAGAACAGCTCCAGGTGCAGGCGGACGAGGTCGCGGCCCTCGCCGGTCGGCGCCTGGTGCCAGCCCGCGACGTACGGCAGCGGCGTGTCGTAGAGGGCGTCGCAGCGGCGGAGCAGGTCCCGGTAGAGGACGGCCAGCTCGTCGCGTTCCCCGGCGTCGAGCGCGGCGAAGTCGGGGACGTGCCGGTGCGGCATCAGGTGGACCTCGACGGGCCAGCGGGCGGCGGCGGGGACGTAGGCCGTCCAGTGCTCGCCCGCCAGCACCACGCGCGTGCCCGACCGCTCCGCCTTCAGCACGTCGTCGAAGAGCCCCGGATGCCGTGCCGCCATGGCGAGCATGCGCTCCGTGCGCGGGGTGATGAACGGGTACGCGTAGATCTGCCCGTGCGGGTGGTGCAGCGTCACGCCGATCTCGACGCCGCGGTTCTCGAACGCGAACACCTGCCGGACGGTCGGGATCGCGGACAGTTCGGCGGTGCGGTCGGCCCACGCGTCGATGACCGTCCGGACCCGGGATACCGGCAGGTCCGTCATCGCCGCGTTGTGGTCGTCGGTGAAGCAGACGACCTCGCAGCGGCCCGCGCCCGGGAACCGGGCGAACACCTCGGCGCCGTCGACCGTGGCCGGCACGGCGGGGGTGCGGGTGTCGAACGACGGGAACCGGTTCTCGAAGACGGCGACGTCGTAGGAGTCGTCGGGGATCTCCGAAGCGGGGCCGCCGGGGCACAGCGGGCACTGGTCGGGCGGCGGCAGGAACGTGCGCGTGTTGCGGTGCGCGGTGACCGTGACGTGGTCGCCGGTCAGCGGGTCGCGGCGGACCTCGCACACCGGCTCGACGGGCGGCAGCCCGCGCGGGTCGGGGACGGGGACGCGCCCGGGCGTCTCGTCGTAGTAGACGAGTTCGCGGCCGTCGGAGAGCCGCGCGCGTGTCCGGTGCATCGCCCGCAGCCTACCGGGCCCCGGCGCCGGCCGCCTCCGCCTCGTGCACGGCGAGCAGGTGCTTCACCAGGGTGGTCAGCACCTCCTTGCCGGACGTGCGCTCGCGGACGTCGCACAGCACGATCGGGGTGGTGTCGCTCAGGTCGAGGGCGTCGCGGATCTCGTCGTCGGTGTAGTCGTAGCCGTCGTCGAACATGTTGACGGCGACGACGAACGGGAGCCCGCGGTTCTCGAAGTAGTCGACGGCGGGGAAGCAGTCGGCGAGGCGGCGGGTGTCGGCGAGGACGACCGCGCCGAGCGCGCCGAACGACAGCTCGTCCCACATGAACCAGAAGCGGTCCTGCCCGGGGGTGCCGAACAGGTAGAGGACGAGGCCGTCGCGGATGGTGATGCGGCCGAAGTCCATCGCGACGGTGGTGGTGGTCTTCTGCTCGACGCCCGCGGTGTCGTCGACGCCGACGCCCCGGTCGGTGAGCAGCTCCTCGGTCTGCAGGGGCCGGATCTCGCTGACGGCGCCGACGAGGGTCGTCTTGCCGACCCCGAAGCCGCCGGCGACGAGGATCTTCACCGCGATCGGGGCGGCGGGGCCGGTGGCCGCGTCGTCAGAGGGCTTGGAGACCATGCAGCACTTCCCTGAGCAGGCGTTCCTTGGAGAGCGGGCTCTCCTGTCGAGGACGGGTGACGGTGATGAGCCGGTGGTGCAGCAGGTCGCCGAGCAGCACCCGGATGACGACCAGCGGCAGCCGCATCCGGGCGGCGATCTCGGCGACCGGCTGCGGTTGCAGGCACATCTCGAGGATGTCCAGGTGCTCGGGGCCGATGCCGGGCGACCCGGACCGGGGCCGCGCCGCGGTCGCGACGATCGTGATCATGTCGAACGCCTCGGCCGTGGCGGGCCTGGCGCGCCCGCGGGTGAGCGCGTACGACCGGACGATCGGCCCGGCCTCGTCATCGAGCCATTCGCTCCCAGGACCGCTCATGCGGGGTCACGAGTCCTCGGTGTCGAGGGATTCGGCGCGGCCGCGCCGGGTGCCCTGCTGGATGGACGACATCATCGAGCGCAGCTCCTCGGGGGTGCGGCCGGCGCGCGGCTCCGGCTCGGCGGCGGGCCGGGCGGGCGGCTCCTCGCGCAGCTGCGCGGCCATGTTCTCCTGCCGGACGCGCTTGGGCAGCGGCGGGCGGTCGGCCCGTCCCGCGCCGGGGGGACGCCGCCGGACCTCGCGCGGCGAGCGCGGCGTCCGCGGCGCGGCGGGCCGCTCCTCGTCGCGCGCGGGGCGTTCCTCCTGCCGGGCGGCGGGCTCCTCCGGCTGCGCGGGCGGCTCTCCCCAGGCGGACGGCGACTGCCGCTGGACGGGCAGCGGCCCCTGCACGGGTTCGGCGAAGACCGGCCGGGGGCCCGGCGTCTCGGCCGCCTCCCCGGATGTCCCCGGCGCCGCGCCCGCACCGGTGGACGGCTCGCCGAAGCGCTCCGCCGGGGCATCGCCGGACGTATCGGCCGGTCCCCACCCGATCGGGCCGATCGGGCCGGTCGCGGGGCCGCCGGACGCCGCGTCCGCCGGGACGCCGATCGGGCCGGTGGCCGGGCCGTCCGAAGGCAGACCGTTCGAGGGCAGGCCGTTCGAGGGCAGGCCGTTCGAGGGCAGGCCGATCGGGCCGGTGGGCGGGCCGTCCGAAGGAAGGCCGATCGGACCGGTGGGCCGGTCGTCGGGGCGGTCGCCGAACCACGCGGGACGGCTCCCCGGAGCGTCGGGGCCGGGACCGCCGGCGACGGGCCTGAGCGGGTCGCCGGGCTGCGGCGGGCGCGCGAGCGGCTCGGCGGGTCGCGGCTCGGCCGGCTGCGGCTTGGCGGGTTCCGGGCGCGGGGTCGCGGCGTGCCGTCCGGCCGGAAGGCGCAGCACGGACCCGCCCTGCCCGGATTCGACGGACGGCCCGGGCGCGTCGGCCCGGTGGCCGCCGACGATGGCGCCGACCGGGACGAGGGCGTCCTCGGCGCGGCGCGTGGTGAGCGCGGGCGGGGCCTCCAGCGTGTCGGTGTCGGCGCGGACGACGAGGTCCTCGGGCAGCAGCACGATCGCGGTCATGCCGCCGTACGGGGAGGTGCGCAGGGTGACCTTGACGCCGTGCCGGCGGGCGAGCCGGCCGACGACGAACAGGCCGAGCTGCGAGGCGTCGGACAGGTCGAACTCGCCACCGCTCGCGAGCCGCTCGTTGGCGGCGGCGAGGCTCGGCTCGTCCATGCTGAGGCCGCGGTCCTCGACCTCCAGCGTGAAGCCGTGCGAGACGGCCTGCCCGTGCACCTGCACGGTGGTGTGCGGCGGCGAGAACGCGGTGGCGTTCTCGATCAGCTCCGCCAGCAGGTGGATGACGTCGGCGACGGCGGGGCCGACGATCGCGGCGCGGGTCATCGGGGCGACGTTGACGCGGGTGTAGTCCTCGACCTCGGACGCTGCGGCGCGCGCGACGTCGACGATGGCGACGGGGCTGCGCCACCCGCGGCCGGGCGCCTGCCCGGACAGGATGATGAGGCCCTCCGCGTGCCGGCGCATGCGGGTGGCGAGGTGGTCGACCCGGAACAGGTCCTCGAGGTCGTCGGGCGCCTCGATGCGGCGTTCCATCGAGTCCAGCAGCTTGAGCTGGCGGTGCAGCAGCGTCTGGCTGCGGCGGGCGAGGTTGACGAAGACGTCGCTGACGTTGCGGCGCAGCGTCGCCTCCTCGACGGCGCCCTGGATGGCGGTGCGGCGGGCGGCGTTGAACGCCTCGCCGACCTGGTCGATCTCGCGGGTGCCGAACGCCAGCGGCGGCGCCTCGGCGGCCACGTCGACCTCCTCGCCGCGGCGCAGCCGGCGGATCACGCCGGGCAGCCGGACGTCGGCGAGGTCGATCGCCTCGCGGCGCAGCCGGGCCAGCTCGCGGATGACGGACCGGGCCACCCACACCGCGATGACCAGGGACGCGATGACGGCGAGGAGCCCGAGGACGCCGGCCAGCACGACCCGGGTGATGATGCCGTCGGAGATCGGTTTGGCGCGCTGTTCCGCGCCCGCGGTCACCGACAGCTCCAGGCCGCGCAGCCGGGTGAGGTTGGAGTCGGCGGTGGTCTTCCACAGCGCGCCGGCGGTGCTGGACGGCCGGACGAGCGCGCGGGACGCGACGAACCCGTCCTCCAGCTTGCGGAGCCGGGCGTACTCCGGCATGCCGATGACGCGCTCGTAGTACGCCTGGTCGGCGGTGCGCAACTCGGACGAGGAGAACCCGTACAGCGAGCGCTGGGTGCCGACGAGCTTGACGAACTGGGCGTGCTCGGCGGGCGTCATCCGGCCGGCGGCGAGCGCGCCGGCGAGGACGGCGTCCTCCTCGGCGAGGGTCTCGCGGGCCCGCGACAGCGACGCCTCGTTGCGGGCGTCCTTGGCGACCTCGGAGTTGTCCAGGGTGGCGAGGGAGCCCTGCAGCGATCCGACGTCGGACAGCAGGGCGGTGTAGTCGGTGAACGCCTTGGTCCGGCTGGTGGCGCCGCCGTCGATGGCGCGCCGCCCGGTGCCGAGCGCGGTCAGCTCGCCGCCGATCCGGTCGGCGAGCCGGCGGGCCTGCGGGGGCGCGGCGTCGCGGGCGCCGGAGTCGGCGACCAGGCGGCGGAACAGCTCGGCCTGCCGGTCGGTGACGAGCCGGCCGGACTCCATCGCGGCGCGGTCGCCGTCGGTGTGGCTGCCGAGGTACACCATCGACAGCCGCCGCTCGTTCTGCAGCGCGCTGCCGAGGGCGCCCGACGGGTAGCCGAAATGGTCCTGGACGGTCTCGACGTGGCGCAGGTTGAGCCCCTGGCCGAGCGCGATGCTCGCGGCGAAGGCCCAGAGCACGCCGAGCGAGACGACCGAGACGGTCACCATCAGGACGACCTTGAACCGGATGGACCGGAACCGCGCGGCCTTGGGCGCCCGACGGTGGCCGGCGGCGGGGTCCGGGGAGCGACCTCGTTTTGGCACTTCGGTGAAGACTTTCGCTTGTGGCGGCGGGAGGACCACCAGGGTTTCAGGGTGGAACCGACGGGTTTGCGCGGAACGGACGGAAGCCTAGGGCGATCTCGCGCCGTGTGTCGACAGTTTCCAGATCATCACATTTTGTGTGCGCACGTGACCAAAAATAGCTCTACGATCTCTCAGCGTGATGGCGAACACTCCGAAACCGGCATCCCGGGCGCGAACCGCGCTCCGGGGAGCCGCCCTGGCGGCGGCCGTTCTCTCGGCGGCCGCCCTGTCCGCCGGGTGCGGCGGCGGGTCGTCCGGCCCGGCCGCGCCGCCCGACGTCCCGATGCAGCAGGAGATCGGCGCCTCGGAGGGCAGGCTCGACCTCGTCGTGTGGGCGGGCTATGCCGAGGACGGCTCGAACGACCCGAAGACCGACTGGGTCACCCCGTTCACCAAGGCGACGGGGTGCCGCGTGCAGGCCAAGGTCGCCGACACGTCCGACTCCATGGTCGCGCTGATGCAGACCGGCAAGTACGACGGCGTGTCGGCGTCCGGGGACGCGACGCTGCGGCTCATCTACGGCGGCACGGTCGCGCCGGTCAACACGCGGCTGCTCAGCGGGTACGGCGACATCGCACAGTTCCTGAAGAACCAGCCGTACAACTCGGTCGACGGGCAGATGTACGGCGTCCCGCACGGCTACGGCGCCAACATGCTGATGTACCGGACGGACAAGCTGGCGCAGCGGCCGACGTCCTGGGACGTGGTGTGGAAGAAGGACTCCCCCGCCGCGGGGCACGTCGTCGCCTACGACTCCCCCATCTACATCGCCGACGCCGCGCTGTACCTGAAGGCGCACCGCCCGGACCTGAAGATCGACAACGTCTACGAGCTGACCGACGAGCAGTTCGAGGCGGCCGTCGACCTGCTGAAGCAGCAGCGGCCGAACGTCAACCAGTACTGGGCGAACTACCTCGACGAGCTGCAGTCGTTCAAGAGCGCGGACAACTACGCGGGCACCGCGTGGCAGGTGACCGCGAACCTGGCGATGGACGAGCGGTCGCCGGTCGCGACGACGATCCCGTCCGAGGGCGCCACCGGCTGGTCCGACACCTGGATGATCTCCTCGAAGGCGCAGCATCCGGCGTGCATGTACCAGTGGATGAACTGGATCACCAAGCCGAGGGTGCAGGCGGAGGTCGCGCAGTACTTCGGCGAGGCGCCGGCCAACCCGAAGGCGTGCGCGTTCACCGCGAAGGGGTTCTGCTCGACGTACCACGTCGGCGACCCGGACTTCTACAAGCGGCTCGCGTTCTGGCGGACGCCGGTGAAGGACTGCGGCGACGACCGCGGGAACAAGTGCGTCGACTACTCGCGCTGGACGCAGGCTTGGACGCAGATCAAGGGCTGACCAGCGGAGACCGGGCTCGGGCGGGCCCCGGCACCGGCCGCGCGCCGGGTGCCGCGTCCCGCCCGGCCTGACGTCCGGTCGTCAGTCGATGCCTTCGATGATGCGGAAGTCGCGCTCGACGGCGTCGGCGAGCACGGCCAGCGCCTCCTGATAGGCCGCACTCTCGCGCGCCGCGACGGCCTGCTCGAAGCTGTCGAACTCGATCAGGACGACGCGCTCGGCGATCCCGGCGTCATACGCCACGACCCGGCCGCCACGGGCGAAGGTCCGGCCGCCCCCGGCTCGGACGGCCGGACCGGCCAGTTTGTTGTAGGCAGCCAGCTTCTCGGGGTCGGAAATGGTGCGGTAGACGCTGACCCAGTAGCCCTTGGCCACGGTACCTCCTGTGTTCGGAACTGATATTCGGAAGCATCCTCGGATCCATCACCGGCGGGCGAGGGCGAGGCCGGTCATCGTCGTGACCGCCATCGCGGCGACGCCGACCAGCGCCGCGGTGGTGTAGGCGCCGTCGTCCGGGAAGAGGCGGCCGGCGCCGGTGCCGGCGGCGAGGACCAGACCGCCGATGGCGCTGCCCAGGGAGTACCCGACGCTGCGGACGACGTAGTTGAAGCTCATGGCGCTCGACGTCTCGCTCTTGGGCGTGACGGCCAGGATGACGCCGGGCATGGCGGCCGAGAAGCCGCCGACGCCGAAGCCCAGCACGCCCATGGCCGCGAGCAGTTCGGCCAGGTTGGACCGGGCCGCCGCGAACAGGACGAACCCGCCGCCGACGATGGCGGCGCTGCCGGCCAGCAGCAGGGGGCCGTCGATCCGCGTCCGGACCCGCGGCGTGAGCTTGCCGGCGACGAACCCCAGCACGGAGAACGGGATGAGGACCAGCCCCGCCACGAAGGTGGTCAGCCCGAAGCCGTAGCCGGCGCCGTGCGGCGTCTGCGCGTAGCGGGTGATGAGCGTGAGCAGGAGGTACATGCCGATCCCGCCGACGAACATGGCGATGTTCGCCCCGGCGACCGCCGGGTGCCGTACCGCCCGGACGTCGACCAGAGGCGTCTTGGTTCGCAGCTCGGAAACGGTCCAGACGCAGAGCAGGAGTACGGCGGCGACGGCAAGGGTCACCGCCACGGCGAGGTGCCGGCTCCACAGGCTCCTCTCGCCGGCCAGGAGCAGGACGAGAAGCAGCCCGCCCGCCAGGACGAGCGCACCGGCCACGTTCACGTGGGCGGACCGGCCTTCGGGAGCTGCGGGCATGGAGCGCCACGCGGTCAGCAATGCGATGGCGGTGACGAGCAGGCCGAAACCGTAGGCGGCCCGCAGTCCGCCGAACTCGGCGAGCAGCGCGGCCAGCGGGTAGCCGACGCCGGCTCCGATGATGGAGACCACCGAGATCAGGGCGATCGTGGCCGCGCTGCGCTCCTCGGGAAGATGGTCGCGGGCCACGCCCATCATCAGCGACGTGAGACCGAGGCCGACGCCTTGGGCCGCCCTGCCGGCGAGCAGCCAGGCGAACGGCAGCGGCAGCACGGTGAGCGCGCTGCCGACGACGACGATCGCCAGCGTGGCGAGGATCGTGGCCCGCCGGTGCGGACCGGCTCCGAGCCGGCCGAGGACGGGTGTGGCGACGGCGCCGCTGAGCAGGGCGATGGTCAGCGTCCACTGCGCGCTGTCGAGGGAGACGTGGAACGTGGTCGCCACGCTGGTGATGAGCGGCGTCCCGAGGCTGGCGACCGCCGCCACGACCAGGGCGATGAACACCAGGGCGGGGACCAGCAGACGCGCCTCGGAACGTGTCGGGGCCGTGCTCATGGGCTGGTCATGAGCCTGGGCCGCGGTCACCGGTCCGACCCCCCTCGGGCGTGGCTTTCGAGCTCCGCCAGATGCTGCAGCGCCGGAAGGGCCGCCGCCAGGGCCTCGACCTCGTCACCGGGGAGTTCGTCGATCAGCCGCGCGTACGCGTCGACGCCCGCCTGGCGCCGCGTCCGGACGTACGACGCGCCGGCCTCGGTCAGGCACACCAGCGTGACCCGCCTGTCGGACGGATCGCCCTTCCGCTCGACCAGCCCGGATTCCTCCATCACCCGGACCAGGACGGTCATCGCGGGCTGGGTGACGCCCTCGGCCACCGCCAGATCGGTGATCCGTCGCGGGCCGGTCTTGTCCAGGGTGGCCAAGGTGGCGGCGGACGTCAGGCTCATGTCGCGGGGAAGGCGTCTCACGGCCCTGGTGGCCAGGCCGTAGAGGGCCGACCCGATGGCTTCGGAAGCGCCGTGCGCGGCGCCTTGGCGACTCACGCCCGAAGCATAGCAGTTTTATATGAATCCTTTATGTATCTACCGATCGGACTGCGTCACCTCGAACGGGACGCGACACCGGGGGCCGGTGCCGAGCCCGATGCCGAGTAATGAGACACTTACATCAGTTTGTCGCACGACTTCTGGTGAGGTGTGAATGTCCGCGACCGTCCAGCCCCCCGAGAGCGTGACCTGGCGCGTCCACATCGACCGGTCCATGTGGGTCGGCGGGGTGCGCAGCCTCATGCTGCAGGCCCTGCACCCCATGGCCATGTGGGGCGTCTGGCAGAACTCCAACTTCCAGGAGGACCCGTTCGGCCGCCTCCAGCGCACCGCCGACTTCGTCGGCGTCGCCACGTTCGGCACGCACGACGAGATCGACGCGCTGGCCAAGAAGGTGCGCGACATCCATCGCAGCCTGCGGATCCTCAACCACGACACCGGAAAGAAGGAGCGCCTCGACCAGCCCGAGCTGCTGCGGTGGGTGCACTGCGCCGAGGTCTACTCCTACCTCCAGGTCGCGCGCCGCGCCGGGCTGCCCCTCACCGACGCCATGGCCGACCGGTACCTGGACGAGCAGCGCCACACCGCCACCTACGTCGGCCTGCACGCCGAGGACGTCCCCGGCAGCGTCGCCGAGATGGAGGAGTACCTGGCGAGCATGCGCCCGCACCTGCGCGTCACGGAGGAGGCGGCGGCCACCGTCAGGTTCCTGATGTGGCCGACGATGCCGGAGAACCTGAAGTTCCTCGCGCCCGGAAAGCCGGGCTACTTCCCGTTCGGGGCGCTCTGCTACTACACGCTGCCCGACTGGGCCCGCAAGATGTACGGGGCGCTGCCGGAGGTCCCGCAGCCGGCCGTCACCGCCGCGCTGCGCTCGTTCCGCCTCGCGATGAACTCGGTGCCGGAGAAGCTGCACGACTACGCGTTCGCCAAGCCCACCCGCGACATGCTCGAACGCGCCCGCCAGAGCCTCGCCGCCGAGGGCTACGACACCGCCAAGGGCCTCTACGGCCTCCGCGACCCCCGGCGCTGGCCGTCCCGCCGCGCCCTCAGCCCCGCCTGACCGGCCGCGGTTCCCGCCCCGACCACGCGATCAGGACAGGGCGGCCCAGGGGTCTTTCTTCGGGGCGGCTTCGCGGCCTTCGGGGCAGTGGCGGGCGAAGTCGCACCAGGCGCACAGCCGGCCGGGACGCGGCGGGAACAGCTCGTCGAACGGGGCGTGGTCGACCGGCGGTGCGGTGTCGCGGTTCGGTGCGGCGTCGCGGCCTCGCGCGGTGACGCGGGTGCGGGACTCGCCTCGGCGCGGGGCCGGGACGCGGGCGCGGTAGGCGTCGTCGGCGGCGGACGCCTCCGCCGCGATCCCCTCCGCGCGCCGGATGTGCCGCTGCAGCGACTCGTCGGTGTGCTCCCAGACCGCGACCTCGCCGGACGGCAGGTGGTGCAGCTCGACGCGGTGGCAGGGGCGGCGCAGTACCCGGGACGCGGCGACCGCGTAGATCGCCAGGGCGAGCGAGCCGCGCGCGTCGTCGGTGGTCAGGACGTGCCGGCCCGTCTTGTAGTCCACCACGACGAGCTCGGAGCCGCGGGCGTCGAGCCGGTCGATGCGGCCGGACAGGGCGATGCGCTCGGTGCGCGCCGCGACGGTGCGCTCGACGCCGATCGGCTCGTCGGACGGGTCGAGGCCCGCCGCGTACCGCTCGGTCATCTCGCGGGCGCGCTCGCGCCACTCCGCGGACTGCGCCTCGTCCCGGAACCCGTCGGTCAGCCAGCCGCGCACCAGCAGGGTGCCGGCGGCCTCCGGGGTCCGCTCGGCGGGCGGCAGCCGCCACCAGCCGGCGAGCGCGTTGTGCACGCTCGCGCCGACGCTGTTGTGCGCCCACGGCGGGCCCTTCGGCGGCATCGGACGGTCCAGGTAGGTCATCCGGTACCGGCGCGGGCAGTCCAGCCAGGTGTTCAGCCGGGACGGCGTGCACGCGTACAGCCGCTGGGGCATCCCGTCGAACCCCAGCTGCTCGGCCCCGGCCACCGGATCAGTCGTCGTCCTGCTCGCGGGCGAGCGAGCCCCACGTCTCCCAGCGGGCGTCCTCTTCGCCGGCCGTGGTCTCGCCGCCCTGCCCGGGCAGGATCCGCAGGTCCTTCGGGAGCGGGGTGAGCAGCGCGCCGATCGAGTTCAGCTGCTTGCCGAGCTCGTCGTACACGCCGCCGATCGAGCCGGGGCGGCCGCGGTGCAGGGTGTCGCCGGAGAACAGCACGCCGAGCTGCTCGCTGATCACGCTGACGCTGCCGGGCGTGTGGCCGGGGGTGTGCAGCACCTCCAGCTGGGCCTCGGCGATCTCGAAGATGCCGCCGTCCTCCAGCCAGATGTCGGGTTCGAGGGAGCGCAGCGCCTTGGCGTCGTCCTCGTCCTCCTCCTCGCGGGCGAGGCGGCCGAAGTAGTCCCGCCACAGCACCCGGTCGCCGCGGTGCAGCGCGATCGGGGCCCAGTTCTCCTCGTCCTCCTCGCCGGCGGCGGCCACCTCGAGCACCACCTCGAGGCGGTGCTCGTAGCCGTCGGTGAGCAGTACGGCCATGACCTCGCGTTCGCCGACCCCCTTGAGGATGGCGTCGGCGTCGAAGGCCGGGTCGATCACGATGACCTCGTCGTCGTCGCCGACGATGTAGGTGTTGCTCTCGACGTCGTACTCGGTGTCGTCGAGGGTGATCTTCCCCGACGTCGTCACCTGTTCGATGCGCGCGTCCACGCCTGGCACCCTACCGTGCTTCGGGGCCGGCTCCGGGCCGCATCGCACCGGTCCCCCCGATGGGGGCGACGGCGCCGGACGCCGCGGCGGCGAGCGCCGCGAACGCGCCGGGCGCGGTGGTCTCGGCGCCGAGCCGGTCGCCGGTCAGGGCGCCGTGGTCGTCGCTGGAGCCGGTGGCGGCCAGGCCGAGGTCGCGGGCCAGCGCGCGGAGCGCGGCGCGCTCGCCGGCGTCCTGGTCGGGGTGGTCGACCTCGATCCCGGCGAGCCCGGCGCCGGCCAGTGCCGCGATGACCTCGTCGGAGAAGACGTAGCCGCCGCGCCGGGTGCGCGGGTGCGCGAGCACGCACGCCCCGCCCGCCGCCCGGACGAGCCGGATCGCGCGTTCGGGGTCGAGCGCGTACCGGTCGGCGTGCGCGCGGCCGCCCTCGGCGATCCAGTCGGCGGTGAACGCCTCGTCGGGGGTCGCCACGACGCCCGCCTCGATCATGGCGCGGGCGATGTGCGGCCGTCCGACGGCCTCGCCGCGCGCCAGTTCGCGGACCCGCTCCCAGGTCACGTCCGCGCCCAGTTCCCGCAGCTTGTCCACCATCGTCCGCGCCCTGATGACGCGGTCGTCGCGGATCCGGGCCAATTCGGCGGCGAGGACGGGCTCGGACGGGTCGAACAGGTACCCGAGCATGTGCAGGCTGCGCCCGCCGTGCTTGCACGACAGCTCCACGCCGGGGACGAGCGTCAGCCCGTCCGGCAGCGCGGCGGCCGCCTCGCCCCAGCCGGCGACGGTGTCGTGGTCGGTCAGCGCGAGGACGTCCACGCCGTTCGCGCGGGCGCGCCGGACGACCTCGGCGGGCGGCCGCGTCCCGTCGGAGACGTCGCTGTGGCAGTGCAGGTCGATCCGCATGCGCCTCTTTCTAACAGGCGCCTCCGGCGGGCGCCGGTCATTCCTCCAGCCGGGGGCTGTGGGCGCCGTAGGGCAGGTCCAGGTCCATGCCGGGTTCGCGCAGGTCGAGGAGGTTCTGGCGTTCCAGCATCAGCACTCCGGCCTCGGCGGGCCACAGCACCGCCCAGAGCCAGTCGCCCATCGCCTCGCCGACGTAGACGGCGCGGTCCGCCCTGGTGCCGACGGCCCACATCGGGACCGAGTGGCCGCAGGTCGCGGCGGGGCCGCTCACGTCGATCTTGGCGTCCGGCGGGCTGCCGTCGAACACCTCGCCGGGGTCTCCGCCGTCCAGCCCGGCGTAGTGGCCGCCGAGGCCGATGCCGGGCTGCTCGGCGATCAGCACCAGGTCGGCCGGGCCGCTGAGCAGCCCCGGCCCGGACAGGGCGACGGCCGCCGCGCGGGCGCCCGAACGCTCGTCGCCGACGGTCGCGAACCCGGTGAGGAGCCAGGCCGGCGGAAGGGGCCAGGGCGTCCAGACCGGGACCCTCGCGTCCCGGAGCACGGCGGCCAGCCCTTCCGGACCGGGGCGATGGGACGGCTGGCGGGGCAGTACGGCACCGTGCACGCCGCAGCTCCAGTCGCTCGACCAGAGGCCCGGCGCGCTCAGCGGACCCGCGCATCGCGGGCATGTGGGCTCCGCCCTCATGATTACCCACCCTGCGCGCCGGTTCCCCGCGCCGTCAAGTTCCCCGAGGTAGCGGACCGGGCAAGGGGCGACAAAATGGTGTCATGAGAGTGCGGTGCGTCGGCGGGATCGTCCGGGACGGCGCGGGACGGCTGCTGCTGGTGAGGCGCGGCAGGCCGCCGGGCGCCGGCCTGTGGTCGGTGCCGGGCGGGCGGGTCGAGCCGGGCGAGGACGACGCCGCCGCGGTCGCCCGGGAGCTGAAAGAGGAGACGGGCCTGGACGTGGCGGTGGGCGCGCTCGCCGGATCGGTCGACCGGCCCGGGCCCGGAGGCGTCGTCTACGAGATCCACGACTACGCGGCGGAGGCGGTCGGCGGTGCTCTGCGCGCCGGGGACGACGCCGCCGACGTCCGCTGGGTCACCGCCGCCGAGCTGCGGGAACTCCCGCTGACGGAGGGGCTGGTCGAGGCGCTGGAGTCGTGGGGGCTACTCGGCCCGTGAGACGAACTCGGGCTCGGCGGCGTACACGGGCGCGTCGACGCCCCCGGCACCGTCCACCGCCTCGTCCGGGGCGTCGTCCGGGCCGGAGGTGACGGTCTGGATCCGCTTGCGCCGCGCCAGCCAGACGACGGCCGCCGCGTACAGCAGCATCGGCACGATGTCGGCGACGACGTACTGCCACGGCACGCCGCCTTGGTCGATGTCGAGCTGCCCGACCGCGGCCGGGCCGAGGAACGCCAGCAGGTTGTTGAACACGTGCAGGGCGATGCCCGACTCCAGCCCGCCCGTCCGCGTCGCGAGCCAGGCCGCGACGGCGCCGAAGACGAAGATGTCGAGGATGCCCCAGCCGGTGTAGCCGTGCAGGGACGTGAACGCGGCGGAGCCGATCACGATCCCGGGCCACGGGGTGCGGAACACGGCGCTGAGGGCGCGCCCGACCCGTCCGGTGCGGTTCTGCAGCGTGCAGGCGCCGACGGCCTGCAGCAGCCAGCCGCGGAAGACGACCTCCTCCGCCGACGACTGCAGCGGCACCAGCAGGACGATCACGATGGCGGCGGGGACGAACCGGCCCCAGCCGACCCAGTGCTCGCCGCCCGAGGAGGTGTCGTCCACGAACGCGCTCGCGATGATCGACGACGCGTACGACACGGCGCAGAACGCCAGCGCCAGCCCGCAGCAGGTCAGCAGCCAGCGCCCGCGCACCCGGCCGGCGACCGACATCAGGGTGCCGGGCCCGCGCCGCTGCAGCAGCCACGCGGCCAGCAGCGCCATCGGCAGGAAGACCGCGATCGTGGCGAGGTTGAACGCCAGGTCGGCGGTCGAGTTCCCGAAGACCGTGTCCGCGTCGGAGCCGGAGATGTCGGGCGCGCCGCCGGTCACCACGACCCGGATGACGATCCCCACGATCATCATCGCGATCGCGAGCGCCATGCCGGCGACGACGATCGCGACGGTCCCGGTGAGCGGCCGCCACCAGCGGTGCAGCGGCGTGCGCGCCATCCGGTGGAACGGGGTGCCGGGCGGCGGCCCGACCGTCCACGGCCCCTTGGGGGGCGGCGGACCGTACCCCGTGAAACCCTGCGGCGCATAGGGGCCGTAAGGCGGCGGCCCGTAGGCCGGCTGGTGGGGCGCGGCGTACTGGCCCTGGTAGGGCGGGGCGCCGTTATAGGGCGGCTGCATCGGGGCGGGCGGTGGCTGTTGAGCGCCCTGGCCTGCGGGCCACGTCCAGCCCGCGGCGGGCGGCTGCGCCACCGGCGGTTGCGGGACGGGCGGCTGCGGGAAGGGTGCATGCGGCACCGGCCCGGGTGCAGGCGGCAGCGGCTGCTGCGGCGCCGGCGGCGGGGCCGGGGCCCCGCCCGACATGCCGGGGTCGAGCGGAGCCCAGCCCTTCTCGTCCGCTGGTTCCGGCACCTGTTCCCCTCCCGCGACGGCTTCCCCGTGTGGGACGAATGGTATGTCCCGTCAGGTGCCCGGGGGGTCGAAGCGCTTCGTGCGCGTCATCCCGGCGGCGCGTCCCTTGGCCGCGACGACCAGCGCCATCTTCCGGGACGCCTCGTCGATCATCTCGTCGCCGAGGGTGGCGGCGCCGCGTCCCTCGACGGTGATGGAGTGCTCGTAGGCGTCCAGGATCAGCTCGGCGTGGTCGTAGTCGTCCTGCGACGGGGAGAACACGGCGTTCCCGGCCTCGATCTGGGACGGGTGCAGCACCCACTTGCCGTCGAACCCGAGCGCGGCCGACCGCTTCGCGACCCGGGTGAAGGCGTCCACGTCCCGGACGTTGAAGTAGGGGCCGTCGATGGCCTGGAGGTCATTGGCGCGGGCGGCCATCAGGATCCGCATCAGGATGTAGTGGTAGGCGTCGCCCTCGGTGTAGCCGGGCGGCTGCTCCCCCACCACCAGCGTCTTCATGTTGATGGACGCCATCAGGTCGCCGGGCCCGAACACCAGCGACTCCAGGCGCGGCGACGACGCGGCGATCGCGTCGATGTTCACCATCCCCTTGGCGTCCTCGATCTGCGCCTCGATGCCGATGCGGCCGGGCTCGAACCCCATCGCCCGCTCGATCTGGGTGAGGAGCCGGTCCAGCCACTGGACGTGCCCGGCGTCCGACGCCTTCGGCAGCATGACCGCGTCGAGGTTCGCGCCCGCGCCCTCGACGACCTCGATCACGTCCCGGTACGCCCAGTGCGTCTCCAGGTCGTTGATCCGCACCACCCGGACCTTGCCGGTCCAGTCGCCGTCGTTGAGCGCGGCGACGACGGTCTTGCGCGCGCCCTCCTTGGCGGACGGCGCGACGGCGTCCTCCAGGTCCAGGAAGATCTCGTCGGCGGGGAGCCCCTGCGCCTTCTCGATGAACCGGGGATTGCTGCCGGGGACCGCGAGGGTGGTGCGTCGAGACCGCTGCATGACGCGGATGCTATCCGGCGGTGTGAGACGCTTTCCGGGTGGGTGAGCTGAACCGCGCGCTGGTCGACGAGGCGGCGAAGAAGTCGGGACTGCTCTGGCTCGACCTGCCCGGGCTGCCGCAGCCGCGCGCCGCCTGGCACGTCTGGCACGACGGGTCCGCGTACGTGCTGACCGGCGGGGAGGGCGAGCAGCCGCTGCCCGGCCTGCCCGAGGCGGAGCGGGTCACCGTCATCCTGCGCAGCAAGGACAAGGGCGGCCGGCTCGTCGCGTTCACCGCCGACTGCGCGCCGGTCGAGCCGGGCACCGGACTGTGGGACGAGGTCGCGCCGCTGCTGGCCAAGGAGCGGCTGAACGCCCGCACGCACGAGGGGCAGCTGGAGACCTGGGCGGACGAGTCGTGGATCGTCCGGCTGACCCCGTCGGACGCGGTCGACGACCCGGGGCCGGACGCGTACGCGACGGTGCGTCCGGTGCCGACCCCGGCGACGACCGCGGGCCCGCCGCCGCGGATGTTCGGCGGCAGGCGCCGCGGCGCCGACCGCTAGCGGGCGGCCGGGCGGTCACATCTCCAGGGTGCGGCCCTCGGCGATCGCGCGGAGCTTGTCCGGGTTCGCCACCAAGTGGATCTCCTCGACGCGCCCGTCGGCGCCCACGGCGACGGTGATCGCGCTCATCGGGCGGTCCGGGCCGTCCACGACCAGGGCCGGCGCGCCGTTGATCTCGACCCGGCGCATCCGCCACGCGCCGGGGTCGACGCCCTCGTACGGGCGGTCGCGGATGCCGGAGAGGAACCGGCCGACCAGGTCGACGCCGTGCACCAGCTTCTTCGGCGCGCGCACCTTGCCGCCGCCGTCGGTCCACATCGTCACGTCCGGGGCGAGGCTCTCCATGAGCCGGTTGAGGTCGCCCCCGACGACGGCGTCGAGGAACCGCTCGGTCGCGGCGCGGCGCTCGGCGGCGCCCGCCTCGAAGCGGGGGCGGCGGGCCTCGACGTGCTTGCGCGACCGGGTGCCGAGCTGCCGCACCGACGCCTCCGTCCGGTCCAGCGCCCGCGCGATCTCCGCGTACGGGTAGCCGAACACCTCCTTCAGCACGAAGACGGCGCGCTCCAGCGGGCTGAGGGTCTCCAGCACGACCAGCATCGCCATCGACACCGACTCCGACAGCTCCGCGCCCTCCGCGACGTCCGGCGAGGTCAGCATCGGCTCCGGCAGCCAGGGGCCCACATAGGTCTCGCGCTGCACCCGCGCGGACCGCAGCCGGTCCAGCGCCACGTTGGTGGTGATCCGCACGAGGTAGGCCTTGGGGTCCTGGACGTCCGCGCGGTCCGCGGCGGACCAGCGGATCCACGCGTCCTGGACGGCGTCCTCCGCGTCCGCGGCGGTGCCGAGCATCCGGTAGGCGACCGCGAACAGCAGGTTGCGGTGCTCCTCGAAGACATCAGACATGATCGTTCAGCCTCTCACGACCGGGCACGCGGGCCCGCCCTCACCACCGAGGACGGGACGCCCGCCCGGATCGTGACATGCCGGCCCGCGAGACCGTCGCCCCGGGTTCTGTATCGTCCCGGGCCCCGGTCGCCGGGCGGTCAGGGCGAGCTCGCGAGGTGCGCGTCGGCGGCGCGCTCGATCGACTGGCCGATCTCCTGGTCGGCGACGGCGCCGTCCTGCCAGCCGCGCACGTCGGTGTCCTTGCCCGGTTCGAGGTTCTTGTAGATGTCGAAGAAGTGGGCGATCTCGTCCAGGAAGTACTTGGGCACGTCGCACAGCTCGCGGATGGACTCGTAGCGGACGTCCCGCGCCGGCACCGTGAGGATCTTGGCGTCGGGCTCGCCGCCGTCGTGCATCCAGAACACGCCGACGCTGCGGACCGACACCTGGCAGCCGGGGAACGTCGGCTCCTCCAGCAGGACCATCGCGTCCAGCGGATCGCCGTCCTCGGCGAGCGTGTCGGGGATGTAGCCGTAGTCGACCGGGTACTGCGTCGAGGTGAACAGCATCCGGTCCAGGCGGATGCGCCCGAGCCGGTGGTCCATCTCGTATTTGTTGCGGGATCCGCGCGGGATCTCGACGATCATTTCGATTTCCATGGTGTCCTCCCCGCAGGGGCCATACCCGGCGGACCGGGCTCCCCTACTCACCCGTGGCCGGAACGTGCAGGGCGAGAAGGGTCACGTCGTCGGACTGCTCGTATCCGGCGAGCAGCCGCGCGACCAGGTGGTCGACGAGCCGGGCCGGATCGGCGGCCCCGCCCGGCGGCATCTCCGCCGCCGCCGCGACCAGGTCGTCGAGCCCGGTGTCGACGCCGCGCCTGCGGTTCTCCACCAGGCCGTCGGAGTACAGCACGACGGTGTCCCCGCGCGCCAGCGAGAAGCTCGTCTGCTGCCGGTGGCTGGGCCAGCCCAGCGGGGTGCCGGCCTCGACGTCGCTCAGCTCCGGCGGCCTGTCGGCGGGCAGCAGCAGCGGCGGCGGATGCCCGGCGCTGGTGTACAGGCCCTGCCCGGTCGCCGGGTCGATCACCAGGTAGGCGACGGTGGTGAACTGCTCGGCGTCCTCGGTGGCGCTGAACAGCCGGTCCAGGCCGGACAGCACGGCGGCGGGCCGCGGGTCGGTGAGCGCGAGCGCGCGCAGCGCGTTGCGCACCCGGCCCATGATCGCGGCGGCCAGCACGCCCTTGCCCATCACGTCGCCGACGACGACCGCGAGCCGGTTGCCGGGCAGCTTGAACACGTCGTACCAGTCGCCGCCCACCTGCACGTGCCGGGTCACCGGGTCGTAGCGCGCCGCCATCCGCAGCTCCGGGGAGCTCGGCAGGTCGCCCGGCAGCAGGCTGCGCTGCAGCTGCTCGGCGGTGCGGTGCTCGCGCTCGAACAGGATCGCCCGCTCCACCGCCAGCGCGCACTGCCCGGCCAGCGCCTCCAGGAACACCTGCTCGTCCTCGGTGAGGAACCGCGTCCGGGTGAAGGCGAACCGCAGCACCCCGATCGCCGCGCCCGCCGCCAGCAGCGGCAGCGCCACCCACGCCTGCTCGCCGGGGCCGCGCCGCATCTCCTGCGCGGCGGCGTCCTCGCCGAGCAGCCGCCGCAGCTCCGCGGGGTTCTCGGCGACGAACGGGCGGCCCTCGCGCGCCGCCGCCGACATCACGGTCGGGTCGGTGACGGCGACGACGTCCGGCCACACCTGCGCGGCCTCGGGGGCTCGTTCGGGCTCTTCGGCGTCGCCGCCGGAACCGGTGGCGGATCCGGCCGCGGGCGGGGGGTCGGCCGGAGCGACCGGGGCGAGCCGCGCCTTGCCGTCGTCCAGCAGCGCGACCGTGCAGTGGTCGACGCCGACCGCCGACTGCCCGACCTCCACGATGACCCGCACCACCTCGCCGACGGTCAGCGCCTCCGCGAGCATCGAGGTGGCCTGCTGGAGCCGGGCGGTGCGCAGCGCGGCGGCCGACAGCTGGCCGGTGAGCCGGCCGCGCATCTCCTCGGCGTCGCGGCGGCCGGTGACGTCGGTCCCGGCGCAGACCCACTCGATGACCTCGCCGTCCCGCCGGATCGGGACGGCCCGCACCTCGAAGTGCCGGCGCCCGCCGGCCCCGGTGAGGACGCGGCAGTCCACCTCCAGGACGCGCCCGTCGCGCATGCTGTCGCGCCACTCGGCGGCGACGCGGTCGTAGTCCTCCGGGTGCACGGCGGCGAGCCAGCCGCCGCTCGCGTAGTCCTCCGGGGTCTGGCCGGTGACGGCGCGCCAGTGCGGCGCGTCCTCGCCGGCGGAGCCGTCGGCCGCGGTCGTCCACACCACCGGCGTCGTCGCCTCGACCAGCGACCGGTACCGCTCGGTGCGGCGGGTGATGGCCTCCTCCACCGCGCGGCGGACCGTCTCGTCCTGGACGATCAGCGCCGCGCCCAGCGTCGCGCCGCCGGATCCGCGGACCGGCAGGCACGCGCAGACCCAGACCCGCTCGCCGCGCGCGTCCGCGTCCGCACCGCCCGGTCCGGACGGCGCGCCGGGTGCGGAACCGGCCTTGGTTCCGGGCGCGGTGCCGGGTGCGGTGCCGGTCGCGGGCACGGGGCCGCGCACCTCCAGGCCGGTGACCGCGCGGCCGTCGTCCAGGACGCCGCGCAGCGCCGGTTCCAGGGCCGCGGCGAACTCGCCGTCCAGCACCTCGGTGAGCGGCCGGCCGGCCAGGTCGGTGCCGTTGCGGCCGCCCTCCCCGGCGTCGCCGCCGCGCAGCAGCGCGCGCAGGGCCGCGTTGACGCGGCGCAGGCGGAGCCGGGCGTCGAGGAACGCGACGCCGAAGGGCACCTCGGTGACCAGCGCGCCGAACAGCGCCCTGTCGGCCTGAGCGGCGCCGGCCTCGGACGGGCCGGCGTGGGCCGCCTCGGCACCGGCCGTGTCGCGGGCATCCGGGACCATCGCCTCATCCCCCGGTCTCGATCCGGCCCCCAGTCTAGACGGGGCCCCGCCGGATCGGCGGCGGCCGCGCGCGCCGAGTCGGCCGCCGGGAGATATGTCCGGTGAGCTCCGCCTCACCTGTCGGACATAAGCCGCTGACCAGGAGAAGTCGCACGTCAGCGGCCGTCCGGTTCCGCGGAATCCGCTGCGGGCCGCGCCCCGGGTACCGAATATGAGGGCATGACGTTCCCGTTGATGCCGGGGTTCGACCACATCAACCTGGTCGCCTCCCTCGATCCGGTCGCGGCCGTGCGCGACCGCGAGATCGGCGACGCGATCCTGGCCTACCCCAAGCTCCTCCCGGCCGGGTCGCCCGATTTCGGGTACGCGGTGCAGACCGGCGCCGAGTGGCGCATCGGCCGGCTCGGCTCGGCCGACCCGTCCGCCGCCCGGTACGGACTGGCCGCCGACCTGCGCCGGGAGGCGGCGACCGGCGGGCACGCGCCCGGTCGCGCGGACGGATCCGGTCTCGCGGACGCGATGCTCGCGGTGGCCGACCGCCTCGACCCCGAGGAGGGCGAGCAGCTCCCCAAGGACGAGTGGGAGATCGGCGACCGGCGCTACCGGATCATCCGGGTGGAGAAGTACACGCTGCTCGGCGACCGGGTGATGGAGCCGCCCCGGCCGACCGACACGCCCGGCGCCTGCGGCGACGGGACGCTGCGCGGCCACCTGCTGGAGCCGGCGGCGCCGGCCGGGCAGTGGGAGGCGCAGCTGCGGCTGAACCTGGTCGGCCACATGCCGGTGCCGGGCACCGTCCCCGACCTGGTGCAGGCCGAGGCGCGGCACGCGGTGCTGGCGCACCCGGGGGTGGTCCTGCTGCCGCCGACGTTCATCGCGGTCGAGGTCAAGGCGGACGGCTGGGCGCCGCTGACCGGCGGCGACGACCCGGAGCAGACCCGCCGCCGGCTGGCCCGCTACTTCGGCGACCTGCTGCCCCGGCTGCGCGAGTTCCAGGGCGACCCGCCCGCGCCGCAGGAGCTCGCGGAGTGGGAGCGGGCCGCCGAGCAGATCGAGCGGGCGACCGGGCACGCGTTCACCGCGGCGGGGCGCGAGTTCCGCACCGTCCGCATCTCCCGGATGCTGCGCCTCGGCCGCGACGGGCCGGAGGCCCCGCGCCCCTCCGACCAGGAGCGCTACGGCCTGTCCGGCGCCGCCTACGAGGACGAGGAGCAGGAGGAGACCTCATGACGGCCGGGCGGCGCCCGCCCGGCCGGTGACCAGGAACACCGCCGCCGCGACGAGGCACAGCGCGCCCGCCGCGCCGAGGCTCGCGACGTCGAAGCCGTGCACCGCCGCGCGCGCCGCCGCGCCCGGGTGGGCCCGCAGGTAGTGCGCGGCGGCCGTCCCGGCGACGGTGCTGAGCAGGGCGGTGCCGAGCGACGCGCCGATCTGCTGCGACGTCATGACGGTCGCGCCGGCCACGGCGGTGTCGGGGCCGGCGCCGAGCGTGGCGGTGCTGTTGGCGGTGACGAGCACCCAGCCGGTGCCGAGCCCGACCAGCAGGAACACCGGCAGGACGTGCGTCCAGTAGCCGCTGTCGACCCGCACGGTCCCGAGCAGCGCGAGCCCGGCGGCGATCACCAGCAGGCCGGGGGCCAGCAGCGCCCGCACCGGCGCCCGGGCGAGCAGCGGGCTCACCCCCCGCACGCCGATCACCAGCCCGGCCGTGAGCGGCAGGAACGCCACGCCCGCCCGGACCGGCGAGTAGCCGAGCACGTTCTGCAGGTAGAAGGTGAGGAAGAACAGCGCGGCGAACATCCCGACCGACAGGCCGAGGACCGCCAGGTAGGAGCCGCCGCGCCGCCGGTCGAGGACGACCCGCAGCGGCAGCAGCGGCCCGCGCACCTTCGTCTGCGTCCAGACGAACGCCGCCAGCAGGGCCGCTCCGGCCGCCAGGGGTCCGACGGTCGTGGCGGCGCCCCAGCCGTCCGGCTCCGCCCGCGCGAAGCCGAGGACGAGGCCCATCAGCCCGGCGGTGGCGAGCAGCGCCCCGGCTACGTCGACCTTCACGCCCGGCGCGCGCGGCACCGGCCGGACCGCGTAGAGCACCCCGGTCCCGGCGGCGACGGCGATCGGCACGTTCACGAACATGCACCAGCGCCAGTCGAGGTAGTCGGTGAGGACGCCGCCGAGCACGACGCCGAGTCCGGACGAGCTGCCCATCACCGTCCCGTAGATCCCGAACGCCCGGCCGCGCTCGGCCGGGGCGGGGAAGGCCGCGGCGAGCGTCGCCAGCACCGACGGGGTGAGCAGGGCGCCGAAGACGCCCTGGGCGGCGCGCGCGGTGAGCAGCAGGCCGGGGCCGGGGGCCACGCCGCCGAGCGCGGACGCCAGCGCGAAGCCGGTCAGCCCGGCCAGCAGCGCGCGGCGGCGGCCGACCAGGTCCGACAGCCGGCCGCCGAGCAGCAGCAGGCCGCCGTAGCCGAGCGCGTAGACGGTGATCACCCACTGCCGGCCCGGGTCGGACAGGTGCAGGGAGCGCTGCAGCGACGGCAGCGCGATGTTCATGATCGTCATATCGATGCCGATCATGAGCTGGGCGGTGGCGACGGCGGCCAGCGCCCACCACCGCCGCGGGTCGGGCGCGGTCCGTTCCGTGCCGTCCCGCCGCCCGGGAACCGTTTCGGTGCTCATGGCCGCCTCAGCACATTCCGTTGTCGTTCGCGGCGGCCTCGGGGACCGGCCGCGTCACGTCCCAGTGCTGGACGTAGCGGTCGCCGGTGGCGAAGTCCTTGTAGTCGAGCCCGGCCTCGGTGCCGTGCGGAGCCGCGGCTGCGGTGGTGGTGGACATGGTGCGCCCTTCCGTTGACTGAACACTTGTAGCGCTACGACTGTAGCGCAACGGTCGCCGGAATAGAATGCCGGGCATGGGAGCGACGCGGCCCTCGCGCGGGCGGAACCGGCGGGGCGAGGGCGAACGGCTGCGCGAGGAGATCGTGGCGACCGCGCTGCGGCTGCTCGACGAGCTCGGCGACGACGAGGCGCTGTCGCTGCGCGCGGTGGCCCGGGAGGTCGGCATCGCGGCGACGTCGGTCTACCTGCACTTCGCCGACCGGGACGCGCTGGTCCTCGCCGCGATGGAGCGCAGCCACGCCGACCTGGTCCGGGCCGCCGACGAGGCCGAGGCCGAGGCCGGCGACCCGGTGGGCGGGCTGCGCGCGCGCGTGCAGGTCATGGGCACCTGGTCGCACGAGCACCCGGGCCTCTACAAGGTGCTGCACGAGAGCGCGGTCAACCAGCGGTGCGACACCTCGTTCAAGATGGAGCTGGGCAAGCGCATCTCGGCGGCCGTCCAGCGGTGCATGGACGAGGGCCTGGCACCCGCCGACGTCGCGGCGGCCGTCTCGCTCGACCTGCGCGCGGCCGTGCACGGCGCGGTCTCGATGCGCGTCAACGAGCCGAAGCTGCCGTGGGAGCCGCTGGAGCGGCAGGTCGACCGGCTGCTCACCAAGCTCGTCGGCGTCCGGCTTCCCTAGAGGTACGCGCAGGCCTGGAAGGCGGCGGGTGGGCGCGGTGCGGGCGGGGGCGTGTTCGACCGATCTTGGCCAACCGGGGTGGCGGGTGCGGCATCGCGGAAAGACTGGCGGGCGACCGGTCTTCCCCGTCCCGACGGAGGCCCCATGCCCGAGCATCCGGAGATCGACTCGTCCGTCCCGCACTCGGCGCGGATCTGGAACTACTGGCTGGACGGCAAGGAGAACTACCCGATCGACCGGGAGGTCGGCGACGCGTTCGTGCAGATCTTCCCGGGCCAGGTGGACATCGCCCGGCACTCGCGCGCGTTCCTCGGCCGGGCGGTGCGCTTCCTGGCGGGCGAGGCGGGCATCCGGCAGTTCCTCGACATCGGCACGGGACTGCCCACGGTCGACAACACCCACGAGGTCGCGCAGCGCGTCGCGCCCGAGGCCCGGATCGTGTACGTCGACAACGACCCGCTGGTGCTGGCGCACGCCCGCGCGCTGTTGACCTCGACGCCGGAGGGCACCACCTCCTACATCGACGCCGACATCCGCGAGCCCGGCGCGATCATGGCGAAGGCGGCGGAGACGCTCGACTTCGGCGAACCGGTCGCGCTGCTACTGCTCGGGATCCTCGGCCACGTGACCGACGAGGAGGACCCGGAGGCGATCCTCGCGCAACTGGTGAAGGCGCTGGCGCCGGGCAGTTACGTCATCATCAATGACGGCACGAACGTCTTCGGCGGCGAGGACGACGGCGGCGGGCGGCCGGAGGGGCCGGACGAGACGGCCCGCGCCCGCGCGATCGCCCGGTACGTGGAGGCCGGCGGGGTCGCCTACAACCTGCGCCCACCGGAGCGGATCACGGCGTACTTCGACGGCCTGGAGCTGGTGGAGCCCGGCGTGGTCCCGGTGTCGCGGTGGCGGCCCGAGCCGTCGCCGTTCGACGAGCCCGCCGGGGTCGACGCGTTCTGCGGCGTCGCCCGCGTCCCCTAGGCGTCCCCGCCCGTGACGAGGGGCCAGAGGCCGCCGGCGCCCGCGCCGAGGACCAGGCCGCCGAGCCGTTCGCCCCACTCGGCCTCGTTGCCGGACTCGTCGCGCCAGGCCCACAGCCGCGTGGTGGCGTGCCGGAGGCCGTGCTCGTCGGTGAACCCGATCGCGCCGTGGACCTGGTGGGCGAGCCGGCACACGGTCCCGGCGGCCTCGCTCACCGCCGCCTTCGCCGCCGCGACGGCGAGGCCGGTGCCCTCGGCGGCCGCCGCCTGCGCCGCGACCCGCGCCATCAGCGTCTCGCCCGCCATCTCGGCGAGGTGCTGCTGGACGGCCTGGAACTTCGCCAGCGGGCGCCCGAACTGGACGCGTTCGCCCGCGTAGCGCAGCGCGAGGCCGGTCGCGGTCTCCATCGCGCCGGCCATCAGCGCCGTCCGGCCGAGCGCGCCGCGTTCGCGGAACGCCTGCGCGGTCGCCGTCGAGGCGAGCACGTGCGCGGGAGCGGCGTCGCGCAGGTGGACGGTGTCGCGCGGTTCGCCCGCGAGGTTCGCGCCCTCCTCGACCTCGAAGCCGCCGCGCGGGACGTACGCGACGTGGCCGCCGGCCAGTACCGCGATGCCCTCCGCGTGCCGGGCCCACGGGACGCGCGGCAGCGTGCCCGACAGCCGCCACGCGTCGCCGTCCCGCCGGAGCGTCACGTCGGGTCCGGCGAGCGCGGCGGTCAGCGGTCCGGACGGGACGTCGGCGCCGGCATCGGCGAGCAGCCACCCGGCCAGCAGTGCGGTCTCCGCCAGCGGGACGGACGCCGCGTGCCGTCCCAGCGCGAGCAGCACCTCGACCGTGGTGGCGAGGTCGGCTCCGGCGCCGCCGCGCTCCTCCGGAACCGGCAGCAGCGTCACGCCGATCTGTTCCAGCTCGTCCCACAGGCCCGGGTTCCAGGTCCGCTCCGGGTCGGCGTACCGGGCGCACACGGCGTCCACCGTGGACACCAGCGCCTCGACGACGTCGTTCACCGCGCCTCCCCCGTTCCGGCCTGCATTGCCTTGGCGACGACGCCGCGCAGGATCTCGTTCGTCCCGCCGCGCAGCGTGAACCCGGGACCGTGCAGGACGGACTGGGCCAGCAGATGGGCGAGCGGATCGGACGACGCGAGATCGGGTTCGACGCGGGCGAGCAGCCGGACGGTCTCGGTCAGCGCGCCCTCGAACCGGGTGCCGAGGTCCTTGACGACGGCGGCCTCGGTCGCGGGCGCGTCCCCGGCGGCGAGCCGCGCGGCGACCGCGAGGGACATCCGCCGCAGCGCCCACAGCCGCGCGACGACCATCCCGACGCGGGCGCGGTCGGCGGCGTCGGCGCGGCGTTCGGCCAGCCGCCCGACGACGGCCGCGAGCAGCGGGAACGTGCTGAGGATCCGCTCGGGGCCGCTCCGCTCGAACGACAGCTCGCTGGTCACCTGCCGCCAGCCGTCGCCGACCGTGCCGAGCACCCGATTGTCGGGCACGAACACGTCGGTGAGGACGACCTCGTTGAAGTGGTGCTCGCCGGTCAGCAGCCGGATCGGGCGGATTTCCAGGCCGGGCGAGCGCAGGTCGACGATCAGCTGGGTGAGGCCCTCGTGCCGGCTCTCCCCGGCCGGGCCCGTCCGGACCAGCGCGATCATGGCGTCCGCGAGGTGGGCGCCGCTCGTCCACACCTTGGTGCCGTTGACGGTCCAGCCGCCGTCCGCGCGCTCGGCGCGCGTCCGGACGGACGCCAGGTCGGAGCCGGAGTCGGGCTCGGACATGCCGATCGCGAAGGACGTCTCGCCGCGCGCGATGCCGGGCAGGTAGGCGCGGCGCTGCTCCTCGGTGCCGAACTTCAGCAGCGACGGCCCGGACTGCCGGTCGGCGATCCAGTGCGCGGCCACGGGCGCGCCGGCCGCGAGCAGTTCCTCGGTGACGACGAACCGGGCGAGCGACCCGGCCCCGCTCCCGCCGTACTCGCGCGGGAAAGTCATCCCGATCCAGCCGCGCTCGCCGAGCCGGCGGCTGAACGCCGGGTCCCAGCCGGCCAGCCAGTTGTCGGCGTGCGGGGCGATCCGTCCGGCTGCGGTCTCCTCGGCGAGGAAGGCGCGGACATCCCGGCGCAGGTCGTGCAGCTCGGGCGGCGGCACCGCCGCGTCCAGTCTCAGTGCGGGCACGGCACCTTCTTACCGGATGCCGCCAGAACGGGATTCGGCGGCACCGGCCGCGACCGCGTCCCGCTGGACGGGAGGCGATGGCGGGGGCGGTGGACGGCGGCGGCTACTCTACCAAACAGTTGTTAGAAAGAAGCGTGGTCGCCGGGCCCGAGCGGCGCGCCGCGCCGCCGCCGGGGACGACGAGGAGGCACCGCATGGATCTTGAGTTCGGGGCGGCGGACGAGGAGTTCCGCGCCGAGGTGCGCGGCTGGCTGCGCGCGAACGTGCCGGCCGAGCCGCTGCCGTCGCTGGAGACCGAGGAGGGCTTCGCGCTGCACCGGGAGTGGGAGCGCCGGCTCGGCGAGGCGCGGCTCGGCGTCGTGTCGTGGCCGGAGGAGTACGGCGGTCGCGGCGTGTCCCTCCTCCAGTGGCTGGTCTTCGAGGAGGAGTACTACGCGGCGAACGCGCCCGGCCGGGTCAGCCAGAACGGCATCAACCTGCTGGCGCCGACGCTGCTCAAGCACGGCACGCCCGAGCAGCTCGCCCGGATCCTGCCGCCGATGGCCGCCGGCGAGGTGATCTGGGCGCAGGCGTGGTCGGAGCCCGGCGCGGGCAGCGACCTCGCGGCGCTGCGCTCCACCGCGACCCGCACCGACGGCGGCTGGCTGCTCGACGGCCAGAAGACGTGGAGCTCGCGCGCCGCGTTCGCCGACCGGGGCTTCGGCCTGTTCCGCTCCGACCCGGAGTCGTCGCGGCACAAGGGCCTGACGTACCTGATGTTCCCGCTGGACGCCGAGGGCGTGACGGTCCGCCCGATCGGCCGCCTCGACGGCAAGCCCGCGTTCGCCGAACTGTTCCTGGACAGGGTGTTCGTCCCGGACGAGGACGTCATCGGCGCGCCCGGCGACGGCTGGCGCGTCGCGATGAGCACCGCCGGCAACGAGCGCGGCCTCACGCTGCGCAGCCCCGGCCGGTTCACCGCCGCGACCGAGCGGCTCGTCGAGCTGTGGAAGGAGCGCGCCGACCCGTCCGACACGGCGCTGCGCGACCGGGTCGCCGACGCGTGGATCCGGTCCCGCGCGTACCGGCTGAAGGGCTTCGAGACGATCTCGCGCGACGACGACATCGGCGCGGAGTCCAGCCTCAACAAGGTCTTCTGGTCGGAGCTGGACGTGGCGCTGCACGAGACGGCCCTCGACGTGCTCGGCCCGGACGGCGAGCTCGACTCCGACTGGCTGGAGGGCTACGTGTTCTCCCTGGCCGGCCCGATCTACGCGGGCACCAACGAGATCCAGCGCAACGTGATCGCCGAGCGCCTGCTCGGCCTCCCGAGGGGGTCCCGGTGAAGTTCGTTCTCTCCGCCGAGCAGCGGATGTTCGGCGAGACGCTGCGCCGGCTGCTGGCCGACGCCGGCACCGCCAAGGCGATCCGCGCGTGGGCGGCGGGCGACGCCGGGCCGGGCCGGGCCGTGTGGTCGCAGGCCGCCGAGGCGGGCGTGTTCGCGCTGGCCGTCCCGGAGGAGCACGGCGGCATCGGGCCGCTGCCCGTCGAGCTGGCCGTCGCGATGGAGGAGCTGGGCCGCGCCGCCGCGCCCGGCCCGTACGTCGAGACGCTCGCCGCCGCCGAGGTCCTGACCGACGGCGACCTGCTCGCGAAGATCGCCGAGGGTGAGGCGCTGGTGTCGATGGCCGTCCCGCACGCGCTGGACGCCGACGCCGCCGACCTCGTCATCGCCGCCGACGGGTCCGCCGTGCGGCCGGGTGAGCGCGTCGCCTCCCTCGACCCGGCCCGCCGCCTGTTCCGGGTGGACGGCGCGCCGTCCGGCCTCACCGACCTCGGCGTGATGCTGTGCGCCGCGCAGCAGATCGGGCTCGGCCGCGCGCTGCTCGACGTCTCGGTCGAGTACGCCAGGACGCGGCAGCAGTTCGGGCACCCGATCGGCGAGTACCAGGCCGTCAAGCACCACCTCGCCACCGCGATGGTGGAGCTGGAGTTCGCGCGGCCGCTCGTCTACGGCGCGGCGCTGTCGTACGGGACGGCGGACTTCGCGCGGGACGCCTCCGCCGCGAAGGTCGCCGCGTCCGACGCCTCGTACCTCGCCGCGAAGACGGCTCTGCAGGTGCACGCCGCGATCGGCTACACCGACGAATACGACCCGTCGCTGTGGATCCGCAAGGCGCGCGCCCTGCACTCCGCCTGGGGCGCCCCCGCCCACCACCGCGCCCGCGTCGTCGCCGCCCTCTAGCGATCCCTTGCGTTGCGGCGAGTCGTCGCTATGGAG